>DBGDEA010000011.1:0-23270 GCA_048342875.1 Collinsella sp. | reverse complement strand
TGTATTGGCAACGCCAGCGAGCGGGTCGCATTTGTGACAAGGTGACGTGAAACGAAAGGGCGCTGACCTTCTGGTCGCGCCCTTGAAGTTGAACGTCAGATTGTCCAAATGCGGCCCGCGCAGCGTCGAGCCGTTACGCGGTTCGTAGAACCGCGTAACTAGTTAGTACATCTTTGCGCCGGCAGGGATGGAAGCGTCGAGCTGAATCAGGTTGAGGCGCTCCTCGCCCTCCTCCTCATGGATGGCGCTGATGAGCATGCCGCAGCTGGGGATACCCATCATCTTGCGCGGAGGCAGGTTGGTGATGGCGAGCAGGGTCTTGCCGACCAGGTCCTCGGGCTCATAGTATTCATGGATGCCGGAGAGAATGGTACGGTCGGTGCCGGTACCGTCATCGAGCGTAAAGTTCAGCAGCTTCTTGGACTTCTTGACGGCCTCGCATGCCTTGACCTTCACGGCGCGGAAGTCGCTCTTGGAGAAGGTATCAAAGTCGACGAACTCCTCAAACAGCGGCTCGACGGCAATCTTGGAATAATCAACCGTGGGCTTGAGCGGCTTGACGAAGGGGCTCGCGGTGTTGCCGGCCTCGGCAGCCTTGGCAGCAGCGGCACCGGACTGGAAACCCTTCTCGGGCTTCATGTGCGGGAACAGCAGCACGTCGCGGATGGAAGCCTGGTTGGTGAGCAGCATGACCACGCGGTCGATACCGATGCCAATGCCGCCCGCGGGAGGCATACCGTACTCGAGGGCGCGCACGTAATCCTCGTCGTACTCCATGGCCTCGTCGTCGCCGCCGGCCTTCTCGGCCATCTGGGCAGCGAAGCGCTCGGCCTGGTCGACCGGGTCGTTGAGCTCGGAGAACGCGTTCGCGTACTCGTGGCCGGCGATGACCAGCTCAAAGCGATGGGTCAGGCGCGGGTCATCCTCAAAGCGCTTGGCAAGCGGGCTGACCTCGATGGGGTAATCGCACACGAAGGTGGGGTTGACGATGGTGTCCTCGCCCAGCTCATCGTAGATCTCGGCGATGATCTTGCCGGCGGTCCACTCGGGCTTGATCTCCAGGCCCTTCTCGCGTGCGGCGGCAGCGAGCTCCTCAACCGGCGTGTCGATGGTGACCTGCTTGCCGAGCACTTCGGAGACGATGTCGGTCATGGGACGGCTGGCCCACTCACCAGAAAGGTCGATGGTCTGGCCCTGATACTCAATAACCTCGGGGTTGCCGATAGCCTTGTTAGCGGCCTTAATGACGCCCTGAGCGAGCGCCTTCATGCCCTCGAGATCGGAGAAGGCGCGGTAGGCCTCCATCGTGGTGAACTCGGGGTTGTGAGTAAGGTCCATGCCCTCGTTACGGAAGATACGGCCGATCTCGAACACGCGCTCAAAGCCACCGACGATGCAGCGCTTGAGGTGCAGCTCGGTAGCAATGCGCAGGTAGCACTCCTGGTCGAGCGCGTTGAAGTGCGTGATGAACGGCTTGGCAGTAGCGCCGCCCTGGATAGTCTGCAGAATGGGGGTCTCGACCTCCATGTAGCCATCGGACTCCATAAAGCGGCGGAACGTGGAGAGAATCTGCGAACGCTTACGGAAGGTCTCGCGAACGTCGTCGTTGGCGATCAGGTCGACATAGCGCTGGCGATAGCGGGTCTCCTTGTCGGAGAGACCGTGGAACTTCTCGGGCAGCGGGCGAACGGCCTTGGACAGCAGCGTCGCGCTCTTGGGGGCAACGGAAAGCTGGCCACGCTTGGTGCGCACGACTACGCCGGTCACGCCCAGGATATCGCCCAGGTCGAGCGCCTTGAGCGTGTTCCAGGCGGCCTCGTCCATATCGTTGATGCGGCAGAACAGCTGGATCTCACCGGTCGCGTCGCGCACGACGATGAACATAATCTTGCCCTGACCGCGCTTGGCAACCACACGGCCGCCGATCTTCACGACGTCCTCGGTGTCCTCGCCATCGGTGAGCTCGGCGTACTTAGTCTCGATGTCGACGACGTAGTCCTCAATCTCAGAGTGCTCGGGATACGGGTTCTGGCCCGCCTCGAACAGGGAGGCACGCTTGGCCAGGCGGGTGGCGCGCTCGTCGTTGAGCGTCGATGCCTGATCGGCGGCGTTCTGGTTTTCTGCCATAGTTAGCTCCTCAAACTAAAACGCTCCCCAGGATTCGGTCCCAGGGAGCGAAAACATACCTTTACGCGGGACCGTGGTCTAGCGTGCGATCTTGGCGATGGTGTAGATGCGGGTCTTGCCGGAAGGCGTAACGACCTCGACGGAGTCGCCCTCGCCATGACCAATGATGGCGTGGCCGACCGGAGACTCGTTGGAGATCTTGTGCTCGAGCGAGTTGGTCTCGGTGGTACCGACAAGCGTGACCTCCATGACCTCACCGTTGGGATCAATCAACGAAACGGTGGAACCGATGGAGACGGTCAGATCACCCGTGGTAGCAGCAACCTGGGCGTTGGCGAGAATAGCCTGGATCTCGGCGATACGGGCGGCGTTCTGGGCCTGCTTGTCCTTGGCGGCATCGTACTCGGAGTTCTCCGAAAGGTCGCCGAACGCGCGGGCTTCCTTGATGTCCTCGACGATCTCCTTGGCGTAATCGCCCTCACGCCAAGCGAGCTCCTCGACGAGCTTCTGGCGGCCCTCAGCGGTCAGTACGATCTGGCTTGCGTCCATACGGATATCTCCCCAACTATGATGTAACGATCAACTGTCAACAAAAACGAAAAAGACCGGCTAGCCTGCGGGCAAGCCGGTCAGGTGCTCACCCCAAAGGGATGGGACTACTCTGCGTCCGCGTCGCTGTCCTCTGCCTTCTTTTGCTTGGCAGCAGCGAGCTTGGCCTCGAGCTCTGCGATCTCCTTGTCCTCCTTGGACTCCTCGACCACAACGTCCTCGGCCTGCTTGGTTTCGCCCTTATCGTCGCCCTCCATACCCTCGCGGATATTCTTGACGGTAGAGCCGAGGGACTTGCCGAGCTTCGGCAGGTTCTTGGGCCCAAAGATAATCAGGACAACGACGAGAATAATGATGAGCTCAGGAGCCCTCAGTCCAAACATGTAGACCTCCACAATACAGCGAGACAAGCTCGAATGAGTATACCGCGGGTATCGCGGTATCACAACAATAGCTAAAAAAAGGGACCGCAAGAAGCGGTCCCTCCTCATGCTCTGGTCGGGTTGACTGGATTTGAACCAGCGACCCCTGCGTCCCGAACGCAGTGCTCTACCAAACTGAGCCACAACCCGTTAGCTCGACTATAGTAACAAAGATTTCCGTCGTGTGCCAGAGAAATTTTTACTTCTTTGGCGCTTCAATGCGAACCGTGTCGGAAACGAGCTCCGTTGCATAAGCCCACCAGCCGTTTTGTTGAGCAACTGCCGCAAGATTGACTGCCGTGGCGGCAGTATCGCAAATGGCAAACGAGCAGGCACCCGAACCGCACACGTTTGCGGTAATGGTACCGTCCTGTGAACGGAGCCAGTCGAGCACCGTTTGAATCCGCGGCTCCATCTGCGCGGAAATGACACCCAGGTTGTTGTGGACGAGCGCGTAGGCCGCCTCTGCGTCTCCCGAGCGAAGGGCAGATGCGATCGCTCCGGGCTTGTCCGCAGGCGCTGGGGTCTCGTCAAAACGTCGATAGGCTTCAATTGTTGAAACGCTTGCCTCGCGCGGCTTGACCAGCACGACGGGTGTCGCGGGTAGTGCGGGGTACTCGGTTGCCAGCACGTCTCCCCCACCCACGTAAAATGCAGGGCTGGCATGCAAAAAGAAGGGAACGTCGGCGCCAATGCCGCGCGCAATGTTGTCCAGCGCGGGGTTGGCACGGTCGATACCCCAACTCTCTGCCAAGGCGACAATGACCGCCGCGGCATCCGTCGAAGGACCGCCCAGGCCGGCACACAGCGGGATGCGCTTCTTAATCGTGATGCAGACATTGGCTTCGCGACCGTAATGCTCGGCCATAGCAGCGGCCGCACGATACGCCGTATTCTTTTGCATGGGAAAGTCGGATGCCGGAATCGTCTGGACGGTCAGCGCCTGTGCCGGCGTAACCGTCACGGTATCGACAAGACCGACGGCTGCCATCAGGGAATCGACCTTATGGTAGCCGCGGTCGTCACGCTCGGTATGAACCCCCAGATAGAGGTTGATCTTTGCCGGCGCGGAAAGGGTCAGGGACCAATCGGTCACCGCTAGTGCTCCTCGAGCTGATTGCCGAGCGGGGTAAAAATGTGCTCGCCGCTCTCGGGGTCAAACAGCTCGACCTGGCCGGTGAGAACATCAATATACTGGTAGGACTGACGCGACTTGCGGCCACGGCGCTCGTCGACCTCGACGATAAAGACTGCCGGATGGACGCTCTTGATGGTGCCCATGCGTTCGACGACGCGGGTACGGCCCATGTTGGCCTTCACCTTAACGCGATCGCCCACCATATCGGTCAGCTTCTCGTGGATGTCGTCGACGTGATTGACTTCCATCTCTTCCATGAACAGGGCCTCCAGAAGGTGCAATTCAAAAAGGGGATAATACCCCTAAGATAGACAAAACTCTAATACTATAGCACCCTGTTGTGGCCATACGCAAGTAGCTAATTAGCTACTTACAGAGTATCGGTATCCAGGACGATGGTGAATGGACCGTCGTTGACCAGGTCGACCTTCATATCGGCGCCAAAGATGCCGTGCGCCACGTGTTCGACATCTTGGCGCACAAGCGTCAGGAAGTACTCGTAGAGCTCGTTGGCGACATCGGGGGCGCCGGCATCCGTAAACGATGGACGGCGGCCGTGACGGCAATCGGCGAACAGCGTGAACTGCGACACCACGAGAACCTCGCCGTCGACATCGGAAAGTGCCAGGTTGGTCTTGCCGTTCTCGTCCTCGTTAATGCGCAAGCCCCGGAGCTTGCTCCACAGCTTATCGGCCTCGACCCGCGTGTCGCCGTGGCCCACGCCCAGCAGCACCAGATAGCCGCGCCCAATTTTGCCCACGCACTCGCCGTCGACCGTCACGCCGGCGTTAAGCACGCGCTGCACCACCGCACGCACGGCCTACTCCTCGCCCGTCAGTTTGGCGGATAGGTGCTCGAGCGCATAGAATCGATGGCTGATGGCGTTCTTCTCGTCCGCCGTCAGCTCGGCCATGGTCTTGCCCGGCGTGTCGACCGGCAGGAACAGCGGGTCGTAGCCAAAGCCGTGATCGCCGCGGCCCTCGTGTGCGATAACGCCCTCGCAGGCGCCCTCACCATAGGTGACCAAACCGTCCGTGTCGATGAGCGCAACGACGCTCATAAAGCGCGCAGTGCGGTCCTCGTCGGCCACGCCTTCCAGGTTAACGAGCAGCTTGGCATTGTTGGCGGCATCGTCGCCGTGAACGCCCGCATAGCGCGCGCTATACACACCGGGTTCACCGTCCAGCGCGTCGACGACCAGGCCCGAATCGTCGGCAATGGCCATGAGCCCCGTCTCTTCGACGGCAGCCTGCGCCTTGATGATGGCGTTCTCCAAAAACGTCGTGCCGTTTTCCTCGGGGTCCTCAAAGTCGCCCAGCTGGCCGAGCGCCACAAAGCGAACCTCGGGCATAACCTTGCCCAAAATGGCCTCGATCTCGGTGAGCTTATGGGCGTTGCCCGTTGCCACGACGATGGTCGCCGCCGGGTCGAGGGTGTCGATGTCGATCTTCTCAAGTGCCATGAGTGGTCTCCCTGTCCGTATAGCAAAGTCACGTAAAAGGGACTGGCCCTTCGGCGTCTCCCCTTTCATGTGGCATCAACCTTATCTATCGGCGTTTCCGCAGATAAAACCTGTCATAATTAACATCCCTTTTTGGTAGGTTAGGCGAGGGCTTGGCGCTGGAGCTCGATGAGCTCGGCAATGCCCTTGTCGCCCAAATCGAGCAGGGCATTGAGGCGCTTGCGGTCGAAGGGCGCCTGCTCGCCAGTGCCCTGGAGCTCGATCATCTCACCGGTATCGGTGGCGACAAGGTTCATGTCGACCTCGGCGTGACTGTCCTCGGAATAATCCAGGTCGAGCAGGGTGTTGCCGTCGACAACGCCCATGGAAATCGCGGCGACCTGGCCCGTGAGCGGGATGCGCTCGAGCTTACCCGCCTCGACCCACATGGCAAGGGCGTCGTGCAGCGCCACCCAGGCGCCGGTAATGCTCGCCGTTCGCGTGCCGCCATCTGCCTGAATCACGTCGCAGTCGACGGTGACGGTGTACTCGCCGAGCGCCTTCATGTTGACGACGGTACGCAGGCTACGGCCGATCAGACGCTCAATCTCCATGGAGCGACCCTTGCGGTTGGCGTGCTCGCGCTTGCAGCGCTTGCCGGTCGATGCCGGCAGCATGGCATACTCCGCCGTTACCCAACCGGCCTTGGCGCCCTTGCGCCAGCCCGGCACGCCCTCCTCGATAGTGGCAGCGCACAGCACGTGCGTATCGCCAAACTCGGCCAGGCACGAACCGTGGGCGTGTTTCATGACGCCGCGAGTAAGCTTGATGGGGCGCAGCTCATCGGCGGCGCGGCCGCTGGCGCGATTGACCTGCATGTACTCCATATTAATATCCTTTCGGCAAAAGGTGAAAGTAAGCCTTTGGTCGGTGACCTTATATCTATTTCAGTTCATCGATATCGGTATGCTCAATGCTCTTGAGCGGCTGGCCAAAGATAAAACTGCCCGCCACCGCAAACTCGGCAATGTTATCGGCCGTCGTCGCAAAACGATGCTGCGGCTCGGCTGCGTCGCCCGCCAGCTGCTCGCGGCGCGTGAGAATATCGGTCAGCTCGCGCGTGGTCTCCTCGGCGGAGCTCACCACGCGCACTCCGGGACCCAGCGCATGGCGAATAGGCCCCACGAGCAGCGGAAAATGCGTGCAGCCGAGTACCACGGTATCGATGCCGTGGTCGCGCAGCGGCTCAACCGTGGCGCCGACCAGCGCGCGTACGGCAGGCGTATCAAAGATGTCCTCGTTCTCGAGCCACTGCTCTTGCAGATGTGCGCCCGAGGCGAGCTCGTGCTCAACGACCTCGACAAAGCTCGAGGCAGGGCAGCCGTATACGTCGACGCCGGCATCCAGGTCCTGAATGGCACGCGTGTAAGCGCCTGAGCGAATGGTGAGGTTGGTGGCGAGCACGCCCACCCGGCGCGTGCGGGTGCTGTTGATTGCCGCGCGTGCGCCCGGTGCGATCACGCCGATGACGGGGACGTCGAGCACCTGCTGGGCCAAACGCAAGGCCGCAGCGGTCGCTGTATTGCAGGCGATGACCATGATCTTGACGTCGTGCTTCGACAGCCAACGGCCCGCCTGCAGTGCAAACGAGCGCACCTCGTCCTCGGTGCGGGTGCCGTAGGGGCAGCGCTTGGTGTCGCCAAAGTAGTAGACGGACTCGTGCGGCAACGCCGTTGCGATGGCGCGTGCAACCGTCAGACCGCCCAGACCAGAATCGAACACGCCAATGGGACGTGTGTCGCCAGCCAGATTCTCGATATCGGACATTACCTCACCAGATTCTCTCTCGAAAAGATATGGCTCAGAACTATAGGGCCGCGCTACGAACGAGCCGCGACGAGCAGCTCTGCCGTTGCCGCCCAGCCGTCGACAATCTTGCCGCGCGTGACGTAGGCGTTATCGCAGGTATCCAGGAACTCGGGCGCGCCGGCGCTGGTCAAACCGTTCTCGACCAGGCAGAACGTGCCCACGTGGTCAGCCATGTAGAAGTCGGACTCGGAATCGCCGAGCGCCAGCGTCTCCTCGCGCTCGATACCCAGGTGCTCGCAGAAACGTGCGATGGCAACGCCCTTGTTGAGGCCGGCGGGATTGATGTTAAACGCGCGGCCATCCTCGACGCGTTCGAGCTCGAGCGTCGTCGGCTTGGACAGATGCGTCAGATGGCCGTTGCAGGCCCAGACCAGGCCGCAGCCGGCCTCGTCAAGAATGGCCTGAACCTCATCGTCGGGCACATCGCCGCGCATGCCGACGGTGACCTCACGGTACTTGTAGCCGGTCGACATGTCGTTGTGGTACTCGATTTTACGCGGCCAGCGGGCAAGGATCTTCTCGCACACGCCGGTCTGCTCAATCACCTGGTGCGGCGTGAGACCGCAGGCGGGGTCGTAGGGCATGTCGCCCGTCAGGTACTCCCAATCGTTGGCCTTGAGGTCGTACATAACCAGGCCGCCCATCTCGCCGATGTAGGAGTTGAGGCCGAGCACGCGGGCGTCTTCGTGGATCATGGTGCGATTGCGACCCGAGGTGGGGACCACCTGGATGCCGGCACGAGCGAGCGCGACAACCGCCTCGACGAGCTTGGTCGAGGGATTGCCGTCGTTATCGCGCAGCACGCACGAGCCGGGTGCGAGCATCGTGGCGTCCAGGTCGGTAAAGACGTACTTAACCTTGGCAAGACGCTCGCGCATCTCGCCCGAAAGCTCAGCGACGGTCGGCAGGGTATTGTGGGACATGGTCACTCCATTTACGTAGAAGGGGCTTCTGGTCTTAGGCATCGTACGCCGCAAGGGTGCGCTTGAGAATCGAACCGTCGCGCTCACAAGGCTCGGGTCCGTTCTTGCGCAGCATACACTCTTCCTCGCCCTTACCGGTCACGATGACCACGGCAGGACGGACGGTCTCGCGCACGGCAGTCTCGATAGCGGCAACGCGATCAGTCACGATTTGCCAGTTATCATTTCCCTGCGCTTGAACGTTGCGCGCGATCTCGGCGCAAATATCCTCGACATCCTCGGGGCCGGGGTCATCCTCGGTAATCACGATTCGGTCGGCATACTTGCCAGCGGCGATGCCCATCGTGGTGCGTCGATCGACACCCTTACCGCCCGTAGCGCCAAATACAACCGCCAGCTCGCGCTCGGGATAGTTCTCGCGCAAGTCGCGCAGAAGTGTCTCGAGGCTCATGCCGTTATGTGCAAAATCGACGACGCCCAAGATTTTGCCCGATACGGACGGATAGAGCTCCATACGGCCGGGAACGAAGACGCCCTCAAAGCCATGGACGATACCCTCTTCGGAAATGCCCAGGGCCTCGGCGCAGGCAATAGCGGCAAGCGCGTTGGACACATTGAATTTAACCGGCGTGGGAATCACCATGTCGCGCGTAAAGCGGGGCGTGCGCACCGTTGCCACCACGCCGCAGTCACCATTGCGAATCGCCAGCGCAAGCACGTCGGCACGCTCGTCGGTCAGGGAGAACGTCACCGTACGTTCGCAACGAGATGCCGCCTCGAGCACACGATCGACTTTATCCATATCGAGATTGACCACGGCAAAACGGCTCTGCGAGAAAATTTTGAGCTTGCTGGCAAAGTAATCCTCGAGCGTCGGATGCTCAATCGGCGAAATGTGATCCTCGCCGATATTGGTAAAGGCGCCGACTTCAAAGGCGATCTTGCCCGTGCGCTCGTATTTGAGGCCCTGGCTCGATGCCTCCATAACCAGCCACGGGGCACCCGCCTCCGCAGCATGCGCGATGCGAGACTGCAGCATGAAGGATTCGGGGGTCGTCAGTTTGGAAGGGCCCGTCTCGATGCCGTCGTCGAACTCAATGCCCGTATTAAGAGCGGGTCGATGACAGCCCGTAATCTTGGCCTCGTTGGCGAGAATGCCGCGCAGATAAAAGCTACAGGTCGACTTGCCCTTGGTGCCTGTAAAGGCGCAGACCTTCACCTTACCCGACGGGTGCCCATAAAAGGCATCTGCCACCACGGCGAGCGTGCGACGAATATCACTCACAATCACCGCGGGAAGATCAACATCGTAATCGACCTCGGAAACGTAGGCCACGGCGCCATCGGAGATTGCCGAAAGCAGGTACTCGCGCTTAAACGTACGGCCCTTGCAGACAAACAACGTGCCCGGACGCACCTGGCGCGAGTCATCAGTTGCAAACTCAATGCGCTGGTCGCACGAAGCGCTCGGTCTGGAAACAACAAGGTCATCTTCCTCGAGCAACTCTATATAGCGCATCAGAGTTAGCTTCTCTTGTGTCGGACTCGACATACAAAGACCTCTCTCGCTAAGCCCAGCCTCAATTGCCTCGAGACCAAACCGATTCAACAAAACCCTTTCAATACTAGCAGCCATCGTAATATGCCGCCCAATCTTGTATCGGGCACAGATTGCTAAATCTTGGAACCGCTACCGGAATCCCGGACGAGTCACGCCGTGGTTTTTTCGGTTCGCTCGGCGCTTATGCCCTATCACGAAACAAAAGATTGGCATGATAGTAAAGATTATTTGACATCAGCTGCCGCGATCCTTGCGGCAGTACACCTGAGCCGTCAGCAGAAAGGATCTTGCATGTGCGGTTTTGTCGGTTTTACCGGTACAGATGAACAGAGTGAGCTGGTTCTCACGGCCATGATGAATCGCATCATCCACCGTGGTCCCGATATGGGCGGCCAGCATATCGTCGACAACGTTGCCCTTGGCTTCCGTCGTCTTTCGATTCTCGATCTTTCCGAAGCTGGAGCTCAGCCCATGTCGAGCGACGACGGCAAGGTCACGATTGTCTTCAACGGAGAGATCTACAACTTCCAGGAGCTTCGCGCCGAGCTGGAGGCAGCCGGCTACGCCTTCCACTGCAACGCCGATACCGAGGTCCTGGTACACGGTTACGAGGAGTGGGGCGAGGACCTGGTCAACCGCCTACGCGGCATGTACGCGTTCGTGATTCACGACCAGAACAAGAACAAACTCTTCGGCGCTCGCGACATCTTTGGTATCAAGCCGTTTTATTACTACCAGGCATCCGATGGCTCACTGCTGTTTGGCTCCGAGATCAAGAGCTTCCTGGACCATCCCAAGTTTGAGAAGGCTGTCAACCACGACGCGCTACGCCCCTACTTGACGCTGCAATTCCCCGCCACGGAGGAGACCTTCTTTAAGGGCGTGTTCAAGCTTGCCCCGGCGCATTGCTTTACGTATGACCTGACGACCAACACCATGGACATCAAGCGTTACTGGAGCTGTGACTTCACCGACGACAACTCCAAGACCTTCGAGGAGTACGTGGACGAGTGCGACAAGGTTGTGCACGAAAGCGTCGCTGCACACCGAATCGCCGATGTTAAGGTGGGCTCGTTCCTTTCTGGCGGCGTGGACTCCAGCTACATCGCCGCCTGTCTCATGCCCGACACCACGTATTCTGTCGGCTTCGATTACAAGAACTTCAACGAGACCAACTACGCTGCCGAGCTTTCCGACAAGCTGGGCATCAAGAATGTGCGCAAGATGATTACCGCCGACGAGTTCTTCGATGCGCTGCCCGATATCCAGTATCACATGGACGAACCGCAATCGAACCTGTCCAGCGTGCCGTTGTACTATCTGGCGCAGATGGCTTCCGAGGAGGTCACCGTCGTCCTTTCGGGCGAGGGTGCCGACGAGCTGTTTGCCGGCTATGAGTGGTACGAGGACACCCCCGAGATGCGCTCCTTTAAGAAGCGCGTGCCGCTCGGCGTACGTCGCGCCCTGGGCTCGCTCGTTCAGCATCTCCCCTACTTTAAGGGCCACAACTTCCTGACGAAATGCGCCGAGGTTCCCGAGCGTTGGTATGTGGGTCAGGCAAAGGTGTTCGATCCCTCCGAGGTCGACGAGGTGCTCAAGCCCGCTTATGACACCGGCAAGAACGCCGCCGAGATGTGCGCCGAGTACTACAAGCAGGTTCCCAGCTGCTGCGAGCTTTCCAAGAAACAGTATCTGGATATGAACATGTGGCTGCCGGACGACATCCTGCTCAAGGCAGACAAGATGTGCATGGCGCATTCTCTGGAGCTTCGCGTCCCGTTCCTGGACAAGAAGGTCATGGAGTTTGCCGAGCACATTCCCGCCAACTACCGTGTTAACGAAGAAGGCTGCAAGCTCGTCCTGCGTCACGCCGCCAACCGCACGCTGCCCGACGAGTGGGCAACGCGCAAGAAGGTGGGCTTCCCCGTACCGGTCAAGTTCTGGCTTCGCGAGCAAAAGTACTACGACTACGTAAAGGAATACTTCACCGCACCGTGGGCTGCTGATTTCTTTGACACCGATGCGCTCATGAAACTGCTTGACGATCACTTTGAGGGTCGCGCGCTCAACCAGCGCAAGATCTATACCACGCTGACGTTCCTCATCTGGTACAAGCGCTTCTTTATCGACGAGGACAAGGGCGCCGAAGTCGCCGCGTAAGTTTCGTTATGGATTAGCGGTGAACAGCACGGGGTTTCCGCTATACTCAATCCCTGCGGGCGATTGGCGCAACGGTTAGCGCAGGTGCTTTACACGCACAAGGCTGGGGGTTCGAATCCCTCATCGCCCACCACTTGATTGAAAAGGCTCCCAGCGATGGGGCCTTTCTTTTTTGTGCCCAGCGCATGGGATTCGAACCCGCCAGCACGTCTGCCACAAAGGCCGTGGCCAAAAAATGGCAAAAATGAGTACTGCTACTTTGTTTGCAACATATAATAAGATAGTATTTGCCTAAGTTACGCAACATGTGTCCATTATAAGGACTAACAGTTGGATTAAAATCGTGTATTCATCGCCATTTCGTCTTGCTATCTAGCCTTATTAGTCCAAAATTGCTGCTACCAAATCGGTAACAGTACTCATATTTGATGTTTTTTGACCAGCAGGTCTCCCCCGCCTTAGCAAATCTAAGACAAAACGGGGTCCAGACCGCTGAATCGTGCCGCATAGGGCACGTCCGCAGTCCGGAACCCGGTCCAAATTGAGCTATTGCGTTGTGTTAGGCCAAAACGTCCGACAAAATCTCGATCAGGCTGTCCACGTCGGCTTCCTCGCAGACAAGCGGCGGCAGGAAACGCAGTGTATGAGCTCCGGTCGCGTTAATCACGGCACCGGCCTCCAGCGCCCGGGCAACAATGTCATGCGCATCGCCCGCAGCGTCATCCAGATCGCAGCCGAGCATCAGGCCACGTCCACGCACCTCGGTAACGTGCGGCAGCTTGGCGAGCTCTGCCTCCATATAGGCGCCAACCTTGGCGGCATGCTCGGCATAATCGCCGCGCACAAGCGCGGAGAGTGTCGCGGCACATGCCGCGATGGCCAAGCAGCTACCGCCGAAGGTCGAACCATGATCGCCGGGCTTAAACACGTCGGCGATCTCCTTCTTTGCCACCACGGCGCCCATGGGGACGCCGTCGGCGATGCCCTTGGCAAGACTCATGATGTCAGGCTCCACGCCATAGGTCTGGAATGCAAACGGCTTGCCGGAGCGGAAGATGCCACACTGGACCTCGTCGGCGATAAGAACGGCGCCCACCTCGTGCGCCAAGTCGCGCGCAGCCGCCATAAACTCCTCGGTCATGGGATGCACGCCGCTCTCGCCCTGGATCGGCTCGAGCATCACGGCGCAAATCTCGCTTCCGAGCTGCTTAAAGATTGCGCGCAGTTCATCGACATCGTTGGGCGTGCAGGCCACAAAGCCGCCCGGCAGCGGACGAAAACTGTCCTGCAGCCAATCCTGCATGGTCGCCGCAATGGTCTCGAGCGTACGACCGTGGAAACCGCCGCGCATGCACACGATGGTGTTGCCACCGTTGCCGGCACGCTTGGCGTACAGGCGCGCGAGCTTCATCGAGCCCTCGTTGGCCTCGGCACCGGAGTTGGCAAAGAACGTCTCCCACACCTGCTCGCCCGCAGCCGGAACGCCAAGCGCCGCCGCCGTAGTCTCGTCGCCGGCGGCAATCGCGTCGGCAAGCACGCACGCGCCATCCACATCGTCGTTAGCGAGCTTGGACAGTAGCGCCGCGACCTGGCCACGCTGCTCGATGTAGAAATAGTTGGAGACATGCAAGAGCTTTTTGGTCTGCGTCTCGAGCGCCGACAGCACTGCCGCATTGCCGTGGCCTAGGCTGCATACGCCAATACCTGCAAGAAAATCGAGATACTCACGGCCATCGTCACCGATGAGCTTCATACCGTGACCCTCGACAAATTCGACCGGAGAGCGACCAAAGGTGTGCATAACATAATGGGATTCGAGTGATTGTTGAGCTGCAAGTGACATGGGATACCTTTCGTTAAGCGCCAGGAAGCGCAAACTGTAAGCGTAATGGCGTGGCGATTTAAAACCGACTAGACCGTTTGAAGCTTCTCGACCTCGTCGAGGTTCTCGGTCAGGCGCGCCGCAAACGTCGAAAGCGGGTGCGGATGCGTATCGAACTCGTAAGCCGTCTCGGTGGAGTGGATCACGGTACCGACGCCAGCATCGGTCAGCAGCTCCAGCAGCAGCGAGTGCGGCGTCGTGCCGTTGATGATGTGGGCTCGGAACACGCCAGCGGTAAGCGCATCGACGGCGGCGCGAAGCTTGGGGATCATGCCCTTGTCGACCTCGCCGCCGTAGAGCATCTCATTGACCTCGTCGAGCGTCAGGTTGGAGATGAGCGAATCCTTATTGCTAAAGTCCTTGTACAGGCCGTCGACATCGGTCAAAAAAATCGCTTTGTGCGCGTGAAGCGCCGCCGCAACGGCACCGGCGGCGGTATCGGCGTTGATGTTGAAGAAGCCACCGTCCTCCCCCGCCGCGACCGTGGCGATAACGGGAATGTACTCGCTATCGAGCAAACGCTCGATATAGTCGGTGTTGACGTGCGTGACCTTGCCTACGCGGCCGAGCTCTGGGTCGAGTGGCTCGGCGATAAGGGTACCGGCGTCGCTGCCGGACACGCCCACGGCAAGGTTGCCGTGGTGGTTGAGTGCCGCGACCAGCTCCTGATTGACCTTGCCACCCAGTACCTCGCGAACGATGTCCATGGTGGCAGGAGTAGTCACGCGCTGGCCGTTCTTAAACTCGACGGGGATGTCGTAGTGGCTGAGCGCCTCGTTGATGGCCTTTCCGCCACCGTGCACGATAACAGGGCGCATGCCGATAATCTTGAGCAGGACGATGTCGCTCATCACGTCACGACGCAACTGCTCGTCGACCATGGCGGCACCGCCGTACTTGATAACGACCGTCTTACCGGTCAGGTTCTTAATCCACGGCAGCGCCTCGAACAGCAGCTGCGCGGTAACTTCATTGGATTCGCTCGAGCGACAATCGCGTGCGAACTTCATAGTCTGCCTCGTCTTTCGTGTAGCTATTGCGCCGTCCCTCGTTGCCCGCGATTGCAGCGGGACGCGCGGCACATCGGGAGTCTAGGAACGGTAGTCGCCGTTAATGGAGATGTACTCGTGCGTGAGGTCGCAAGTCCACACGGTGGTCGCCGCGTCCCCTGCGCCCAGGTCTGCCGAGATCACAATCTCGGGCGCCTCAAAACGTCGCAGGGCTTCGTCCTCATCGAAGGGGACCGTCAGGCCATCGCGACAGACGGGCATACCCATCATGTCGATGGACACATCTTCTTGGTTAAACTGCACGCCGCACTTGCCGAGCGCCATGGCAACGCGGCCCCAGTTGCAGTCGTGGCCGGCGATGCAGGTCTTGACGAGCGGCGAGTTGGCAACAGCACGGGCGGCGATATCGGCCTCCTCGTCGTTCGCGGCGCCGGTGACATTAACCGTCACGAGCTTGGATGCGCCCTCGCCATCTGCGGCGATGTTGCGCGCCAGGCTCTCGCACACCTCATGCACGGCAAAGGCCAACTCGTCAAAGGCATCGGAGCCCTCGACAATAGGCTCGGCATTTGCGGCAGCGCCGGAAGCGAGCATGATGCAGGTGTCGTTGGTCGAAGTATCGGAGTCGACCGTTACCTTGTTGAAGGTCTGCTTGACGGTGGAGAGTAACAGGGCGTGAAGCGCCGCCGGCTCGACGGGGGCATCGGTAGTGATGACTGCGATCATGGTGGCCATGTTGGGCATGATCATACCCGAGCCTTTGCACATACCGCCCACCGTATAGGCATTACCTGCGTGCCCCGCGGCCTCGCTGCGGTAACACACGGCATACTCCTTGGAATGCGTGTCGGTCGTCATGATAGCGCGAGCGGCATCGGCGCCGCCGTGGGCGGAGAGTGCCTCGTAGGCGGCAGGAACGGCGGTCTCAAACGTGTCGATCGGCAGAATCTGACCAATTACGCCCGTGGAGGCGACCAGAATCTGCTGGGGCTCGCAGCCGATGACCTGCGAGGCGATGTTGCAGGTCTCGCGCGCGCAGGCAAGACCGGTTTCACCCGTGGCGGCGTTGGCGTTGCCAGAGTTGATAGAAACACCGGCGATGATGCCATAGCCCTTGTCGGCGCCGCCCAGGTTGGCACGGCTCACCTGCACGGGCGCCGCACAAAAGCGGTTAGTCGTAAACACGCCGGCCCCGGGACAGGGTTTATCGGGCACGACGAGCGCGTAATCCAGGCGCTCGGGATTCTTGCGGAATCCGGCATGGATGCCCGCCGCCTTAAAGCCGGCTGCCGCCGTTACGCCGCCCTCTACGGCACGGATCTTGATATCGAACTGCTCTGTATTCATCGTCTTTATGACTCCTTATGTCAAACAAAAAATGGGCATCGGTTGGTGCGCCATGCCAGCCACAATCATGAGACCAGCTTAAGAGTGGCGCCCCACTCGATGCCCGACTACCAAATCGTCAACAATCGAATGTGCTACACCGGGCACGCCACTGCGGGCAAGCCTCGTCGCTCATCAAAACCAAAGACGATGTTGGCGCACTGGACCGCCTGGCCTGCTGCGCCCTTGCACAGATTGTCGATGGCGCCCGTAGCCACCAGAACGCCCGCGCGTTTGTTGAGCGCGAGGCCGATCTGGGCGGCGTTGGTGCCGACGACCGAAGCCGTCTTGGGCTGCTGGCCGGCATCGAGTACGCGCACGAAGGTGCGACCGGCGTAGAACTGCTTGTAATGGTCGACAACGTCCTCAAGGGTCAAGGTATCGATAGCCTGCGGCGCAAGCGGCATCGTCACCGTAGAGAGCAGACCGCGCTTGAGCGGTGCCAGGTGCGGGGTAAAGACGACACGATCGGTTAGGCCCAAGATCTGCTCGATTTCGGGCGTGTGACGATGCTTGCCCACGCCATAGGCCTCCAGGTTTTCGTCCGCGCTGCAAAAATGCGTACGGGCGTTGCAGGACTTACCGGCACCCGTCACGCCGCTGATAGCGTCAACGATCACGGGGCCACTCTGGGCAACCCAGCCGGCGCGCACGGCAGGCGCGGCGGCAAGGCTCGTTGCGGTGGGATAGCAACCGGCGCAGGCGACCAGTACAGGCTTGCCGTCGGCGTGGTCGGATGCAGCGGTCTCCAAATCCTGGCAGAACAGCTCGGGCAGACCAAAGGCGCGGCTCTTGAGTAGCTCGGGGCTCGTGTGCTCGGCGGCATACCAGGCCTCAAAGGTGGCCGGATCGCTCAGGCGATAGTCCGCCGAGAGGTCAATGCAGGAGACTCCCGCGGCAAGCAGGGCGGGCACCTGTGCCATGGCAGCCGTGTGCGGCACGGCCAAAAAGACCGCGTCGCAGTTCTTGAGCTCGGGGGCATCATGCGTCGTGAAGGCAAGATCGCTTACGCCGGCGAAGCTCGGGTACACCGCAGACAACGGCTGGCCGGCATCGGCGTTGGACGTAATGGCAGCAAGTTCAAACTCGGGATGACCGAGGACGAGGCGAATGAGCTCGGCGCCGGCATATCCAGCCGCACCGACGATTCCAACCTTTAAAGACATATCGGACTCCTTGTCTGCAGTTATGCACCAATACGTATCTCGCAGCCGTCGTTATGAAGTGGGTTGAAACTTTAGCACCAAAAGATGCATATATACGCAAATCTTTTACATATTCATGCATTGAAACAGTCCCGACACATTCACTCGAAGGAATTGACAAATGAATACGGGCCCCATATTGCTCAGCGCACCTTACGGTGACGTTGCAATGTGGGGCCCGCTACATGCGAGAATTTGAATTGTCGAAGCTTGCTGAGAGACTCGTTTAGAGCTCGACCGGCACCCATTCGTCATGGTTGTAGATAAAGGCCTCGGGTTCCTCCACGCTAAAGAAGACAAGCGTGGAATCGTCTGCGCCCTCGTAGTGCTCGCCTAGGCGCTCCAGGTGCTTCCAGCCTGCCTCGCGCATATCGGAAGCGGCTTGGTCATCCAGACCCGCACGCCCGCGCAAGATGAGCCAGCCATGGCCCGGCCACCAACTCGTGGCCTCAAAGCGTTGATTTTGCAGCAGCTCTTGCCACACGTCTTTGGTGCGCGCCGTTACAAACCACAGCTTGCCGTCCTGGATCTGCGCAAACGAAAACGGACGCACATGCGGCTGTCCGTCAACGCTCGTCGCCAAATACCATGCCGGTACCGACGTCAGATACTCCAACACCGTATTCAATCCGTCCATGTGTCCCCCTGTCACTAGTCTTTTTGGGTCGGGGCTGTTTTAGCTACCCTATGGTTAAAGCTCCAGGCGCTCCTCGCTGCCGTCGATATCACAGAAGCGGGCGGCGATATTGCGCACCGAGAAAAACGCAAGGCGGCCGTCGTTGGCACTATCGTGTTGCTCGCCAATGCCCACCATGTGCTTAAAGCCCGCCTGGCGCACCCGGTCACTCACGACCGCGTCGTCCTCGAGCGCGGCCTCGCCGGTCAGCACAATCCAACACTCCCCCGGTTTCCAACCCGAAACCTCAAACTTGGGGTTCGCGCTGAGCTCGGCCCACACATCCTTATCACGCGAGGTGCAAAACCACAGCTTGCCATCATCAACCATGGCAAACGAGAACGGCCTCACGCGCGGCTGATGTCCGTCCGTCACGTCGATCGTGGCGAGATACCACGCCGGAATACGCCTAAGATACGAACAGGCGCGCTCGAGCTGCGCCGTGCGGTCGTTGTCGGTCATAGGGACCCCTTTCCTGCGCTCGAATCGCGCCTAAACAAGTTGAAGATTGATGACAATGACGCAGATGAGCAGCAACGCCGTCACCACCGCCGCCAACGCGTCGCCGCGGCCAAATGCAAGCGCATGCAGACGTGTGCGGCCCTGCTCGCCATGATAGCAACGGGCATCCATGGCGGCAGACAGCGTTTCGGCATGACGGAACACGCCCGTGAACAGCGGAATCGCCACACTGCCGAGCATACGCACGCCGCCGAGCGGGCCTCCCGTCACGCGCGCACCGCGGCTCGCCTGCGCATCGGCCGTCTGCTTCATCTCGGTGGCAAACTGCGGCATAAAGCGCAGCGCGATACCCATGATCATGCCGAGCTCGTGCGCAGGAAGTCCCACACGTGCAAACGGCGCGAGCAGGCGCTCAAAACCCGCGGTGAGGTCGAGCGTCGGTGTGGTGAGCGTGATAGCGCTCATACCGGCCATCATCAAGGTCAGGCGGCACGCCATAAAGGCGGCGGAATGCAGCGAGCCCTCGCTTATCTGCAAAAAGCCGAGCTGCCACAGAATGCGCCCGCTCTGGTCGGAAAACAGGTTGAGCACCGCGACCACCGCGACGATCGCCAGCAGCGGCGCCATCGATGACAGAACGCGACGAACCGGCACCCGAGACACGGCATAGGTCAGCACAACGAAAATTGCGACCGGGGCCAGTCCGCGGAAGCCACTGACCGTGAGCGTCGTGATCAGAAACACAAAGCCCAAGAGCAACTTGGTTCGCGGGTCCAGGCGGTGGATTGCACTATCGCCGGGATAGTAGCTGCCAAACGAAAACGCCTCCATCAGCAGCCCTCCTCTCGCGCGACCGTCTTGGATTTAGCAATGTCCGAGACGTTAGAAGAACCGCCCGAGCGACCGATTAGCAGGTCCACCAACTCGTCTGCCAGCGACTCAACCGTATAGAGCCCGCCGCGACGCAGCGGCACGCCCGCCTCCGTAAGCGCCAGCGCCATACGCTGGGCGGCGGGAACGCCCAAGCCGATCGACTTGAGCTCATCGGCATGCGCAAACACCTGCGCGGGGGTTCCCTCGGCAAACACCGCACCTTCGTTCATTACGACGATACGGTCGCAGCAATTGGCCAGGTCATCCATGCTGTGCGAAACCATGACAACGGTCAGGCCCTCGCGATGGAGTCGACCGATGAGCCCTAGGAAATCCCTGCGCGCAGCCGGATCGAGCCCCGCCATGGGTTCATCGAGCACCAGGACTTCGGGCTCCATGGCGAGCACGCCGGCGAATGCCACACGCCGTTGCTGACCGCCCGAAAGCTCAAAGGGACTCTTGTCGCCGACCGTGGAAAGGTCGAGGCCCACGCGCGAGAGCGATGACTCGACACGACGGTCGACTTCATCTTGCGGCAAGCCAAGGTTGTGCGGACCAAACGCCACGTCCTGCGCCACGGTTTCGGCAAACAGCTGACGCTCAGGATATTGAAACACCACGCCGACCTTGGCCTTAACCGCGGCGGCGTCTTTCTTGTTTGACAGATCGAGCCCCAGCGCGCGAACGGATCCCTCCTGGGGGCGAATCAAACCGTTGAGATGCTGGACCAGCGTCGACTTACCCGAACCAGTATGACCTGCCAAGCCCAGGAACTCGCCGCGACGCACCGTCAGCGATACATCGCGCAGTGCCCACGGACTGCTGGGGTCGTTTCCCCAGAGAGCCTGTTTGCTCGATTTGCCCGCAGTGGCCGAGCGCTTATGCCAGCGGCGGCGCTCGCGCGGACTGAGCGAATAACTGTACGAAACATGGGATAGCTCTATGACGGGCTCCGACGCGTTGCCCTCGTTGTCTACCGGAACAGTGCCGTCAGCGATTTCCAACTGGGATGCGGAAGACTGCCCCGCGGTGCCTGCCCCACTCCGCTCGGCATAAGCCTGCGCAATCTCGGCGACCATATCCGCCTCACGCACCTGCGCGCAAACGGACACGCCCTTCGCACGAAGTGCCCTACCTAGACAGCACGACGCCGGCATATCCAAGTTGAGCTGCGCAAGTTCGTCCGCCCGCGTCAAGATTTCCTCGGGCGTACCGAGCATGGCAACGCGCCCCGCCCGAAACACCGCGACACGATCGGCCTCGGCGGCCTCTTCCATAAAGTGCGTAATCATCACGATAGTCATGCCGCGATCGTGGAGCGCATGACAGGCCTTCATAAGGCCCTTGCGTCCGCGCGGATCGAGCATCGAGGACGCCTCATCCAAAATGAGCACGCGTGGTTCCATTGCAAGCACGCCGGCAAGCGCCACGCGTTGCTTTTGGCCACCCGAAAGCGCATGGGTCTCGTGGCGCTCAAAGCCCACCAGGCCCACGCCCTTCAGCGCCTCGCGTACGCGCTGCGCAATTTGCGCCGATGGCACGCCAAGGTTTTCGGGACCAAACGCAACATCATCTTCGACAAGCGTTGCCACCAGCTGATCATCGGGATTCTGGAATACCATGCCCGCGGTCGAACGAATGTCGTAGACCAGCTCGGGGTCGGACGCATCCATGCCGTTGATACGTACCGTGCCCGCATCGGGCTGCAACAGTGCATTCAGATGCTTGGCAAACGTCGACTTACCCGACCCATTGCCACCGAGGATGCAGAAAAACTCGCCGTCCTCGATGTTCAGATCGACGCCGTCGAGTGCCGGTACGGCACCGTCATAGCTAAAGGAAACGCCCCGGCACTCAATCATGCGCGGCCTTTGACCTGGTCCTTTTTAGGCGTGATGAGGTTGGAGACCGCTTTATACACCGCCAGTGTCAACACCGAGTTAAGCACGGTCTTGATAAGGTTGAACGGCAGCACGGCAGGAATCACGAGCGGGGCGATCACATCGACCGAGCCATACCAGAACCATACGCCAATGGTAAGGTTTGCGACCATAGACAACGCCGTAGCGGCAATAACGCCGAGCACCAGGCCAATCACGGCACCCTTATAGGTATGCATCTTCTGATAGACGATAGCCGCAGGCAGAATGTAGCCCAGCGTGGCAACCAGGTTCATAAGCGCGCCGACCCAGTCGCCCGTGGTGAGCGCATGGATAACGATAGCCATAGCGGCAACAGCAGTGCCGGCGCCAGGACCATACGCAAACCCGCACACCATCGCCGGTACCAGCGACGGGTCATACGTCAAAAACGGCGCCGAAGGAAGGATGGGCAGCTGCACGTACATAAACAGGGCGCCCAAGGCACACATCAACGCCATGGTAACGAGCTGTTTGGTGCTCCACCTATTCGTGTTCTCAAAATGGATATGCTGCGACTGTTCAGACATAAGATCACCTGCCTCTTTCATCCGGACTCTAACCGTTGGTACTGGGATCTCACCAGTTCAGCCGGCATGCGAACCAACACACGCACGGGTCGCGGACTCATCGGCTCGGTCGCAGACACCTCGCCTGCGCCACGGTGCCCCTTTGACACCGCCCGATTTACCGCCAGTGGGGAATTCCACCCCGCCCTGAAACAGCAATTGCAAGTGTAGCACGAGCAATCGTTCGCGCAAGTATGCCGAGGGTAATTTATGGTGGGGATCAGCTGCCGCAACAACCACGTTCCCCACCCATCCCAAAGTAACGCGCTTTTCGCGGCAAAGCCGCGAAACAGCGAAAGGGACACGTATCCCCATCAACCACATTCTCCGCCCACGCCGACCTCAAGGCCGTAAACGCAGGGGATCCGGGGGCGGGACGGGGACTTCTCTCCGGAATATTCCGCACTGATATCTTCTGTATTGAAGACGTCGATGGTGCACCCGTATACCATTGACGTCGACACCATCAGATGCGGACCGCGCGGTGACCCCACATTCCGCTGGCGCCCACAGGGCTGCCCTCGTTTCCTGACATGTCCCGCGCGGGCCGCGGCGAGCCGAGACCGCCGCATGACCTAATAGGAGCATGGAGCGATACCGCGGACCCGAACAACCGCATTCTATCGCGCCCCGTCAGTGTGCCGTCTGCCCGGTCCAGGCGAGCACGGAAAGAACGGAGCGAGACATGCAAAACGAATCGACACCCGGCGCCCGCGGGCCGGTCTTCTGCGGGGTCGACACCCACGCCGACTCGCACTGGCTGTGCGTCCTGGACTGGAGGGGCCGCAAGGTCCTGTCCCGCCAGTTCCCCGCCGACGCGGCGGGCTACGAGGCGCTCGCCGGGGCGATCGCGGCGGCCGGGGAGCCGGCCTGCGTCGCGATGGAGGGGACGTCGTCCTACGGGGCGGGCCTCACCAGGCACCTCGCGTCGCTTGGGATGCCCGTGCGCGAGGCGCTCTCCCCGGCGAGGATGCAGAGGTGGATTGGCTACACTGATGTGGACAGTTCCGGGAGGGGCGCAGGAGACGGGAGGGCCGTATATGAGGGACCCCAGGCACCCGAGGCATTTCACCGACGAGTTCAAGAGGCAGATAGTCG
>DBGDEA010000010.1:0-6593 GCA_048342875.1 Collinsella sp. | reverse complement strand
AGCCCCGGCGTTGGTGGAAATGGTGAAAATGCGTTGGCGCGATTGGGGAAATTGCGTTGGCGGAATCGGCTAAAGTGCGATGGCGAAATTGGTTGTTTTTACAGTAGCGCTAACAGACGCACATGGCGTCGGCCCTCTGCGCGCTGGCGTGCGAGAGGAGGCTCGAGGCGCGCTTCTTCACGGCGTCCTCGCTCGTGATGCGCCTGAGGCGCGCCCGCGACGACGGGAGGCTCGACCGGGAGGCCGCGCTCATCGGCAAGGCCCGCCTGCTCGTCATCGACGAGCTCGGGTTTCTCCCGCTCGACGCGGACGGGGCGAGGCTGCTCTTCCAGGTCTTCGCCGACGCATACGAGAGGCAGTCGGTGGTAATCACCACGAACCTGGAGTTCAGCAGGTGGGGGTCGGTGTTCGGGGACGACCAGATGGCCGCCGCCGTGATCGACCGCATCGTCCACCACGGGAGGCTCGTCCAGTTCCGCGGCGAGTCCTACCGCGTCCGCCATGCCCTCATGCAGGAGGGCTAGCCGCTCAAAAAGCGTGCGCGCTTCCGATGCTGCGACTGCTCAATTTCCGATGCTCTTTTTGCTCAAATCCTCTTGACGAAACACAGAATACGTGCGGGCGGCGCTTGCAGCCGATCGCACGGTACCGGCCGCACCCGTTGCAGCAGCGCGGCCACGCCGCCAGGCGCGGACAGGCCGCCGACAGGTCGGCGGAGGCGTCCACGCGCTCGCCGCGCCTGGCCTTCGGCGCCGTCACGAACCTGTGCGACGCCACCTCGGCGCTCACCGTCGAGGGCGACCTGCCCAGCTCCCTCGCGATCTCCCTGCATGAGGCCCTGCGCTCCAGCATCCTCTGGACCGTGTCCCGCTCGTGCCTGGTGAGCCTGCCGTAGGCCCTCGGGGCCGCCTCCGCGGAACCCTTCTTCCTCTTTCCGGACCGGCCGTCCTCTGATCTCCCGGGGCCGGCCGGTCCGGCCCTCAGGGTATCGGGTTCCCACATTCATCCGCACATGTGCGGATGAATGTGGGAGGTGTTCGGATGAAGTTGATAATCAAGGCTTCGATAGCAAACGCAATTTGGTTTTTGAAATATGGACGAATTCCTCGTCAGGAGGGTAAAATGGTGCCGACGGCAGCCCAAGTTGTAGAGAGCTGGGCAGAGCCGTTGCTTAATGAAGTTGGGTCATCGTCTTAGCGACGGTGGCCTTTCTTTTTGGGCTTCGAACCCTACTAATATGAGAAAGCCATTGTCAATAGGCGTGTTTGTTCGAGCCCGGTTTTAAACCGGGCTTTTTCGTTTCCCGTCGGGAGGGCCCGCGCACGCTGCACGTTTAGTCGACGCTTGCCTGGCAAGCTAATATCCGCGGGCTCTTGCGGGCGCGCTGCCGGCGGTCAGCCCGGTATGTCCGCGCACCCCACCGCATTTCGATTCTCCGTCCGGCGCGCTCGTCCGAAACCAGTCTTGTTCACGGGCGCGGCCCTTGGGCTGCCCAAAAAGGGCTCGTGAACGCGCGCCGGCGATGCGTCGAGGCGCGGGCCCTCCCGGCGGGAGGCTTGTTGTCCGACGGGGTCAGCCGAGGGTCCCCTCCGCCCGGCACCCGATCTCCCAGACCCAGCAGGCGAGCTCGCGCGCGACGGCGGCGTTTGCCTTGCACGAGCTCTTGCCCGCCGCCGCCAGCGCCTCGCGGCGGCGGCAGAGCCTGGCGGTGCAGGCGTCGGCGCGCGCCCGGATCGCCGCGGGGACGTCCGCGCCGGGCGCCGGGGCCTTCGGGCGGGGCGTGCACGTCAGGTAGTGCCACGCCGACTCCACCAGTGCCGTCCTGGCGAGCCGGTTGCCCGTCTTGGTTATCCCGCCGCGCCGCTCGGTCTCGCCGCTCGAGCGCTCCGACGGGACCAGCCCGCACCAGCTCGCGAAGGCCGGGGCCGTCCGGAACCTCGTGAAGGAGCCCGCCTCGGCTGCGAGCCTGAAGGCCGTCAGGGTGTCGATTCCCTTGATGCAGGAGAGCGCCTCGACGGCCGGGCGCCACCGGTCGGTCCGGGCGAGGGCGAGCACCTTCTTCTCGAGCTGCCGGCGGTCCGACTCCGCGCACCTCGCGGCCGTGACGTAGTACTCGAGCACGTCGCGCTGGGGCCCCTCGAGCCTGATCCCGGATATCCACCTCCAGTGGGCGCGCGTCCAGGATCCCTTCCTCGTCCCGTCGGCGTTGCGCTCGTCCCAGACGTGGCCCAGCCTGATCAGGAACATGTTGAGGCGCTGCCTGGCGCGGCGGTACTCCGCCGTGGCGTCGTCGAGGGCGCGGTCGAGGTCCCGGGCGGCCTCGACGGCCGCATCGGGCAGCGGGACCTCCACGATGTTGTGGGTGGCGAGCATGCGGGCGATGAACTCGGCGTCGCGCCGGTCGTTCTTGCGGCGCGCGTCCGCCGCCGGCCTCTGCATCTTGGAGACGGCTGCCACGGCGCAGTCGAGGCCGAGCGCGCGCAGCTCGCGCGCCATGTGGAAGCCGGTGGGGCCGCTCTCGTAGCAGGCCCTGGGCTCCTCGAACCCGAGGGCCCACTCCGCGATCTCGGCGGCGTCCGTCCCGAAGTCACGGTGCACCACCTCGCCGGTGAAGGGGTTGAACGCCGCGGCGGCGACCGATCGCGCGTGGACGTCCAGGCCGATGGAGGTAACATGGGGCATGGGAAGCCTCCTCCCCGCAGGTGCGGTAAGGGCTACCGCACGGGCCGATACTCAAAGCCCATTGTGGCATCCCGAGCCCGCGGAAAGAAGCTGCGCCGCGGGGGAGGCAACCCAAATGGCTTTCTCATATCGTCTTGAGTGCCTTGGAAAGGCCGACAAGGGCCGTGAGGAGCGAGACCATAGCAGTCAGGAGCTTCACGAGCTCAGTGAAATCGGTCATGGGCATCACCTCCCATCGGATGGAGGGCTCTGCCCGGCACGAGGGCTGCCGACAGCAAGGACGATTCTATCAGAGCGGCTGACTCCCGCCCGATTATTACCATCCCACCGCGCCTGTGCAAAAAAGAGGGCCGCCAAACAGCGACCCTCCAGCGAAAGTGCATGTTATTTAGGACAGTCAAATTCTTTGAAAAACAAATGGATGCTGTAGAATTACAAATAAGAGTCACCCGGAAGGAGCGATCGATGAAAAGCAAACGATTTGTCCTGAATGCACTTCTGGTAGTAGCAATATTGACGCTCTTCGTCTTTTCGTACTCATACATGAATCAGCCAAGATTTGGATATGCTTTATACGCTGTTTTTTCCGGCGAAACAACTTACAACACTATAGGCTTCATTGACGCAATCTTTTTCTATGTAGTCGGCCCCGTATCAAGCGAACTGGTCGCTTTTGTTGTCAGCTACAACCTGAATCAACAAAGCCAAACTCACTCAGCGACTTCGGCCAAACAAGGAATCAATCTCTTCGCAATAATGATAATTCTGCAAATTGCGACCGTGTTGATTATCGCCCTGACCGCAACAAACGTTTTGAAGTATGAGTTCGGATTCATCGCGAGCTGTCTCATGGCAATTGCCGCGGGTATAGCGGTTTCGTATACGACACCGGCAAAGAAGTAGATCAACTAACAGGGCCTATTTGGAATCCGAATCGTCCATGGAACCGTCGATGCCGGTTTTGGTGTAGTCATCCGTATTGGAATCGTCATCCTTAGGGCTTATAGGACACACATTTTGTCCTATAAGCCCCGATTAATTCATACTCCTCATCCTCGCCGAATTGCGAGTATGGCAGAATCGGCACTGGATGGCAGCGCGCTAGGCCGTGTCCGCGGAGTTACCCCCCCCCGTTTTTATCGTAACAGCTGATTCTAGGGACGCTTCAAAAAGTCAACCGAGGGTTTTGTCCCGTCAAGACGCCGAACGAGAATTACGTACCGCCAAGAGCCTCAAAACACGCCCCTCGCGGAACAGAATCCTCACTCGATTTCCATGCGGAGTAAAAACGTCAATCAATCATCCTCCGCAACGTCTATCCACCAAAAAGGCCGCCCCACGTGGAGCAGCCTTTGCTCGCAGCTTTTTACTGATAGTTACTCAAAAATTATTCCAACACATCCACAGAAGAGCAGCGAATCGTATTTTTCTTTCGGGAATCGAGAAAATAGCCTACCTTGACTTTAGACCCAACGCTCACGGGGCTATCGCTTAC
The DNA here is from genome assembly GCA_048342875.1 of Collinsella sp. GTDB lineage: Bacteria > Actinomycetota > Coriobacteriia > Coriobacteriales > Coriobacteriaceae > Collinsella. The sequence goes on along the minus strand of DBGDEA010000010.1, from coordinate 2,416 downwards.
ATAGCGCGTATGTTCTGAATCAACCAGAATGGTCAGACGATCAGACCCGTCGTTATATGGATCTTCGCTTTCGACCGACATGGTAAAATCGCCAGAGCTGTCAACGTTCAACACCAATACGCTCACGAACCACAAATGTGAATAGTCACCTCCGCTATCTTTTTGGCAACGCTCCACTTTTAGAAATAGCGCAAAGAATGCGAACACGGCAACTGATATAGCGATGAAAACCTTAACGCCACTCCCCTTGCCATGAAATACAAATTTATTCGCCAAAGAAAAATACCCCTGCCTTATCCGTGTAATTAGCATAGTACTACGTTAACGTGCTCATGGCTGTGGGTTGGTTTAACCTACAGCCATGCTAAAGTTGCCAAAAGGGGCACAAAGGCCAATACGTTTGCGCCATGCCGGCACAGCGACCTGGCATCGTATGCACCGGCGGGATCATCGCTGGCCTGCAAGGAGGGCATATCCACGCGCTCATGGTCGCCGGAGGCCTCGTGATGCAGCACGCGCCGGGCGGCGACTGGAAGCGCGTCGATTGGGACGTGCTTGCCGCCTGGCTCGACAGATACGATTACAAGGTCGCTGATTGCGAGACGGAGACCCTTCCGACCGCCGACGCGGCGAGTGGGAACGCGAGGGTAAAAACGCATCGTCGCTGAACCAGTGAGTCAGTATTCTTTAGTTGGATGATGGATATTGAAATTGATTAGCGAGATAATGTGCATATCTCATAATGTATGCGTTGCACCATGAGAGAGGGGTCTGTCATGAGCTGGAAACCGAGAAAATGCGTTATCGCCGGTCTCGTGACAACCGGTCCTGACGGCGGCTTGTTTGCAACCGCAATGACATCGTACCGACTTTTCACTTGCATGTTCTGAAAGGCAGTTGCCATGCTGTCGCAAAATCAATCAAGATACTTGGTCACAATCGGCTTTGCCCTGCTTGCATTACTCTTTGCTAGCGACCTTTTGCTGAAACCGCCCAAGGAACTCGTTTTGCTCGCCATAGACTGCATTTCCGCCCTTTACTTTACGGCAACCCTATTCGTCGGACTAAAGGAGAGGAAAAAAGGCGCAGTCGTTGCATCTGCCGTAGGCGTGATCACAGCCATTGCCTCATTCTTTATCTGACACATTGGTGATCTAGGGGCGATATCGTAGGAATACGACCGGGAGATCCGGGACCAGATTGCCCGGGTTGCCCGATCGGCTCGCGCGACGGCGCGGCGGTTCGACAGAAAGCTCTCCGGACTTCACGCCGTTTCTGATCGCATTGTAGACAGCCATCTCGTCTTCGCAGTCGGCGAGCACGCGGTGTGCGTCGTCGTTTTGGATGTACAGTAAATCTCGAAGGTCCTCCATGCACCAGCGTCCGAGATTTGGCCATGCGCGTCGCGCGAGCTGATAAGTGTCGATTGCGATGTTGTTGTTAAAGTCCAGACCAAAGCCGTCCCAGGCAGAACGGCATTGTTTCCTTGATTATCAACTTCATCCGGACACTTCCAGCATTCATCCGTGTGTGTACGGATGAATGCTGAGTCCGATACCCCGGCGGCCTGATCGGCAGACCGCCGGGAATTCTCACTCCTCGATAAAAGCCGGCACTCGGTTAGTCCTGCGCATCTTGAAATCGCCAGTCTCGTGGGAGACGTAGAGAATGCCGTCCATCCCGTCTCGCGATGCATACGACAGGTGAACTGAACCGCAATCCGATCCATCATTGTCGAGAAGATCGAACGAATTCGGATCGCTCGTTGCGGCCAAACGACCACTCATACAAGAGCCATCGTCATTACAGATTTGCCATTCCATATCTTCGCCTGCAAGAATCGCCATAGACGGCCTGGTCGCGCCATCGTTGACATACATCCCGTCTATGCCAAAACCGTTTTCAGCGCCATCGATGAACGACTGCTCGGACCTATACCTCGCAAACGATGCACATAGCACCATTGCAAGACAAAGTACAAAGCCAACAATCGCTATCTTTGCATAGCTCTTGCCTATCATGTCATTCACCTCCTTCGTATGTATCGAGGTATTCCTGCTTGAGCGTCTGCGAGGACGACTTGATCTTTTCCACGAGCGTGCCGGCTTCGATGAAGTAGAACGAGTTGGTAAGGTCTGCCAGGTCGTCGAGTAGATGGCTTGAAATGAGCACGCTGCGTCCCCGCGCCACCTCGCTGCGCATCGCGTCGCAGGAGGTTTTCCGCTTTCCCGGATCGAGGCCGTTCAGCGGTTCATCGAGGATGAGGTACGGGCAATCGGTCGATATCGCCATGGCAAGCTTTACCTGCTGCTTCATTCCTGTCGAGAGTTTACGGGTCGGCTTGTCGAGATATGGGGAGATTCCGAGGGAGTCGCAGAGCGAGTCGATGTCGGCGGCCGATTTCCACGCCTCCCTA
>DBGDEA010000009.1:0-30404 GCA_048342875.1 Collinsella sp. | reverse complement strand
GCGATGGCGACCGGCTGGGTGCTCGACGGCGGCACCTGGTACTACGCGACTGGCTCCGGCGCGCTGGCCTCCGGCTGGCTCAGCCTGAACGGTGCGTGGTACTGGCTCGATCCCTCGACTCACGCCATGGCAACGGGCTTTCAAACTATTGGATCATGTGAATACATATTTAATAGTTCCGGCAAGATGATGGCTAATTGCTGGTCAAACGGTGATGGGTCCTGTATGTATCATTCTTCATCCAGCGGTGCAATTGACCTTAAGGGCATCATGACCGATTCAGGAATCCAGCTGATTGACGATGGCGGGAATGTTAGAACGGGCTGGATTGAGAGTCGGGGTTCTCGATATTATTGTTCTGCTAATGGGGTAATTCTGACTGGATGGCAGCAAATAGCTGGGTCTTGGTATTACTTTAACTCGGATGGTCGAATGGCGACTGGCTGGCTTAACGATGGCGGTAACTGGTACTGGCTAGAATCCGCTTCTGGCACAATGAAAACGGGATGGCTTTCCCTTGGGGGCACATGGTATTACCTTGATGCCGCACGTGGGGGAGTAATGTTGAGCAACGGTTGGTATTGGATCGGCTCTACTGACTACAAGTTCAGTTCATCCGGCGCAATGGTTGGCGCTTGGGTCGATGTCCCGTGCTATTCGCAGTACCCGGAACTTCCTACTGGCTGTGAGTCGGTTGCCCTTACAAACTTGCTTAACTACTATGGTTTCGGTTTAGGTAAGACGATTATTGCGGATTATTACTTGCCCAAGGGAAGCAACGGCAACTTTGTTACCGCCTTTGATGGCAACCCAAGGCGTAGCAGCGGGAGTCTCATGGGATGCGTCGCCCCTGCGATTACTATTGCTGGCAATAACTTTCTGCGTGCTGCTGGAAGTGGCAAGCAGGCAAAAGACGTCTCTTTCTCGTCAATTTCTTCCATTAAGAACAGACTGACCTGTGGTCAACCTGTTGAGATGTGGAATACCGAGTGGGGAAGTTGGCCAGGAGGCCGTTATGCTGCACGTTGGTATAATGGGCATTCTTATGGCCTGTGGGGCGGTAATCATGCCGTAGTCCTTAAAGGCTATGATGACGAGCAGGGAATTGTCTATCTTTCGGATTCGATTAACGGCAATGTTACGCGAAATGCCCAGGTGTTCTTCGGCACATGGCAACAGATGGATAGCCAGGCCGTGGTAATTGAATAGCCATGATGCTAAAAGGGGAGAGCTCGACGAGCTCTCCCCTTTTACTACATTGTTAATCACGCTAAGCCGTCTTATTACGTTCAAATAGTTCGTCCCAGTTACTGGCTGCCAAAACTGTTCCGCATACAATTACAATGCAGCAGATTACGGATGCCATGTCGGGAATTGTTCCAAGCAAGATCAGGCCAAAGACCACCGACCATGCCGAATAGGAGATATTCAGAGCCATCGCACGTGCTGCTCCGATTGCTGCAATGCCCTTGTAATAGAACAGATAGGATGCAGTTCCCGCGAGTCCGGCGAGTGCAATAATCAATGTGGGCATGCTCGGGATAGCACCCAGCGTGAAATGCCATGCTCCGAAGAGGGGGAGTACGAGCACTCCATAAACAAGCGCACTTGTAGTTTCGCGGATTTGCAAAGCCGTTTCGTCATCAACGGCATCATCTTTCATTCCCCATGCGCACAGCACCGCTTCGGATCCCCATCCGATAACGGCAAGCACCGCGCCGAGTAAGCCGAGAGGGGCATTTGCAATCTCGCTCGACCCGGCCGATAGATAGCCCATCGTCATTACGCCGCAAAGAGCAACGAGAAGGGAAAGAATCTGTCCTTTGCCCATTTTCTCTTTCAGCAGCACGAAAGAAAGGAATGCTCCGACCGCGGGATAGAAGGCGGAGATGATTGCCGTATAGGCAGCTCCGATGTTATTAATTGCCAATACGTAGCCGGTCATCCCGATAGGCCCACCGAGCAGAGCGCCGGCGATGACGACCTTGCCCGAACGAGTTTTAAGTGCAGCGAGCGTGTCTTTTAATCTGCCTCGAACTCCCATGTATCCAAAGAGCCAGATTGCACAGAAGGCATCATGGAGAAAAGATCCCGCAATGGAGGCGCATGCAAGCGCTTCCGCCGATCCAATATAGGGCGCGAGCGCCAAACCGATTCCAAGAATTACTGTATCAAGGCCCCAAAGAAGGCCGCTAAAAAAGCCGAATTGCATCGTTACTCACCTTTCCGATAGATCTCCAGTGCCTTTTTAAGGTATTTGACACCGTAATTGAAGTAGATATAGAGCCATTCGCCTACGAAGTCGCCTTCGGCTTCTTTCAGAAGAGACCAGAGGTACCAGCACCATCCTGCAAGGGCAATGTGCGCATAGTTATGTGCAACTTCGTTGTTTGTTGCCTTGCGCCCAAAATATGCATCAAGCGCGCGGTCGACTTCATCTTCGGAAAGCTCGCAGCAGACACTGCACGTTCCAAAATCGTTTGCATAATCGCTCATGCCAGCATATTCCCAGTCAATGAGATAGTACTTGTCGTTTTCATCGATAAGGAAATTGAGGTAAAAGAAGTCATTGTGACAAAGGCATTTTGGCGCATTGTCGGCCTGGACAAAGTGCTCCAATTCATCGATTTCGGCGGCCATTTCCCTGTAGCCTGGAATGTCGATAGGGCCTTTTTCCAGAAGAAGTGATTCGTAGCGCTTCGCTTCGAGGTAGAAGTCAAATTCGGTTTCGACATTTGCACCGCTCTCGTGAAGCGAACGACACATCTGCATCATTCGATTCATTTGGGCATCATCATGCGGATCAGGCTGCTTTGCGTTGGGTACAAACTTCGAAATTTTCCAACCGCGCTTTGGGTCCTCATGAATGAACGTGTCGTCAAGGCCGAGTTCCTTGGCCTTTTTAAGTGCGGCTACTTCTCCATTTCTGTTAATAAGCAGTTCGGTCCCGACTCCCGGATGGCGGTAAACGTACTCTCCGTCATTGGTTCTAAAGTGGCACGATAGATTCGTAAGACCTTGTTTAAGGGGATAAACGTCGTGAATCTCTGATTTGGAGCAGCCGAGCACTTGCTCGATGTTATCGAAAATATCGGAGTCAACGTTTTCGATAAAATGCGGATCAAAGGCACGCAGTTCATCAAGAGAATCGAATTCGTTGATCTCGCCCTCAGGATACTTTTTGATCACCATATCGAGCTCCTTGATGTGCTCGATATATAGATCTTCCCAAAGCTTGTCCGTTGTTTCGGGCTTGTTATATTCCGTTTCGAGAATCTGCTTAAATGCAAGCGAGAAGGCTTTATCAAAGTAGACATGTCCGAGCATATACCAAGCATCGGAACCGCCAATCGTAACATTGGTGATTCTGTCCATTGCTCCGGTTTGAATGCACCATTCTTTGGTGGCGCCTTCAGCATATTGAGCAGAATAAAATGCTTTCCAAACGTATGCTTCGAACGGATTGTTTAGAAGGTAATCATCGCTTGAGCAAATATAGGTGTTGCCAAGCCGCTCTTTTACGCACATAAGCGATGCGTGGTTATTTTTGGATGCATATTCGTTGTTGACGACAATCGAGACGCCGAACTTGCTTTCGAGATAGAAGAAAAATTCTTTTTTATAGCCGACAACGACGGTGATATTGCTGATACCTGCGTCTTGCAGCTGCCTAATCTGTCGCTCAATGAGGATCTCACCACGTACTTTTAAAAGGCCTTTGGGCTTTTCATACGAAATGGGAGCAAAGCGGCTCGAAAGCCCCGCAGCCAATATCACTGCGTTTTCAACCTTATAGGGATGAAGCGCTTCGTAACCGCCGTCGGTTAGGCTGTCCGATTCGAGAAGCCCCTCATTCGTGAGCTCTTTATTCGCTGCGTTTACTGATCCAAGTGAAAGGCCGGTGCGCTCGGCAACTTCTCGCTGGCTGGCATATGGGTTCTTTAGGTATTCGTACAGAACTGTAAAGTTACGCTTGGTCAGTTCCACTGCAGGCCTCCAATTAAGATGTTCATTGCTTAGGAAGAGAATAGAATGATTGAACGATATGTTCAATCAATTGAATTTAGCTATATAGACTGAACAGAAAGTAGCGAAAATCAATCTCGAAAGGTGGATTAAAATAACTAAATAGGATATCTGGGAGGGTCGCTTATGTATCGATTCGAAAAGAAGGCCACGCTTGTTTGTGCTGCTGCGTCATTAATCACTGCTTGCTGCTTGCCCCTGAGTGCGAATGTCGCGTTTGCACAGGATTCCGTTGAGGCTCAGAGTATTGAGTCAAAAGCGGATTTTTCTTCTGTGGTTTCCGATGATTTGCAACCTGATAATTCTTCCGTCATAAAAGATGGCTGGCAACGAGACGAGTCGTCTGGAGTTTGGTATTACGGAAAAAAACGGTAAACACCAAACTGGCTGGCTGCAAAGCGGGGGCTATTGGTATTGGCTTGATCCGGCCAATGATGGTGCAATGCAGACAGGTTATTTCAATGTGACCGATGCTGGCGGATCGACTGCTTCGTTTTATGCGAATGACGGCAATGCCGCAACGCCTTTTGGCGCGCTATATCAGAACTGCTGGCTACGTAACTCAGATGGAAATTGGTTTTATGCCAATGCTGGAGGCGATTTATCTGCTGATTGGTTTTATCAAGACGGCACATGGTATTACCTGGATCCTGCCACCCATATAATGCAGGTTGGTTTTGTCGACCTCGGGAGCGGGAAATACTATTTAGATGCCACTGGTGCTATGAAAACCGGCTGGATTCTCGTTGACGGGAATTGGTACTGGGCATATCCATCGGGCGCACTTGCTTCGTCATGGCAGACGATAGGTGGGACTCGCTATTATTTTGACTCTCAGACGCTGGCTATGTTCAAAGGTCGTCACGAGATCGATGGAAGTACCTACATTTTTGGCGACTATGGCCTCGTAAATGGATGGTTCAAAGATGGAGTAGATTGGTATTACTGCTCTAATGGTATTGCGGTCACTGGCTGGCAACTCGTTAACGGAACCTGGTATTATCTCGATCCGGCTTCCGACGGCAAAATGTCTGTTGGGTATTTAGACCTTGGCAATGCAGCATATTATTTGAATTCGAATGGGACTATGGCTATTGGTTGGGCTCAGTCCGAGGACGGCTGGTATTTTGCCTCTGAATCTGGCGCGCTTATTTCTGGCTGGTATAAAGAGGGCGTGAGTTGGTATTACCTGGACCCTGCTAGCCATCTCATGAAAACGGGCTTATTTGAGGTGGGCGGCAACGATTGTTTCGCAAACCTGAGCGGTAGACTTGTGGTGTCAAGCTGGATTACCGTTAAAGACGGCGTAGAAAGATATGCCGATGGCAATGGATATCTTTGCAAAGATGTGATCCGCGAAAACGGTACTATCCTAAAAACAGCTGGAGCTGATGGCTGGCAGGTTGCGTCCGGTTGGGTTAATGTTGCAAATCAAAGGTTTTATGCTGAGCCCGGAACGGGCGTCATTCATCGTGGATGGCTGCAGATTGATGGCGATTGGTATTGGCTTGATGCCGATTCTGGTGCGATGAAAACTGGATGGGTTTTTACTGACGGTGCATGGTATTACCTAAACGCCGACGGAAAAATGGCAACTGGTTGGAAATGCCTCAATGGAACATGGTATTACCTTGACTCCAACGGCAGCATGCATGTTGGCTGGCTTAAAGATTCGGGTAAGTGGTATTGGCTAGACGGCAGCGGTGCTATGGCAACAGGCGCAAGAACCATCGATGGCGTGCGTCGAATTTTCTGGAGCGATGGCCAGTGCGACAAGGTTGGCTGGCAAAATCCTCCGCAGTATCCCCAGGTCAGCTCTTGGACTGTTCAGTTGCCTAGCTACTGCACTGGCTACTTTACCTATGTGACTCCTTCTCGCATTTCTGTCGAAGCGACGCGGGAAGATTGCGTGAATGCCTTTATTCAGCGTGCTTACGAATATATCGGTACGCAATATATTGAGCCTTGGTCTACCGCTCCCGGCGGGGCTGTTGATTGCTCTGGTTTTGTCTTGCAATGTCTTTATGCTACTGGCATGGATATGGGTGTTTACAACCCTTATAACCATCGCTGGGATCCAAGCCAAACCTACAATTCGATGAATTGGTATCGAAGCAACATCTTTATGCCCGTGAGCACCAGCTCGATTCAGCGTGGCGATGTGATTTATTATCGCGGGCATATCGCAATCGCACTTGGCGGCGGTATGATGATTGACTCCTGGCCTCATCAGGGTGTCGGTATTCATCCCGTCAGCGCTAGGGGAAATGTGATCGGCGCAGCCCGTCCGTTTATCTAATTGATTCCTTGTAAGACAGTCGGTACCGGTTGGGGGCCTGAAATGAATGCTCGGATTGATCATCGAATTTGCTGGCGAGCAATCGGCTTGGTGCTACTATCCGCCTCGCTCTCGGTTTTCGCCCCCGCGTTTTCTTGCACTGCTTATGCCGTGGAAGAGGGGGCGGATAACGATATCGTAGAGCGCGACTCGACGGAAGGGTCGGGTGCTTTTGTCGGCGGCGGTCTCGCTCAAGATTCCAACGATTATGCTGGCAAAACAGCGGAAGATTCGAATCCACAGGTTGTCGAAAGCCAAGACTCGTCGACGACGGAAAAACTATCTGGATGGCAATGGGACGGTTTGTCCTGGTATTACTATCTTGACGACTGCCGTTTGACCGGAATGCAGAATGTTGACGGCTCGTTGTTTTATTTGGACCCCGCTCGTGACGGCGCGATGAGTTGCGGCTGGATTTTTACTGACAATAAGTGGTATTACGCGAGTCCATCAGGCGCTTTGGCAAATGGTTGGCAGCTTATCGGAGGCCAATGGTACTGGTTTGACTCCCTTGACGGCTGTTCCATGGTTACTGGGCGACGTGTTATCGATGGGCATCCTTATCTTCTTGGAACCTATGGACTGATTAATGGATGGTGTCTTGATAACGGTTTATGGTATTGGGGTAGCAATGGTGAAGTCTTAACCGGTTGGCTTCAAACTGGCAATAACTGGTATTGGCTTGATCCCGCCAATGATGGTGCTATGTCTAGGGGAATCGTTTCCGTTGGCTCATCACGTTATTATTTATCGGATTCCGGTGCAATGGCTGTTGGTTGGGCGTTTGATGGTACGGACTGGTATTACGCAGACGGTTCCGGCGCACTTGCGTCGGGCTGGCGTTCGGTGAACGGCGCTTGGTATTGGCTCGATATCGCAAATGACAATAGAATGGTTACCGGCTTTTTTTCCATCGGATCGAATCGGTATCATTTTTCTTCAACGGGAGCGCTGTCACTCGGCTGGTTTATGAGCGATGGAGACTGGTATTACGCTGAGCCATCTAATGCATCGGGTATTGTAAAGACGGGTTGGCTGAAGGACGGTAGCCAATACTATTATCTTGATCCTGCCGTCGACGGCAAAATGCTGCTCGGGCATTTTTCTGTAAATGGGAAAAGCTATTATGCAAAAGGCTCAGGCGCTGTTGCTTGTCGTGAATGGGTAGATGTCCAGGACTCGGTTCAGGATGGTCCGTCTAAGGCTTTTGCTGGTTCTGACTGCTCGTTGTGCGGAACATTGCGCAATGGGAAGTTATTTACTTCAAACGGCGATGGCGAATTGGTCGAAGCGCGCGGTTTCGTGACGCTTGGTGGCTGCATTTTCTATGCTGATCCGACTAATGGCTCCTTGAGCGTCGGCTGGCAGAACGTTAACGGAAAATGGTACTTCTTTGATGAGACCGCTGGCTATGCACGATCTGGCTGGCTGAGCAAGGATGGCTCCTGGTTCTATTTAGATCCATCTACTTACGTTATGAAAACCGGTTGGGTTGCCGTTAACGGATATTGGTATTACTTGAATTCGTCTGGTTATATGCAGACGGGATGGCTCAATTTGGGCGGCACCTGGTATTGGCTTGATGCTAGTGGGGCTATGGCTACTGGCTGGCGCGTTGTGGACGGATCCTGGAATTACTTCATGGCTAACGGCGCGTGGGTGTCAGACTATATGGACGCTAAAGCTCAAAGTTATTCAAGCAATACAAATTGGCTGATACTTGTCGATACGTCGCGTTGTATCACGAGCATCTACACTGGGTCATGGAATAATTGGTCCTTAAACCGTCGATATGTATGTTCGACGGGAAAAGCCAGTACGCCAACTGTGATAGGGGAGTACCAAGTCTACGGAAAGGGATACTCCTTTGGGCATGGATATACTTGCTATTACTACACACAGTTCTACGGTGATTATCTATTCCATTCTTCGCCCTACTACGTCAACAGTAACCGGGTGATGGATCCCACGATGGGCGTTCCATCCTCTGCAGGATGTGTGCGCCTTGAGATCCAGAACGCAAAATGGATTTACGATAATATTCCTTATGGAACAAAAGTTGTTACGTATTAAGAGATTTCTGCATCAATATCTTCAACGGAAGAATAAGTCGCATGTCTTTTGTAAGAGGGTCAAGTTTCGTACTGGTTTGATGAATGGACGATTCATCAAAGATATCTACTAAGTGGATTAATTAGTCTGGGCATTGGAGTAATTCAAGAGATGAAAAAAACCTGTTTTGTTCTTAGTGGTAATGCGTATCTATGTCCTTATTTGTTCAACTTTTATGTCGATAATACTCCCGGGGAAAAATACCTTGTCTACTGGAATAGGGATGGCGTGGAAGAGACGCTAGGGTCGATTAAGGGCATTGAATATGCTAAGCCCTGCCCAGATACTGGTTTATTACGCAGGCTTTACAGTTATTTTGCCTATATGTTGTTTGTAAATAAACAGCTATTAAATAGTGATTTTGATCACATAGTTTTACTTAATACTATTGCTGGTTATTTTGCGTTTCCTGCACTGCTTATTAAGTATCGCAAACGCTATGTAATGGATGTTCGAGATTACGGAGGAGAGTTTAATCCGATTCTGGGCCTCATGTCTCGCGCTATAGTGTCCTTTGCTGGAATCGTGGTGCTTTCATCACGTTTTTATGCCGCTTTTCTCGCCCCTTCTGAATACAGTTATGTCCACAATCTACAGCGACCGTCATTCTCTGATCTTGATGCTAGTTCATGTGTGAATAGTTTAAATGGCAATCCTTCTTTACCGATCGTGATTGCATTCATTGGTAGTGTTGGCCAGTATATTGAGCAACATGTTAAGTTGATTAATATGTTTAAAAATGATTCACGTTTCCGTTTGATGTTTGCAGGAGCTGGATCTGAAAAGCTAAAGGATTATTGTAGAAATAATCACGTAGAAAACGTCCAACTGTTAGGGAGGTTTGCACCTGAAAAAATGTACTCTTTATATACAGGAGTCAACATAATCCACAATCTGTACGGCAATGGGGATCCATTTCTCGATTACGCTATTTCTAACAAAATGTATATAGCTGCCCAGCTTCATATGCCAATTCTTGTTTGCCCGAATACCGCAATGGAAACAATGGCAAGTGATTATGGTATTGGTTTTACACTTGATTTAGATAATACAAATGTTAATTGGCCCGATTTATTGTTCGAATACTATACCGGTCTAGATTCGAATAGCTTTATTAAGGGTTGCGAGAAATTGTTAACCGATGCATATGATGACAATCAGAACTATTCGGATAGATATACTTCGTTCATTTCTTAAGGCTTGGTTTTTTAATGACGAATGAAATTCTTTCTTTTGATGCGGTGAAACACGAAGAACTGAAAATCTTGGTGGAATTTCACGATTTTTGTGAGAAATATAATTTGTGCTATTCGCTGTCGTATGGAACTCTAATCGGTGCCGTGCGTCATAAGGGTTTTATCCCCTGGGATGATGATATAGATGTTGTCATGCCGCGGAAGGATTACGATAAATTTCTTGGCCTTGTTCAAAGCGGTAGGTTCTCTCCGTGGCTTCGCGTTCAGGCTACAGAGATTGATGGGTATTTACCTTCATTCGCAAAAGTAATTAATCCTATAATCTCCGTTCGGACAGAGAGGGATCGCCCTTCAGTTCCAGAATGGCTTTGGATAGATGTGTTCCCAATTGACGGTATATCCGATTCAAATCTAAAGGCCACTATTATGTTTTATGAAGTGAAATTGCTTGATTTGATTTGTATTGTATCAAGGCTCAACTTCCATTATCCACATCCGATTAGCATGAAAATTCTCATGGCTATTTTTTATCCCATTTCTCTAGTGCTGCCTATAGAGAAATGGGCTTCCGAGCGTTTACATAAACTTTCAAGAAAATATGTTATTGGCGAAACAAAGAGAGCGGGACAAATCGGATGGGGGTTTGGTCTCAGGGAGGCATTTCCAAATAGTTATTTTACGGATGTAATGGATGCAGAATTTGAGGGCCATCAATTTAAAATCCCAACTCATTATGATGAGATGCTTACTCAACTTTATGGCGACTATATGATCATTCCTCCTGCTGATAAACAGGTGTCTCATCAATTAACTGCATCAGTTAATTCAAGAACGGAGTAATTGTTGGGTTCCGATAAAGTTCTTTCGATAAAGTCTAATATTTTATGGAGTTCTATTGGCTCGATTATCGGTTTATCTTGCCAATGGTTAATAAGTGTGCTGGTGGTTCGCCTATCCTTTGGTTTTTCTGATGCTGGCTTATACTCGCTTTCGATGTCTGTCTATGGCATTTTTTTCCCAATTGCTCAATATAGGATGTATACATATCAAGTTTCAGATGTTAATGGGGAAAACACGGTAGGGGAGTATCTTTCCTTTAGATTACTAACCATACTTTTATCACTTGTTTTGACTTTTGCTTATTCGCTATTTACTTGTCGCCCTGTTTCCGTTTTCTGCATTTTTCTCTACGGCTTATATAAAAGCGCCAACCAATTGATAGATGTCCTTCATGCTGCTGATCAGCAGTTTTCCCGGATGGATTATGTTGGAGTCTCACTTGCGCTTCAGGGAGCCTTGTCTCTAGTTTTTTTCTGTGTTGCTTTATCTTGCTTTCGTTCGGTGCCGCTAGCTATATTTGCAATGTTTATTGCGGTCGTATTAGTTGGATGGTTTTACGATTTGCCACGAACTTCCGCGCTAACAAGCATTGTTGTTGGAATTAGCCGAAATAAGGCAAAGCGATTATTGATAACATGCTTGCCGGCTGTGGTTGCTGGCATAGCGGTTTCCGCGTCATCGTCAATTCCACGCCAATATTTATCTTCTGCATTGGGGGATTCTGCTCTTGGGGTCTACTCATCTATTGCGGCTCCTATTGCTATCATTCAAATGGGTGTTTCATATTTGTATAACCCCCTGCTCGGTTATTTCTCGAAAAGTTATTCAGATAAAGACAGGCGTTCTTTCTTTCGCCTATGCTTTGCCTGCTTACTTGGTGCGTTAATCATCGCCGTTGTGTTCGGTATTGGTTTTGAGGTGTTTGGAAATAGCTTATTTTCATTTGTATTTGGTGATGAAATACTACCTTTCATGTATTTAGTTCCACCTATGATAGCTTCTGCTGTTTTGACTGGACTGATGTGGCTTGTCAATGATTTGTTGATTTCATTTAGGTATTTTTCGCATACCCTTGTTGCTGGCGTGTTGATGTTTATCGTCTCACTTAGTTCAATGAAGTATTCCGTAGAAGTATTCAATTTAAATGGTGTTACAGTGTGTAGCTTAATATCTTGTCTTTTTGGACTTGTATATATGGTTGTCGTATTGTCTATCTTGTTGAGACGTCATTTTAATAATCTCGTTTAATTGCATCATCTGATTTCAGGGCGAATTGCTCTCTCCCTGACTTCTCCCTCTGTATTATTTAAATGATTATTATTTGTTCGTAATGACTATATGTATTTCAATGGTTTTTTTAAGGGGCTGGTTCTTGAAATGAAAAAGGTAATGCTAGTTTTCGGAACTCGTCCGGAAGCAATTAAGATGTGCCCACTTGTGAATGTGCTCAAAACTCATCCGGATGATTTCAGTACCGTTGTTGTCGTGACTGGTCAACATCGGGAGATGCTTGAGCAGGTTTTGCATGTCTTTAATGTGGAACCCGATATTGACCTAGCAGTCATGAAGCCTGGTCAGACTCTTTTCGATGTTACGTGTAACATTCTTCTTAAAATCAAGAAGGTTCTTGAGGGGGAAAGACCGGATGTCGTGCTTGTCCATGGAGATACCACGACAAGCTTTGCTGCAGCCTTAGCTTGTTTTTATCTGCAAATTCCGGTCGGTCATGTTGAGGCTGGTTTACGCACACATGATATTGGCAGTCCTTGGCCAGAGGAGTTTAACCGCCAAGCAGTTGACATCGTGAGTCAATATTATTTCGCACCAACCGAGGTGAGCAGACAAAACCTTCTCGATGAGGGAAAAAGACCCGATAAGATTTGGGTTACAGGTAACACGGGAATTGATGCACTTCATACTACTGTGGATCCGGAGTATTCACATCATGAGCTTGACTGGGCAAAGGGTTCTCGTTTGATTCTTATCACCGCACATCGCCGCGAAAACCTTGGTGAACCTATGCATCGCATGTTCCGTGCTATTCGTCGCGTAATGGAAGATTATCCCGATACCAAAGCTATATACCCTATTCATATGAATCCTCTTGTTCGCAAGGCTGCCCATGAAGAGCTAGATGGATTTGATCGACTGCATATTATTGACCCCCTTGAAGTATTTGATTTTCATAACTTTATGGCTAAAAGCTATCTGATACTTACTGACTCAGGCGGTATTCAAGAAGAAGCGCCAAGCCTTGGCAAGCCTGTTCTTGTCATGCGTGACACTACTGAGCGTCCTGAGGGCGTTAAGGCGGGGACTTTGAAACTTGTTGGCACAGAGGAAGATGTAATTTACAACGAGTTTAGCAGGTTGCTCTCGGATGTCTCAGAGTATGAAGCGATGAGTCACGCTTCCAATCCTTATGGTGATGGCCATGCAAGCGAAAGAATCGCTTCGGTTCTTTCTGACGGTCATTTACGATGAGCCGTGCTAGTAGAAACTTAGCTATATTTGATTAAGCAACTCATCTGTCTAGTTCTTTTCTATAAGATTCGTGGCATTTGCAAGAGGGTAGATGCAGGACACTTTGCGGCTATCACAGTGGTCACTACGCCGACCACAGATTGTCGATGGTGTTAACAGCTATAGTGTTTATATGTTCTAGGGCTGTTGTGGATACTGTGTTGCCTATCATGCTAGCTCCTTGCATAACATGTTGTTCGTCTTGTTGGTGCTACTTTTACTTTTAGCTAAGGATAACGGGCTATCATTGAAAGGTTGTTCATGAGCAATCATTATAGGGTGCTAGTTATTGTGCCTGCTTATAATGAAGCTGAATCAATTTGTGCGACAGTTAAAGCCGTGATTGATTCAGGATATGATTATGTCGT
This sequence comes from Collinsella sp., assembly GCA_048342875.1. Classification (GTDB taxonomy): domain Bacteria; phylum Actinomycetota; class Coriobacteriia; order Coriobacteriales; family Coriobacteriaceae; genus Collinsella. The sequence continues at coordinate 17,001 of DBGDEA010000009.1, read as the reverse complement.
GGTCAATGATGGTTCAACTGATAACACGCTTGAGATTTGTCATGCTAACCATCTCAATGTACTTGATCTACCGCAGAATCTTGGCATTGGAGGGGCTGTACAAGCCGGTCATAAGTACGCTAAAAAATATGGATATAACATCGACGTTCAGGTGGATGGCGATGGGCAGCATGATCCTTGTTTTATTTCCAGTATGGTTGAGCAGATTGAAGCTGGCTGTGACTTGGTTATCGGGTCTAGGTTTCTCGAGCGAACTGGGGGGTTTCAGTCTACGTTTTTACGCCGAGTGGGTATTTCATGGCTTACTAGGGTGATTAAAATGTGTACTGGTAAGTACATAGCTGATCCGACATCTGGATTTAGGGCCTGCGGACCGAAGGCTATTGACTATTTCTGTAAGAACTATCCAGTTGATTACCCTGAACCCGATTCTATTGTCTCAGTGCTTGCTCGTGGTCTGTCTGTATCTGAGGTTCCCGTTGTCATGAAAGAGAGACAAGGGGGCTCATCATCCATTTCGGGCTTTTCGAGTGCCTATTACATGGTCAAAGTTACCCTTGCAATTATTATTTCCGCATGTTCAAAAACGAGGTGTTAAAGTGCCGGTAACCCTTCGCGTTTCTGTAGCAGCGGCCTGTATTTTACTCGCTGCATACGTAGTTAAGCTTATTGTGAGTGGCAGGCTCCAACTTAAGTATTCTCTATTGTGGCTGGCGTTGGTCCTAGTCCTAGTCCTGTCTGCTCTATTTCCGCAGCCCCTGTGTTATTTATCGTCGGCGATGGGGTTTGCCACGCCTTCCAATTTTATATTTGTTCTGGGGTTTGTCTTTGGAATCTTAATCATGCTTTCACTTAGTTTAATTGCCAGCAAACAGGCCGATGCGATCAAGAACTTAACTCAACGAGTTGCATTGCTTGAAAAAGATATCGAGAGCATTCTGAGGGATAAGTAGTTCTATGTTTACGTGTAATGATCATACATTCGTAGTTTGCGCCTATGGCGAATCACCGTATTTGAGCGACTGTATATCGTCTTTAATGAACCAGCAACAACCCAGTAGGATCCTTATCTCTACTTCTACTCCGAATAAGCATATTGAGCAGGTTGCTTCTAGCTATAACTTGCCTGTATTTATTAACAATGGGATGCCAGGGATTGGTCATGACTGGAATTGTGCAATTTCCCATGCTCAAACTCCATTGGTCACCATTGCTCATCAAGATGATCTGTATTCCCCTAATTATTCAATTGAAATGCTTCGCTCTGTTAACGCCTCCAATCATCCCCTGATCTTCTTTTCTAATTATGGGGAGATTCGTAATGGGGAATATGTCGATGACATCTCGATTCTTAAAGTGAAAAGAATAATACTAAGAAAATTCGCTCGAGTTGGTAATTCATCTATAGTCAGAGACAAGCGTCGGGCTTTGCGGTTTGGATCTGCGATTTGCTGCCCTTCGGTCACGTATGTTATATCTAATCTCGAGACACCTTTGTTTTCGAGTGAGATGAAGTGTGACTTGGACTGGGAAGCGTGGGAGAGATTCTCGCGACTTGAAGGTTCTTTTGTTTATTCTCCCGAGATTCTCATGCGTCATCGAATTCACGAAGAATCTGAGACGACCTCCTTGATCCAAAATAATACACGGAGCTCCGAAGACCTTGCTATGCTTGAGAAATTTTGGCCTAAAAAGGTTGCGAAAGTAATTCATCGACTATATTCAGTCAGCATGAATAGCAACACTCTTTAACGTCTCTGTGTTGAACGTTTCCTCTGAGTCAGTTGGCGAGCGCTTCGTGTATGACTGAATTCGGATATTAGCCTCCGAAGTCGGATGCTACGGCACTGTTCATGCGTTAATATCATCGACGCAAGCTCTGAGAAAATAATTAGCTTGTTGATATACTTGCTGCCACTATATTTAGTTGCGCTTATGTGAGTTTTGAAATTTAAGGATTCCAGCATGACGAGTTTTGTAAGATGTAAACCTGCTTTTCTTGCTTTTGCCGGTTTATTTGCAGTTTATTCAGTATTTTGGTACTTAAATAATCCTAGATTGCTTGTTCTGCTTACAATTGCGATTTCGTTAATTATAATTCTCGTACTCGGCAGCGTATTTGCTAGGGATAAGGATCGCCTTAAAAGTGAGTGGGTATTCTTGGTACTGCTCATATCATTTTTAATCATATTCTGCTTTATATTCCCTCCCTTCACCGCGCCCGATGAGGGCCATCATTATTTTTCGACTTATTGGTTGGTTGATAGCCTTCCATTTAATGCCCATGTGACTAATGACGGTGCTTTTCTGGTGCGAGATATTGATTACGCGCTATACAATAGGCGCCAACCGGGCGATGCAATTAATTCAGCTTCATTTGATTCTGTTATTGATGGTTTTTCACTATTTGGAAATGGGCAGCTGGTTCCTTTCAGTGAATTTTCTTTTAGTGCCGGCGGCGAGAATATTACTGCAAAACTGGGCTCTATCATTGGCTTGCAGATAGGGTTGTTCTTTGGACTTGGAGCTTATCCCGCGTTCTATATGGGTCGAATTGGTTCGGCTCTCGTTTTTTGCTTCTGCGCTTTCCAGGCATTTCGAATCGCACCTAAAGGCAAATCGGTCATTGTATTCGTTTCATTGTTGCCCATGACGCTTCATTTGGCAGCTTCATATTCCTATGATTCTGGAATCATTGCTTATTCACTTCTGGTATTCGCATGTTTGATGCGCGGTTTTTTTGGCGAACAGCGGTCGATAGGCAAAAGAGAAGTCTTTATATATTTAATCATTTCGGTTCTTTTGGCTCCGTGCAAGGTTATCTATTCAGGGTTGATTTTACTTGGATTGTTCGTCCCTCTTTCTCAGTTCCTTGATGAGAAGACCGGGCGTTTTAGCAAGTTCTTGTTGATCTTTTGCGTTGTTGTTTCTGTATTGGCCTTACGTTTGGCGTCGATGAGCAGCTTGGTTTCTCAGCCTTCAGATTCCTCTCGGGGCCACGAAGCGGGGCAGTTATATTCGCTCGGCGATATTCTGCTGCATCCAAAGAATAGTTTCCTTGTTTTATGTAGAACTCTCGACTCTCTAGGTGATTTCTATTGGGAAACGACCTTGGGCTATTCTCTTGGATGGCTTCAAGAGAACTTGCGTTTCCCTGCATTCTATATGATTCCTTATTTGTTTTTTGGGTTTATTTGCTGCCTTGACTCTAGTGATGAGCCTTCGTTTCTTGCTGCTCCAGTATCCTTTCTTTTCATTTTTGCTTTCCTTTTGGCTGCACTCGGTTCCATTGCATCGATGTGGTTGGCATGGACTTTCAACTATGAAAATGTAATACAGGGTGTTCAGGGGCGCTATTTTCTTCCGGCTTTACCAGCTTTGTTGTTTGGACTAAGAACTCGATTATTTAGGTTCAACTCTTCTTCCATTTCTGTTGTTACTCTTGGCGTCTGTGCTATGAACTGCCTATATCTTATTCGCTTTATTAGCGTCGCCTCCTGTTTGTAGATTCATCTCGCGTGCAGTTGCTTTGGTAATTTCTTTTAGTTGGGGGACTTCGTCTCGGGGTTGAGCAGGCCTGGTCTATCAAAGGCTAATTTGTTTTATGGGAAAAGTGTAATGATGAGAAATTGTTATTTGAGTTTTATCGGTGTGGTCTGCCTTGCATCAATTTGTTTCACGCCTCTTTTATGCCCCACGATTGCTTTTTCATTACCCGAAGATTGTGCGGTTCTAGGCGCTGATGATTCTACAGATCAATCGGTACAGGGCCCAGTTGGGCCATCGGATGGTGATCGGTTACCTTCTGATTCGGTTAACTTCACAGCGTCTATCGATTTGTCGACATATGAATACACTGGTGATGCGATTACTCCGAGTGTGTCGGTTTTTGCTGATAGCGGGTTAAATCTTACATGTGGGACCGATTATGAAGTCTTTTATGCGAATAATGTTGCACCTGGCTGTGCTGATATAGCTGTAAATGGGCTAGGGGACTACGCTGGCGCTACCACCCGGTTGTCGTTCCAGATCGTTCGTTCCTCTGATAATAACATCGCTCTTCCTGGTTCTTGGGCCTACCAAAACGGTAAATGGTGGTGGAGATATGAGGCTGGTGGTTGGCCGTCAAACTGTTTTCTGTCCATTAGAGGGGCGGAGTATTATTTTGATTCCGAAGGTTATGCAGCTACTGGCTGGAAATACTTGAACGATGGCTGGCATTTATTTTCTAACTCCTGTGCACATTTGAAGGGATGGGCTGCCACCGGTGGGCGCTGGTTCTACCTTGACGAGACATCGGGTTCAATGAAGACCGGCTGGGTTTTAATTGATGATAGCTGGTACTATTTGGACAGTTCGGGCGCTATGCAGACCGGGTGGTTACTCCTTGGCAATACTTGGTACTGGCTTGAGCCTTCTGGATTAATGGCTACGGGCTTTAGGCTTGTTAACGGCTCTTTGTATCATTTTTCCGAATCCGGTTCTATGAGCTCCGGTTGGTTTATTAACGATGGGGCATGGTATTGCTCCAACGCATCGGGAGAGATTCGTACCGGGTGGTTTTACAATGGTTCTAGCTGGTATTTGCTAGACCCCAATAATAATGGCGCCATGCTGGAAGGATTTCAAACTGTAAATGGCTCCATTTATTATTTGGATCCGGATAGCGGCGGTGCATTAAAGTGCAACACTTGGGTCTTCTCACAAGATGAAAACGTATATTATGCGTGCAGCAGTGGTGCGATTGTGCTTTCGGGCGTCAAGGACGGCGCGGGTGGAATTAAGCTCAGGGATCCCGAGGGAAAGCCTGTCGCTGGCTGGTATTGGTCCTCAGCTGCACAGGTGTGGTTTTACACAGACTCAGATGGGGTTCTGCAGCGCGGTTGGCGATTCATTGACGGTAGGTGGTATCACCTCGACAACGAATCCGGAGCCATGAATACTGGCTGGTTCCTCGATGATGATGGAACGTGGTACTACCTTATGTCTTCTGGACAAATGGTAAATGGCTGGAACAGAATTGGAGACTCCGAGTATTTCTTTAATGCCTCAGGTGCTTGGGTGGAGCCTGAGCACTCCGCGCGCACCTCCTTGCAGTCCCAGATCGTTAATCGTTGCCATAGCGTTCCTTCTCCTGGGGCGGGACTGTGCTCGGAGTGGGTTAGCCATGTGTTTTACCCCGTGCTGGGGTCATATCCCAACGGCGACGCATGCGACATGTTCTGGAATTGGTGTTACAGCCGAGATATATCTCAGCTTAAAGTTGGAATGATCGTTGCGGTCCCTACGCATACTCATACAAGTGCTGGTGCCCGCTGGGGCCATATTGCTATTTATATCGGAAACGGTATGGTTATGGATAACATCGGTTACATCAGGACAACATCACTTGCTTGGTGGCTGAACTACTACCACACTACCGCTATACCACAGTGGGGCTGGGTTTTAAATACGCCTTTGGAATGATGCGGATTCTGGCCAGCATGCGGAATCAACGCCTGCTTGTGTATCGAATCACAAACGCTTCTTAACTGTATATCATGTATGGAATGCAATTATTCATAGTAAGGGAATCGAGGGTTGACCCTCGATTCCCTTATCTATTAGTCGCATTTTAATAAGGCTAAAATTAGAAAGCGCAGAATTAAGCTAACACTTTATAAATGATAGTAGCGATTTCCGGGTTCTCCCACGCTGAAATTTGGGTTAATGTACGGATCGCCTTTGACATAGTATTTTGCCCAGCGATAATTCATGTATGCGACTTCTTTGTGGAACCGAATCTGCTTTTCCGTATTGTTTTCAACGCCTCTAGAAATCGACTCGTAGTGATAGAGCTCGACTTCGGGCGTGTATACGATCAGGTCGTTAATCTCGCGTAGCTTTAAGCAAAAGTCAACATCATTAAATGCAACTTGAAGCTCTTCGGTGAAACCTCCGACTTTCTCATATTCGCTACGCTTGGTCATTATGCAAGCTGCAGTGACAGCGCTGAAGTCTTGTTGCGCATCGTTGAGTGCAAAGTAGCCCCAATTATTCCTTGGCATGCTCTGGCAAAGATGTCCCGCCACGCCGCCAGTGACGCATAGGCCCGCGTGCTGAATGGTGTTGTCGGGATAGTAGAGTTTTGCACCGACTGCGCCAACATCCTCACGTGCGCAGATGCCAAGCATGGTCTCGATCCAATTGGGCGTAATTACCTCAGTATCGTTATTCAATAGCAAGAGATAGTCGCCCTTGGCGTGAGCAACGCCAAAGTTCATGAGCTTGGAGAAATTGAATTCGTGTTCCCAAGTTACAAGACGAACGATGTCAGGATATTTTGCTTGCAACTTATCGTAATAATCGAACGTCACCTTTTCTGTGCTGTTGTTTTCGATTATGACGAGCTCGTAATTGTCGTACGTTGATTTCTCAACAATTGATGTAATGCAGTTGTTCAGAATGTCGGCGTGGTCTTTAGTCGGGATGATAATTGACACGAGTGGGTGGGAATCTGGCACAGCGTAGGTTACTTTATATGTAAAGGGACGACGCGCTTGTTCGACCTTCGCATTGAGCCCAAGCCTGTCCAAATGACTCTGGACCGCTTTGATACCTGCGATAGTGGCATACGGCTTGCTATCGGCATTTGCTGCGGTGGAGGTCTCGCTTAGGCGCCAGTGGTATAGAACCTTCGCAACATGATGAACTTTCCTTGCCTTTTCCACGGCGCGGAGAGTCAGATTATGATCCTGTGCTCCATCGAACTCTTTTGTGTTCGGCTCTAGAGTGTCTAGCAGGGACTTACGGATGGTAAGCATGTGGCAGATATAGTTATTGTTTCTGAGCAGATCGATATTGAAATCCGGCTTAAAGAACGGCTGCGCTAACTTTCCATCGGGCATGAGTTTATCTTCATCACAATAAAGAAGATCGACGTCATTATTGTTTTCAATTGCCTCGGCATATGAGAACAACAAGTCCGGTTCAAGAATGTCGTCATGGTCAAAGAAGCTAACGAAATCGCCCGAAGCTACGGCAACGCCTGCGTTTGTGTTTTCGGAAATACCCTTATTTTCGGTAAGATTAATTGACTTAATTCTGTTGTCGCGGGCTGTTTCCTGCTCAACGCGAGCCTTTAGTTCCTGATTGTCAGGGCTTGCATTAACTAGGAGGAGCTCCCAGTTTGCATAAGACTGGTTTTTTACGGATTCGACCATATCGTTAAAAAACGAAATGGGCGTGTTGTAAAGAGGGACAATGATGCTGAATTTCGGAGCGCTATTGAAGACGATTTTTCTCTGCTTCTCCAGTGCGCCAATGGTTGCCTTATGCTCTGTAAACCATTCGGGGTATTCAGGGTCAAACTGCGCATGGGTAAAGAGGAAGTTGGTCTCCTCAAGAAGCAAGCCTAATTTATCAGGCGTTAAGCAGTCAAATGCACTGAATGAAGGGTGATTTTGATCGCCAATTATAAAGTAGTAACGATCAAACGCCTTTGGCATGCGGATCGAGAGCTGTGTTTCAAGTTGTTTTTTCTCGGATGTAAATCCAACACTCGTTACATTTGAGCCGAAGTTGACTATGCTCAGCTCAACCTCATTGAGGAACCGATCGAGGCAGCGAAGTTTGATTTGCGAGTCGTTGCGGTACGGTGTTCTAACCGTGCACCTCAGGATATACTCGTTTGAATCTTCGATGCACTGCCAAAAATCAATCGTCGCCATCTCAAACTCTGAAACGTCATCGTAATTTCTGAGTTTGCTGCACATGTCAGGTTTAATTTTGTAGTTAAGACGCGACTCCCATTTGATGTTCTTGCAATTGAGCGAAAGGGAGTCGCTGCTCAGGTTACGACCGTCTTTGCCGATTTCGCTAAACTCAACTTTAATGGATCGGGTGTCGGGGTCGGGGATTACAAGAACGTATGAGTCTGATTCGCCGTTATTGTCCTTGAATTTTAGAAGAGACAAAGGTAAACGGCGGTCGTCAACCGTTGCCGCTTGAGCTTTTATGCTGGAGCCTTCATGGATGCCTTCTATTTTAAGCTGCTGGTAGATTTTCCAGTTTCCTCTGCATACTCCGGTTGTTTCGACTCGCATTGTTTGCCTTTCGTTTGTTGGACACTGCTCATTGTACTTATTCATTTCCTACCTCGCGATAAATGCAGAAAGAGTTACGTGTTTCTACTGTCCGTTTTAAAGAGAATGAGGAGGAAGCCGCTGCTGGCGCATATAATTTTAATAAATATGTTTGTCTAATCGTTGTTTGCAATTAGCAGCTTTTGCCTAACGATTGTCAATCGAGAGGATTTTTATGAAAGGCATCATCCTCGCCGGCGGGTCCGGCACCCGCCTATACCCGCTCACGCTCGTGACCTCCAAGCAGCTGCTGCCGGTCTACGACAAGCCCATGATCTATTACCCGCTGTCCACCCTCATGCTGGCGGGCATCCGGGACATCCTGGTCATCTCCACGCCGACCGACCTGCCCAACTTCGAGCGCCTGCTCGGGGACGGCTCGCGCTACGGCGTGAACCTCTCCTACGCCGAGCAGCCCTCGCCGGACGGCCTGGCCCAGGCCTTCACCATCGGCGAGGAGTTCATTAACGGTGAGCCGTGCGCCCTCGTGCTGGGCGACAACATCTTCTACGGCAACGGCCTGTCGCGCCACCTGACGCGCGCCGTCCAGAACGCCAATTCGGGGAGGGCCACGGTCTTCGGCTACCACGTCGACGACCCCGAGCGCTTCGGCGTCGTGGAGTTCGACGGGGAGGGCAGGGCCGTCTCCATCGAGGAGAAGCCCGAGCGCCCCAAGAGCTCCTACGCCGTCACCGGCCTGTACTTCTACCCGGGCGACGTCGCCGCCAAGGCGCATGAGGTTAAGCCGTCGGCCCGCGGCGAGCTGGAGATCACCACGCTCAACCAGATGTACCTGGAGGAGGGGACGCTGTCCGTGGTCACCCTCGGCCGCGGCTACGCGTGGCTGGACACCGGCACCATGGAGAGCCTGCACGAGGCCGCGGAGTTCGTCCGCGCCGTGGAGCACTCCCAGGACCTGCCGGTCTCGGTCCCCGAGGAGATTGCCTGGGAGAACGGCTGGATCACGACCGCCGAGCTGGAGGAGGCCGCCAAGGCCTACGGCAAGTCGGTCTACGGGCAGCACCTGAAGAAGGTCGCCGCCGGCGAGATCGTCAATAGCCCACGCGAGTACTAGCGCAAGCTTGTTTTCTTTTAGGGGTCACCGTTTATCTGGTGGCCCCTTTCGTTATGATTACGTTGACCATAAAGACAATATGATTGGGAGTGGATGTGTTAAGCGTCTACTTTGGCGATATGCCAGAAGCGATTTACAACACAGCGACATATTTCAAAAACTCTTACCGATCTTCTTGGATTACGGATCCCTATGCAGTCTCGATAATTAAAGATGTCGATCGATCGGTTGTTGTCTCCGAAAACGTCATCGAAAGCCCTGTGCTTGGATCCATCTCCCCACTCCAGCTTTCTGGTGGCGTGAAAACGCTGCTGCTTATGAGATTTGATCGTAAGCATATTTTTAACGCTTCTACCTGTGGTGACAACTGTGCCAAGTGGATTCTTGACATGGCGAAAGACCGCAAGCTCGTTGTGAATTTCTATCATGTGATGGACTTTGGCCGCGAGGATTTTAAAATCAAAGTCGTGAACAGCGGCCGAATCGTTCACAATATGGCCGAATTGATTCACGAGTCGATTCCGTATCTGTAGGTGCTGCTTATGAACGGTTCGCATCTCGTTAAGATTTCCCGCCGTAGGGGAACCAAGTACACATTTACCATCAAGCGGAACATCACTATTGTGCGTGGCGATAGCGGCACGGGTAAGACGACACTGTTTGACATGGTCGCAGACTACATGCGAACGGGCGAGCAGTCGGGTGTTTCCTTGCAATGCGATTGTCCCTGTGTCGCCCTGACCGATTATGATTGGCGAAACCAGCTTTCGTCCGTTCATGACTCGATTGTATTTGTCGATGAGGGCTTAAAAGAGATCCATTCTGATGAGTTTGCCCATCATGTGCTGTATTCCTCGAATTATTTCGTGCTGATCTCAAGGGCTGATTTCCCCAATCTTCCGTATAGCGTGGATGAGATTTACAAGATTAAGACGAGCGGAAAATACCATTCTTTCGTCCCTGCTTATCAAGATCGCGGGAATCATCGTTATGCTATTTCCCGGTCGGCGCCAAAACAGGACTTTTCTATCCTTCTATGCGAGGACAGTAAGTCTGGTTTCCAGTTCTTTGAACGGCATTTCGCTGACAGTGAACTTACCTGCGCTTCGGCCATGACGAACAGCGCGATTTTGGGCTGGTTGGATCAGCATCTCGACGATCGCGTGTTTGTTGTCGCGGACGGAGCGGCATTTGGGTGCTATGCGGACCGCGTCCTTAAGCTGCAAGACATTCACCGCGATGCTGTTACGGTTTGTCTTCCCGAGTCGTTCGAGTGGCTTCTGCTGAGCTCCGGCGTAATTTCAGGGATAGATGCCAAAGCGGTTTTGCAAGAGCCGGAAGCTTTTGCAGACAGTGAGAAGTTTAAAAGCTGGGAGGACTTTTTCTACAAGTACTTACGCGATAAAACTGGGAATTCGGTCTTCCGGTACGACAAAGACTGCATTCCGGAGGCGTTTTGTAGGGGAAGTAATTCTGCGAAGGTTATGGCTCTTATCGCATGCCGAAATGTCCGATAGTTTTGTTGAATAGTGTCGCGGCGTCACTTCCTGCGGCATACTAAAGAAGCTGTACTTGCTTCAGATTGGATTTTTATGTCTGGGTTTTTCGAACCGAAGAATATCATCGTCACCGGCGGCTGCGGCTTCATCGGCAGCAACTTCGTGCACTACGTGGTCGACAACCACCCGGGCGTCCACGTCACCGTCCTGGACAAGCTGACCTACGCCGGCAACCCCGAGAACATCGCCGGGCTGCCTGCGGACCGCGTTGAGCTCGTCGTGGGCGACATCTGCGACGCCGAGCTGCTCGATGAGTTGGTGCCGGGCCACGACGCGATCGCGCAATACGCCGCCGAGAGCCACAACGACAACTCCATCGCAGACCCCGAGCCGTTCCTGTGCACCAACGTCGAGGGAACCTTCCGCCTGCTGGAGGCCGTCCGCAAATACGGCGTCCGCTACCACCACGTCTCCACCGACGAGGTCTACGGCGACCTGGCGCTCGACGACCCCGCCAAGTTCACCGAGGAGACGCCGTATCACCCGAGCAGTCCGTACTCGAGCACCAAGGCGTCCTCCGACATGCTCGTGCGCGCCTGGACCCGCACCTACGGCCTGCGCACCACGATCTCCAACTGCTCCAACAACTACGGCCCCTACCAGCACGTGGAGAAGTTCATCCCCAGGCAGATCACCAACATAATCGACGGCGTGCGCCCCAAGCTCTACGGCCGCGGCGAGAACGTCCGCGACTGGATCCACACCGAGGACCACTCCTCGGCCGTCTGGGACATCCTCACGAAGGGCGAGATGGGGGAGACCTACCTCATCGGAGCCAATGGGGAGAAGAACAACATCACGGTCCTGCGCATGATCCTCGAGGCCATGGGCCGCGACCCCGAGGACTTCGACTGGGTCGCCGACCGTCCCGGCCACGACCGCCGCTACGCCATCGACAGCACGAAGCTCCAGCGCGAGCTGGGCTGGAGGCCGGCGCACACCGACTTCGCCGAGGGCCTGAAGCAGACCATCGACTGGTACGTCGAGAACGAGTCCTGGTGGCGCCCGGCCAAGGAGGCCACCGAGGCCCGCTACCGCGCACAGGGCCAGTAAGACTGCATTCCGGCGAACCGCACCGCGGGGCGCCCGCGCGGGGCCGCAGGGCATGGGGATGATCCTGCGTCCCCGCGCGGGCGCCCGCAACCTGAACCTCTTCGATAGGAGCTTTTCCCATATGGCAGACATCGCATTCGAGAAGGACCTCTCCGTTGCCGAGACCGGCATCGAGGGCCTCAAGGTCGTCGACCTGGCCGTCCACGGCGACTCGCGCGGCTGGTTCAAGGAGAACTGGCAGCGCGCCAAGATGTGCGCCCTGGGCATCCCCGACCTCAGGGTCGTCCAGAACAACATCTCCTACAACGACAGCCGCGGCGTCACCCGCGGCATCCACGCGGAGCCCTGGGACAAGTTCATCTCCGTGGCGCGCGGCAGCGTCTTCGGCGCCTGGGTGGACCTGCGCGAGGGAAGCGAGACCTTCGGCAAGGTGTTCACGACCGTTCTGGATCCCAGCAAGGCCATCTACGTCCCGCGCGGCGTGGGCAACTCCTTCCAGGCCCTGGAGGACGGCACCGCCTACACCTACCTGGTGGACGCCCACTGGTCCCTCGAGTTGAAGAGGACCTACACCTTCGTGAACCTCGCCGACCCGGAGCTCGCCATCGAGTGGCCCATCCCGCTGGACCAGGCCACGGTCTCCGAGGCCGACCTCAACCACCCGTACCTCAAGGACGTCGTCCCCATGGCGCCGAAGCGCACCCTCGTCACCGGCTGCAACGGCCAGCTGGGCCATGCGGTCCGCAGGCTCGCCGAGGAGCGCGGCCTCGCGAAGGACTTCGACTTCTGCGACATCGACACCTTCGACATGTCCGACCCGGAAGCCTACTCCAAGTACGACTGGTCGCTCTACGGCACCGTCATCAACTGCGGCGCCTACACGGCCGTGGACAAAGCGGAGACCCCCGAGGGCCGCGCCATCGCCTGGAAGGCCAACGCGACCGGCCCGGCCCTCCTCGCCCGCACATGCTCTGATCACGGGATCACCCTGGTCCACGTGTCCTCCGACTACGTCTTCGACGGCACCGCCGAGGTGCATGACGAGGACGAGCCCCTCAGCCCGCTGTCCGTCTACGGCCAGACCAAGGCCGCCGGCGACATCGCCGTGGCCGGGTGCCCGCGCCACTACATCATGCGCTCCAGCTGGGTCATCGGCGAGGGCCGCAACTTCGTCAAGACGATGAAGGGCCTGTCCGACCGCGTCGCCGACCCCGAGGACGGGCTCGAGCAGGTCACGGTCGTTGACGACCAGCTGGGCCGCCTGACCTTCACGCGCGACATGGCCGGGGCCATCTTCCACGTGCTGGGGACGCACGCCCCCTACGGCACCTACGACTGCACCGGCTCCGGCACCGTCAAGTCCTGGGCCGATATCGCCCGCGCCGTCTTCGAGGCCGCCAACGGCAACGGGGACAGGGTCGTGCCGGTATCGACCGCCGACTACTACGCGAGCGCCGAGGGCCCCGTCGCCCCGCGCCCGGTCCACTCCGCGCTCGACCTGTCCAAGCTCGAGGCTGCCGGCTTCCACATGCCCGACTGGGAGGAAGAGCTGGGGGAGTACATCAAGACGCTCTAGCCGCTATTAACTTTTCGAGAGTAAAAGCCGCCGTTCTTTAACGGCGGCTTTTCTTGTTGGTGGCTATCTGCGCAGTGGTGCCAATAGTATTTTGCGGAAGATCTACCTCTCGCTTGGCATGGAAGTAGGGTGGCCGGGCTGGTCGTCGTAGGCGTATTTGCTGTACACGTTGACCTCCCACTGCTTTTTTTCGACCTTTGCTACAGAATCTAGGATGAAGCCGGTCGCAAGGCTCAGGCCGCACAGGAACATAAACGAGGCGGCGAGCACAGCGGTGGGGAAGCGCGGGACGAGGCCGGTCTGGAAATATTCGACAACGATGGGCATGCCCAGGGCGAGGCCGAATACCGCGAACAGAAGCGCAACGAGGCTGAAGAACTTCAGCGGGCGGTAGTCCTTGAACAGCGTGCCGATCATCGCAACGACTTTAATGCCGTCGCTCACGGTGTTGAGTTTGGACTCGGAACCCTCGGGACGGTCGCGGTACTCGATGGGCACATCTTTGATGCGCCAGCGGTGGTCGACGGCGTGGATCGAGAGCTCGGTTTCGATCTGAAAGCCCTCGGAAAGCACTGGGAAGGTTTTAACGAACGGGCGGCTCATGGCGCGGTAGCCTGTCATGACGTCATCGAAGCTGTAGCCATAGATCCACTTGATCATGGCGCGGACCAGATTATTGCCAAAGCCGTGGAAGGCACGCTTGTTCTCCTCGGCGTAGGTGCCGTTGGAAAGGCGATCGCCTACGGTCATGTCGGCCGTGCCGTTAAGGATGGGCTCGCAGAGGGCCTTGGCCGCCTCGGCGGGGTAGGTGTCGTCTCCGTCGACCATCAGGTAGCAATCGGCGTCGATATCGCGAAACATCTGGCGGCACACGTTGCCCTTTCCCTGACGGGGCTCAAAGCGGACTGTGGCGCCGTGCTCGGTGGCAATGCGTGAGGTATCGTCCGACGAGTTGTTGTCATAGACATAGACCGTCGCCTGCGGAAGCTCGCGGTGAAAGTCGTCGATGACTTTGCCGATCGTGAGCGCTTCGTTGTAGCAAGGGATGATGACGGCGATGGATTCAGAATTCACTTAATGCTCCTTATACATTCAATCCTAGAAAGTATAGCCGTTTGGGCCTGGCATCCTAAGATGTGGGTTAGTTCTCCAGTTTTGTTGCGCGAATCGTTTGCATGGCCGTCGGGTCTATACTGTTCGTTTGTCAACGATTACGAGTAAAGGAGTTGCATCCGTGTCGGATCAGACAAAGCAACAAGAAACTCGCAGTCTGCCTGCGACGTTTGCTAAGAACGAATTTGAGAAGGACGCGTTTATCCTTCGTCAGCTGGTTACCAAGGATTTTAAGATCAAGTATCGCCGTAGCGTTCTGGGCGTCGCATGGTCGGTGCTCAACCCGCTGCTGATGATGATCGTCATGGCCATCGTGTTCTCGACGATTTTTGGCCAGGGCCGCAATGGCTCAATGACGCCCGAGATGTACCCGCTGTACTTGATCGTGGGTAACATCACCTTTGCCGTCATGTCTGAGTCTACTAACCAGGCCCTGACGTCGATCGTGGGCGCTGCCCCTCTGCTCAAGAAGGTTAAGGTGCACCGCTGGGTTTTCCCGGTGCAGAAGGTGCTCTTCTCGCTGGTCAACTTTGCCTTCTCGCTGGTCGCCGTCGCCATCGTCATGCTGTGGTTCCGCGTTATGCCTTCTTGGCACCTGATTCTGTTGCCGGTTTGCCTGCTGCTGCTTATGTGCTTCTGCATGGGCCTGGGCATGATGCTCTCTGCCCTTACGGTCTTCTTCCGCGACGTTATGCATCTGTGGAGCGTCGTCATTACGGCGTGGACTTACATTACGCCCATCTTCTGGACGACTGACTATATTGCGCAAATGCCGCATCTCGTGCGTATCTTGATGTATGCGAACCCCATGTTCAACTACCTGCAGTTTATGCGCGATATCTTCCTGTTCCAGACTACGCCCTCGCTTATGACGTTTGGTATGTGCGTCGCTTGGGCGGTTCTTGCGCTTATTATTGGCTATACCGTGTTCCATAAGTCCGAGCGCAAATTTATCCTCTACATCTAAGGAGTGCTGTGATGACTGAATCTGTTGTTGATTACAGCGAGCAGCCTCTGGCTGTCGAGGTCGACGACGTCACCATGATCTTTAACATGGCGTCCGAGTCGCTGACCAACCTCAAGGAGTACTTCATTAAGCTTGCCAAGCACGAGCTGTTCTTTGAGGAGTTTAGGGCGCTTAAGCACATCTCGTTTGATATTCATCGCGGCGAGGTTGTGGGTCTGGTCGGCACCAATGGCTCCGGCAAGTCTACGATGCTCAAGATTATCGCTGGCGTTCTTGAGCCTAGCGAGGGCAGCGTTAAGGTGCACGGTAACATCGCGCCGCTGATTGAGCTTGGCGCCGGCTTTGACCCCGAGCTGACCGCCCGCGAGAACATCTATCTGAACGGCGCCCTGCTCGGCTATACCAAGGAGTTCATCGACGCCAACTTTGACGGCATTATCGAATTCGCTGAGCTGCAGAACTTTGTCGATATGCCGCTTAAGAACTTCTCCTCGGGCATGGTGGCGCGTATCGCCTTTGCAATCGCGACGATTACCGAGCCCGATATTCTGATCGTTGACGAGACGCTGTCCGTCGGTGATGTGTTCTTCCAGCAGAAATGCGAGGCCCGCATCCAGCACTTTATCCAGAGCGGCGACGTGACGGTTCTGTTCGTTTCGCACTCTATGGAGCAGGTTGAGCGCATCTGCCAGCGTGCCGTTTGGATTGAGAAGGGTGACCTTCGCATGGACGGCCCGGTCGATGAGGTCTGCAAGGCGTACCGCGAGCAGTTCAACTAGGTTATAATTACTTGCGCTTGACAGGCTTGCGCTTGCTTGGGCGTGCGGTTATTTGCTCCATTAGCTCAGTTGGATAGAGCAGGGGACTTCTAATCCCAAGGTCGACGGTTCGAATCCGCCATGGAGCACCATCGTTTATTAAGCCCAGACCGCTTGGTGGTCTGGGCTTTTTTCATCTTGTGTGCTGCTGGAGCCGAGCGCGAGCAAGCCGCTGCTGTTTGTTGGGGTTGGCATTTTACTTTTCGAGATGCTCCCTCAGCAGCTCCAGCGCGTGGGCGTAGCCCATCAGGCCTTCGCCCGTAATGGTGGCGAAGCAGGCTAGGCGTGCGTAGCTCACCTGGCGGAAGTCCTCGCGGGTCTCGACAGCGCTGATGTGGACCTCCACAGCCGGGATTGCGACGGCTTTGAGCGCGTCCAGGATGGCCACGCTCGTATGCGTGTAGGCGGCCGGGTTGATGACGATGCCGTCGACCTTGCCGTAGGCCTCCTGGATCTTGTCGACGATGCTGCCCTCGTGATTAGACTGGAAGACCTCGACCTCGTCGAAGCCCTGTGCGGCGCCTGCCTCCTGGCAGATCTGCACTAAGCGGTCGTAGTTGTCGCTGCCATAGATGCCCGGCTCGCGAATGCCGAGCATGTTGAGGTTGGGGCCATTAATGACGAGTGCTTTCATGGTTGCTTCCTTTGCGATTGCAAAACCACCGCAAAGGAGCCTGTCCCCTTTGTGGTGGTTTTGGTTAGAGCGCGGGTGGGAGG
>DBGDEA010000008.1:0-20823 GCA_048342875.1 Collinsella sp. | reverse complement strand
CAAAGAGGTCGGCCTTGCCACCGATACGATAGCTCGTATGACGCGCAAGGCGCTCGTCCTCGATCACATCCGTGTCGATCATGCCCGAGAGCGCCATGACGGCGTTAAACAGACCCATTAGACTTAAGCGTCTTTCTTGGCAGTCAGATACTCAATGAACTCGGGACCGACGGTCGCAACGTCACCAGCACCCATAGTGAGCAGCAGGTCGCCCTCGCCCACCATCTGCTCGAGCTCCTGATTGAGCTCAAGACGGCTGGAGCAGTACACGACCTCCTTGCCAGGATGCTTGGCGCGCACGGTATCGGCGAGCATCTTAGAGGTAACACCCGGAATGGGCATCTCGCCAGCCGAGAACACATCAATCAGTAGCAGTTTATCGGCATTGGAAAATGCATCGGCAAAGTCGTCGCACAGGGCCTGCAGACGCGAATAACGGTGCGGCTGGAACACGACGTCGACATGCTTGTAGCCCAGCGACGAAGCGGCAGCAAGCGTCGCCTTGATCTCGGTGGGGTGATGGCCGTAATCATCGACCACGGTGATGCCATCGATATCGCCCACGTGGGTAAAGCGACGGCGGACGCCCTCAAAGCTCGAGAGCGCCTTGGCGGCGGCGTCGATGTCAAGGCCCAGGACATGGGCGACGGTGAGCACCGCCGTGGCGTTGAGCATGTTGTGGCGACCGGGATTGCTCTTGATCTCCACAGCGTGCTCAGTGCCGTCCTCAAAGCGAACGATAAAGTCGCTCTGGATGCCCTTGACATCCGGGTGCATGCAGACGATGTCGTTGCTCTCGGCAAAGCCGTAGGAAAGCACGTGACGGCCCGTCGACTTGGCGAGCTCGACCAGATGCGAGTCCTCACCGCAGACGATGACGGTGCCGTCCTCGCCCACCAGGCTCATGAATTTGGCGAAAGTTGCCTCGATCTCCTCGATACCCGAGTAGTGATCGAGGTGGTCGGCCTCGACGTTGGTCACAATGACCACGTTGGGGTTCAGGAACAGGAAGGAGCTGTCGGACTCGTCGGCCTCGGCGACAAAGTAGTCGCCCGAGCCGTTCTTGCCGTTCGTGTCATAGCCCTCGACGATGCCACCGATCAAGAAGCTCGGATCCAGACCCATGCGGTCGAGCATGGTGGCGCACATCGAAGACGTGGTGGTCTTGCCATGCGTGCCGGCAACAGCGACGGTGGTGTAGCCGTGGCCCAAAGCAGAGAGCATCTTAGCACGGGGCCACACGGGAATACCAAGCTCGCGAGCGCGCACGAGTTCAGGGTTGGACTCCGGAATAGCGGTGGAGACAACAACCACGTCGGGCTTGACCTCGTCGATCGTGGCGGTCTCATGGCCCACATGCACCTTCACACCAGCGCGGGTAAGCTGGCGGATATAACGTGACGTCTTAAGGTCGGAGCCGGTAACGGCATAACCGCGCTCGTGCAGAACGAGGGCGATGCCGCTCATGCCGGTGCCGCCGATACCGATAAAGTGGGCGCTCTTAAACTCGGGCGCGGAGGTTGCAGTCTGGGAATCAGCCATGTGCTCGTGTACTCCTTGCGTAAACACTGCCTGTAACCCGTTAACTGTACCGCACCTACCGCATCAGCGCGAGGGCGACCGACGATATCCCGTCTAACTAACGCAAACCCTCTACCGCATCCGCCAGAAGAGCGGCGGCCCTATCCTGGGCCAGACCACGCGCCGCCTGACGCATGGCGTCGCGCGCCGCCGCGTCATCGACCAGGTGCAGCAGTTCATCGGCAAAGGCAGAACCGTCGATATCGGCATCGGCGCAGAGCACGCCGGCCCCAGCGTCGACCAGATAACGGGCATTGGTGGTTTGGTGGTCGGCCGTCGCATGCGGGTACGGCACGAGCACCGAAGGCACGGCGAGTGCAGCGATCTCGGCCACGCTCGATGCGCCCGAACGCGAGAGCACCAAATCGGCAGCAGCCAGCATATCGCCCATGTTGTCGATGTAAGGCTGGACGCGGTAACGCTTCGCCTCCTCGGGCGTCAGCGCCAAAGCGCGCTCGGTCTCCTCAAAGCCGTCGGCACCCGTCGAATGCAACACATAGAGGTTCTTGCGCGAAAGCAGCTCGTTTTTGAGCGAAGCCACACGCTCGTTGAGGTGCTGGGCGCCAAGTGAACCGCCAAAGACGAGCAGCAGCGTAGCGTCCTCGGGAACGCCAAGTGCCTTGCGGCCGCGAGCGCGATCGCCCTCGATCACCGAGCGACGTACGGGGTTGCCGGTCATGAGCACGTGGTCAGGGTCACCTTCGCGCTCAAAGACCGAACGCGCTGCCGGCACCGAGATGCACACGCGGGCGGCGTGGGAGTTCATCATCTTGTTGGCCAGGCCCGGAACAGAGTTCTGCTCATGCAGCAGATACGGAACGCCCGCGCCCTTGCACCACCCCAGCAGCGGAACCTCGACATAGGCACCAAAACCAATGGCGGCATCGGGCTTGCCGACCTTTGAGAAATGACTGGCGAGCGCACGCTTGGCTTTGTTGACACGCCACAGCGAGGTCAGCGCCGTCCAAGGACGGGAGCGGTCGAAGCCCGTGACCGTAATGGGCACAAAATCAAACCCAGCCTCGGGGACCAGACGACCCTCGAGCTTGCGCGACTGGCCCACGAACACAACGTGGTGGCCACGGTCACGCAGCTCTTCGGCCAAGGCGAGCGCGGGGTTGATGTGCCCGGCCGTGCCGCCGGCTGCAATAGCAACGGTCATTTTATCGGTCATGGTAGTCCCTTCGTACACGCGGTCCCTGGTCGTCGGTACGCAGACGCGCCGACGGGTCCGAGTTCAAATCGATTCGATTATATCCGCCGCCCGCGTTGCGAGGGCTGGGGCGCTGAGGACGACCTTGCGGCGCCGTTCGCTGACGCGGGCGGGCTGCCGGCTCGGTCGCAGAGCCATCCAGGACGGTAAAACCGTTACGCGAAGATCGCTCGCCGCGCACGTGGGGCACGCCGGCGGTACTCTCATCCATAACGGCAAAGCTCTCGCGGCGACGGTCGTACTCATCGCGACGGGCGCTCTCGTACGAAACGCGCAGGATCAACCCGGCAAGCATAAGCGACACAATAATCGACGAACCGCCGTAGCTAATAAACGGCAACGGTTTGCCCGTCATGGGAAACACGTTGAGGATGCCAAGCGCATTAATCAAAAACTGCACCGCGAGAATGACCGCGGAGCCAGACGCCATAAGCGCGCCCCGACGATCGGTCGCCTGCTCGGCAATGCGAAACGCCGAGTAGACCAGCATCGCAAACACCAAGAAGAACAGCACGGTTCCGACAAAACCGACTTCCTCGCCAATGATGGCCAGGATGTAGTCATTGTGCGCCTCGGGCAGATACGAGTACTTCATGGTTGAGTTGCCGATGCCACGGCCGAACAGACCGCCCGAGGCAAAGGCCATGATGGCAAGCGTGGCCTGATAGCCGTCACCATACTCGTCGGCCCAAGGGTTCAAGGCAACCTGAATACGCACCATACGGTACGGCTCTGCAACAAGCGCAATCACGATCACGAGAATGCCGAAGATTAGCACGCCGATGATAAATCTGGGGTCGAGACCCGCAAACAACGCCATGCACATGAGGGTCAACAGGATGATCAGGACAGTACCGAAATCGGGCTGGATAAAGATCAGAAAGAGCGAAATGCCCAAGTAGATGCCCATCTTGCGAAGGAATTCGTTGATGTTGCCACCGGGCGAAAAGAAACGATCAAGCATGATGGCCGAATACGCAATGGCAAATGGCTTTAAAAACTCGGAAGGCTGGAACTGAATACCGGCGATGTTGAGCCAGCGCGTGGCGCCACGGCTGCCGCTGCCCACCAAGAACACCAGAAGCAGTAGCCCCATCATGCCGATGAGGAAGATCCTGAGCACGTCTTCCCCAAACCAACTGTCCGGCAAGATGCGCACGATGGCAACCATAGCCAGCACGCCAACTCCGGCAAACGCGGCTTGTCGAAACAGAAAAAACGTCGCCGAGCCATTCTCGTGCAGCGCCTCGACCGAAGACGCCGAGTACACCATCAGCAGGCCAAAGCACACCAAGGTAAACAGGCAGGCCATGAATATCAAACGGGGGCGCATGATACGGGCGGGAACGCCGGCAATATAGCGTTCGCTAAACGTCTGCCCGCCGCGACCGGAACGCGGTGTGCTGCGCCGCGAGGAAGCACGGTCCGAGTCGGGCCTCCTCATACCTTGTCGGGGGCTCTCCTCTCTCACCGGCAACCCCTATTCCATTTGCGATTTCGCCGCAGCGGCAAGCTGGGCCACATAGTCCTTAAACACGCGGCCGCGCTCCTCATAGCCCGAGAACTCATCGAACGAAGAACAGGCAGGAGAAAGTAAGATCACGTCACCACGGCTCGACAGCGAACGGGCGACGTCCACGGCATCGCGCAGGTCATCCGCCTGGGCGATATCCACATCGCCATCGACATCGGCCTCGTCCATAGCGGCGGTGAAGCGCTCGCGCGCATCGCCAAAGCAGACGACCGAGCGTACGTTATCCATAACAACGCGTGCGAAGTCCGTGAGCGGCGTGCCCTTATCGTGGCCGCCGAGCAGCAAGATCACGTCGTCATCGGGAAATGCCGTCAGTGCCTTCTCGACCGCATCGGTGTTGGTCGCCTTGGAATCGTTGACGTAGCGCACGCCGTCAATCTCGCCACACGGCTCCACGCGGTGCTCGAGCGGCTGGAACGAGGCCAGACCGCGGCAGACGCCATCGACATCGGCACCGACTGCCAGGGCAGCCGTGGCAGCGCACAGGGCATTGATAACATTGTGATGGCCCGAGATCTTGAGCTCGGATGTAGCGATGAGCGGGGTCTCGACGCCCTTCAGGCGCACGATCATCTTGCCATCGCGCACAAAGGCGGCATCCTCGCCCTCAGGCTCGTCAAAGGCAACCTTGCAGATGCGACGACCCGGCGTGTAGATGTACTCATCGAACTCGTGAATGCCGGCGTCTTCGACGTCGACAACCACCAGATCGTCATCGACCATATTGGCAAACAGTTTAATCTTGGCAAGCGCGTAGTTCTTATGGCTCTTATGCCAGCCCAAGTGGTCGGGAGTGATGTTGAGCAGCACCGCCACGCGGGGGTGGAGCTCGGTGGTCGTAGCAATCTGATAGCTCGAGAGCTCGGCCACAAACCACTCGTTATGGGCTCGGCCGTCAATCTCGTTGACCGGCGGCTCGCCGATGTTGCCGACAGCTACACTGGCCTCGCCGGCAGCCTTGAGCAGATAATCAGTCAGCGACGTGGTGGTCGTCTTGCCGTTGGTGCCCGTGATGGCAATCCAGTTATCGGGTGACAGGCGATAGGCAAACTCGGGCTCACCCATAATCTGGGCGACATGCTCGCGCCCGGCCTTAAAGAAGCCCGAGAACTCCGAGATGCCCGGGCACGTCACGCATACGTCATAGACGCCCTCGACCTGTTCGGTCCCATAGACAAACGCCGCACCAGCAGCCTCGAGCGCACGCGTGGCGTCATTGGGCTCAGAGGTGCCGCCGCCATACACGGTAACGGCGCTCACGCGCTCGGGATGCGCCAGCGCCCAGCGGGCGACATCGAGACCGGATTTGCCCTGACCCAAAACGAGCAGGCTAAAGACATCAGCAAGAGGCATGAAAGACCACTATCCCAACTGGAAGAACAGAGCAAGGCCAACGGCACCAAAGGCCGCAGCGATAATCCAAAAACGGATGACGACCTTGGTCTCGGCCCAGCCCTTCTTTTCGAAATGATGATGGATGGGCGCCATAAGGAAGACGCGCTTGTGCGTAAAGTGGAAATAGACAACCTGAATCATGACCGACAGGGTCTCAACGATAAACAGGCCGCCGATGATGAGGGAAACGACTTCGGTGTTGGTCATGATGGACGTGCAGGCAAACGCGGCGCCCAGGGCAAGCGAGCCGGTATCGCCCATAAAGATGCTCGCCGGATAGCAGTTGAACCACAGAAAGCCCAAGCAGGCACCGGCACATGCGGTGCAGAAGATGGACAGGTTCACGTCTCCGTGCAAAAACGCCATGGCAGCCATGGCGAGCATGGCAATCATGGAGGTGCCACCAGCAAGACCGTCAAGGCCATCGGTCAGGTTCACGGCATTAGAAAGACCGGCGATCATCAGCCAGCAAAAGACAATGTAGAGCCACGGGAACGAAAGGCCACAGATGGTGGTCGAAAGAACACCGAGGTCAATCGTCAGGCCGCCGGGAAAACGAATCTCGGGGGCGACGCCGCACCAGTTGACGGCAAGTACCGTAAAGGTGACACAGATAATGGTTAGGCCGATCATCTTGGCATGAGGCGTCAGACCGAGCGAGCGCCCATGCGTAACGGAAGTCAGGTCGTCGATCAGGCCCAGCACGCCGGTCGCCAGCGTGGCGAGCAGCACGAGCACGAGCTCGGTGGTGAGCTTGCCCATCAGCAGGCAGGTCAGCGAGATCGCGACGAGAATGACAACACCACCCATGGTGGGCGTTCCCTGCTTAACCAAATGACGCTTGGGGCCGTCGGCACGAACCTGCTGGCCGATACCCTCGACCTTGAGCAGCTTGATCCACCACGGCATGAGCAGCAGCGCAATGGCAGCGGCGATGCCAAGCCCCAAAAAAGCCTGATACGTTGGATACGAGGGATTGCCGAACATGGGCTAGCACACACCTTCCACAAAGCGGTCGAGCTCAACAAAGCGGGAACCCTTGACCAGTACAACATCATGTTTTTCAAGCGCGCCGCCCATGCGGTCGAGCACCTGCTGATAATCGGAGAACACCTGGATGCGGTCCTCGTCCATGCCCATCATGCGCGCGGCATCGGCCATAAGCTGGGCCAGCTCACCACCCACGCACGCCAGCATGTCGAGCTTCTTGGCGGCGGCATAGGCGCCCACGAGCTCATGCATGCGAGGAGCCTCATCGCCCATCTCGCCCATCTCGCCCAGGATCGCCATACGAGACCCCGTGCACGAAAGCGAGCACAGCAGATCGAGGCCAGCAGCCATGGATTCGGCACTGGCGTTATAGGAATCGTCGATGACGCGGGCACCGCTCTTGGCGCGCTTGATCTCCTGGCGGTGACCGGTGATCGTGAGGCCTCTAAAGGCAGCATCGATCTGCTCGGGCGTCACGCCCAGGCGATAGGCAACCGCGGCGGCCTTAACGGCATTAGGAACGGACTGCACGCCGGGGATGGCAAGCATGGTATCGATCGTCTCACCCTGGCCAAAATCGAGCGTAAAGACCGGACGGCCCTCGTCATCAACACGAATGTCGCGGGCACGGACCTCATCATCGTCCGAGACGCCGGCCAGCATCACGTCGATACCAGCAGGCTGGGCGAACGTATCGCGAATGAACGGCGTAAAGTCGTCCTCGCCGCCCAAAACCAGCAGCGGCAAGAAGTCGCCAGCGGCGCACATACCCTGGACAATCTCGGCCTTAGCGCGGGCGATGTTCTCGCGGCTACCCAAAATGCCGATATGAGAGGTACCAATCTTGCTCACGACGGCAAGGTTGGGATTGGCGGACTGGGACAGGCGCTCGATCTCGTGGAAATGGTTCATGCCCATCTCGAGCACCAGGACCTCGGTATCGGCCGGAGCGGAAAGCACCGTGAGCGGCATGCCGATCAGGTTATTGAAATTGCCCTTGGTGGCCCAGACACGATAGCGCTTGGCGAGCACGGCGGCGAGCACGTCCTTGGTCGTCGTCTTGCCGATGGAACCGGTAATACCAACGACCAGGCAGCCGAGCTCCAGACGGTACGTGTGCGCCAAACGCAGCAGAAAGTCCTCGGGATCATCGGTCAGCAGGATGGCACAGCCCTTGTCCTGCGCCAGCGAGACCAGCTCAGCCTCGGGCTCACGCGTCATTACGACGGCGCCGGCACCCGACTGGACGGCACGGGAAGCAAAATCATTGCCGTCGACGTTTTCACCGGGAAAGGCGACGAAAATCGTCCCTTCCTCGACCTGGCGCGAGTCGATAACGCACCCGCGGCATACCCGATCGGCTTCTCCCGTCACGGTTCGGGCCCCTGTTGCGGCCGCGAGGTTGTTGACGGCGATCTCTATCATTGCAGCTCCCCTGTAAACCTAATAATGCTATCGGCGTATTGTATCCCAGCGCCGCGCATGCGTGGTGCAGGGCATGTGAACACCCCTCATATGGGACAACAAACCACGCCCCAAAGATTGTAACCCCCTACTTCGTGTGCGGGATACCCAGCACGTCGAGCGCGTTGGCCATAATGGACTGGAACGGCACCGCAGCGGCATCTGAGCCGCTCGGCGTTCCGTCGAGCGTGATATAGCACAGCACCTTGGGCGATTGTGCCGGTGCAAAGCCCATAAAGGACGACATGTAGTTCTCCTTGAGGTAGCCGCCGTTCTCGTCGGCACGTTCGGCCGTACCGGTCTTACCCGCCACGTCATAGCCGTCAACCGCGCCGCCAACGCCCATTCCCTCGGACACGACCGTCTGCATGCACGATGTCACCTGGGATGCGGCGTCCTCAGAAATCGCGCGTTCGCCTTCGCCCCAGTCCTTCTCGTCGCCTTTGCTGGACTTATAGAAGTGCGGGGTCATCATCACGCCGCCGTTGGCGATGCCGCCCACGGCACGTGCGATCTCAATCGGTGAGACGGACAGCGCCTGTCCAAAGCTCATCGATCCCAGCGTGGCGCCGTCATACTGGTCACGCTCCTTGACGATGCCCAGGCTCTCGCCCGGAAAATCGACACCGGAGCTGTGACCGATGCCCCACTTGTCCACATAGGCGGCAAAGTCGTCGGCACCGATCTTGCGTCCCACCAGGACAAAGCCCACATTGGACGAACGGCGCATCATCTCGCGCACATCCATGGTCATGCCATAGTCGCGCTTATCGGCATCGGTAACGGTATCGTCGCCCACCTTGATGCTCGCCGGCACCTCAAACGACGTACTCGATCGCACGACGCCCAAGTCGAAGCCGGCGCCCGCCACGAGCGTCTTAAAGACCGAGCCGGGCTCGTAGGCGTCAGTGACCAGGCGCAGGTTCATATCCTCGGTCTTGGCGTTCTCCAGATCGGTCTGGTCGTAGGTCGGGTACGAGCAGGCTGCGAGAATTTCACCGGTCGTGGGGTCGGTGACCAAAGCCGAGCCGTTCTTGGCCTTTGTCTTCTCGACAGCCTCTGTCAGAGCATCCTCAGCCGCACGCTGGATATTGACGTCGAGCGTCGTCACGATATCAACGCCGTCGACCGCGGCCACCTTTTTATAGGCACCGCCCGCGATATAGCTGCCGTCCCTCGCGCGCTCGCGTACGAGAGAACCGTTCGTGCCGGTCAGAAGCTTGTTGTATTGCTTTTCGAGACCCGTCAAGCCGTCGTTGTCCACATTCACTACACCCAGCACCTGCGATGCCAGATTGCCGTATGGATATACGCGCTTCATGGCCTGCTCAAAAAGCACGCCGGGCAGATTCTTCTTCTCCAGCGCCGCAGCATCGTCTTCGTCCACCTGGCGCTTGATATACACCCAGGTGCCATCGGACTCGACGAGCTTGCGGCAGGTCTTTTTATCGATTCCAGTTGCCTTGACCAGCGCCGACACCGTCTTGTCGACATCCTCGACAAGCTGCGGGTTCACGGCGATGTTGCGACATTCGACCGACGACGCCAGCACGTTGCCGTTGCGGTCGTAGACGGTGCCACGTTTGGCATAGAGGGTCTGCGCAAGCAGGCGGCGCGCATCGGCACGCTCGCGCAGTTTATCGGCTTCGACAATTTGATAGTCGGCAAGGCGAAAGACGCCCAAGCCCAAGCCAAGCCCGATGAAGCCCATGACGGCTTTGCGGCGAGGCAGAGGTGCGCCTGTGAGCCATTCGGTCGACGAACTCTTGCGCGACCTGGTGTTATGCACTTTAGGGCCGCCCGAGCCGCGAAGTCGCGACGCCGGGTCGTTGCCACGGGACTGCCCGGCGTTGTAAGATTGCCGACCCGTTCCTTGATAACCAGAACGTCCCCGCGACGAGGGACGTCCAGAACCGCGGCCCCCATCGGAACCGCGGCGATAGTCATTTGTCATACTCAGCTACCGTCTTGCTACTGAGCGGTCGCGGTCGCGTTGGCGCCCGCGGCTGCATCCTGCGAAAAATCAAGTGTAACGCTCTCGCTGGGCTCCACCATGCCATAAGCGCCCGCAAGGTCGCGAATGCGTGTGTCGGCACCATAGACCGAATGCATGACCTCCAGGTCGGAGCTCTCGTCGGTCGCCTTCTCGAGCGTGTTGGTAAGCGCGGCGTTGCTGTTGAGCACCTGGGCCGTAATGCCGGCGAGCGCCACACGGGCGACACCGATCGTCATGAAGATGGCCGCAATGATGCAAAACGTTTTAAGAACGCTCATGAAAACCGGGCTTACCGCCTGGTTTGCCTGACGGCCCGCGCCTGTGTAGACATCAAAGCGCGGTGTGCGCTGCTCGCGGGGAGCAACGGGGGCCTGCGGTGCCTCACGATAGGCGGGCATGGCGTTCATATCATAGGCGAGTGCTGCGTTTGAAGTGTTGTAGCCCATGATATGCCGCCTCCCATCCCGAGTACGTTGGTAGTGTGTTTAAGCTTCGTTTGTGGTACGAGCGGGAGGTCCAATATCGCGCAGTCGCGTCTACAGACGCTGCGCCACGCGGATCTTGGCTGATCTCGCCCGAGGGTTGCGCGCAACCTCATCGGGTTGGGCAACCAGGGGTTTGCGGGTGATGACCTTGAGTATCGGCACGTTGCCGCACACGCACACCGGAATCTCCGGCGGACACGTGCACCCCTGGCTCATCTCCTTAAAGTGGTTCTTTACGATACGGTCCTCGAGCGAGTGATACGAGATGACGCAGATGCGTCCGCCCGGGTTGAGCCACCTTGTGGCGGCGTCAAGCCCTCGCTCGAGCACATCGAGTTCGTGATTGACCTCGATGCGAATGGCCTGGAAACTTTTCTTGGCTGGGTGTCCGCCATGCCGACGAGCGGCAGCGGGGATACCAGCCTTGATGATCTCGACAAACTGGCCTGTGGTTTCGATCGGCTCATGCTCGCGGCGGCGCACGATCTCGCGCGCGATCTGCGAGGCGAACTTCTCTTCGCCGTAGACGCGTAGAATCCGGGCGAGGTCGTGTTCGTTATAGGTGTTGATGACCTCAGCTGCGTTTAAGGTGTTGTTACCCGGATCCATCCGCATGTCCAATGGGGCGTCCTCGTTGTACGAAAAGCCCCTGCCAGGGATATCGAGTTGCGGCGACGAAACGCCCAAGTCGAACAGGAAGCCATCGACCCCGGGCACCTCGGCCGAGCAAAGCAGCTCGTCCAAGTCGCCGAAGTTGCCCTTCAGCAGCTGGTGCGGTACGCCGGGAACCTCGCGGTCCAGACGGGCGCCAGCGGCCTCGAGGGCCATGTCGTCCTGATCGACGCCGAGCAAAAGGCCGGTCTCCCCCACCTGCGCGGCCATCTTTACCGAATGGCCGGCACCGCCAAGGGTGCAGTCGCAGACGACGGAGCCGCTCTTTAGCTGCAGCGACTCAAGCACTTCGCCGAGCATGACAGGTTCATGCCGATATTCTTGTGTCAAGATCCCACGCTCCATCCGTTACTCGTGCCTTGCCCTTACGAGAAGAAGAGGTCCAGCAGGGCCTCGTCGTCATCGTCCTCATCGGCCGTAGCGCGGTCCCAAACCTCAAGGTGGTCGTAGTTGCCCACAACCGTGACCTCGCGGTCGAGGTTCGCCTGCTTGCGGAGAGACTCAGAAAGACCGATACGACCCGCGCTGTCCACATCCATCGACGTGGTGCGCTTGTTAATCGCCCTCATGAGCTTCTGGTCGTTGATGTCACGCGGGTTAAAACCCTCGTGGCCCTCACGACCCGCGAAGAGTCCTTCGACCCACTTATCGAAGGCCTCGGCAGAGAACACGTACAGAGCATCGACATCCAGGGCTTTGAACACGCGAACGTGCTCTCCAAGCTCCTCGCGAAGGGGTGCAGGCAGGGATAGACGACCTTTTGCATCGAGATTGCGCTCGTATGCACCCGTCATTCCCATGTGCGCCCTCCCCTCGGTTACTCAGATGGCACGTACGCGGGGAACCACCCCGCCTGTCGACGTCATCAATAATATGGGGAACCGCCCCATTTTTCAACACCTTTCCCCACCCCTTCCCCCACACCGCCCCACCACTCCACCCCCAATATGTTGTAAAACACCCCCGAGCATATGTTCGAAAACACAATATGTTGTGTTTGCAGCAAAGGTGGGATGCCACCTGTAGAACCACGCCCGCGAACCTCAACCTTCAAGTTGACCTTGAGGCGATTTTTACGTCCCTTTACACGCCGTTCACATCGCCCCCAAACTCCTCCCACCCACGGTACACACGGCCCACCACCGCGTCGGTGTCTGGCGAAAAATGGGACGGGCCCCAGATTGCCCATGCGCGCAAAAGTGCGTCTCGGCAATCTGGGGCCCATCCCCTTTAATATTTATAAATATGCAGGTCAGCGAGGTGCTAGCGATGTGCCAGCGGATGCGCCGCCAGATAGACCTCGGTCAGTTGCGTGCGGTCGACATGCGTGTAGACCTGCGTGGTCGAAATATCGGCATGGCCCAAAATCTCCTGCAGTACACGCAGGTCGGCACCGCCCGCGAGCATGTGGGTGGCAAAGGAGTGGCGCAGGGTGTGGGGGTGGAGCCCCACCAGCCCCACCTGGCGCCCGTACCGCTCGCATATCGCATGCACGGCCTGGCGCGACAGGCGACGTCCGTTCTTATTTAAAAAGACCGCCGAGGTCTCCGTCCCGTGAGCATGGGCGGCCAGGAGAGTGCGCCCGTCAGCTATATAGTGTGTCAGGGCGCGAGCCGCGCTTCCCACCAACGGGGCCAGACGTTCCTTGGAGCCCTTACCGCGCACCAGGACAAACCCGTCATCGATATGGATATCGCCCACATCGAGCCCAACCAGCTCACTCACGCGCAAGCCGCAACCGTAAAGCACTTCCAAGATGGCATGATCGCGCAGCCCCATCTCGCCCTCGGGAAAGTCTTGATCGAGCAGTGCCGAGACATCCTCCACCGAAAGGTATTCCGGCAGGCGATCTGCCTTTTTGGGCAGGCGCAACGCCGCCGTCGGGTTTTGGGCCACGGCCCCATCGCGCACCAAAAAGGCATGCAGGCCCTTCACGGCAGCAAGCGCGCGCTCCACCGAGGCGTCGGAATAGCCTCCGTCGCGGCGATCGGCAACAAAGCCCTCCACGACCTGACGGTTCACATCTTCAAAAGACGCAATGTCAGCCCGCTCCAGATAGGCGCAGTACGTCGTCAGGTCACGACGGTAGGCCGCAATCGTATTGCGCGCCAAACCCCGCTCGACCGCAAGGTAATCGAGATACTCCCCCGCCACCACAGCGAGCGACGAGGGAGTAGCTTCGGTATGTTCTTGGTTCTCCGGCACCCTTAGTCCGTAGCGAGGTTCTTGGGCGTCACCTGCAGACGGTCGACACCCTCGTGCTGGCCGATCGAGGCGCGCACGAACTCGCGGAACAGCGGCTGCGGGTTGGTCGGACGGCTCTTGAACTCGGGATGAGCCTGGGTGGCCACATACCACGGATGTACGTCGCGCGGCAGCTCGACCATCTCGACCAGACGCTCGTCGGGCGAAAGACCCGAGATAACCAGACCGGCGTCCTCGAGCTGGTCACGGAAGGCGTTGTTGAACTCAAAACGGTGACGGTGACGCTCGTAGACGAGCTCCTCGCCATAGGCCTCGCGCGCGAGGGAATCGGCAGCAAGCTTGCACGGATAGGCACCCAGACGCATGGTGCCGCCCTTCTCGGTCACGTCCTCCTGCGAGCTCATCAGGTCGATGACACTATACGGGCCATCAGGATCGAACTCGGAAGAGCTGGCGCCGGCAAGGCCGACCACGTTGCGAGCAAATTCGCACACGGCCACCTGCATACCCAGGCAAATGCCCAGATACGGAATCTTGTGCTCGCGGGCGAACTCGGCCGCGAGGATCTTGCCCTCCAGGGCGCGCTTGCCAAAGCCGCCAGGGACCAAGATGCCCGAGGCGTCACCCAGGACCTCGGAGACGTTCTGCTCGTCGAGGCTCTCGCCATCGACCAGCTGCACGTCAACGTGGCGATCGTAGAACACGCCCGCATGGTGCAGGGCCTCGATAACCGACAGGTAGGCATCGGGCAGCTGCGTATACTTGCCCACGACGGCGATCTTCACCTTGTCGGCGTGATGGTTGGCGTGATTCTGTTTGCGCAGGAACTCGTTCCACTCGCTCATGTCGCGCTCACGCGGGTCCAGACCCAGGCGCTCGCAAATGCGCAGGTCAAAGTCCTGCTCGGCGAGCAGCTGCGGAACATCGTAGATGCTCGCGCAGTCCTCGTTGGTAAAGACACAGTCGGTGTCGACGTCGCAGAAGCTTGCGATCTTGCCGCGGATGGCATCGTCGATATGGTGATCGGAGCGCAGAACGATAATATCGGGCTGGATACCAAAGCTGCGGAGCTCCTTAACGGAGTGCTGCGTCGGTTTGGTCTTGACCTCGTGGGCGGCGGCGATATAGGGAACGAGCGACACGTGGATGTAGCAAACGTTCTCGGGACCGGCCTCCTTGCGATACTGGCGAATGGCCTCGACAAACGGCTGCGACTCGATGTCGCCGATGGTGCCGCCCAACTCAGTGATGACCACGTCGGAGCCGGTCTGCTCCTCAATACGACGGAACTTATCCTTAATGGCGTTCGTGACGTGCGGAATCACCTGCACGGTGCCGCCCAAAAAGTCACCGCGACGTTCGCGGGCGATCAGGCTCTTATAGATGGCACCAGTCGTAAAGTTGGAATCGCGGGTCAGGTTCTCGTCAATAAAGCGCTCGTAGTGGCCCAGGTCCAGATCGGACTCGTAGCCGTCCTCGGTCACAAAGACCTCGCCATGCTGGAACGGGCTCATGGTGCCGGGGTCGACGTTCAGATACGGGTCGGCCTTTTGCATCGTTACCTTGTAGCCGCGCGACTTGAGCAGACGGCCCAGCGAGGCCGCGGTAATACCCTTGCCCAGAGACGAAACCACGCCGCCGGTCACGAACACATGCTTGGTCATATTGAGTTACCTGCGCTTCCCGTAGAAGTTGTCCATACACATCTTACGGGTCTTCATTGTAATACTCGCGACGCGCGCCGCACACAATTTTTCTTACACGCAATCGCATTTCTCCATCTCGAAACAAAACGCCGCCCGGTTGCCCAGGCGGCGTCGTTTCCACTATGTATGTACGCTGTTATCGATCGGCGACTTCGTCCTTGATCAAGTCCTGCACGAGCATACCGGCACGGATGCCCTCTAGATACCATTCGCCACGCTCCGTGAGACAAATACCATTTGCGAGCTGGCCGCCGTCGTCGCTGTAGCGCGAGACGACCTCAATGATGTCTTCGGATTCCAAGCGTTCAATTGCCGCGCGGGCGCGATACGGAGACACCCCCACACGCTCGGCAAGCGTCTTTCGCGAAAAGCCATAAAATCCGCCGTTGTCTTCGGACTGCTGTGCGATCTCCATCAGCACCTGCACCTCGACACGCTTCATATCGTTGACACTCGCACGACCCTTGCCAGCCATGGCAGCCTCCTCAAACCGGGCACGGGCATCACTTGCACCGTGCGCGACCGGCACACCCCATGATGGCCGGCAACATCCATCATGCGGCATCCCCGCAAAAGGATGAAACAATTAGGGTTATTGTATACCGCCCAAATCACTTATAGGCAGGTAAACGGGCTAATTTTAGGTTAAACGGTAGCTTTGTTGATAAAAGGGGCACACCGAATGCATACCCGATGTGCCCCTTTCAGACCAATTTATCCAGGCTTAGCGGTGGAAGAAACCACGGCGCTCGAACTTGGGCTCGCAGCACACGTTGATGCCCAGCTTGCGCAACACCGTCTCGTCCGTCGGCGAGATGATCACGCTAAAGAAGGCATCGCAGCCGCGCAGCTGCTCCAGGCCCGAAAGGACGCGGGCCGCCGTCTCGCTCGTTGCCGAGGTAATCGAGAGCGCCATAAGCGTCTCGTCGGTGTGCAGGCGCGGGTTCTTACTACCCAGGAAATGCGTCTTGAGCTTGCTAATAGGCTCGATCGCCTCGTCGCTAATGACCTCGAGCTCAAGGTCAACGCCCGAGACATGCTTAAGTGCATTCATGATGAGCGAGCTCGCGGCGCCCAGGCGCGTGGAAGTCTTGCCGGTCACCACGGAGCCATCGGGCATGACCATGGCGCCTACGGGGCCACCCGTCAGCTGCTCCCTGGTAAGGGCGGCCGAGCGTGCCGGCGAGTAGTTCTTGTCGATACCGGCCTTCTTCATAATGATCTTGAGACGATCAACCTGCTCATCGCCCACGCCGGTACGGCGCACATTTTCGACCGCGGTAAAGTAGCGGCGGACGATCTCCATCTTGGAAGCGTCGCGGCAGGCATCGTCATCGGTAATGGCAAAACCGACCATATTGACGCCCATGTCCGTGGGGCTCTGGTAGGGGCTCTTGCCCAGGATCTTTTCCATCAGAGCACGGACCACCGGGAAGGCCTCGACGTCACGGTTGTAGTTGACCGTGGTCTTGTTGTAGGCCTCCAAGTGGAAGGAGTCGATGATATTGGCATCGTCAAGGTCGGCCGTGGCGGCCTCATAGGCGATGTTGACCGGATGCGTGAGGGGCAGATTCCAGACCGGGAAAGTCTCGAACTTGGCGTAGCCGGCGGCGGTGCCGTGCTTGTGCTCGTGATAGAGCTGAGACAGGCAGGTGGCGAGCTTGCCCGAGCCAGGGCCGGGAGCGGTGACCACAACGAGCGGACGAGTGGTCTCGACAAACTCGTTCTTGCCATAGCCGTCGTCGGACACGATCAGGTCGACGTCGTGCGGATAGCCCTCGATGGGATAGTGCAGTTTTGCGGGAATGCCGAGCGCGTTTAGGCGATTGCGGAACACATCGGCGGCGGGCTGGCCGGCGTACTGGGTGATAACCACGGCCGCGACAGCAAAACCGTTGCCGCGGAACAGGTCGACCAGGCGCAAAACGTCCTCGTCATAGGTAATACCCAGGTCACCGCGAGCCTTGTTCTTCTCAATGTGGTTCGCGTTAATGGCGATGATGACCTCGACGTCGTCGGCAATGCTCTTGAGCATGCGAAACTTGCTGTCCGGCTCAAAACCCGGCAGCACGCGGCTCGCGTGATAGTCGTCAAACAGCTTGCCGCCAAACTCCAAATACAGCTTGCCGCCAAACTGCGAGATGCGCTCCTTAATATGAGCGGCCTGCAGCTCGATATACTTCGCGTTGTCGAAACCCTGGCGCATATATGGCTCCCGTCCCGTTTCCATTTAATGTTCTAGGCGATTATAACGGAGCAGACCCTTCCCAACACCCAAGCAGCCAACGGGCATCAACCAAACACGTCATCGATAAGTTGCGGTGAAATAGTTCCGTTTAACCCCTCATGACGGCCAAACAGGAACTATTCCACCGCAACTTCCCCTTTTGGCGCAAAGTAACCTGATCCCTTTGCACCAACAACAGAAACGTCGCAGGTTGAGCATAAGTCAGCGAGCGACGTCCAGGACGTACAAGTTGGCATGAAAAAGGCAAGGCATAGACCTTCTGGTCATGCCTTGCCTTTTGAATGACAAATTGTCGTCCTGGGCGGCGCACAGCGTCGACTGGTTGCGCGGTTCGTAGAACCGCGCAACATGAGAGCGCCCCCTCCCGCGCACGGAACGGGAGGGGGCTAAAGGTAGGAGTCTACCGGTGGGTTGACCCCACCGGACAGACGATGACCAGATGATCCTTTACAGGATCGTCAAGGTTTCCGAGGGGTACCCGTTGGGTACTTAGAGCAACACGCAGGCGACGGTCAGGATGATGGCGCAGACGACGGAGAGCGCGACGATGAGCTTAAGGGCAAACTTGAGCCAGGTCGTCCACTCGATCTTGGCCAGGGCGAGACCGCCCATGATGGCGCCGGAGGTCGGGGTGAACAGGTTCACGACACCGATGGCGGCGGAGAAGATCATGACCATGACCTCGGGCGAGAAGCCGAGCTTAACAGCCAGCGGTCCCATGATGGGCATGGAGACGGTGGCCATACCGGAGGTCGAGGGGATCAGGAAGGACAGGCCGAAGTAGACCAGGAAGCTCATGGGAGCGAAGATCACGCCGGACAGGCCAGCCAGGGCATTGGCGGCAGCGTCGAGGACGTAAACGTCGAGGCCGGTGCTAGCCATGAGGACGGAGATGCCACGGGCGAGGGCGATGACGAGAACAACGGACATCATGTCGGCAGCGCCGGTGATGAAGGTGTTGACGATCTGCTTCTCGGACAGGCCACCGATGATACCGATCAGGATAGCCATGAGGAAGAACCAGGTGGAAGCCTCGTCGAAGTACCACTGGCCAATGGGCAGGCCGGTGATCAGGGCAGACCAGCCCTGGACGACGGCATTACCGTCGGCGTCGTAGACAGCGCCAGCGTCAAAGAAGTTGGCGACGCTCTCGTTGAGGTCGGCCAGCGGGATGAAGCCGACGATCATGACGACGAAGGTGAAGGCGAAGGCGATCAGAACACCCTTCTGACGACCGGTGAGCTTGACCTCCTTGTGGACCTCGGAAGCAGCCTTGCCATGTGCCTCTTCGGCGTCCTTGAGTTCCTGCATCGAGAGGATGGTGGAACCCTTGTCAGCCTTGACCTTCTTGGCATAGTTCATCACGAAGACGATGGACATGACGGTGGTAACAAGCCACAGGACGGCACCGAGGCCGATGATGATGGACTGGTTCACGGCAATGTCAACGCCGGTCAGGGCGTCGACGGCAGCGCCGACGGCGAACGGGTTAACCGTGGAGCCGAGGCAGCCGCAGCCAGCGCCGAGCAGGACGGTAGCGGCGCCGACCATCGGGTCGAAGCCGGCAGCCATCATGGTAGCGGCGAGCAGGGCGTAGAAGGGAACGGTCTCCTCGCACATACCATAGGTGGTACCACCGAGGGAGAAGATGAGCATCAGCACGGGAATGAGCATGATCTCGTTGCCCTTAAGCTTCTGCACCAGGACGGCGATGCCGTTGTCCAGAGCGCCGGTCTCGGTCATCATACCGAGGAAGCCGCCCAGGATCATAACGAAGAGGCAGACGGGCAGAGCGTCAGCGAAGCCCTTAATCGGGGCGGTGCAGAAATCGCTCAGACGGGCGGCAGTAACCGCGCCGCCGGACGTGCCGGAGACGATAACGGTAACAACTGCAACAATTGCCAGCAGAGCAAGAAGAATGGTGAACGATGAAGGCATACCGCGCTTTTTCTTAGCGGTCTCAGTCATAGTTCTCATCCCCCCTTCATAAATCATTTAACTTTCTCGCGCGAAGCGGATCTTCCGTGCCGTGCCCACCGCCCGACGCGAGATATTTACCAGACAAAGCCGCTCGGGGTGTGCAGCAAGACACCCCGAGCGAGATGCTAGATGCTCTTACTTGAGCGTGGCGTACATGACAGCCTTAATGGTGTGCATGCGGTTCTCGGCCTCGTCGAAGACCTTGGAAGCGGGGCTCTCGAAGACCTCGTCGGTGACCTCCTGCTCGGTGATGCCGAACTGCTCGCACTTCTCGGCGCCAATCGTGGTGTTGGTGTCGTGGAAGCTGGGCAGGCAGTGCAGGAAGATGGCACCCGGGTTGGCCATAGCCATGACCTCGGAGGTGACACGATACGGGGTGAGCTGAGCGATGCGCTCGGCCCAGACCTCGTCGGGCTCGCCCATGGAGACCCACACGTCGGTGTAGATAACGTCGGCACCGGTGACGCCGTCCTTGACGTCGGTGGTCAGCTTGATGGTGCAGCCGTTGGCCTCGGCGATGGGCTTGCAGGCCTCGATGACGTCGTCGGCGGGCATGCACTCCTCGGGGCCGCAGGCCACGAAGTTCATGCCGAGCTTGGAGCAGACAACCATGAGGGAGCGAGCAACGTTGTTCTTGCAGTCGCCCATGAAGACGAGGGTCTTACCCTTGATGTCGTAGTTGAAGTTCTCCTGGACGGTCAGGATGTCGGCAAGCATCTGGGTGGGGTGCCACTCGGTGGTCAGGCCGTTCCACACGGGCACGCCGGACTTGGCAGCGAGCTCCTCGACGTCGTCCTGGGCAAAGCCACGGAACTCGATGCCGTCATACATGCGGCCGAGAACGCGGGCGGTGTCCTCGATGGACTCCTTCTTGCCCATCTGCGACGAACCGGGATCGAGGTAGGTGACGCCCATGCCCAGATCCATGCCGCCGACCTCGAAGGCGCAGCGGGTACGAGTGGAGGTCTTCTGGAAGAGCAGAACGATGTTCTTGCCCTCGAGATAGCGGTGCGGAACGCCAGCGCGCTTCATGTCCTTGAAGTTCTTGGAAAGCTTGAGCAAGTACTCGATCTCCTCGGTGGAGAGGTCGAGAAGCTTGAGGAAGCTACGGCCGGAGAGGTTAACACCCATGGTTCGTTTCCTTTCGAAAAAATGAATTACGTAAGTATTAGTGTTGCCCGTTTGACGGGCGAAACCGGTGCGGTTGTAGGGAAACCGCACCGGAAACGGAAAGACTTAGAGGTCCTCGCGCCAGAAGGGCATGCTCATGCAGCGCGGGCCGCCGCGGCCGCGGGAGAGCTCGGCGGAGGGCACGACGAGAAGGTCCAGGCCCTCCTTGTACAGCACGTCGTTG
>DBGDEA010000007.1:0-47945 GCA_048342875.1 Collinsella sp. | reverse complement strand
GCGATGGTGGCCTCGTTCAGGCCGACGGTGGACACGTAGTAGCCCTCCGACCAGAACTTCCTGTTGCCGAACTTGTACTTGAGGTTGGCGTGCCTGTCGAATATCATCAGCGAGCTCTTCCCCTTCAGGTAGCCCATGACGCTCGCGACGCTGTACTTCGGCGGGATCGCCAGCAGCACGTGCACGTGGTCGGGCATCAGGTGCCCCTCGATGATCTCTATCCCCTTGTACTCGCACAGCTTCCTGAGGATCTCCCCTATGTCGCTCCTGATTTGGTTGTAGATGACTTTGCGCCTATACTTCGGCGTGAACACGACGTGGTACTTGCACATCCACTTCGTGTGGGAAAGGCTGTAGGCCTTCTGGGCCATGGCGACCACCCCTTCGACTCGAATTCTTGACGGCCTGAACAATCGTCAATATCGGTCGGAGGGGTGGCTTTGTAAAGCCGTTTGTCTCCACCCGCGTAGCGGGTGGTTTAAAGCTGGCCGCTGCGCGGCCAGCGGACTAAAGTCTTGAAAAACAAAAAAGACGGGGCTCGCAATGCGAACCCCGTCTGCAAAGAAATCTGGCGAGAAAGCCTGATTACTTGAGGGTGACAGCAGCGCCAGCAGCCTCGAGCTTCTCCTTGGCAGCCTCGGCGTCCTCCTTCTTGGCACCCTCGAGAACAGCCTTGGGAGCGCCCTCGACGACCTCCTTGGCCTCCTTCAGGCCAAGGTTGGTGAGCTCACGGACGGCCTTGATGACCTGGATCTTGTTGTCGCCGAAGCCCTCGAGCACGACGTCAAACTCGGTCTTCTCCTCGGCCTCAGCAGCGCCAGCAGCGGGAGCGGCGACAACAGCGGCAGGAGCAGCGGCGGAAACGCCGAAGGTGTCCTCGATAGCCTTAACGAGCTCGGAAGCCTCGAGAAGGGTCATTTCCTTAAGAGCATCGATGATCTCATCGGTGGTAAGCTTAGCCATTTCTAAGTCCTTTCGGTTTCCGTGCGAATGCACGGAGATCAGTTAAAACACGGCGCGAATGCGCCAGGGGTGCGGCGTTGCCGCCGCGGGTGAAAACAGCGACTAGGCTGCCTTCTGCTCGGAGACCTGCTGGATCGAACGAGCGAGACCAGAGGAAACGCCGTTGACGCAGACAGCGATGTCGCGAGCGAAACCGGAGATGAGACCGGCGATCTGGCCGAGAAGCTGATCCTTGGTGGGCAGCTCGGCGATAGCCTTAACATCATCAGCGGAAACGGCCTTGCCGTCGGAGATACCGCCCTTGATCTCAAGGACGCCCTTGGACTTAGCGGAGAAGTCCTTAAGGGCCTTAGCGGCCTCGACCGGCTCGGACTCGTAGAACACATAAGCGACGGGGCCGGCGAGAATCTCGTCGAGCTCGGGCTGCTCCTGGTTCTTGAGAGCGATCTTGACCAGGTTGTTCTTGTAGACCTTCATCTCGGCGCCGCACTCGCGAAGCTGATGACGCAGCTCCTGAGCCTGCTTAACCGTCAGACCGTTGTAGTTGACGACGAACAGACCGGCGTTCTCGGCGATACGGGACTCGATCTCTGCAACCTTGTCGATTTTGTACTGCTGGGGCATGAATTACACCTCCTCGAATTCTTTCCGGGCACGGTCCGCCACAAGGACGTGACGGGGGCATGTCCAAAAAGAAAGCCCCCGCGCTGCATGAGCGACGGGGGCGAGAAGACATATCTACTCGACCACCTCGGCTGGCGGGATATCCCATTAAGCTCGCGGGCGATGCCCGTTTGCACCGGCTGTCTCTGGCAGCGGATTCGTGCGTGAACCGAAAGTATTATGGCGGGGACCCCGGCGTCGGTCAACGGACACGAGGATTCGTACACAAACCCTGCATACGCTCCGACCGGGAGGGGCAGGGCGAGTTTTCCGCTCGGTCAAGTCCTGGGCTCGCACGAAGGCCACATTAAGTGGCCTTCGGCTCGTGCGGAATCTACGGAAAACTCGCCCTGCCCCTCCCGGCCGGAGCTACGTTGCCTTTGCTGCGAATCCTCGTGTCCGTTGGCCGGCGCGCCCCACTCATAATCCTTAAGTCGGTGGGCTGATGTGTTGCGTCCCGTTGGGCTATAAGGCTGAAATGAAGGTGGACAGGCGATTTAGGCCTTCGTCCAGATCTTTGTCGGAGACGCAGTAGCTGAGGCGGATGTGGCCTTCGGTGCCGAAGCAATCTCCGGGGACTAGGGCTACGTTTGCCTCTTCGATGGCTTTGATGCAGAAATCTTCGCTGGTTAGGCCATACTGTTTGATGCTGGGGAAGGCGTAGAAGGCGCCGGCTGGTTCCACTACGTCGAGGCCCATGGCGTTTAAGGCTGCGAGCACGCGTTCGCGGCGGGCTCGGTAGACTTTGAGCATGGGGGTTGGGTCGACGGTCAGGGCTCGGGCTGCGGCGTCCATCTCGAAGGAGACGGCACTCGATACTAGGTATTGGTGGGCCTTTGCGATCTCGGCGATGACGGGGGCTGCCGCTGCGAGCCAGCCCAAGCGCCAGCCGGTCATGGCCCAGGGCTTGGAAAAGCTCTCGATAACTACTGTCTGATCGCGAAGCTCCGGGTGACGCTGGGCAAATCGCTCGTAGCCGTCCACGTAGACCAGGCGGTTATATACGTCGTCGCAGATTACGTAGATGCCCGCCTGGTCTGCCACGCGTGCCACGGCGTCGAGCGATGCCGCGTTGAGAATGCAGCCCGTAGGATTGTTGGGCGTGCAGATGACGATGGCCTTGGTCGCCGGCGTCACGCAAGCACGAAGTGCGTCCTCGTCAATCTGGAATTGCGCAGGCTCCGTATCCAAAAAGACCGCCTTGGCGTGGTTGGCCACGACGATGCTCTCGTACAGGCCAAAGGCAGGCGTGGGGATGATGACCTCGTCGCCGGGGTTGAGCATAGCCATGAATGTTGCCGACAGTGCCTCGGTCGCACCGTCGGTCAGGATGACCTCATCGGCGGAAAACGTAAGGCCCGCGTCCCCCATGTAGGCAGATAACGCCTCACGCAGGGCGGGGTGCCCGTTGTTGGGCGGATAGTGCGTGTCACCGCGGTCCAGTGCGGCGGTCACCTCGGCGCTAATCACATCGGGCGTGGGAAAATCGGGCTCGCCAAGCGCAAGCGCGATGCACCCCGGGTGCTGGGCGGCGAGCGCGTTGATTCGGCGGATACCGGAGGGCTTGAGCGTGGCAAGCGAGGTATTCATGGGCAGTCGCATGGCGTTCCTTTCGTAAGGGTTGCACTAGGATAGCGCGGCGGGGCGCCGCCGGACGGTGTAACCTAAACGGAAACCAACCGGAAAGGAGGCAGCATGGAGCCGACCGCGCGCAGCGATGTACCAAAAACGCTGCAAACCATTGCGTATATCAGCATTCCCAATAGTGCCGATCTTGAGTTTTTGCTCTGGGACCTGCAGGATGCCATCGCCGCCTATGCACAGCTTTCCGGCACCGCACTCCCCCGCCCGGTCGACTTGAAGGCAAATGACGCCGGCAGCGTTGCCGATGGCATCGTGCTGGCCATTGAAGATGTGGCTGACGATGAGACGTTGACAGCCATCGAGCAGGCGCTTGAGCGCTTTGGCGGTACGGGAACGCGCGTCTATGCCGCGATTCGAGCCGCACAAGAGAGCACTGAGCAGGCGCGTGGGACCGCCGTTCGCCTGCACAAGGCATGTGAGCGCCATGACCAATTGTGGTGTGGCGGCGTTGCCATCTGCGCCGGCAGCGGCATCGCAGCGCTTCGTCGCTCCCCGCGCATGGGACTCTTGCGGCGACCGTTTTCGGAAGCGATGGATAAGCTTGTGGGCGCTGTGCGCATGGGCTGCTCCGTCAAACATGCACAGCGACTTGGCGGCGGCAATGCCGCCAACATCGACGCCGACGGCATGGTTTGCGCCGAGCCAGCCGTGCCCGCGCCGATCTGGCGAGGCGTTCTGAAACGTCTGGGCGCCCACGCTCAAACAAAAATCTAAATTAAATAACAGCCCAGTCAACGGCTTCGTGCCAACGCTCGACAAGACGCTCCAGACGCCAGGCGGCATTAGCAGGACTTGTCGAGGGCAGGACGACGGCGGGCAACCCCGTCCGATCTTGTAAGTAGCGTTTGTAGAGTCGCCCTGCCGTACCGCCGTTACAGACAACGACCTCGATCGGCGCGGCGTCGGTAATGCACTCGATATGTGCCGGCACAACGTTTTTGATGCTGGCGTCACTCGAGCCCTTGATGTCGCAGCTCTCGATCACATCCCACAGGGCCACGCCGCCGTTCAGCAGCATGGCCCGCTTGGCGGCAATGGAGGCATCGAGCGTCGCGGGCTCACCGCTTGCCAAAGGATTGCCCTCGTTGGGCGGCACAGGCACGCCGAGGCACGCGGCCACCACACGCCAAAAGCGATTCTGAGGGTTGCCGTAATAAAAGGCATTGGCGCGCGAAAGCACCGAGGGAAACGACCCGAGCACCAAAACGCGCGAGTGCTGGTCGAACACGGGCTCAAACCCATGCTCAATATGTTGGTAGCCCTCGTCAGACGCGGCCATGGGCTAGGCTCTCAACAGATAGCGCACCTCGTAGGGCGCAAGCTCGAGAGTACCCGTCAGCTCGACCGTGGGCGCATCGTCGGCAAGCAAATCGACAAAGGAGCTGTTGAGCTCGCCGGCGCCAAAGGTGTAAGGCTCGTCCACGGCGTTCACCGCCACGAGCACCGTCGCGTCGTCGCAGGCGCGCTCGAACAGCAGCTGCTTGTTCTGGATCACCACATTGCGATAGGCACCGTAGTTGAGAGCACGGGCCGCCGCGTCGTCGGCCGAACGAAGGTGTGCGAGCTGCGTGATGAACGCCGTCAGTTCGTTGGGCGCAGGCTCATCGAGCGCAGGGCGCAGCGCCCAGTCGCCATCGGGGCCGCCCTTTTCGCCAGCAATTCCCCACTCGCTGCCATAGTAGACGCACGGGATGCCCGGCATGCCAAAGAGCATGCCATAGGCGGGACGCAGGCACGACTTGTCAGTGAGGATGCTTGCCAGTCGCGGCACGTCGTGGTTGTCGACAAACGACAGCAGGTGCTTGCCGCGGTAGATGCACCAGGGGTCGCCGCCAAACTGACGGTGCAGCGAGTGTGCAATCTCGAACATGTTGACCGAGTTAAAGCTGGAGTACAGGCCCTTGTAACACTCGTAGTTGGTGCAGGAGTCGAGCATCTCGTCGTTGACGATCTGGTTGTAGTCGCCGTGGAGCGTCTCGCCGATCAGCACGAAGTCGGGCTTGAGCTCACGGGCGAAGCTATGCAGACGACGCATGAAGTCGCGGTCGAGCATATAGGCAACGTCCAGGCGCAGGCCGTCGACGCCAAAGACCTCGGCCCAGCGGTGCACGGACTCAAGCAGGTAATTGACCACGGCAGGGTTTTGCAAGTTGAGCTTCACGAGCTCAAAATGGCCTTCCCAACCCTCGTACCAAAAGCCGTCGCCGTAGCAGGAGTCGCCATCAAAGCTAATGTGGAACCAGTCCTTGTACGGCGAGTCCCACTTACGCTCCTGCACATCGCGAAAGGCCCAAAAACCTCGGCCGACGTGGTTGAATACGGCATCGAGCACCACGCGGATGCCATGGGCATGCAGCGTGTCGCATACGGCGGCAAAGTCGGCGTCCCCACCCAGGCGGCGGTCGATGTGGCGCAGGCTGCGTGTATCGTAGCCGTGGCTATCAGATTCGAGCGGCGGGTTGATGAGCACAGTGCCAACGCCGAGTTCCTGCAGGTAGTCGGCCCATTGGGCAATCTTCATGATGGGGGCATCGGGGCTGGGTGCAGTGCCGGCAGCTTGAGAGAGTTCGTCCTCGGCAACGGGTGCGGCATTCTCGCGCGGAGCTCCGCAAAAGCCCAGCGGATAAATCTGGTAGAACGTCGTCTCGTATGCCCACATAGCAACCTCCCGGTAAGCTCAACATAACGACATCCATTGTATGTCCAGCTTGTATCCTCTCCCCCAAAATAAGTTGCGGTGGAATAGTTCCTGCCTGGGCCTTCAGAGGCCTTAAACAGGAACTATTCCACCGCAACTGATGAGGGGACGTGATTAGGCGACGGGCCTTGCGCGGCGTATGGCCGGGAACAGCACGGTGATGGCGAGGATGACGCCCACGACGGCAATCGCCCCGCCCGCGAAGCCGATCCAAGCGATACCGGGACCCGAAACCACGGCGCCGCCGATTGCGGTGCCCGTGCCAATACCGAGGTTAAACAGGCCCGAGAAGATCGACATGGCGAC
Organism: Collinsella sp.; assembly: GCA_048342875.1. Lineage (GTDB taxonomy): Bacteria > Actinomycetota > Coriobacteriia > Coriobacteriales > Coriobacteriaceae > Collinsella. Next base: position 41,671 of record DBGDEA010000007.1, on the reverse strand, counting down.
GGCCGACGAATCTGCCGACGTGCACTTGATGAGCTCGGCCTGAAACGCCACGTTAAAGGCCGTGGCGCAGCAACCCCACAGTGCGCAGACGGCAAGCACTGTCACGAGCGACGATGCGGCCGGGCCCATGAGCAGCAGGGCCACCGGCACGCCGGAGAGCGTAATCGCGAGAAACGGGAACCGGTGCCCATCGAACAGCCGGCCGAACAGCCAGCTTCCGAGCAGACCAGAGCAGCCAAACGCCGTCAGCGTCATGGTGATGGCGCTTGCGTCGACATGCGCGACCTGAGCCAGGAAAGGCTCGATATAGCTATAGCCCGCGTAATAGCCGGTCGCCATGAACACCGTGACCACATAGAGCGCGATGAGGAACGGGTTCTTGAGCAGCTCGGGCAGCTGTTTAACGGTAAAGCGCTCACCCGCCGGCATGGCCGGGAACACCGCTGCCTGGTAAACGGCCGCGATGGCTGAGAGGCCCCCGACCACGGCAAACGTCATGCGCCAACCCACGGCCAAGCCAATGGCGCGGCCGAGCGGCAGGCCAAAGATCTGCGCGATGGACGAGCCCGTAGCGATCATGCTGATGGCGAGCGCCCCATGGCGTGTGTCAACCAGGCGCGACGCCATGATCGAGGCGACTGACCAGAACACGGCATGTGCGCAAGCGACCACCAGGCGCGCGCAGACCAGGATGGGATAGGTCGGCGCCACAGCGGACAGGAACTGACCGAGCGAGAACACGGCAAGCACGCCCAGCAGCATCCGCTTAAACTCGAAACGCGAAGCGAACACCATGAGCGGCAACGACAGCAGCATGACGCCCCAGGCATAGACCGAGATCATGATGCCCGCCTGGGCCTCGGTGAGCGAGAACGACGCGGCGATATCAGTCAAAAGGCCGATGGGCATAAACTCCGACGTGTTGAACACGAACGCACAGCAGGCGAGCCCGACGAGCGGGAGCCACTGCCTGAGCGTGATGCCGTCTTGCCTTGCCCGACTCATATATAACGTCTCCAATCATTTTGAGCGGAGGCGATTATATAGCAACGGCCCCGCATCCGTCAGCAACAGATGCGGGGCCGAAAACAATTCGATACACAGAGGTTGCACCGTCAATAAATAACTAAGCCAACCCCAGCAATATGCCCGCCGAATGCACGACAAACGCTACGATCCAGGCGACCGTCACCTGAAACGCGAATACGGCAACGGCGTAGCGCGCGCCCAGCTCGCTCTTGACGGCGCCGATCGCAGCCACGCACGGCGGGTACAGCAACGTAAAGACCAGGAACACATAGGCAGTAAACGGCGAAAACATGGTCGACAGTGCCGCGGGCGAGGTCGCGCCCAAAAGTACCGTGAGGGTCGAGATGACACTCTCCTTGGCGATAAGTCCGGTGACGAGCGCCGTGGATGCACGCCAGTCGCCAAACCCAAGCGGCGTCAGCGCCGGTGCGATGATGCTGCCGAGACCCGCAAGCAGACTCTGCGACTGATCGGCGACCACATTAAAGCGGATATCGAACGTCTGAAGGAACCAGATGACCACGGTAGCGGCAAAGATAATGGTAAAGGCCTTGGTAATAAAATCCTTGGCTTTATCCCATGCCAGCATCACTGTCGTCTTGACGCTCGGCAGACGGTAATTGGGAAGCTCCATGATAAACGGCACCGGGTCGCCCTTAAATGCCGTGCGGTTGAGCACCAAAGCCGCGATGCAACCGACCGCAATGCCAATCAAATAGAGCGAGACCATGGCGGGGACCGTCGCCTGCGGGAAAAACGCCCCGCACAGCAGGCCGTAGACCGGCAACTTGGCCGAGCAGCTCATGAACGGCGTGAGCATGACCGTCATCTTGCGGTCGTGCTCGGATGGGAGCGTACGGGTCGACATGATAGCCGGCACGGTGCAGCCAAAACCGACGAGCATGGGCACAAAGCTGCGGCCCGACAGGCCAAAGCGACGAAGTACCTTATCCATGACAAAGGCAACGCGCGCCATGTAGCCGGAGTCTTCCAAAATGGAGAGGAACAAGAAGAGCACGACGATAATCGGCAGGAAGGTCAGCACGCTGCCCACACCCGTAAGCACGCCGTCGACAGCCAGCGAGCGCACCACGTCGTTGGTGCCGAACGCCTTGAGGCCCACATCGGCCGAGGCGATGATGGCAGCGATGCCGTCCTCCATGAGTCCCTGCAACGCCGCGCCGATCACGCCAAACGTCAGCCAAAAAACGAGACCCATGATCACCAGGAACGCCGGGATGGCCGTGTAACGACCTGTCAGGATACGGTCGATCTTGACGGAGCGCACGTGCTCGCGGCTCTCGTGCGGCTTGACGACGCAGCGCCCACACACGTCGCCGATGAAGCTAAAGCGCATATCGGCCAGCGCGGACAGGCGGTCGGTGCCGGCCTCGCCCTCCATCTGGGTAATGATGTGCTCGATGGCGTCGAGCTCGTTGCGATCCAGGTGAAGCGCCTCGGTCACCAGCTCGTCGCCCTCAACCAGCTTGGTCGCCGCAAAACGCACGGGAATGTGCGCCGTCGCGGCATGGTCCTCGATAAGGTTGGCAATGCCGTGAATGCAGCGATGCAGTGCACCGCCGTCTGGGCCATCGGGTGCGCAGAAGTCCAGGCGGCCGGGACGCTCGCGGAAACGCGCCACATGCAGGGCATGGTCCACCAACTCGCCAATACCCTCGTTGCGTGCGGCGCTAATGGGGACAACGGGCACGCCCAGCAGGCTCTCGAGCAGATTGACGTCCACGGCGCCGCCGTTGGTCGTCACCTCGTCCATCATGTTGAGCGCGATGACCATGGGGCGATCGAGCTCCATAAGCTGCAGCGTCAGGTACAGGTTACGCTCGATGTTGGTGGCGTCGATGATATCGATGATGGCATCGGGGTTTTCGTCAAGGATGAATTGACGGCTCACGATCTCCTCGCCCGTGTACGGCGACAGCGAATAGATGCCAGGCAGGTCGGTGACACTCGCCTCGGGATGGTTGCGGATGGTGCCATCTTTGCGGTCGACCGTCACGCCGGGAAAGTTACCAACGTGCTGGTTGGAGCCCGTCAGCTGGTTGAACAGCGTGGTCTTACCGCAGTTTTGGTTGCCGGCGAGGGCAAAATGAAGCGGTGCGCCCTCGGGCACGGCCGTTTTTGCCGCACGGGGCGAATACGTCCCCTCGCCGAGTGCCGGGTGCTCCGTCGTGCCGATTGCGGCGTTAGCGCGCGGACCCGTATCTGTGTCGTGGACATCTACGAGCTCGATGCGAGCAGCATCGTCCTTGCGCAGCGTCAACTCGTAGCCGCGTAGGCGAATCTCGAGCGGGTCGCCCATGGGGGCATACTTCATCATGGTGACTTCGGTGCCCGGTGTTAGGCCCATGTCCAAAATATGTTGTCGGAGTGCCTGATCGTCCGATGCCACCGATGCGACAACGGCGTCCTTTCCAATCTCGAGTGTATCGAGTCTCACGTCCGTGTTCCTCCCCCGGCGCCCACAGGGCGTTGCATTTATGTTCACCATGGCTAACCGTTTGCCATGGCTAACCAATTTATCCATGCATGATAGCGCGAACACGCAACGATGTTCAATCGACAGATCGGTGCAAGGGGGACAGGTAGGAGAGTTCAGGGCCATAGTTTCCCGATGAGGCCTCTCGGGGAAACTACATCCCAGAATTCTGGCTCGAAACGGGATATGGTTTCCCAAACAGGCCTCTTACGGAAAATGCATCCCGGAATCCCCACTCGAAACGGGACGCACTTTCCCAGTCGAGGCCCTATGGGAAACTGCGTCCCACCTTGAAAGGCAAAACTGGGACGCAGTTTCCGGGCGGGGCATCAAAAACAAAGTTGCGGTGGAATAGTTCCTGGATGGGCTGGTTGATGCCCCAGATCGGAACTATTTCACCGCAAGTTATTGAAGGGCTTGGATGCCGGGACTCTTACAGATGGCGCCCCAGGAAGCGGAAGGCTAGGCGGATCCAGGGACGGACCGCCACCTGCTTGTCCTCGTTGTCGACCGCGGTGTTGGCGTTGCCGAGCGAAAGGCCGTGACCACCCTGGTCGAAGACGTGCATCTCGCATGCAACGCCCTCCTCGGCCATGCGCTGCGCAAACGGGTAGACCTGCGCGATCGGCGCCGTCTTGTCGTCGGACACGCCCCACACAAAGGTCGGTGGCATCTGACGCGAAACATGCGTGGTGGGGCAGATGTCGGCCAGATGCTCGTCAGTTGCCTCGCCGCCCGTCACCATCGACAGGTAGTCGTTGAGCAAATCGCGCCCCGTCTTGCCGCCCGTCTTGGGCACACGCAAGTCAATGCGCGGATCGCGCGTCTGCATGTCGCGCACATAGGCAAAGTCGAGCAATGGATAGCCCAGCACCACGGCATCGGGACGAATGTCGTCCGGACGCGCCCCGGCAAGTGCCGCAAAGGGGCCGGTCTTCCACTGTGTTGCCAGCGAGGCGCAAATCATGCCGCCAGCAGAAAAGCCCACGACGCACACGCGCTTAGGATCGACATGCCACTCGTCGGCGTTGGCGCGCACCGTGGCGACCATCTTGGCAAGATCTGCCTGGGGGTGCGGAAAGCTCACGTCACCCGTAGAACTCGTGACATAGTTGAGCACAAAGGCCTGGTAGCCGCGGTCCAAAAATGCAAACGCCACCGGGTCCTGCTCGTGCGGAGCGATATGTGTAAACCCGCCTCCGCCACAGATAATCACCGCGGGGCGGCGGCCATTCGGTTTATCGGGCAACGGCTCGGCACCCAAATACGTAAACGTCGCCGGATAATCCTCGGTCGGCTCCTCGCCCCACAGCGCATGGTTCTCGACAATCATATGTGCTCCCTTCGCGCAAATTATGCGCCCTTGTTTTTCGCCTTCAAGCGTACCCCACTTGAACCCGTGGCGCAGAAACACTCCGGCAATAAGTTTCCCTCCAACTGATATATCACATAATCCCAGCTCAGAGGTATCGCGAGCAGCGTAGAATAGGGGGCGTTGACCAAGCCGCGAAACACATATGAAACGTTTCCGGCAAACCAAACGCGCGATATGCGCCTATTTAAGTTGGAGGCAACTATGGGTCTGCTCGATTCGCTTAAGTCCACCTTCACCTCGACCGGCGAGGCGTCCGTTCCGCCCGCAGCAAGCTTCGCCACCCGCGAAGGCGTCATCTATGCCCCCGTCAACGGCGTGCTCGTCAACCTGAACGAGGTTCCCGACGAGACGATCGCCTCGGGCATGCTTGGCCAGGGCTATGGCATCGAGCCCATTACCGGCACCATCTATGCGCCCGCCAACGGCCGCATCGGCGCCACCACCGTCACCAACCACTCCATCGGCATGATTACCGAGGACGGCCTGCGCGTGTTCATCCATGTTGGCTTGGGCACCGTGGAAATGAACGGCAAGGGTTTTGCCCGCTTTGTCGAGATGGGCGATGTGGTCAAGGCAGGCCAGCCGCTCATCAGCTTCGACCGCGAGGCCATTAAGGCCGCTGGTCACGAGGACATCGTGACCGTCATCGTCTCCGAGCTCGATCGTCTTAAGAGCATCGACCATGTCGGCGAGTCTGGAACGCTTATCGGCGGCAACCCGCTCGTCAAGCTTGGCGACCCGCTGCTGGTTGCCAAGACCAAGTAGCCAGGCCCCGCGCCACACAGCCAAAAGGCACCTCGTCAAGCGCCCGCGACCATTTGGCCGCGGGCGCTTTTCGTTTGAAAAACCATCCCGCCAATGCTTTATCTGTATAGCCCAAATGAGCCGAGCTGCTAGAATATCGAACTGTATGGATAACTATCATTCAACCGTTATGGGAGGATACGTGAACCGCACCAAAATCGCGCAGCTCTATGCCGATGCCGAGTCGCTCGGCGGCCAGACCGTCACCGTCGCCGGCTGGGTCAAGTCCGTCCGCGACATGAAGAACTTTGGCTTTGTTACGCTCAACGACGGCAGCTGCTTCCGCGACCTGCAGGTCGTCATGAACCGCGAGGCACTCGACAACTACGACGAGATCGCCCATCAAAACGTCTCGGCCGCACTCATTTGCACCGGCACCGTCAAACTGACCCCCGATGCACCCCAGCCTTTCGAGCTTTCTGCCACTTCCATCGAGGTCGAGGGCACGAGCGCCCCGGATTACCCGCTGCAGAAGAAGCGCGCAACCGTCGAGTTCCTGCGCACCCAGCAGCACCTGCGCCCGCGCACCAACCTGTTCCGCGCCGTGTTCCGCATCCGCTCTGTCGCGGCTGCCGCCATCCACCGCTTCTTCCAGGAGCAGGGCTTTGTCTACGTCAACACCCCCATCATCACCACGAGTGACTGCGAGGGCGCCGGCGAGATGTTCCGCGTGACCACGCTCGACCCCAAAAATCCGCCCCTCACCGAGTCCGGCGAGGTCGACTGGAGCCAGGACTTCTTTGGCAAGCATGCAAGCCTCACCGTGTCCGGCCAGCTCAATGCCGAGAACTTTGCCATGGCCTTTGGCGACGTGTACACCTTTGGCCCCACCTTCCGTGCCGAGAACTCCAACACCACGCGCCACGCCGCCGAGTTTTGGATGATCGAGCCCGAGATGGCCTTTGCCGACCTTAACGACTACATGGATAACGCCGAGGCCATGCTCAAGTACGTCCTTAAGGACGTCATGGCAACCTGCCCCGACGAGCTCAATATGCTCAACAAGTTTGTGGACAAGGGTCTGCTCGAGCGCCTGGACCATGTCGCCAACTCCGACTTTGCCCGCGTTACCTACACCGAGGCCGTCGAGATCCTGGAACAGGCAGTCGCTGCTGGCCACCAGTTTGATTACCCCGTCAGCTGGGGCATCGACCTGCAGACCGAGCACGAGCGCTTCCTGACGGAGGAGCACTTTAAGCGCCCGACCTTCGTGACCGACTACCCGGCCGAGATCAAGGCGTTCTACATGCGCATGAACGAGGATGGCAAGACCGTCGCCGCCGCCGACTGCCTGGTTCCCGGTATCGGCGAGATTATCGGCGGCTCCCAGCGCGAGGAGCGCCTGGATCTGCTCGAGGCCCGCATCAAGGATCTGGGCATGAATCCCGAGCAGTACAAGTACTACCTTGACCTGCGCCGCTACGGTTCCTGCAAGCACGCCGGCTACGGTCTGGGCTTCGAGCGCTTGGTCATGTATCTGACCGGCGTGGGCAACATCCGCGACGTCCTACCGCACCCGCGCACCGTGGGCAACGCCGACTTCTAATCGTCGGACGCTAGCTCGCGTCGCCACACGCCAACGCTCATCGCATAAGCGTCTCTCGACATCGGTCGAGAGACGCTTTTTTCAACAGCATCCGTCAAGCTTTTGGCAAGTTTTTGGTCAGTTGAGCAGGGCTGTTGAAAACTCGACCCGCCGTTTGCCGACGACTACCGACCGCCCAGAGCGCCCTGCGCCCCTGGGAAAGCCCCACGTCCTAGGCTCCATACCGTCGCCACCCAAAACGGAAAGGACGTGGGCACGATGACCGAAGCCGCTGTTGAAACCTACGACACCACGACTAGAGGCGCCGCCTCGATGGCAGCCTATCGCGCCGTTCGCATCCTGCAACTATTAAGCGAAAACACCGGCGAGGACAAGGCCATGCTTTCCGATGAGTTGATCCGGCGCCTCGCCCATCCCGACGACCCCGCCCGCATGCCCATCTCGGCGGCGCGGCGCAGCATCTACACCGCCATCTCCGCGCTTCGCCATGCCGGATACGAAATAGAGTACAAACGCGGCGTGGGCTACAAACTTCTTACCCGCCCGCTCACCGATGAAGAGATCATCCGGCTCCACGGTATGGTCATGCGCAACCGCTCCACGCCTATCGCTATCCGCAAGAGCATGGCGCAGCACTTAGTTGCCATGGCGAGCGCCGACGTTCGCGGCTACCTCGATACACCCGAACCCGCTCCAAGCGCAGGCAGCAAGGCTACCAAGGCAACACGCACGCCCATCAAGCGCATCGACACGTGCGAGCTCGTCGAGCAGGCCATCGACCACGGAACCACGGTGAGTTTTGATATTTCGAGCGTCACGACACGTGGCGAAACCGAAGCAGCACGGATGACACTCCGTCCCTTTGCCATCAGGCAGCGCGATGGCATCTCGTATCTGCTGGGAACGGTCTACGACGCCCGAGGCGCCGATGACACGTTGCGTACTGTAGAGATTGGCCGAATGAGAAACGTCAGCACGCGCCTGCTCGACGGCAAGAAGCTCTTCGCCGCCTTGGACGAGGACGACGCCTCCTCCGCCGCATAAGACCCTCCGCCGCCCATTCGACTACCCGTACCGCCCATCCGATTCTGTATTAAAAAACCCGCCAGGCTGTTGTAAAAATGGACATCAGCGCTACTATAGTTCCACTTGCACTTTGTCCCAGTGCAGTGTTTCCAGCCATTTTTATACTGGGGGTAATGATATGAAGGACATCACCATCAGCCGCAGGAGCCTTCTGGTCTCCGCCGGCCTGCTCGCGCTCGCCCCGCTCGCCGGATGCGGCGGCAACTCTGGTTCCGGCTCTGCTGCCGCCGGTTCCGACTACACCATCGGCGTTCTGCAGCTCACCGAGCACTCCGCACTCGATGCCGCCAACGACGGCTTTGTCAAGGCCATCAAGGAGAGCGGCCTTAAGGTCAAGATCGACCAGAAGAACGCCCAGAACGACCAGTCCACGTGTAAGTCCATTGCCGACAAGTTTGTGGGCGACAACGTCAACCTGATTTATGCCATCGCCACGCCCGCCGCGCAGGCTGCCGCCGGCGCCACGGCCGATATCCCCATCGTGGGCTGCGCCATCACCGACTACGCCGCCTCCGGCCTGGTCCAGGACAACGACAAGCCCGGCACCAACGTCACGGGCGCTTCCGACCTCACCCCGGTCGCCGAGCAGCTCGAGATGATGCAGAAGGTCCTGCCCGACGTAAAGAAGGTCGGCCTGCTCTACTGCACCGCCGAGTCCAACTCCGACGTCCAAATCAAGGCCGCCAAGAAGGAGCTCGACAAGCTGGGCCTCGAGTACACTGACTTCACCGTCTCGAGCTCCAACGAGATTCAGTCCGTCGTCGAGTCTGCCGTGGGCAAGGTCGACGCGCTGTACTCCCCCACCGACAACACCATCGCCGCGGGTGCCTCGCAGGTCGGCCAGATCTGCAAGGAGAACAAGCTCCCCTTCGTGACTGGCGAGGAGGGCATGTGCAAGGCCGGCGGCCTGTTCACCCTCTCCATCAACTACGAGGATCTGGGCTACGCCGCAGGCGAGATGGCCGTCAAGATCCTGAAGGGCGAAGCCAAGCCCGAGGACATGGCGATCAAGCACCTCTCGAGCAAGGACCTGGTCGTCGTCAAGAACGACGAGATGGCCGAGGCTCTGGACATCGATCTTTCCGCTCTGGACGAGTAGCGCCATGCGCGGTAGCGCGTCTAGGGCACGCACTCGCGCCGTTGACGTGTTATTCAATATCTGAGCCACAGGGGCGAACGCCAAAGACCGGCGTTCGCCCTGCTTGTTTCGGATGAGTCAAAACATCCGGCCGCAGCTCTTTTATGCATTGTTACCGCTATCATGGTGACTCACGTGTCCACCCTATCCTAGGAGGTATGAAGCATGCTCATTGCATTGCAGGGCGCCGTTTCGCAGGGCGTCCTCTGGGGCATTATGGTGCTTGGCGTGTTTATCACGTTCCGCCTGCTCGACATTCCCGATATGACCTGCGACGGCAGCTTTGCCCTCGGCGGCTGCGTCTGCGCTGTGCTCATCGTCAATAACAACGTCGACCCGCTGCTCGCCGTGCTGGCCGGTATGTGCGCCGGTGCCATCGCGGGTGCCGTCACGGGCATTTTGACCACCGTCTTCGAGATTCCCGCGATCCTCGCCGGAATCCTCACCCAGATCAGCCTGTGGTCCATCAACCTGCGCATCATGGGCAAGTCCAATACGCCCATTCTTGCCAAGGGCACCGTGTTTTCGGCCGTCAGCAATATGACCGGCCTGCCGCAGTCCACCGTTGCCATCATCTTGGGCATCCTGCTCGCCGTGGCTATCGTTGCCATCCTGTATTGGTTCTTTGGCACCGAGATCGGCTCGGCGCTGCGCGCCACCGGCAACAACGAGTACATGATCCGCGCCCTGGGCGTCAACACCAACTCCACCAAGATGATCGCCCTCGTGCTCTCCAACGCCCTCATCGGCCTTTCGGGCGCGCTCATCTGCCAGAGCCAAAAGTATGCCGACATTGGTATGGGCACCGGTGCCATCGTTATCGGTCTTGCCGCCATTGTTATCGGTGAGGTGCTCGGCTGTCTGCTGCCCGGCGGCCTCACGCAGTTTAGCGTCCGTCTTGCCTCCGCCGTCTTTGGCTCCGTGGTGTACTTCCTTATCCGCGCCATCGTGCTGCAGTTGGGCATGGACGCCAACGACATGAAGCTGCTTTCCGCCGTAATTGTCGCTGTGGCCCTGTGCGTACCCGTGGTTTGGGAGCGCTATAAGCTCCGCAGCTCCTACACGAAGGGGGATGAGGCAGATGCTTAAGCTCTCGCACGTCAAGAAGACCTTTAACAAGGGCACCGTCACCGAGAAGCGCGCGCTCACCGGCGTCGACCTCACCCTGAATGACGGCGACTTTGTAACCGTGATCGGCGGCAACGGCGCCGGCAAGTCCACGCTGCTCAACATGATCGCCGGCGTGTACCCGCTCGATTCGGGCGTTATTGAGCTCGACGGCACCGACATCTCACGCCTGAGCGAGTCGCAGCGCGCCAAGTACCTGGGCCGCGTGTTTCAGGACCCCATGCGCGGTACCGCTGCCGACATGCAAATCGCCGAGAACCTGGCCCTCGCCATGCGTCGCGGCCAGCGTCGCGGCCTTTCGTGGGGCGTCACCAAGGCCGAGAAAGATGAGTACGTTGAGCTGCTCAAGCGCCTGGACCTTGGTCTGGACACGCGTCTCAACGCCAAGGTCGGCCTGCTCTCGGGCGGCCAGCGCCAGGCACTCACCCTGTTGATGGCCACGCTCACCAGGCCGCGCCTGCTGCTGCTCGACGAGCACACCGCGGCCCTCGACCCCAAGACGGCCTCTAAGGTGCTCAACCTGACCGAGGAGATCGTCGACGAGAACCACCTGACCACGCTCATGGTCACGCACAACATGAACGACGCCATCCGTCTGGGCAACCGTCTGATCATGATGCACGAGGGCCATGTGATCTACGACGTGGCCGGCGACGAGAAGAAGTCGCTCACCGTGGCCGACCTGCTGCAGAAGTTCGAGGAGGTCTCGGGCGGCGAGCTCGCCAACGACCGCATGCTGCTAAGCTAAAACCTGCCAAAAAGGGACAGGTTTATTTTGGTAGGTTTTATCTGCGCAAACGCCAAAACCGCCGCAAAGGGACAGAGGCCCTTGCGGCGGTTTTCGCATATTATGTCGATAATCCAGCGTCAGCAGGAACTACTGGTTAAGGACTAAGGAAACTGCCACGAGAAGCTCTCTTCCCCGTCTCGCCTTGACCGCCGCACTCCTTGCCGGCGTGCTCGCCGGCGCCCCAGCTTACGCCACCGCGGCCACCCCATCTCAAGTTATCGGCCCGTCCGAATTTGATCGGACGGGCTTCTTGGTGGGTATCATGGTTGGACGATCATTAGGAGGTTTTCCCTACATGGAATTGTTTGAGCCGATTCTTCATTTCTTTGAGCAACGGTGGGTCCACAACATCATCTGGGCCGTCATCTTGGCGATAGGCACCGCCGTCGCCGCCAAGGTCGTATCCAAGACCCTGAACCATCTGCTTAACCGAGACGATAACCCGCTTCCAGCATCGAGTATCTTCATCAACATCGCGCGCGCCGTCATCTGGATGATTGGCGGCAGCTTTATCCTCGACAACTGTTTTGGCATTAACGCAAACGCGCTCGTCGCCGCTCTTGGCGTCGGCGGCATCGCCATCTCGCTCGGCTTTCAGGACACGTTATCAAACCTTATCGGCGGCATGCAGGTGACCTTTATGGGCATCATCAAACCCGGCGACAATATCGAGGTCGGCGGCGTATCCGGCGTTGTCCAAGACATCACTTGGCGCCATACAACGATTGAGGATGCCTGTGGACAGACCATCATTGTGCCCAATTCCAACATCTCCAAGAACACGCTCGTGCATTTGATGCCCTTTGGGCGCGTGGCCGTGCCCGTTACCGTAAAGGACACGTCTAAGTGGGCTTCCCTTGACGTACTGGCAGACGAGCTCACGAGCGCAACCAAAACGGCCGTCTCGCCCATCTCGGGCTTTGACAAGGAGCCCTACGTGCTCTTTAGCGAAATCGGCGACTTTGGCATCAAGGGAAAGATCATCTTTATCGTCAGCGACGACAGCACTACTTTCACGGCAGCCGACGCCTGCATCCGCGCCATCGCCCCTATCATCGCCTAAACCACCGCAAAGGGGACAGGCATCTTTGTAGTGGTTTTCATTCGTGGTACCATGGTTTATATCGTTGTTTAAACGACTAAGGGAGTAGACACCATGGAAGAGGCCTATCGTCAAGCACGCAAGCGCGGCGAGCAGGGACGCCGTCGCGCCATCAGCCAAAGCGAGCATCCATACCTTACGGACCTCGATAGCTTGGTTGCTCAGCTCCCCTTAGGTCAGCGAGTGAGCGTCGGCCTGCGGGATATTCCGCTCGAAATGGTCGTCGGCACGGTCACCAAAGGCCGTCAGTCCGCCTTTTCATGCAACTTTATGCCCCTGCTGCCGTTTAACACCGAGTTCGCCCGCAAGTGGTCCAACCTCTACGACATCCAGGTAACCGAGGGCTATCGCGACCCCATCATCGTCACCGAGTTCATGCATCGGTTCTATGTCCAGGAAGGCAACAAACGCGTCAGTGTCCTCAAATTCCTGGACGCTCCAACGGTTTCAGCCAGGGTCACCCGTCTCTACCCCGGCACATGGGATTCCGTCGAAAGCCGCCTGTACGGTGAATTCTGCGCGTTTTGGCGCGTCTGCCCCCTATACGAGATCGAGTTCTCGCGTGAGGGAAGCTACGAGACGCTCGCCAAGATGCTCGGTCAGAACCTTATCGAAAAATGGCCGCAGAAAAAGGTCGACTACCTGCGCCACACCTTCCTGCTCTTTAAGCGCGCCTACCTTCGCGCAGGCGGCGACCACCTGGACATTACGCCCGCCGACGCCATGCTCGTCTACCTCAATGTGTACAACCAGGACCGCCTACTGGATACGCCGACGGATATCGTCGTAAACCGCCTGTGCAAGATTTGGCGCGAGCTGGTCATTGCCGGCAAAAATGACGAGGACAAGGTCGATCTTGTCGAAGCGCCGAGCGTCGATGAGGAGGAGTCGCCCGCCAAGTCCACCTCCGGCGTGCTCAACTTCTTTATGGGCAAGACTGTCTATTCGGCGGCCAACCCCCTGTGTATCGCCTTTATCCATGAGTTCCCCTGTGCGGCGTCGAGCTGGGACAGTCTGCACGACCAAGGACGCCAGTATCTCGATGAGCACTTTGACGGTATCGTGCGCACCGAGGCGTTCGAGGACTGTCACGATCCGGACGTGTTCTACGCCGCCGTGGAAACGGCTGTCAAACATGGAGACAACGTCATCTTCTCGACCTCGCACCGCCTGATGGAATACACGCTCAGAGCTGCCGTTGAGTATCCCCAGGTTCGGTTCCTTAACTGCTCTATCGGCCTTCCCCACCAAAGCGTCCGTTCGTACTTTGGCAAGATGTACGAGGCCAAGTTCCTCCTGGGCGCCCTTGCCGCCAGCATGGCGGACAACCATCGCATCGGCTACCACGCGTCGGTCTTCGCATCCGGCGCGCTCAGCGAGATCAATGCCTTTGCCATCGGCGCCTCGCTGCTCGACCCCCGCGCGCAAATTATCCTCACCTGGGGCGATGTGCCCGCCGGCGGTCTTGCCGAGGCCATGTGCCGCGAAGGCGTGAGCGTCATGACCGGCGCTGACATGTCAAAGTCGCTCGAAGACCCTACGGCCTACGGACTCCACCGCCTGGTCGATGGCAAGGTTTCCGGCATCGCCATGCCGGTATGGAACTGGGGCCGTTACTACGAGCTCATCGTTCGCAGCCTTCTGCACGGCACGTGGGACGAGACCAGCGATGACAACCAAGTGCGCGCCGTCAACTACTGGTACGGCATGAGCTCCGGCGTTATCGACATCCGTTACGCTCCGGGCCTACCCTACCAGACGCGCAAACTCGTGCAGTTGCTCCGCAACGGCATTGTCGAGGGATCCATCAACCCCTTTGGCGGCGAGCTCCACAGTCAGAACGGCGTGGTACAGATCGAAGGCTTCCCTCCGCTGCCGAGCACGCAGATTGTCGAGATGAATTGGCTGGCGGATAACGTGGTAGGCACCATTCCGCAGCTCGACGATGAGCCGAAAGTCCCTGCCCTATGAAAATCCTTGCCATAGCCGATACCGAAGAACGATGCCTTTGGGAGTGCTTTCGCAAGGAACGCTTTGAGGGCGTCGACCTGATTTTGTCCGCCGGCGATCTGGACCCGGACTATCTTGAGTTTTTGGTTACGGTCATCAACAAACCGCTCATCTACGTGCGTGGCAATCACGATGACCGCTACGCACGTCATGCACCGGGCGGATGTATCTGCGTAGAAGACAGCGTGTACACGTACCGAGGGATTCGCATTGCGGGCCTTGGCGGGTCCATGCGTTATCGCGACGGCGCCAACATGTACACCGAACGCGAGATGTCCAAGCGTATGCGTAAGCTGTCGCGTAAGGTTAGGATGGTCGGCGGGTGCGACATTCTGCTTACCCATGCGCCCGCCGCCGGTATGGGTGATCTGGACGATATACCGCATCGAGGGTTTGAGTGCTTTAACACGGCGCTTGAGTCCTGGGGAGCCGACTACATGGTGCATGGGCATGTACACCAAAGCTACGGTTACGATTTTCAGCGCGAGCGGCAGCATGTGTGTGGAACGACGATCATCAACGCCTGCGGCTATACGCAGTTTGAGCTCGACCAGACGCGCTACCCCATCCGTGGCTGGCAGGCAGCCTGGCTCAACTCGCAAACCATGCGCCGCGAGCTCAAGCGCCACGAGGCCATTGAGTCCTCTACCGCCAGAACACCCTGGTAACCACCTCAAAGGGGACGCTGTCCCCTTTGAGGTGGTTTTGATACGCGATAGCAAGAAACCCGGTCCCACACGAGGCGGAACCGGGTTTCTTTAGCAATGCTTGCTTTGCTCAGGCAGTAACTAGCAGTTACTCAGCCAGGAAGTCACGCTGGACAGCGGGATCGACCTTGACGCCAGGGCCCATGGTGGAAGACACGGAGATGGACTTGACGTACTTGCCCTTAGCAGAAGAGGGCTTGACGCGCAGGATCTCGGTGTACAGGGCAGCGTAGTTCTCGACGAGCTGCTGCTCAGAGAAGGACTTCTTGCCCAGGGGCACGTGGCAGATGCCGTAGCGGTCGGCACGATACTCAACGCGGCCGGCCTTGAGCTCGGAGACCATCTTGGCGACGTCCATGGTCACGGTACCGAGCTTAGGGTTCGGCATAAGGCCACGAGGACCAAGGATCTTACCGATGCGGCCAACCTTGGCCATCATGTTCGGCGTAGCGATAGCGGCGTCGAAGTTGATCTCGCCCTTCTGGATCTGGGCGACGAGCTCGTCGGAACCGATGATGTCGGCGCCGGCAGCCTCGGCCTCGCGGGCCTTCTCGCCCTCGGCGAAGACGGCAACACGAACGGTCTTGCCGGTGCCGTGGGGCAGGGAGATGGAACCACGGATGTTCTGGTCAGCCTTACGAGTATCGATGCCCAGACGGAAGTGGGCCTCGACGGTCTCGTCGAACTTGGCGGTGTCGAGCTCCTTGATGAGCTTGGCAGCCTGAAGGGGGGTGTAGAGCGTGGCGCGGTCGATCTTCTCGGCAGCGGCGTTATAGCTCTTACCATGCTTAGCCATGTGCATTACCTCCTGTGGTTAAACGGGCGTGAGCCCTCCCACATCGTATCGTGTGCCCTATTGCACACATTTAACGGGCGCCCCGGTCGGAGCACCCGTCGTTACCATAAGAAATCGCTACTCAGCGATGGTGACGCCCATGGAACGGGCGGTACCGGCGATGATCTTCTTGGCGGCGTCAATGTCGTTGGCATTGAGGTCCGGCATCTTGATCTCGGCGATCTTGGTGAGCTGCTCCTGGGAGAGCTGACCAACCTTGTCGGCCTGGGGCTTAGCGGAACCAGACTTGAGGTTCAGCTCCTTCTTGATGAGGTGAGCCGCCGGCGGGGTCTTGGTGATGAAGGAGAAGGACTTATCCTCGTAGACAGAGATCTCAACGGGGATGATGTCGCCCTTCTTGTCCTGCGTCTCGGCGTTAAAGGCCTGGCAGAACTGCATGATGTTCACGCCAGCAGCGCCCAGGGCGGGGCCGACGGGAGGAGCGGGGTTAGCTGCACCAGCAGGAATCTGGAGCTTAATGACGTTGGCAACCTTCTTCTCAGCCATGGTCATTCCTTTCGAATCACGAGTGTGAAGTACTTGCTATATCGTAAGCACGCACGTGTTAGAAGCACTCCTGAGATGAGCAGTCACAGAAGAAGCACGCTCGCGCGAACGGACGAAAACTTAAGCGATGACAGCGACCTGGTTAAAGTCGAGCTCGACCGGCGTCTCGCGGCCAAAGATCATCAGCGTGACCTTGAGCTTGCCAGCCTCGGTGTTAACCTCGGAGACCTTGCCATCAAAGTCGGTAAGCGGGCCATCGGTGACGCGGACGGACGTGCCGACCTGAATATCAACCGAGGTGCGCTTGGGCGAATCGCCCTTACCGGGACGACGAGTCATCTTGTTGTACTCGTCACGGGAAAGCGGAGCGGGCTTGCCGTTGCCGCCTAGGAAACCGGTGACGCCGGGCGTGTTGCGAACACACGTCCAAGCATCGTCATCCATCTCCATGCGGACCAGGACATAACCCGGGAAAATCTTGGAATCCTTGGTCTCGCGCTTGCCACCCTCTTTAATCTCGGTGACGCGCTCCATAGGAATCTCGATATCAAAGATACGGTCCTGCATGCCCATGGTCTCGATGCGATGCTCGAGATCGGACTTAACGCGGTTCTCGTATCCTGAGTAAGTGTGAACGACGTACCAACGCTTAGACATGGTTTAGCCCCTCAATCCAGAGAACAGAGCAAGAGCCTCGCCAAAGCCAGCATCGAGCAGAGCGATGACGACGCCGACGACGACCAGAGAAGCGCAGACGACGACCGAGTAGTTCACGAGCTCCTTCTTATCGGGCCACGTGACACGCTTCATCTCGGACTTGACCGAAGCGAAATACTTCTTGGTGCGGGCGAAGAAACCAGGCTTCTCGTTCTTCTTGGACTTCGCAGCCTTCTCGTTCTTCTTGGCAACGGCCTTCTTGGCCTCAACCTTGGAGTTGGCGGCAGCGCTGTTGGCAGGTGCCGACTGCTGAGCCTTCTTCTTGTTCTTCTTGTTGGCCATTTGGGTTACCTCCGCGCAATGCGCTTATACATGAGTAAACCGTAAGCCCCCAAGTGGGAGCTTACGGAATAATGACTGGCACGCCAGGAAGGACTCGAACCCTCAACACTCGGTTTTGGAGACCGATGCTCTACCAATTGAACTACTGGCGTATGTGACTAGAGACTAGCGAGTCTCTTTGTGCAGCGTGTGGTGACGGCACCAGGGGCAATACTTCTTGATCTCCATACGATCAGGCATGGTCGACTTGTTCTTGGTGGTCGTATAGTTGCGGCGCTTGCACTCAGTGCACGCAAGAGTAACTAGAGTACGCATGAATCCTGAACCTTTCATTTCCGCCCCGTACGGGCACGAGTTGTTACTTTATCAGCTCCACGTAAGTGCTGTCAATGAAAACCTCGAGTCAATTGGTTCTCGGTGGATCCATTCATATTTGGAACACATCAATGAAGCCATCGAGATCTAATCGACGGTGCATCCAGGACCATTATCGATCCTCTCGACACCAGCAACGGCTCAATATCCATTGCAGAAAAGAACCCGGCACCCATATAAGTGCCGGGTTCTCTAAGTCAGCTATATCAAAGAGCTAATTTACTCAATGATCGTGGAGACGATGCCCGAACCGACGGTGTGGCCACCCTCGCGGATAGCGAAACGCAGGCCCTCCTCCATGGCGATCGGGTGGATGAGGTCGCCCTCGATGGTGATGTGGTCACCAGGCATAGCCATCTCGGTGCCCTCGGGGAGCTTGACCGTACCGGTAACGTCGGTGGTACGGAAGTAGAACTGAGGACGATAACCATCGAAGAACGGGGTGTGACGGCCGCCCTCCTCCTTGGTCAGAACGTAGATCTCGCCGGTGAACTTGGTGTGCGGGGTAACCGAACCGGGCTTGCAGAGAACCTGGCCGCGCTCGATGTCCTCACGCTTGATGCCGCGGAGCAGCAGACCGACGTTGTCGCCAGCCTCGCAGAAGTCCATGGACTTACGGAACATCTCGATACCGGTAACGACGGTGTTCTGGGTATCCTTGATGCCGACAATCTCGACGGGCTCGTTGAGCTTGAGCTCACCGCGCTCAACACGTCCAGTAGCAACGGTACCACGGCCGGAGATGGTCATAACGTCCTCAACGGCCATCAGGAACGGGAGGTCGTTGTTACGAGCAGGCGTCGGGATGTACTCGTCGACGGCCTTCATGAGCTCGCGGATAGCGTCCATCCACTTGGCGTCGCCCTCGAGAGCGCCCAGAGCGGAACCACGGATGACGGGGATGTCGTCGCCGGGGAAATCGTACTCGGAGAGGAGCTCACGGGTCTCCATCTCGACGAGGTCGATGAGCTCGTCATCGTCGACCATGTCGCACTTGTTCAGGAAGACGACGATGTAGGGAACGCCGACCTGACGGGCGAGCAGGATGTGCTCGCGGGTCTGAGCCATGGGGCCGTCGGTAGCGGCGATGACCAGGATAGCGCCGTCCATCTGAGCAGCACCGGAAATCATGTTCTTGACGTAGTCAGCGTGGCCCGGGCAGTCAACGTGAGCGTAGTGACGGGCAGCGGTCTCGTACTCAACGTGGGAGACGGAAATCGTAATGCCGCGCTCGCGCTCCTCGGGAGCCTTGTCGATGTTCTCGAACGCAGTGAAGTCAGCCTTGCAGCCCTCGGTCTCGGAGAGAACCTTGGTGATGGCAGCGGTCAGCGTGGTCTTGCCGTGGTCGACGTGACCAATGGTGCCGATGTTAACATGCGGCTTAGTGCGCTCAAACTTCTCTTTGGCCATAAAGCCCTCCTCTAAACAGGTCGTCCCCGGACGGGACTTTGCCTTTATACCATAGTGGCCTCTCAACATACTATTGAGAAGCCACCGTGTTACCTATGGTAGCGGTGACTGGATTCGAACCAGTGACGCCACGGGTATGAACCGTGTGCTCTAACCAACTGAGCTACACCGCCGGATGGAGCCTGCAACCAGACTTGAACTGGTGACCTCTTCGTTACCAACGAAGTGCTCTACCGACTGAGCTATACAGGCACTTGACGGGTGGGAGCTATAGGATTCGAACCTATGTAGGCAGAGCCAACGGGTTTACAGCCCGTCCCCATTAACCACTCGGGCAAACTCCCAATCGTTCAAGTATCCGCAGGTCCTTTGGTCTTTTGGACCGCCGCCCCCGCGAACGAAGAAGATAATACGATGCCACCTTGGGGGCTGTCAACGAAAACCTCTAGATACACGGTGCCGGGCGTATCTATATGCTTTTGACCTGCGGTTTTGCTGAGTTTGGATATGAAGGACGGTGAATTTGCATATAGCGGTGACATTTCCCGAGGAAACACTTTTGCGTAGTGGAGTGCGCCTGCAGAATGATTACTTCGATAGCTACTCATTTGCACCTATATATAGGTCGAGATCGGGCTTCCCAGACAGAAGATTGCTCTTCCCAGGCAAAATCGAGCGTGGATAATCTCCAGGCGGGAGATTCTCCACCCTCGTTTGTCCGGAAATCCTCGCTCAGCCAGGATGACTGGGACCGGTCCGGCCTTTATCTCAATCTGTAACATCTAGAGAATATTTTCTCCCCTATCTGTTACAAATCGAGATATTACGCAGAGACCCCAGCTTACGTCTCATTCTGTAACAGTATGAACGGTTTTCAGCTTCTTCGTGTTACAGATCGAGATGCTATCGGCCATCCCTTGGCATTGTCTCAATCTGTAACTATAAGGAGGGTTTTCAGCCTCTTCGTGTTACAGATTGAGACAAACCTGAAGCTTGGTTAGCACCAAACCTACTGACTTATCAACATAAATAGAAACGGGCCCTGTCCCACAAGGAACAGAGCCCGAAACTCTCATGGAGCCAGTGACAGGAATCGAACCTGCAACCCACTGATTACAAATCAGTTGCGCTACCGTTGCGCCACACTGGCACACTCGGCGCTTTCGCGCGAAGCCTGTTAAGAATAATGGAATTGCGGACGGGGCGCAACAGGCCCTTTGACCGACCACATCTCAAAACCCTTCGTCAGAACGAATAGTTTTATCTGTTCGCCAGAACCAAAAACTATTCGTTTTGACGAGGCCGACCTGCAACCCACTGATTACAAACCAGTTGGTTGGTCAATCGAGAAAGTAGCCCCCATTGAAGGTCTACCTACCTCCCGCGCAGGGCCTTGAGCTTGGCCAGGGCATCGGGGCTCAAGCGGCTGCCCAGGGTCATCTTGATCTGCGGAGCTTCCTCTGCCTCGTGAACGTCGTTATCGATCTGTTTGATCTCGTCCACCAGCATACGGCTCGAGATGCGCGTGACGCCCTTGCCCATGACGACGGCTTGGATCGTGCTGTCGCTCGACACCACGGAGCACGCGCGGCCTTCCTCGCGCGCCTCGATGCAGAGCTTCTGCACCACGGTATCGGCCGAGACGCCCGTCGGCGAAAACTCAATGCGCACGCCGCGGGCCGGCAGGTTGGGGCGCTCGCTGGAGATATTGCCCGCGCCGTCAAACACAATCACAGCCTCGTAGCGGCCCTGGGCAAACGCCGCCACGTCGTTGATGAGCGCGGTGCGCGCCATATCGTGAACGTCGCTGGAATACGGATCGTCGGAATGGTCGTACACGAGCTTTTCGTAGCGCGGCGTGCAATGGATCACGTTGTAACCGTCGACCACCAGCAGCTCGGGCTTATTGGAGTGCACCGTCGAGACTGGGTCGGCGATAGCCTGCGCAAACGCATTGCCGCCCACGCCGTAGGTCGCGGCCGAAACAATTGGCTTGGCCGAGCCCTCGCCAAAGCGCTTGGCCTTGGACTTGGCGCGGTTCTTCTTGGACATGCGCTACTCCTCCCCCATGAGCTCGCCGACATTGCGGCGCAGCCACTCAAAGCACAGCGCAGTGGTCGCCTGGGCCACGTTGAGACTCTCGGTCATGCCGCGCTGGGGAAGCTTGGTCAAAAAGTCGCATTTCTCGAGCACCAGACGCGAGATGCCATCGCCCTCGGAACCCATGACGAGCGCCACGCGGCCCTCGAAGGGAGCATCCCAGCAGCTGCCCTCGGCGTGCTCGGAAGCACCGCCCACCCAAAAGCCAGCGGCCTTGAGGTCATCGAGTGCACGGGCGATATTGGGCACCTGCGCGATGGGCAGATGCATGACGGCGCCGGCAGAAGTCTTGTAGCTGCCCACGGTCACGCCGGCGGCGCGCTTGTTGGCAATGATGACGCCGGCCGCGCCCACGACCTCGGCGGAGCGCACGATGGCGCCAAAGTTGCCGTCGTCGGTCACATGGTCGAGCACGACGACAAGCGCCGGTCCGTCACCCGCGCGATCGAGGATATCGGCAACATCGGCATAGGGGAAATTACCCACCTCGAGCGCAATGCCCTGGTGAGCGCCATGGCTCGACAGCGCATCGAGCTGCGCGCGCGGCACATACTTAATGCGGACGCCTGCGGCGTTGAGGTCGTCGACCAGGCGCGACAAGGCGGCATCGCGCTCCCCGCCCTCAGCGATGAGCGCGCACTTGACGGGAAAGCCGGTACGCAGCGCCTCGGCGGCAGCACGGCGACCTTCGATAAACTCGCCCTTGGGAACCTGGACGTTATCGCGGCTACGCTCGCGCTGCGGGCGAGCAGCCTGTGAGCGCTCGCGCTGGCCCTTGGGAGCGGCAGCGCGGTCGTTGCGGCGAATCGGACGCGAGCCAGAAGCAGCCTGCTTGCCTCCGCGCGATGCACGCTTGCGATTGTCGGCCATATAGCGACCTCCTTAAATAGATAACGAACAAGAATCGACCGTCCGAGCCACGGCACCTTGCCTTTCAATCGTCGGGCATGACCACCAGGTCTATGCCCTCCTCTTTCAAGGCAATCTGCCGCACCTCGAACGGTCGACAAATACTAGAGACTCTTAATACGAGTGCCCGCGGCGGTATCCTCGATCGTCAGCCCGAGGTCCTTGAGCTGGTCGCGGATGGCATCGGCCAGATCCCAGTTCTTGGCGGCGCGGGCTTCGGCGCGGGCCTCGAGAATCTCGGCAGCGGCCTCGTCCACGTCGTCACCCGTATAGGCGACCAAACCGGCGGCAACGCCCAGCAGACCCAGCGGCAGCTCGACCTTGGGCTCGGGGAGCTCAACGCCAAGCGTATCGAGCAGCTCGGCCAGCGTGTCGGCGGCGGCAAGCGCGGCAGCCTTGTCGGCAGCGTCGCCCGCCTGCTCCAGGTACTGGTTGCACTCGGTCACAAAGCCAAAGACGGCACCCATAGCACCAGCGGTGTTAAAGTCGTCGTCCATGCACTCCTTAAAGGTGGCACGGGTCTCGGCGGCCTTGGCGGCAAACGCCTCAGATGCTGCCTCATCGGCATCGGCCGTCGCATGGTTCGCGGCCCAGCGCAGGTTCTCGACCGTACCGGCGATACGCGTGAGCGAGTTCTCGGCACCCTCCAGGCGCTCCCAAGAAAAATCGAGCGGCGAGCGATAGCTCGTCTGCAGCATCAGAAGGCGCAGGGCGGCAGCGGAGTGCTGCTCGAGGACCTCGGCCAGCGTAAAGAAGTTGCCGAGCGACTTGGACATCTTCTCGCCGTCTACCAGCAGCATGCCCGTGTGCATCCAAGTGTTGGAGAAGCCCTGGTGCCAGGCGCAGGTGGCCTGGGCGCACTCGTTCTCGTGATGCGGGAAGGCAAGGTCGGAGCCGCCGCCGTGGATGTCGATCGGAGTGCCCAGGTAGCGATGCACCATGGCGGCGCACTCGGTGTGCCAACCGGGACGGCCCTCGCCCCAGGGGCTCGGCCAGCTGGGCTCGCCGGGCTTAGCGGCCTTCCACAAGGCAAAGTCGAGTGGGTCGTTTTTGTCCTCGTTCTCCTCGATGCGCGCGCCAACCATAAGGTCGTCGATGTTGCGGCCCGAGACCTGACCATAGTTGGGATCGCTGCGCACGGCAAAATACACGTCGCCGTTATCGGCGGCGTAAGCGTGGCCCTGCTCGATAAGCGTCTTGATCATGGCGATCATGGGGCCGATCTCCTTGGTGGCGCAGGGGCGCACATCGGGATCGAGCACGTTGGCGGCGCGCATGACGCCGATGAACTTATCGGAGAACTCCGTCGCGACTTCGGCAGCCGTACGGCCCTGCTCGTTGGCGCGCTTGATGATCTTGTCATCGACATCGGTAAGGTTCTGGGCAAACGTGACCTCGTAGCCGCTCGCGATGAGCCAGCGACGAATCACGTCAAAGCTGATGAACGTGCGGGCATTGCCGATGTGGATGTTGTCGTAGACCGTGGGGCCGCACACGTACATGCGGACCTTGCCGGACTCGATGGGCTGGAACTCTTCCTTTTTATGGGTAGCGCTGTTGTAGATACGCATTCGTTACTCCTTAACGGTTTTCTGTAGCAGGCAGAC
The DNA here is from genome assembly GCA_048342875.1 of Collinsella sp. GTDB lineage: Bacteria > Actinomycetota > Coriobacteriia > Coriobacteriales > Coriobacteriaceae > Collinsella. The sequence continues at coordinate 17,717 of DBGDEA010000007.1, read as the reverse complement.
GGCCCAAGCGCCGATTCCCTCGCCTTGGCCTTCCCAACCGAGCTTTTCGGTCGTGGTGGCGGCAACGCCCACGTTTTCGACGTCAACGCCCAGGGCATGGGCAAGGTTGGCGCGCATGGCATCGCGGTGCGGAGTGATCTTGGGTTGCTGACAGGCAATGGTGCAATCGGCATCGACAAACTCAAAGCCCAGCTCGCGCGCATAGTCCATCACGCGAGCGAGCAGCACCATCGAATCGGCACCCTCGTAGGCGGGATCGGTGTCGGGGAATAGCTTGCCGATGTCTCCCCCGCGGCAGGCGCCCAGAATGGCGTCGGCCAAGGCGTGCGCGAGCACATCGGCATCCGAGTGGCCCAGCAGGCCGCGCTCGTAGGGAATGTCGACCCCGCCGATGATACATCGACGCCCCTCCACCAAACGGTGGACGTCGTAGCCGTGGCCAATGCGCAGGTTACTGAACATGGGGAAGGTCCTCTCCCTCAGCCATGCGGCCAAGCAGAATCGCGGTTACGGGACGCAGGTCCTCGGGCAGCGTCACCTTAAGGTTATCGCGCGGGCTCTGGACACAGCGGACGCGCCCGCCCATGCGCTCGACCAGCGATGAATCGTCGGTACCGATAAAGCCCTCGGCGATAGCTGCGGTGTGGGCGCGCTTCATGGCGTCGACGCTAAAGATCTGCGGCGTCTGCGCAGCCCAATAGAGCTCGCGCGGCGGCGTCTCGACGATATTATCGCCGTCGACGATTTTGAGCGTGTCGATCGCGGGCTGACCGCACACGACACCGTCGAGCGAGCGGTCGCCCACAAGCACGTCGATAGCGTGATCGATGGCCTCGGTGGTAATGAGCGGACGAGCGCCGTCGTGAATGGCGACATATTCGAAACCCGCCGGAACCGCATGCACGCCGGCACGGGTGGAATCCTGACGGGTATCGCCGGCATCGGCAAAGCTGATGGGCGTGTCATAGTCAAACGGGTCGATGGCCAGGCGGCGCATCTCGGCACGGCGCTCGGCAGGGCAAACCACGACGATGTGGCCGACCTTGTCGCTCCGATCGAACGCGCGGATGGACCAGCTCATGAGCGGACGGCCCGCCACGTTAACGAGCTGCTTGCCGCCGGGATTTCCAAAGCGCTGGCCGCTGCCGCCGGCAACGACCACGGCGCATACGGGCGCCATTATGCGTTCCCCTGTTTGGTGCCCTTCATGCGGTACAGGGAGTCCGCAAGAATGGCAGGGTTGTTAACGCCAAAGTCGCCCAGGCGCTCCGGATCCTCGCTGATGTCGTCCATGAGCTCCTGCAGCGAGCCATACTCGTCGACGATTTTCTCGGCCACGCCGTCGCGCACGACGGACACGCGCGAAAGCGTGCGCAGGCCCAGCGGCGTCATGACGGAGTCCTCGTCCAGGTCGTCATAGCCCAGAACTGCCGCCACATGCTGCGGGTCGGACAGGTCCTTAGGCGTCATGCGAGCGAGCTCAGCGCGAATCTTCTCGGCGTTTGCCTCGGAGGAATCGCTCGCGTAGTCGCGAATCATCAGGTCGTACTCGGTATCCATACTGGAGCCGGCGAGCTGCTCGAGCTGCATCTGCACGAGCTTGCCCTGGTTGCCCAGTTTGACGATGCAATCCTTAAGCTCGGTCTTTGCCTGCTGCATGATCTCGAAGCTCGAGAAGATGCCAGTGATGTCGGCGAGCGTGACGTAGTCGTCCAGCTCGAGGGCCGTCAGGCGCAGCAGGGAGCGATCGAGCGACTGACGAGTAGTCTGGAGCGTGGCGACGAGCTGGTTGACCGAGCTCATGATGGTGGTGACGGGCTGGATCTCGTAGCTCTTGCCGTGAACGTACACGTTAACGACGGCACGACGAGCCGAGACCGAAATCACGATGGCATCGGTGAGCACCGACATGCGAGCGGCGGTGCGGTGACGCATGCCCGTCTCGCTCGTGGCAAGTGAGGGATCGGGATTGAGGTGGAAGTTGGCGCGCAGGATCTGGGTGAGGTCGCCGTCGATGACGATGGCACCGTCCATCTTGGAGAGCTCGAACAGACGGTTCGAGGTGAACGAAATGTTGAGCGGGAAGCCGTCGTTACCGGCAGCGAGCACGTTTTCGGTGTCGCCGACGCAGATAAGGGCGCCCAGGTGACCGGCGATGATCATGTCGAGGGCGGTGCGGATCGGCTGACCAGGTGCCGTCAGGCGGATGGCCTGTTCCATACGCTTTTGCAGCTCGTTCTTATCCAAGGCATCGCTCCCATCGTATAAGCTCCATAAACGCTAAATAGTTTCTCACGGTTTGTCCCCGCGGCGCCTGCGAAATACGATGCTTACAGAATGAGCGAACACAGCTTAGGCAGCTCATTTGGGACGAGGCTCTCTTGACTGCTCATGTGGTAGCATCGGGTCTCATATAAATGAGGGAGTAGTCGCGTAATCGGGCTCGCCCGCAGAGAGGGAGCCAGACTATGGGACTCGCAGAGCTCGTGCTGCTCGCCGTTGGCCTTTCGATGGACGCCTTTGCCGTTTCCATCTGCAAGGGCCTTGGCATGAAAAAGATCAAGCTTAAAGTCGCCGTCGTGCTCGGCCTGTTCTTTGGCGGCTTTCAGGCCGGCATGCCCGTAATCGGATGGGCGCTCGGCAGTCAATTCATGGGCATCATCGGACCCGTAGACCATTGGATCGCCTTTATCCTTTTGGCCTTTATCGGCGGCAAAATGCTGTGGGAGGCCTTTACCGAGGACGAGGATGAAGGCGACGGCAAGGATGCCGAAAAGATTGACCTGGGCGAGTACCTGATCCTCGCCATTGCCACCTCAATCGACGCCCTGGCCGTAGGCATCTCGTTTGCGGCGCTCTCGGTCGACATCGTTCCCGCTGTATCGCTTATCGGCGTCACAACGTTTATCCTCTCCATCGCCGGCGTAGCGATCGGCCACACCTTTGGCGCGCGCTACGAAAAACCCGCCACCATCGTGGGCGGCGTCGTGCTCATCCTCATCGGGCTTAAGATCTTGCTTGAGCATCTGGGGATTTTGGTGCTGTAAAACACCCTTCAAAACTAAACGTCCGGATGAGGCCTCATGCAGAGTTTTGCATGAGGCCTTTTCATGCAGACTTTTGCATGTCATACTGATATGCAAAAGTCTGCACGTTAGGAGATCGCCGTGGATACCCTTCCCATCACCACACCGCGCCAAGCTGGCATCTACGTGCGCCAGTCACGCGAGTCGCAAGGGATCACCCGTGCGACCCTCGCTAAAAAAGCCGGTGTTTCGGAGCGCCTGCTCGCATCGCTCGAGCTAGGAGACGCCACCGGCATTCGACTCGACAAGCTATTGGCAATCTTCAATGCTCTCGGACTGGCGCTCGCCGCTCAAGGGGATATCGCTAAAACGAATAACGAGCAACCAGTCGACGCCCCGCATGCTGATTTGCAACCTCGTAGCACCCCCAGGCGCCATCACGCTCAATGTTTTCACCATCGCAACCGTCGCAGCGCAGCCATTCCGACTCTCGCAGATGTCCCCTTTACGTCCGAGCTCTACGACAAGGCCTTCGCCGATTTCGCCATGTCCAATCTCGGAGTCCCGATTGCCGCAAACCCATCTGCCCAAACCAGGCCTAAAGGGAGGTAGCCAATGGCCACCACATCGCTTCGGACTATTATTTGCGGTGTACCCGCAGGAACGCTCATGCAAGATGAGAGCGGTCTGGTCAGTTTTGTCTACGATCAAGATTATGACGGGCCAGCCCTATCGACCAACATTCCCGTATCAAATCGCACATACGGCCAACAGGTCATGAATCCGTACTTGTTTGGTCTTCTACCCGACAGCGAGGATCAGCGAAAGGCGATTGCTGCCGAATTCGACGTTAGACCCAACAATGCCGTTGCGCTGCTCAGCCATATCGGACTCGACTGTCCGGGCGGAGTGCAGTTTTGCGCCGAAGAAGATATCGACGCCGTCTTGCATCGCACTGGCGAATACCGCCCTATAGACGACCACGAGATTGCCTTGCGCCTCAAGTCGATCAGAGATGACCGCGAGGCATCGTGGATGGGCCTAGATGAAAGTTGGTCACTTGGAGGCAATCAGGGCAAGTTCGCTCTCGCACTCATAGACGGTCGCTGGTGCGAATGCGTGGGCTCCTCGCCCACGACGCATATTTTCAAAAATGGTGTTATCGGATTTAAACTCGAGGCTCTTAATGAGTTTGTCTGCATGAAAAGCGCCCAGCGCGCGGGTATCGCAACGGCGAACGTTGAGTATCGCTTATTTGAGGACGAACCCGCCCTCATTGTTGAGCGATATGACCGCGTGAAAGACAAAGACGGAACAATCATGCGTCTACATCAAGAAGACCTCTGTCAGGCCCTTGGAGTGATGCCCGCTCAAAAGTACACAGCAGACGGCGGCCCGACCGCACGCGATATTCAGGAACTCCTCGTCAATACGAGTCATCATCAACTTAACCTGTATCTGTTTACGCAGATTCTTTTCTTTAACGCCATCATCGGCGCACCGGACGCGCATGCGAAGAACTATTCCCTGCTTCTTGGAAACGGCGACACAGCTATGATGGCCCGTATGTATGACGTTGCATCGGGGCTGGCATACGAACGTATACGGCGAAAAGCGCGCCTTGCCATGAGCGTTGGCGGCGAAAACCGTGTGGGACGCATCGGTCCAGGCGCTATCCGCCGATACCACGGTATGGGCGACCCCGCGCTGGAGGCGGCGCTCACCGATGCCGGGCTATCCGAGAAGTTTTGCTTTGCGACCATGATGGACCTCGCCTACGAGGTACCCGTTTGCATGGAAGAGGTCATGGACGAATACGCCGACCTGCCCGGCATGGCGGACCTGCCCGGCATGGCGGACCTGCGCGAGCATATGCTCGGCCCCGTCCGTGAAAACTGCCAGCGCACCCTCGACCTCATCAAGGCGGATATGAGCTAGGTGGCCGCAAATTCCCATTTCCCGAAAGAAGAGAGGGGGCACCCATCGCAAAAGCTCGGGTGCCCCCTCTCATAATGTCATTTGCAATCCGCTAGCACGTGGCTCGGACTGCTGCTAGCGCAACCTTTACGCAGCGAGGCGCTTGAGGACGTCGATGAGCAGCTCGTAGAAGCGCTCGGCAGAAGCGAGCTCCATGCTCTCGTCCGGGGTGTGGACATCGGAGAGCGTCGGGCCCACGGCGATGGCGTCCAGGCCGTGCAGGGCCTCGGCAAACAGGCCGCACTCAAGGCCGGCGTGAATGGACTCGATGCGCAGCTCGGAGCCAAAGAGCTCGCGATAGCTCTCGACAAAGATGTCGCGGACCGGCGAATGCTCGGCATAGCTCCAGCCGGGATACTCGAACTCGAACTTGGCGTCGAAGCCCAGGACATCGGCCAGCGTCTGCAGGCGGTCCTTGAACTCGTTCTGCAGCGAGGTAATCGAGGAGCGCGGGGACAGCATGATCTTGACCTCGTCGTCAGAAGTGGCAACCACACCGATGTTGGAGGAAACCTCGACGGAGCCGTCGGTGGCGACGTTGCGGCGAATCACGCCGTTAGGGGCAAGACGCAGGGCGCGGATGAGGGCAAGCGCGGACTTCTGATCCATGGCCTCGACCTCGGCGTCGTCGGCAATCTCGACGGTGCAGGTAAAGCCGGGGTCAAAGACCTCGAGCTCGGCAGTGACGTCGGCAATGATGCCCTTTGCGATCTGGGCCGCGGCCTCGGCGGCAGCGTGATCAGTGTAGACCAGCTCGGCCTTGCACTCACGGTTGATGGCGTTGTCCTTAGTGCCGCCGTTAAAGCTGACGATGGCGGGCTCGCCGGCGACCATCAGGCGGTCGATGATGCGGGCCATGATGAGGTTGCCGTTGCCGCGCTCCAGGTGGATGTCGGCGCCGGAGTGACCACCCAGCAGGCCGGAGATCTCGAGCGTAAGGGTGCTGCCGGTCTTGTGCTCGCGCACGATCGGGCAGGTGTAGGTAACGACGACACCGCCGGCGCAGCTGACGGTGGCCACGCCCTCCTCCTCGGAATCGAGGTTGATCATGGTGCGGGCGCTAATCTGGGACTTGTCGAGCGTCTCGGCGCCAACCAGGCCAGTCTCCTCGTCGGTGGTGAACACGCACTCGAGGGCCGGATGAGCAATCGAATCGTCGTTGAGCACGGTGAGCATCAGAGCGACGGCGATACCGTTGTCGGCGCCCAGCGTGGTACCGTTAGCGGTGAGGACGCCATCCTTGACGACCAGGTCGATACCATCGGTCGTAAAGTCGTGCTCAACGGAGCCCAGCTTGTCGCAAACCATGTCGATGTGGCCCTGCAGCATCACGGTCGGGGCATTCTCGGCGCCGGCAGATGCGGGCTTGCGAATGATGACGTTGTAGACCTCGTCCTGATACACGTCGAGGCCGCGCTCCTTGGCAAACGCGACCAGGAAATCGCTGATGCCCTTCTCGTTGCCAGACCCACGGGGGATCGCGCTGATCTCCTCAAAGAAATGGAACAGCTGGGCGGGCTCGTAGCCGGTAATCTTGTAGTCCATGGTGCCTCCTTGGCGCAACTGGTTAGACAGTAAGACATGCGACTTGTATATTCCCAGACTTTGCGTGCATAAACCAGTCGAAAACGCCGAGCGCCCTCGCATCATCGGCTAACGGCGGACCGCATAGCGTAACGGTCACAACTTCGCAGCTCTACAAATCGAGGCGCCCTTGCCAGAGCGCCTCGATTGCACAGATCAAATTGTCGCCACACCCTACAGCGCGCCGGAACCGGCTTGCATCATGCCGCCGGGGCCCGAGGTCACGCCGCCGCTCACGGGCGCGACGTTGCCGGTGTGCGGTGCCGCCGGGGCGGTATCGCCACCGAGCGTGCCCGCCGGACGCGGTGCCGGGATCTCGCCCGTGCCGTGGCTAAAGACAAACTTGCCATCGGCCACGTCGCACAGGACGGTATCGCCCTCGCCCCACTCGCCGGCCAGAAGCTCCTCGGACAGCGGGTCCTCGATAAGCTTTTGAATAGCACGGCGCAGCGGACGCGCACCGTTGGTGAGGTCGGTGCCCTCGGCCACGATCTTGTCATAGGCCGCATCGGTGAGCTTGATGTTCATGCCGTTGGCAATCAAACGCTGACGCAGGTCGCCCACCAGCAGGTGCGCGATCTTGGTGAGATTCTCGCCCGAGAGCTTCTGGAACACCACGATGTCGTCGATACGGTTGAGCAGCTCGGGGCGGAACAGGCGCTTGAGCTCGCCCATCGCGCGACCACGGATCTCACTCGACGTGAGACCTTGCTCGCCGGTGGTGCCAAAGCCAACGCTCGCATCCTGCGCAATCTCGCGAGCGCCCACGTTGGACGTCATGATGATCACGGTGTTGCGGAAGTCGACCGTCTTGCCCTGGCTATCGGTCAGGCGGCCCTCCTCCAGCACCTGCAGCAAGATGTTGAAGATATCGGGGTGCGCCTTCTCGATCTCGTCGAACAGCACGACCGAGTACGGGTGGCGACGAACGGCCTTGGTGAGCTGGCCGCCCTCGTCGTGACCGACGTAACCCGGAGGGCTACCGATGAGCTTGGAGACCTCGAACTCGCTACCGAACTCGGACATGTCGAAGCTGATGAGTGCATCCTTGCTGCCAAAGAGGTACTCGGCGAGCGTCTTGGCGAGCTCGGTCTTGCCCGTGCCGGTGGGACCCAGGAAGATAAAGCTGCCGCCGGGGCGACGCGGGTCCTTGAGCGGCGAACGGCTGCGGCGCACGGCCTTGGCAACTGCCTCGACAGCCTCATCCTGACCGATGATGCGCGTCTTGAGCACGCTTTCGGCTTGCAGCAGGCGACGGCTCTCGCTCTCGGTAAGCGAGGACACCGGCACGCCCGAAGTCACGGACACGATATCGGCGATCTGACTCACATCGATGGTGAGCGGGCTGGCGTCGAGCTCGGCGGTCCAGGCGGTCTTGGCCTCGGCGAGTTCAATCTCGGCGGCCTTCTGCTGCTCGGTGATCTCGGCGGCCTTGTTCATGTCGTCGCTCTCGGTGGCCTCCTGCGCGGCGGCCTTGAGCTCCTCGATGCGATGCTCGGCCTCGCGCACCGGCTCGGGCGCGCGATTCGCAGCGATGCGAGCGCGGGCACCGGCCTCGTCGATGAGGTCGATGGCCTTATCGGGCAGGAAGCGATCCTGGATGTAGCGGTTGGAAAGGTTCGCGGCGGCCTCGATAGCACCCTGCGTATAGCGCACATGGTGGTGCTCCTCGTAGCGCGGCTTGAGCGCAGTCAGGATCTTGACCGTGTCCTCGACGCTCGGCTCCTCGACATCGATGGTCTGGAAGCGACGCTCAAAGGCCGGGTCCTTGGTGAGGTACTTGCGGAATTCCTCGGCCGTGGTGGCGCCGATAATCTGGAAGGCACCGCGCGCGAGCACGGGCTTGAGCATGGAGCTCGCGTCGATGGAACCCTCGGCAGAACCGGCACCGATGATGGTGTGCATCTCGTCGATAAACAGGATGACGTCGTCGGCTTCGGTGGCCTCCTGGATCACGTTCTTGAGACGCTCCTCAAACTCACCGCGATACTTGGCGCCCGCCACGAGGCCCGGCAGGTCGAGCGTCCAGATGTTCTGGTTCATGAGGTTCTCGGGCACGTTGCCGGCAGCGATCTGCTGCGCCAGGCCCTCGACGATGGCCGTCTTGCCCACGCCGGGGTCGCCCAAGATAAGCGGGTTGTTCTTGGTGCGGCGCGAAAGGATCTCCATCATGCGCTGGACTTCCTTTTCGCGACCGATCACGGGGTCGAGCTCGCCGTCGCGGGCCTTCTGCGTAAGGTTGGTGGCGAACTGCTTAAGCGTGTCGGTGCCACTCCCCTTTTGCTGAGAGGCATCCGAGCCGCTAAAGAACGGCAGGCCCGCACCGGGACGACCAGCACCGGCGCCGGCGAGCGGACGCTTCTTGTCCTGGTCCTTGGCGGTGAGCTTCTCGATAGCCTTTTTGATGGAGGCGGACGACACACCCAGGCGCATGAGGATGTCCATGGCCATGCCGTTGCCCTCTTCGACGATACCGATGAGCAGGTGCTCGGTCGACACGTAGGTCTGGTTGTTCTCACGCGCCACACGGAATGAACGCTCCATCACGCTAATGACGAGCGGTGTAAAGGCGAGCTTGGCTGCCTCGGTCTCCTCGCTGGGCTCGGGAACGGTGGTCTGGACCTCTTTGAGAGTATCCATGATGTCGTCGTAGGAGATGTCGAGCGAACGCAGTGCTTCAGCGGCAATGCCCTCGTCCTCCTTGGCAAGCGCGAGCAGCAGGTGCTCGGTACCCACCTTATTTGAATGAAGATCGAGCGCCTCTTGCTTGGCCATGGACATGACCTTGCGCGCACGATCGGTAAATCTATCTAACATGCTCGTTTCCTTACATGAGTTCATCGAAATCAAAACGCCCGCCCGTCGGCGGCGCTTTTGTCTCTTTACCCACAGGTTGTCTATGTTAACAGCTGGAGGAATATCTATAAACCCGGCTCACATGAATGCAGGTTATGACCGCATCGCGGGACTCACCGCGCGATGCGCGACAGGCGCCCCGCAAGAGAAACCCTAGGCGTCTTTCACCACGTCGGGACTCGTCGCACGCGATGCGCGATAGGCATCGGCCTCCTTGGAGACGCGTTCGAGCAGCTCGGATGTATCGACGCCCTCGACTTGCGCGACCGTTTCCACCGTCTGCATGGCGACCGCCCTCAGGTACGCGCACGCGCTGTCCCCCAGCTGCTCGAGGTCTATCTCCTCGCCGCCCTCCCGGGCAAAGCCGACCGCCATCACAAAGTCCATGATGCCCGAGACCAGAAAGCCCACCGCAAAGCTCGAATCCGCCTTGAGCTCTTCTCCGTCGGGGTGGACGATCTCTCTCACGCGGTCGATGATGATCGTATGGATGCCCTGCACGACCTGCTCGGCGGCACCCGCCCTCATGGTGATGACGATGCGCCGCAGCAGGCAGCGGACGTCGCGCCGTTCGAACGCCGAAAGGTCGCCCTCGCTCGAAAAATGCCAGAGGGCATCGGTGATGAGCTCGTTATCCTGCAGCAGCTGGGCTATGGCGATGGCGACGAGTTCATCGAAATCGTGAAAATAGTAGTAAAACGTTCCGCGATTGCACCGGGCGGCGCGGGTCACCTCGCCAACCGACAGCTCGAAGATGCTGTTGTTCTCGATGAGCTCCCAAAACGCCTCGATGATACGGGTGCGTGCATCGGGCGCATCGGCGTCCTTACGCGGTCTCGCCATGCGCCTCACCGCACCCCTGCGCCTTGGCGTTCATGATGAGCATCTGAAGACGGTTCTCCACGTTGGCGAAGCTCACGTCGGGATCGTAGTCGAGCGGCAGGAACTGCGCCGTGGGATACTGCTCCTTGAGCGCATGGATGAGCCCGCGCCCCACGACATGGTTGGGCAGACACCCGAACGGCTGCAGGATCACGAAGTTGCAGCAGCCGCGCTTGGCGTGCTCGAGGATCTCCGCCGGAATCAGCACGCCCTCGCCCGCATCGAACGTATGGTGCAGGATCTTATCGCTCGCGCGCACGAGCTCGGGCATGCGCGTCGGCGGCTCGTAGAGCGGGCTCGCCGCGCCCAGGCGGTCGCAACGGTCGTGCGCGAGCTCGAACAGGTTGTCCGCCGTGGCGTACCAGGCCTTTTCGGGCAGCGACAGGTCGACGTGGAACTCGCGCGACTGCGCATGCTTGTAGAAATAGGTCTTGCGGATCACGTCGGTCATGCGCGCCTCGATGACCTCGAGCCCGTTGTCCTCGAGGTAGCGCTCGATCTCGTGGTTGGCGCCGAGATGGAAATTGAGCAGGTACTCGCCCACGATGAGAACGGTCGGATGCGGGTTCGAGCGGTCGTACGGAACGGCGTCCAAGATCGCAAGCGCGCGTTTGAAGCCCGTCGCCTGGCCTCTCAGCCCGGAGCGCTCCATGCCCTCGATAACCTCATCGAGCGCGCGGTCGAACGCAGCGTCCGCCGCGCCCTTCTCGAGCTCGTAGGGACGGATGCGCCTAAGCATGGCCTCGAGGGTATCGATCATGGGAAGACCGTAGGCGATCTGGATGCTCGGGCCAAGGCCGAGCTTGAAGCCCGGATGCGCATTGTGGGCATCGACGTCGTCGTTGGTGAGCACCGGGACATAGTCGTATCCCGCGTCGTCGAGCGCGCGGCGCAGCAGGGGCATGTAGTGCGTCAGGCGGCAGTCGCCGATATACTTGCCAGTCACCACGGCGACGTCGTGCGGGTCGTACTTACCGCTCTCGAGTGCCGCGAGCGCCTCGCCGATCACGATTTGCGCGGGGAAGCAGATGTCGTTGTGCACATAGCGTTTGCCCAGGCGGATGGCATCCTCGCGCCCGATATCAAGGGCCTCGGCGCGCACGCCCTGATTGCGCATCGCCGCGGTCATGAGCCTGCAGAACGCATGGGAGGTGTTGGGGACCAGCGCGATCTTGTCGTGCCGGTCGCGCTTGGTGTACTTGACCTTATACGGGTCGTCGAGCGGATGGACCGCGTGCACCCGGGCGCCCTCGGCACGCTCCTCCGCGCGACGACGGTTGACCGACTCGATAAACGAACGCACGCGAATGCCCATGGGACCGGCGACGTCGCTCTCATCGAGCTTGATCATCATCGGAACCTTGGAGCCCATCTCGCCCATCATGCGCGCGATCTCGTCGGTGAGATACGCATCGTGGCCGCAGCCGAAGCTGCCCATCTGCACGAGCTCGAGCTCGGGCGTCGATGCGACGATGACCGCGCACGACAGCATGCGCGCATGGTAGTTGTTCACGATGTCGATGCGGCTGTTGGAAAGATCGACGTTGCAGACCCCCGGCACCGCATCGGGCGTCAGCACGGGGATGCCGCGCTCAGAGAAGAGCTTGGGCAGCCCGTGGTTGACCAGCGGGTCGTTGTGGTACGGGCGCGAAGCGATCACCACCGCGTAGCCGCCGTCCTCGCGCACGTTCTCGAGCACCTGCCTGCCGCGCAGCTGCAGCTGGTTCTCAAACGTCTGCTGCGCGCGGTCCGCCTGCTCGGTCGCCTTGGCAACCAGGTCGGCATCGATATCGAAGGTCTCCTTGCACCACGCCTTGAGCTGGCGGTTTCGGTCGCCCTCGTCGTACCAGTGGAACAGCGGCGTATCGAACGGAACGCCGAAACGCTCCTCCGGGTTATCGGAATTGCGCATCACGTAGGGGTATCCCTTTACGACGGCGCACATCCACTCGCTGGTAGAGGCGGTGTTTTCGGTGGGCACCGTCGTGATGATGGGCATGAAGATGCGGTCGACGCCGGCGTCGACGAGATTGCGGATGTGCCCGTGGACGAGCTTGGCCGGGAAGCACACGGTGTCGGATGTGACGTGCGCCAGACCGCGCTCGTACATCGCCTTGGTGCTGCGTCCCGAGACGCGCACCTTAAAGCCGAGCGTGCTGAAGAACGTCGACCAGAACGGCATGGTGTCCCAGAACTCGAGCACACGGGGAATGCCGATCGTGACATCGCGCCCCCCGCAGACGGGAACCGTGGGGCATGACTCGAACAGCAGCTTCTCGCGGTCGACAAAGAGATTGGGGGCAGCCGCGGTCCGGTCGCGCCCCGTGCCGGGTGCCTGTGCCTCGCAAGCACCCTGCGGACGCAGCTCCTCCGCCGCGGGAACCTCGCGCACGAGCTCATCCCATGAGATGGCGCCGCCGCGCGGGCAGCGATTGCCCGTGACGTAAAGCGAGCCGTCGCCAAATGCCACGACCGCGCGCTGGCAGCGGTTGTTGCACCGACGGCAGGTAACGCCGCCGAACTCGCGATGCTCGAAGCGCTCCACGGCATCGAGCCCGATAAACGACGTGCCGGCGTCGCCCTTGCGGCATTCCTCGCGCGCGAGCAGGGCGATACCGATAGCGCCCATCAGCCCCGGGTGGGGCGCACGCGTGACGGGTTTGCCCAGATACTGCTCGAATGCGCGCAGCACCGCGTCGTTTCGGAACGTGCCGCCCTGGACGACGACTTTGTCGCCCAGACGGTTGAGATTTGAAACGCGAATGACCTTGGTGAACACGTTCTCGATAATCGAACGGCAGAGACCAGCCATGATGTCGCCCGGACCCTTACCGCGCCGCTGCTCGGAAACGACGCTGCTGTTCATGAACACCGTGCAGCGGCTGCCGAGAACGGCGGGGGCTTTGGACGAAAATGCCTCGGTCGCGATATCCTCAACGGCTATTCCGAGGTTTTTGGCAAAACCCTCGAGGAACGAGCCGCAGCCCGCAGAGCACGCCTCGTTGACGACGATATCGGTCAGCACGCCGTGGTTGAGCCAGATGGCCTTCATATCCTGTCCGCCGATGTCGAGCACGAAGGTCGCATCGGGAACGCATGCGCACGCGGCGCGGGCGTGCGCGACCGTCTCGACCGTATGGTAGTCGGCGTGGAACGCGCGCGCGAAAAGCTCCTCGCCGTATCCCGTGGTGCCCACGGCATCGATCGCAAGCGTGACTCCCGCTGTCTCCCAGCGGTTCTTCAAGCTGACAAGACCCTGTTGGGCGACGTCGAGCGGTCTGCCGTTATTAGACGCGTAGAACGAATCGACAAGCTCACCCGCCTCATCGACCAGGGCGAACTTGGTCGTCGTGCTCCCCGAATCGATACCGAGCGCCACACGCACCGTCTCTCCGGGCGCATACGCATCCGGACCCTTTGCCGGCGTCTCTTTGCCATGGCGTGCCGTAAAATCCGCCTGCTCGGCAGGTGTGGCAAAAAAGGGCTGGGCAAGACGTCCCTCCCCGCTTGCGGGCGCGACCGTCTCGAGCTTATCCAGCCGGACAAAAGCGTCGGGAAGGTCGATCGGTTGGGACGATGCGAACATGTCGGTCAGCGACAGGGCGGCACCGCGCGCGACCATGATCTGCGGATCACGCGGGACGATAACCTGATCGTCCGATAGATTCAGTTGCTCCCGGAACACGCGGACCAGCGTGGGGTTGTAGGCGAGCGTACCGCCCTCGAAGATTACCGGCGGCTCGATGTCGATACCCTGGGCCAGACCGCCGATCGTTTGGCGGGCGACCGCGTGAAGCGCCGAAAGCGCCAGGTCGGTGGTAGGAATGCCCTCGTTGAGCAGCGGCTGGATATCGGTCTTTGCGTACACGCCGCAGCGGCCCGAGACCTCGTGGACGGTCGTTCCCCGGCTTGCGAGCTGCTCGAACTCGCCCGATTCGGTGCCGACCCCCATGAGCTTTGCCATCTCGTCGATAAATGCACCGGTACCGCCTGCGCACGAGCCGTTCATGCGCATGTCGGCAACCTCGATGTCTCCCTTATCGTTGGTGCGGAAGAAGATCATCTTGGCGTCTTGGCCGCCCAGCTCGATGGCGCAGCGCGTCTGCGGATAGAACCTGCTGATCGCGAGCGCGTTGGCGACCACCTCCTGAACGTACGAGGCGCCCAGCGCGGTCGCGATATCGCGCGCACCCGAGCCGGTCACCGCAACGCGCAGCGACTCATGGGGAAAGCGCTCGGCGAGCTCGCCGAGCATGGCGCGCACGCTCGCTGTCTGACACGCCCCGTGGCGGCGATATCCCCACCACGCCTCGGTCATATCCTCGTGCATCGCGTAAACTTTGGTCGTCGTCGACCCTACGTCCAGTCCTACTAGCAACGCCATAATGCTCCGTCTCTCGCATTTTTTCTGCTAGAGATATACCACTCTACGTAATACAACAGACTGTTGTATTTAAACTCCGTATAAAAAGCGGCTGCCGAAACGCTTCAGCAGCCGCCGAATGCACCAACAGATTGTTCTGCGCGCTAGCACGTCGGGCAACGGAGCAGCACGGGGCCTCCGGTCATGCGCACCGCTCACGCCCGCGATGTCGCCGAGAGAGCTATCCACGCTTAGGGCTCCAACCAAGCAAGTCGCCCGCGCTCAGCAGATCCCTAAGCGAGCTACTCGCACTCAGGAGCCATAGCCTGCTCCAAGAGCTCGGCATGCTCCTCCTCGAAAACCGTCCCCACAGGGAAGGCGCGACGGAAGACGAAGTGGGAAATCGGACCGGCTACCAAAAGGTTCCACGGCAGCGCCATCACAAAATTATGCGGGATGTTGATCATCCAGATCGCGGGCACGGAATACAGGTTCGCAAGGATGCCGCCGGGCATGTGCGTCAGACCCTCGCAGGCACCGTACAGCGACATGATGATGACCATGGGAACGACCATGCAGGAGCTAACGGCGAGCGTCATGGCGAGCGGCGAGCTCTTGCCCGGCGCGACCAAGTACTTAAAGGCGAAACCCTTGGCGAGCGGGCTGGCGACGAACCAGTCGCAGCACATGGCAAAAATGTAGGCAACGGGGAAGCCGAGCCACGCAGCGGCAACGACCTCGCCGTTGATGGCCCCGTGCTGCAGGGCAACGTTGTAGATGCTCATCCAGAGCACCATGCAAAAGCACATGATAAAGGTGAACAGCAGGCTCTCTCGTTTGTTGATAGGCATAAAGGGCATGGTCCTTTCCGTGTTACGCCGCGGCATCACGCAACAAAAACGGGCGGGCAAGATGGAGCTGTTGGGACTTCATCTCGCCCGCCCGTGATACGTGCGTCTGCGACTACTTATGTGGTGGAACCAGCCTAGCACGAAAACCCCGCGCTTCGTAAGCGTTGAGTTTATGAAGATGCAGGGCACCAATAATCCCCCGACCCCCTAAGTTGCGGTGGAATACGGACTGTTTTGACCCTTTAAGCAGCAATTCAGTCCCTATTTCACCGCAACTCATTTGGTGCAAAGTAACATGTCCCCCTTGCACCAATTAGCTGGTATGGCGCCAGCGAGGGTCGGTGAGCGTACGTGCCACACCCAGGCCAACGGGCAAAAACGCCACGATGAGCACTGCACGCACAAACCAGCCGAGCATATTGACCGTGTCGAAGGTGCACATGTAATACATCGAGCGATACAGATACAAACCCGGCACCATAATGACAATCGATGGCACCGTGAGGGCGATACGTGGATAGGTGAGTTTGATTTCAGCTAAGCTCGCGAGCAGCCCCGATACCAGCGCACCGATAAACGCAGCCGCCTCGGGAGGCATGCCCGCACTCAGCCCCAGGAAGGGAAGCATCGTCGGCGCATCGACGAGCGCAAGACGCAAGGTATTGGACACGGCGCCGATGAGCCCTGCCGCCGCTGCCATCTTTACTGGGCTGTTGAACATAACCGAGAAGCCAAATACGCCGATAAAGCTCATCAGTATGCGCAAGAGCGTAAGAGCCAACGGTGAGAGGCCGAGCGGGGCGAAGTCATCCGGCGCCAGTCCCACGCACTCGGCAACCATCCAACCCACGAGGGTCGCCATCACAATAATCGATACGGCATACGAAAGGCGCTCGATACCGCTTCGCATGTCGAGCTTAGCGATGTCGAGGCCTGCCGTAATGAGCGGAAAGCCGGGAATCACAAAGAGCATGGCGCCGATATAGCCTTCTTGGTGCGACATTGCCCCCGGTATGACCTGGCCAAGGCCGAGCAATGCCAGCAGATACGAAACGCAAGCGAGCGCAACGCCGGTCGTCAGCGCGCTGAACTGACCAAGGCCCTGCTTAAGAATATGGGAGCGGGCAAAGTTGCCGACACCCGCGCCTACGAACGCGCATGCCATCTCAATAGGACCGCCACCAAGTAAAAAGACAAAGGCGCCACAGGCGCAGGCCGCCGCAAGGCCCTGTTGCCAAGGCGCGTAATCAGGTTTTGAACTCTCAACGGTCTTGAGCATCTCGTGATACTCGTGCACCGTGAAGCGACGACCATAGGTCTCGATTTCCTTGAGGAAACTCTCCATCATCCAAATGCGATGGGTATTGACGCCCGTTGTGGGCAAGCTGACGACCTCATTAAAGCAGTGGCCATCTTCGATGCAGGTGCACTCAAACGATAGGAGACTCAGGTCGACATGGATGGTGACGCCGAGCACGTCAGCAACACGATTCATGGTATCGCGCACGCGCCAGGCACCCGTTCCGCTCGCGAGCATAAGCATACCGGTGCGGCAGATGATGGATGATTTATCGGTGAGCGGCGCATCGACGGCAAGTTCATCGCCTGCCGTCACGATCTGGTGCCAGTCAGTTTTCATATGGAGCGCGCCGGCACGGACACCGTGGTGCATGGGGGCTCTCGAAAGCAGCGAGTCAAGGCGCGAAGGCTGTGAGGGCTCCGCCGATTCGCCCTCGTCCTCGTCGGGCTCTTCATCGACCAGATCAAAGGAATCAAGCGGCGCTGGCTCGCGACGGTCGATCAGCTCCTCGTCCTCATCATCAAAGTAATTGAACTGATCGAGCATGTCCTCTTCGATAGCACGCTCGCTCGCATCGTCCATCCCGGTGCTCCCTTCCTACCGACTAACCCCATCCTAGGCAGCAACGGCTAAAGGAAACATAAAAGAGACGGCTGTCATGCGAACCATGTGCGCAATAGCCGTTGAGCAGACGTTTAAGAGCGTCCCCAACGA
This sequence comes from Collinsella sp., assembly GCA_048342875.1. Taxonomy (GTDB): domain Bacteria; phylum Actinomycetota; class Coriobacteriia; order Coriobacteriales; family Coriobacteriaceae; genus Collinsella. The sequence continues at coordinate 164 of DBGDEA010000007.1, read as the reverse complement.
CTAGTCGTTTAAGAACGTCCCCAATGACTACTCCGACAACGTCGATGTATTGGCAACGCCAGCGAGCGGGTCGCATTTGTGACAAGGTGACGTGAAACGAAAGGGCGCTGACCTTCTGGTCGCGCCCTTGAAGTTGAACGTCAGATTGTCCAAATGCGGCCCGC
>DBGDEA010000006.1:0-7792 GCA_048342875.1 Collinsella sp. | reverse complement strand
TCGGGCGGCAGGTTGAGGAGCTCGTCGCCGGGACGGTGCAGGCAGACCTTCCTGAGCTTGCCGATCTCGGAAGGCACGTGCAGACCTTTCGTCATGGCCTCCTACCTTTCTTTCGGGCCTTACTGGCCGAATGTATCAGCGCCCCTCCGTATGGGACGCTGCTTGCTGACAGCTCTAGTTATATCCAAAAACCACCTGCAATTCCACCTCGCCCCCGAACGGTCAGCAAAGTGCGATGAACGGTATATCGCATATGATTCCCCCATGATGTACTTCAGTTCTCTAAAGCAGGTTTTCAAAGGTAATCGTTCTTTTTTCTAAGGAATTGAGTAAGATTACACAAATAATTTCATGTTTAGGAATTGCATAGCTAAAACTGTTTTCTGCATATATATGTCGTCTGTCCATGATTCAATTTGGATTCGATTATATTCAGCTCGCAATCATTCTTATTCATACATCCTCACCAATTGAGTATGGATATAGATTGTTTTCAAAACGAGTTGGACAGTTAGTCGCATGCCTTGACAGCGTAAGAAGTAGGTTAAGATACCGTTCGCACAATACGTCCGTGCCACAAGTCGACTAAATTGAGACAATAGCGAATAGGGTTAGGCTACCGTCCCCTGCGGGGACTGAACGGACAGATGCATATGCCGAGCAAAATCGAAAAAAAGCAAGCCGCCGCAAAGCTGCGCAAACCGCCGCGCGACTTCTCGTACACGCAGAACCGAGAGCTCAGCTGGCTACGCTTTGACAACCGTGTGCTCGACGAGGCTTTTGATGAGTCCGTGCCGCTGTTCGAGCGCCTTAAGTTCGTCTCGATCTTCGAGTCAAACCTCGATGAGTTCCTCATGGTGCGCGTGGGTGGCCTGTCCGACCTTGCCGAGCTCAAAAAACAGCCTGTCGACAACAAGAGCAATATGACCGCCTCCGAACAGGTCGATGCTGTCATGGCCGAAATGCCCGGGCTCCTTACCCGTTGGGAGTCCATCTTTAAGAACATCGAGGGCAAGCTCGACACCCTGGGCGTTCACCGCGCCCGGATCGATTCGCTTACGCCCGAGGAGCGCACCTTTGTAACCCGCTACTTCCAGGCCTACGTGTCGCCGGTCATCTCACCGCTGGTGATCGACCCGCGCCACCCCTTCCCCAACCTGCGCAACGGCGCGCTCTACCTGGCGTGCGGCCTGGACGGCGTCACCGACGAGGAAAGTCTGCTGGGCCTGATCGAGATTCCCGCCTCGATGAACCGCGTGGTCGAGATCCCCTCGCCCACCGGCACCTACTCCTACATCTTGCTCGAGGACGTCATCCTCGCCTGCCTGGACAGCTGCTTTGGCTCCTATAAGCCGCTCGATCGCGCGCTCATCCGCGTCACCCGCAACGCCGACATCGACCCGGACGGCGAGGGCGTCGAGGAGGAAGAGGATTACCGCCAGCACATGAAGCGCATCCTCAAGAAGCGCCTGCGCCTGCAGCCGGTAGTGCTCGCCGTCTCGGGCTCACTCGAGAAGCAGACGCTCAAGACTATCCGCAAGGCGCTCGAGCTCTCGCGTCGCTCGGTCTTTACCTGCGATATCCCGCTCAACCTGGGCTATGTCTTTGGCATTGAGGGCAAGATTCCCGAGCACCTGCGCAACGAGCTGCTCTTTACGCCATTTAAGCCGCAGCCCAACCCCACCATCGATATGTCCCGCTCCATCCGCGAGCAGGTGCTGCAGCACGACAAACTGCTCTTTTATCCCTATGAGGCCATGAACCCCTTCCTGGATCTGGTACACGAGGCCGCCTACGACCCCGAGTGCATCTCGCTGCGCATCACGCTCTACCGCGTGGCCAAGCAGAGCCGCCTGTGCGAGTCGCTGATCGATGCCGCCGAGAACGGCAAAGAGGTCACGGTGCTCATGGAGCTCCGCGCCCGCTTCGACGAGCAAAACAACATCGAGTGGGCCGAGCGTCTGGAAGAGGCAGGCTGCACCGTCATCTACGGCTCCGAGGGCTTTAAGTGCCACTCCAAGATCTGCCAGCTCACCTATCGCGAGGGCATGGCGCTTACACGCCTGACGCTTTTGGGCACCGGCAACTTTAACGAGAAGACGGCCAAGCTCTACAGCGACTTTATGCTCATGACCGCCCATCCCGGCATCGGCGAGGACGCCAACTTGTTCTTCCGCAACCTGTCGCTGGGCAACCTGCGCGGCGATTACCGCTTCCTGGGCGTGGCGCCCGTGGGCCTCAAGCCGCTCATCATGCGCGGCCTGGATCGCGAGATCCAGCACGCCCTCGCTGGCGAGCCCGCCCGTGTGTTCTTTAAGCTCAACTCACTCACCGACCGCGAGGTCATCGACAAGATCGCCGAGGCGTCGTGCGCCGGTGTGCGCGTGGACATGATCATCCGCGGCATCTCGTGCCTCAAGCCGGGCGTTCCGGGCAAGACCGAGAACGTGCATGTCCGTTCTATCGTCGGACGCTTTTTGGAGCATGCGCGCGTTTACGCCTTTGGCGTGGACTCTGACATGATCTATCTGAGCTCGGCCGACATGATGACGCGCAACACCGAGCACCGCGTGGAGATTGCCTTCCCCGTGCTCGACCCCACCTGCCGTGCCCTGGTGCACGAGTACATGGGCATGCAGCTGCGCGACAACGTAAAGGCACGCAGCCTCACGAGCGACGGCACCTGGGTCCCCGTGGAGCGCAAAGAGGACGAGAAGCCCTTCAACTCGCAGGAAGCTCTGCTGGAGCGTGCCTATCGCAACGCTGAGTCCGCCGGGCAGCAGCGCGCACAGGAGAAGGAACGCGTGGCCGAAGAAGCTATTCAGGCCGAGGTTGAACATGGGGCAGTTGCCAAACCGGAAACGGTTGCCGCTCCCCCGGTGAATGAACCCGTGGCTGCCGCAGAGCCCGCCGTGGAGAAAGCGCCCGAGGTTCAGAAGGTCCAGGCGACCGTCATTGAGCCCGAGCCTGCACCTGCACCTCAGCCCGAGCCGCAGGTCACCAAACCCGCACCCGAGACGAGTGCCCGCCGCGAGAAGCCCGCTGGCAAGACCAAGGCCATCGAGCGCCATCGCCCCGGTCGCGTGCGCATGGGACTGGGTCTGATCGGCCTGGGTCTTAAGACGCTCATTACCGGCAAGACGAAATAGACGTTTGTAGAAGCGCCCCGCATTTGAGGAAAGCCTCGGATGCGGGGCGCTTTTCCCTGCTACCATGGTGCGGACAACAACGCGAATGACAGGCAGGGATATGAAGCTCACTATAGAATCGATGACCTACGGCGCCGATGGGCTGGCGCACGCCGACAACGGCAAGGCCGTCTTTGTGCAGGGCACCGTGGCAGGCGACACCGTCGAGGCCGAGGTCGTGCAGGACGGCAAGTCATTCATGCGTGCCCGCACCACCGAGATTCTGGAGCCAAGCCCCGATCGCATTCAGCCTCCCTGCCCCTTCGTGGGCATCTGCGGCGGCTGCTCGTGGGGCAATCTCTCACGCACGGCACAGCTCGCCGCCAAGGAGCAAAACCTGCGCTCCACGCTCGAACGCATTGGCAAGTTCGCTCCTGAGCAGGTCGATGAGCTGGTGCAGCCCATCCGCCACACCAAGGACGACTGGGGCTACCGCAATAAAATCGAGCTCGAACCGACCGTCGTCAACGGTCGCGTGCGCCTTGGCATGCACGGTATCGACCCCAGCAAGATCGTGACCGTCGATGCGTGCCCGCTGTTCGATAAGCGTTTTCCCAAGGCGCTCAAATCGGTCGTCGGCGCACTCAACTATCTAAGCGGCAGCCATGATTTGGGCCTCGAGCGCGTGGGCATTCGCGCCTCGCGCCGCACTAAGGCGCTCGAAGTCGCACTCTGGACGCCCACGGGTTCCTTCCCGCGCTCGCAAGTCTCGCGCGTGCTGGCAGACGCCGCGCACCCCACAAGCGTGGTGCGCGTGATGAGCAAGGGCGAGAAGAAGGCCCGCCGCGTCTCTAAGGTAGAGATGCTCGCCGGCGAGGGCTCGTGGACCGAGAACATCGCCGAAGGCCAGATGCGCCTGTCCGCTCCGTCGTTCTTCCAAGTCAACACCAAGGGTGCCGAGATTTTGATCGAGCTCGTTATGGACGCCCTCGACCCGCAGGAAGACGAGCTGGCCGTGGACCTGTACTGCGGTGCCGGCACCTTTACCCTGCCGCTCGCCCGCCGCTGCGATTACGTCGCCGCCGTCGAGGCCTACGGCCCGGCCGTGCGCGACCTGCGTCGCAACCTGGAGATCAACAAGCTCGATAACGTCGACGTCATCGGCGGCGATGCCGTGCGCGAGTTCCCCGACCAGGATGCCGATGTCTTGGTAGTCGATCCGCCGCGCGCGGGCTTAGCGCCCGAGGCCATCGACCTCATCGCGAGCACGAGCGCCCGCGATGTCGCCTACGTGAGCTGCGACCCGGCAACTCTGGCCCGCGACCTCAAACGCTTTGTCGAGGAGGGCACCTTCTCCCCCGTCAAGATCACGCCGGTCGACCTATTCCCGCAAACCTTCCACTGCGAAACCGTCGTCCACCTCAAGCGCAACTAACCGCATGACGAGAGCGGGCCCGCGTGCGTAACTGCACGCGGGCCCGCTTTATTCGGTCGATGTAACGCTGGCAAAAACCATCGCTGTGCTTACTGACAGCCAGAACAACAACGGCAGTAGGTAGCGCATCGACTCGGTCGTGTACGACGTCGGCGAGATCCAAAGAACAAGGTTTGCCGCAACGAGCGGCGCCATCAGATAGAGTTTCTGGGGCGCACGACGTTTTATCTCCAGCAGCAGAAACGCCATACCCCAGGTCGACCAAAGTGCCTTGGCGCCGACAAGCATGCCGACCGGCGTCGACTGAAACCATGCGACGAGCGACTCGACACTGCGGCCCAAGGTCGCATCGGACCAGCTCAATCCCAGGTCCCGCGAGCGGGGAAACACATGGCTCACGTTGTGCCCGTCGACAGGAGTCACATAGGGCGACAGGGCCTCGCTTCCCGCCACCGGCATGGCATACCAGCCAATCTGCACTCCCAGATACGCCTCGAGATAACAAAGTGGATGTTGCAGGAACCCCGCTGCCCACGCGCCAAAATAGGCTGCAAAATCGAGCTCGTCGGCCTTACCAAACGTGGGGTCTTTAACGGAGTCGGTTAAAAACCACGTGTAGTTGTTCTTACCATCCTCCCCGATGGCGCGCTCGATCTCTTGACGCTGCCATTCCGGAAGCTCGTCCCCGTGGTCACGCATCAGCAACGCGGATTGCTGAAACATGAGACCGTAGACCTCCTGCTTGCCACCAGGTTCGCACCCCAATGCGGGAAGCACGGCCCTGGGCATAAGGACCGTCATAAACAGAGAAGCGCCGACCGCCATTGCCGCAACGACAACTCGCCCGCGCCGACCCGTTACCTTGAAGAACACGACAACCAGGACAATCAGCACGAGAATCAGGCCGGTCTTACGCGTCAGCGAAACCAGAAGCTGAAGTGCAACGTATACAGCAAGGAAACCGGGTGCCCTCAGGAGTTGCCCCCTCGAACGCATGACCTCAATGGAAGCAACCGAGAACAGTAGGAAAAACGGCAGGAAGGTGGCGTCCTTCGCCATGGCCGAGGCATAAATGGGAAGGTGGCAATACAGGCACAGAAGCGCCAGCAGTGCCAGGCAAACACCACGTCCGCCGCCCAGCCGACGCACCAGGATCAGACAGCACGCCAAGGCACACGCCGTCAGAAACGCCTGTACCAGGCAGAAGGCGTACACCCCAGCATCAACGCTTCCCAGCGCACGGCCCAGGTCGGTAAACCATCCGTACAGATAGGTATCGAGTATCGGATGATGGTCGGTGATAACGCCGTCCGACAAGGCATTGGGTAAGCCGTTGTACTGCAAAAGCTGCTGGCGGGTATCCCACCAGATCACGCCCGGGAACAGTAGAACCAGCAACGGAGACCAGCAGGCGTAGATGATTGCGCCCAGTTTTACGATACCACCGAATTCGTACGTCTGTGGGATGCCAGAGAACGCTATGTCGCACAAGTTGTCAAACCATCCAGCATGGTTGCGCCGAGGAACGTCGACAGCACCTTTGCGTCCCACCAGGAACCGATCGATCAGATAGTCGCCGAGCATAAACGCTGCGCAGAAAAAGGCCATGTGCCCCAAGACATGGACCAAGTAGATAGGGTTGCAAGAGAATCCCACGGTATCGCGAAACATATCCGCGATGGTCGCGAGCACCGCAAAGATGCCCGCGACCATCAGCATGCCGCGATTCTGTTTTAATCGCTCCACCGGCATGCGCTTAGTGCTTTACCGGTGCGCCGCAATGCGGGCAGAATTGAGAATCGGGCGTAAGCGGGCTTCCGCACGAGCTACAGAATCGCGGCGCATCCGAGGGCGCAGGAGCCTGCTGCGGCTGGGCCTGAGCCTGCTGTCCGACGAAATTCTGCGGCATCGTCTGCTGAGGCACGGCGGGGATAGTGCCATTCGCGGTTGCCGCACACCCCTTAGAGTGCTTGCGCATGCGAATGACAACGAAGCCGCCAACGCCCGCAGCAAGAAGAATCGCAACTACAACGACAATGATAATTGGGTTGAACGAGAATGAGTCGCCATCGTGCTGGGCCGCAGGAGACAGCAGGCCTCCCGAGGCACCGATCTCGTAAACATCAATTGATGCGCTATCGTCATCAAGATCTCGCGCAACGTAAACCTTTGAATTATCTTGCGAGAAATACGCGGGGCCCAAATATGCACTCCATGAGTCGCCAAACCCAAATACGTCATAATCAAAACCGCTTTTTACGGATATTTGAGAGGACGATCCAGTCTTGGTATCAACCAGATAGAGTGAACCGGATCCATCGTCATCCACGGCGTATGTTAAAGCAAATGTTCCATCGCTTGACAGAGACGAAATGCGCGTCTGGTCAGAATAATTCTTCGTGCTAAATGAGGATTTCCATTTTGTCTTACCTGTAACGGAGTCGACAACCGAAAGAGAACACTCGCTGACGCGCTCCGAGCTCGAAGAGCCTCCCCCGTCAAGCTGGCTGGACAGCATACCCGTCAATGATCCATCTGCGTTGTATGAGTGCTCCGAAATTTCTTTTCGCTCATTGGTGGCTGCAACTTCGCCTTTATTCGAAACAAATACACCGCTTGAAAACAAGGTTCCATCCGCCATCACACGCACTGGAGAACCGAATGAAGATAGCTTGAGGACCCGCGTGCTGATCTCATTATCGATGGTTTCAGAATCCAAGTTAATTGTTGTCAGCTTATCGCCAGCTGGATAATTCACATAACCATATTTACCGTCTAAAGACGTCCATGCCGAAGAGCCCGCGCAACTATTGTCCTCGAAAAACGGAGCCGAATAGACTGAAAGAACCTTTCCCGTCTTGCGATTAATCTTACTGAATCTAACAGACAGGGTATCAGAAGAGGTCAAGAAAAAAGTGTTGCCGTCATCAGACAAGCCAAGCTGCCAAAGATTCCTTTCAACAGCGGAAGGATCTACGGGAGTAGACTCCGATTCGCCTTTATCCCCTAACGGATAGCCAATGATTTCTGACTGCTCTGGATCATATGAATAAAAGAAGTCCTCTTTATTGGAGAAACAATAAGCTCCTCGGTAGTCACCGCCTCGACAGTTGTCCAAAATGTAAAAGTGAATGTCTAATCGACATTGAACAATTAGACTTACGATTAGCATTATGGGAATACCGTCGTTACTAATGACAGTATTCTGTTTGCTTTATGAGAAAATGCT
>DBGDEA010000005.1:0-98973 GCA_048342875.1 Collinsella sp. | reverse complement strand
CGACTATCTGCCTCTTGAACTCGTCGGTGAAATGCCTCGGGTGCCTGGGGTCCCTCATATACGGCCCTCCCGTCTCCTGCGCCCCTCCCGGAACTGTCCACATCAGTGTAGCCAATCCAACCTCGTGGCCAACGCCGCCGAGCACGCGCGCTCGCGCGTGGCGGTCTCCTGCGACGTCGAGGGCGGCCACCTCGTCATCGAGGTGGCCGACGACGGACCGGGCTTCTCTCCCGCCGCCCTCGAACGCGGCTGTGAGCGCCTCTTCACAGACGATTCCTCCCGCTCCTCGCGCGACGGAGGCCGCCACTACGGGCTCGGCCTCCACGCCGCCTCCGAGGCCGCGAGCGCCCACGGGGGCTCCGTCTCGCTCGCCAACAGCCCCTCGGGCGGCGCGGTGGCCACCATCGCGGTCCCCCTGTGAGGGCCTGACGACTCAGGCCCTTGATTCGCGATTTCGGGAATGACTCAATTGATTCGCAAAACCTCAGGCCGCTCCTTTAATCACTCCCTGGTTTCCGCCGGGGTTCGTAGCGGGTGGCGTGAAAAGGGGTGATTCAAAGGGTCGGAGAGATGCGTCTTAGCCGAGAATAAGGTTAGCCTTATCTTACTGCATGATTCGTGTGTTATAGTTAGATGTCTCTAACTATTTGGGGGCGATAGCAATGCGCGAATGCAAGGGCTTCTGGGACAAGAATGCCGGTCGGTACGACCGTTTCATGCGAAAGGACCGGGCGGCGTATGAGAAGATGTATGAGCTGATCAGGCCGGTGGTAAAAGCAAAAACCGTACTGGAGGTTGCCACCGGCACGGGGCTTATCGCAAAGAGCATCGTAAATGCGGCGGCGCACATCGAGGCTACGGACGCTTCTGCAAAGATGATCCTTGAAGCAAAGCGGGACAATCAATCCGCAAAGCTGCACTTTTCCGTACAAGATATGTTCCGCCTGCCCTATGCACAGAAGTCCTTTGATGTGGTGATCGCGTCCAACGCGCTTCACATAGTGCCGCATCCGGAAAAGGCCCTGCAAGAAATCAGGCGGGTGCTGAAGGACGACGGCGTGCTCATCGCGCCAACCTTCACCCACGCGGGGAGCTCAGTTTCCGGCAAGGCAAAAGCCTATTTCATGAGTATGGCGGGATTCCCCCTCCACAGCAGGTGGACAAGCGAGGAATACCTACGTTTCCTGCGTCAAAACGGCTGGGCAGTGCAGAAAAGCGCGGTGCTGAAGGCCTCGTTCCCGTTGACCTATGCGGAATGCACGAAATCGGAGGGGCCAGATGTCGTTCTTTGAAAACACCCGCAAGCCCGTGGGCCTCGGCGGAAAACTTATGGTTGCCATGATGAATCTGGGGCACAGCCCTGTGGCGCGGTGGGGACTTCGATTTCTACGACTTGCGCCAAATGCCAAGGTGCTGGATTGCGGCTGCGGCGGCGGGGCGAACATAAAACGGCTGCTGAAAAAATGCCCGCATGGCGTCGTCAAGGGCATCGACTATTCGCCCGTCAGCGTGGAGAAGACTAGAAAGCTCAACCGAACCGCAATTCGGGAGGGGCGTTGCGCCGTTCTGCAAGGCAGTGTGGCGGATATGGCATTTGAGGATAGCTGCTTCGATGCAGTCACGGCCTTTGAGACCGTCTACTTTTGGCCTGATTTGCCCCGATGCTTCCGTGAGGTCTGGCGGACGCTGAAGCCAGGCGGGACAATTCTTATCTGCAACGAGAGCAATGGCGATACGGACAAGGACGAGAGGTGGACGCAGATCATCGGCGGCATGACCATCTACAAGGACATTGAATTAAAAGCTTGTCTGGAGCAGGCGGGTTTTCACGAGGTGCAGATACACAAAAAGAAAAAGTGGCTCTGCGTCACAGCGCGGAAGTAAGGGCATCAAGCACGGGTGTTTTTGCATCCATCCTGCACATGGCGATAGGCATGACGGTCATAGCGGCTGTGCTGGCGGCAATTATGACAGTTCTTATTCACTGAGGAAGAAACCTATGAAATGTAAAATTGAGAAAAACACCGTGCAGGAGACGCTGATCCTCCCGCTGTATTCCCGAAAGCTGTGTACGGAGCTGTACCCGAACCTTTACAGGGATGAAACAGCGGTTCGTCTGCTCGACCAGATCGACTACGACTTTTCAGAGGCAGAGAAAAACTCCCGCAGCCTGATGCAGCGTTTTGGTGCGCTGGAGGTGGCCATGCGGCAGGGTGATCTTGCTTTCGAGGTGCGGGATTACCTGAAAGGCCACCCCAATGCGGCGGTGGTCAATCTGGGCTGCGGGCTGGACAACACCGGCAGAACCTGCGACAACGGTAGATGCAAGATCTACAATCTGGACTTCCCGGATGTGATTGCCTTGCGGCAGCAGCTACTGCCCGCCGGGAATCGAGAACAAAATATCCCCTGTGACCTGAAAGACACCGCATGGTTTAGCAAAATCGATGCCTCCGGCGGGGTGGTGTTCTTTGCCTCCGGGGTGTTCTATTACTTTCTGACCCAGCAGGTCCGGGAACTGGTGCGGGAGATGGCGGACGCTTTCCCCGGCGGTGTGCTGGTCTTTGATGCTGCCAATCGGACGGCAGTAAAGATGATCGCAAAAACATGGCTTAAGACTGCAAAAATCAAGGATGTTGGGGCATATTTTGCGGTTTCGGATGCCGCCAAGGAAATCGGCGCGTGGGACAGCCGTCTGCAGGTCACAAGTCGCGGCTATATGCTGGGTTATAACGATTTGAGAGACCCTTCTGTCAGCGGCTTTTTCCGGTTTCTCGCAAGGGTCGGTGACAACGGGATGAAAATGCAAATCGTGAAAATAAGATTTTGAGAGGCAAAAATGCAAAAGACGAGCACTTCTTGCCGCTCAATTGGCAAGAAGCGCTCGTCTTTTCTTAACGCGTCGTATGGCGGAGAGAGCGCAAGTTACGCGAGCGCCCTTCTTGCCAGCTCGGCCGCGCCAAGGATTCCTTGGTCGCCGCCGCAGCCCGGAGCGCAGATGTAGCTCTCTATGTCCTTAAGCTCGGCGGTCTGGATGTAGCCACCCAGATATTCGAGGGTCTTCTTGCGGACGATGCCGTAGAGCTGCTCCTGGTGCATCACGCCGCCGCCGAGGACGATACGGCGAGGCGAGTACATGAGCACGAGGTTCGCGCACATCTGCCCCAGATAATCCCCCTCGAGCGCCCACACCTCAGCGTTGTCCGCGAGCTCGGCCGCGGGCTTTCCCCAGCGCGCGGCGATGGCGGGGCCGGAGGCGAGGCCCTCGAGACAGCTCGCGTGGCTCGGGCAGACGCAGCGTCCCTCCTCGGTGGGACGGGTCCTTACCAGCATGTGGCCGGCCTCGGGGTGCAGCATGCCGTGAAGGAGCCTGCCCGCGCACATGACGCCCGCGCCCACGCCGGTGCCGATGGTCACGTAGACGGCGTCCTCGAGCCCCTTGCAGCAGCCGAAGACCACTTCGCCGAGGCAGGCAACGTTCACGTCCGTGTCGTAGGTCACCGGAATCCCGAGGGCGTCGGCGAACGCGGCGCGAAGACCATAGCCTCGCCACGCGAGCTTGGGCGTCTGGAGGATGGAACCGTAGCGCTCATCGTTGGGGTCGACGCAGGTCGGGCCGAAGGCGCCGATGCCCAACGCGTTCACATCGCGGGCGGTGAACCACTCGACCATTTGTGGGACGGTCTCGGCGGGCGTAAGCGTCGGGGTCTCCATACGGTCGAGAACCTCGCCGTCGCCGGACACCACGGCACAGACCATCTTGGTCCCGCCGGCCTCGAGGGCGCCGAGCCTCATTTGCTTTTCGCTCATGTGATCCTCCTTACAAAGGGACGCCCGCAGTCATGGTCAACCGCGGGCGCCCATAACGTTGGCTTGTTTCGAGGCGACCCTACCTGGGCACGCGGTCCTGCCTTGCGGCAAACGGGGCGAGCACGGCGTGCGGCTCGCTTTGGTACCAGTAGGCGACGGTGGAGATGTCGTCCTCGCGCTCGTAGAGCTTGATGTCGTCGTTGCCGAGGTCCTGGAACGTCACGCGCAGGTCCTCCTTGAACGAGATCGGGTCGGGAAGGTGCCACCTGTAGAGGCCGTGCCTGGGCAGCGCGTCGTCGTTGGTCGCGAGCATCGGGTTCGGGTTCGGCTTGCCCGCGCTGAAGCGGTCGCGCGTGGCGTCGCGCGTCGAGCGGTACGGGTAGCCGGCGAACAGCGTGTTGAAGCACTGCGCCTCGGGCAGCGCGTGGGGCGGCCTGTCGAGGAAGGCCCAGGCACCGCCGAAGTAGTCCTCGGCTCCCGTCGAGGTGACCGTGGGGAACTCCTCGTCGCCGTCGAGGAAGAACTTCATCTCGCCCTCGCCCCACCAATAGCGCTCCAGGGCGCATAGGGCCATGTAGGTGCCGACGTAGTAGCCCTTACCGCGCACGCCGTCGAGCACGGTGTAGTCGACGCCCCTGCGGGTGCTGCGCTCGCGGTTAAAACGGGCGTGGAAGTACATGGCGTCGTCCGGCACGTCGGTGAGCGCGTAGTTGAACGTGTAGAAGATGTACTTAATGAACCCGGGGTGCTCGCTCGTAAGCGTGACCTTGGCGTGCTTCCTGAAAGGCATCTCGAAGTAGCAGTTCATGCCGCCCGTCGGGTTCACGCAGATGGGCATCGAGTTGACGATGGCGCGCTCACCGAAGCCGTTGCAGAAGAAGTCGCCGACAGGGCACTCGACCGAGGGGGTCTCCTCGTCGTCCCAGTAGAAGCGCAGCACGAGGTCGCGCATGACGAAGCTGCCGGCGGCGGTCTTGTCGGGGACGGTCATCCAGATGTGGCGGATGATGCCGGGGCCCTCGATGTCCGCGAGCGTGATGGTCTCGCCGGACTCAAGGGGCACGCAGCACGAGCCCTTGCGGCCGACGCCGAGGTGGCTGGCCGACATGGCGGCACGGCCCTTCTCGCCCGTGATGTTCTCGGGGGTGATGGCGCGGCTTTCCTCACCGCCGTGCATCCACACGTCCTTAAGGAACTCTCTCATCGTCGACCTCCTCTATTCGTCGTCTTCGCACTCGGCGGAACTGGCACCGTTCACGTAGACGATCTGCTGGCGCGCCTCGTCGACGAGGGCGTCGAAGTCGAGTTTCTCGTCGGGGCGCGCGAGCGCGACCGTCATGGCGAGCGGGAGGTTGACACCCGCGATCACGTGGATCCGGTCGGAGGCGAAGCGGGAGAAGCGCTGGTTCACGCTGCCGCCGAGCGCGTCGGTGAGGACGACGACCTCGTCAGTGCCCGAAAGAGCCGCCTCGACCGCCGCGTCGAGCCCCTCGCCGTTGTCGTTCACGTAGGCGCACACGGCGTTGACGGCGTCGCTCTTACCCGTAAGGAACTCGAGGGTGTCCTTGAAGCCCTGGGCGAGAAGGGAATGGCTCGCCACAACTATCTTTCTCATTGATTCACCAATCTCTTGGGTCGAAGCTAGGCGAGGATGCCAGCGGCGGAGGCGACCATCGCGAGGACGATCACCACGAGGATGAGGACCGTCATGCTCGCGTTCTTCTTGGTAAGAAGGTAATACGCGCTTCCCGTGATGGCGGCGGGGATCATGGCAGGCAGGATCTTGTCGAGCAGCGGCTGAATCTCCATCGAGACGTCGCCGAAGCTGAAGCTAATCGGGCAGGTGACGCCGATGACCGAGGCGATGAGGCAGCCGACCACGGTGAGGCCGAGCACGGAGGCGGCGGCAGTGAGGTTGGGAAGCTTCTCGCTGAAGTCGGTGACGAGCTTCACGCCCTGCTTGTAGCCGAACTCGAGGGCGTGCATGCGGACCCAGAAGATGGCCAGGATGAGCGCGAACCAGATGCCGGCTCCCACGGGGTTGCCCTCGATGGCCATGTAGGCGGCGATGGAGCCCATGATGGTCGGGATCATGGTCATGAGCAGGGAGTCGCCGACGCCGGCGAGCGGTCCCATGGTGCCGATCTTCAGGTCTTGGACGGCGTCCGCCGCCGCTAGGCCGTCGCGTTCCTCCATGGCCACGCAGGCGCCAAGGATGATGGCGGCGAGCCAAGGCTGGGTATTGTAGTAGCGGAAGTGGTTGTTGAGCGCTTGCTTATAGTCCTCGTCGTTCGTGTAGATCTTCCTCAGGACCGGCGAGAGGGCGTAGGCGACTGAGGCGCCCTGCTGGGTCTGGTAGTTGAAGGTGCACACGCTCATGAGCCAGCGCCAGTTCGCGTTGCGCAGATCCTTCTTGGTGACCTTGTAGCCGGAGGGCTTGCCCTCGGCGACGGCGGTGATGTTCTCGTTTTCCATGGTTACTCATCCTCTCCGATGAAGGCGTCTGCGGAAGCGTGGGCGGCGAGCTCGGTGTCCCTCTCGGCACGCTGGTAGAACGCGATCGCGAGGGCAACGCCGACGATGGCGGCGCCGATGATGGGCACGTTCAGGAAGGCCGAGAGGAAGAAGCCGACGAGCAGGTACTGGAAGTACTTGCCGGTGGGCATGTAGCGGAGCAGCATGGCGATACCGATGGCCGGGAGCATCTTGCCGGCGAGGGTGAGGCCGGAGAGGAACCACTGAGGCATGACCTCGAGGAGCCAGCTGACGGCGGGCTGGCCGAGCGTCACGGAGACAAAGACGGGCAGGGCGGCGCACAGGCCGAAGAGCGCGGGGCAGACCCACAGGATGGCGTTCATCTGATTGAACTTACCCTCGTTGCAGAACTTCTGGGACTTCTCGACGACGAAGCCGTTGAGGATCTTGACGATGACGTCGAGCTGGATGCCGAGCATGCCGACCGGCAGGCCGATGGCGAGGCCCGTGTCCGCGCCCAGGGTCACGCCGTAGGCGGTGGCGATGATGGCCATCGTGCCGTAGTCGGGAATCGACGAGCCGCCGAAGCCCGCGACGCCGAGCTGCATGAGCTGGATGGTGCCGCCGATGACGAGGCCGGTCTGCCAGTCGCCCATGACGACGCCGGTGATAAGGCCCCAGAAGACGGCATAGTTGACGAAGATCATCGGGATGCCGTAGTAGTCCACGTGCTTGATGAAGGCCAGCAGGGTCAAAAGGACGACCTGCAGGATAGTGAAGTTGACCATGATCCCTCCTTAGATGAGGTCGGCGACGGAGACGGGCTTGTCGGCGGGCACGAACTGTGCCGTCACCTTGACGCCGCGGGCGATGAGCGCCTTGTAGCTCTGGACGTTCTCGGCGGAGGCATAGGCGCGCTGGGTGAGCTGGACGCCGCCCTCCTTGACGAGCGAGCCGCCGACGATCAGCGACGGGAGCTCGATGCCCGACTCGACCAGGTGAAGGATCGTCTCGGGCTCCTTGGCGATGACAAAGACCTTCTCGCGGTCGTACTTGCCCGCCGCGAAGTTCTTGAGCGCGGTCTGCTCGGAGATGATCGAGACGGCCATGCCCGCGGGGCGCGCCATCCTCATAGTGGACTTCAGGACCTCGTCGCCGGCGACCTTGTCGTCGATGACCATGACTCTGGTCGCGCCCGACACCGGGGCCCACTGCGTCACGATGATGCCGTGAAGCAGGCGATTGTCGATTCGTGCCATAACAACACTCATGTTTGCTCCTATCAAATGAAGTTTTACGTTCGGTACTGCCTCGGCGCTATCCGGATTCGCGCCGGGCAAGGGGTTATCGGATTATTGAGGACGCGCAGTCAGCTTGCGGCGGCGCGGGGAAGGTCACTCGTCGAGCAGGAGGTCCGAGGAGCCGAGGCGCTCTTCTCGCGCCGGGGCGGCGCTCACGCTTATGTAGTCGAAGACATATGCGATCTCGCTTACGGGAACCTCTACGCGATAGCGCGTCGAGATGCTCGAGAAGCTCTGCCTGAAGGACTCGATGAAATCGGCACGCTCCTCCTCGAAGCGGTCCTGGCCAACGTAGGTCTCAATGGGGTTTCTGGTAACAAGGCGCTCGACGAGACAGCAGAGGTGGACGTAGAGCCCAATGATGGCGTTGCTGCCGATCTTCTCGCCTGTCCTGCGCTGAAGCTCGTGCACGGCGCTCTCGATTGTTAGCGTCAATATAATTTTCACCATTTCCACCAACGCATTTTCGCCAATCGCGCCAACGCGGATACGCCGGATCCGCCAACGCGGATGTGCCGCTTTCGGCGCCTAGGCGCCCTCCTCCTTCCCGTCCTCACCGCCGATGGACACGTCCTTCAGACGGTACGACCGGCCCGTTATCTTGATCATCGCGCAGTGGTGGCACAGCCTGTCGGCGACCGCCGAGGCCGTGACGTTGCTGCCGAACACGTCGCCCCACCTGCCGACCGGCACGTTGGTCGTGACGATCGTCGACCGCTTGAGCGCGTAGCGCCTGTTCACCAGCTGGAACAGCAGGTCGGCGCCCTCCTTCCCGATATCGAGGTAGCCCAGCTCGTCTATTATCAGCAGGCTGCAGTGCTCGTAGAACCGCATCCTGCGCGCCAGCGCCTCCTTCGCCGAGGCGTGCTTGAGGTCCTCGACCAGCCTCGAGCAGTCGGCGAAGTACACCTGCTTGCGGGCCATCACCGCCTCGTGGCCTATGGCTATCGACAGGTGGGTCTTGCCGACGCCCGGGCTGCCGACGAGCACGACGTTGTCGCCGCGGTCGACGAACTCGAGCGTGGCCAGCTGCTCGACCAGCCCGCGGGGCACGCTCGGCTGGAAACCCCAGTCGAAGTCGGCCAGCGTCTTTATGTAGGGGAAGTTGGCCATCCTCGTGCGGCGCTCGTCGTCGGCGCGCCGCTTGAGGGCTATCTGGGCGTCGGTGAGCTCGAGCATGGCGTCGACCAGGCTCTTCCTCCCGTCGGCGACGAGCCTGACGTACTCGGGCACCGACGACGCCATGCCCTCGAGCCCCAGCTCCTCGAGATTGGCCGCCAGGCGGTTGAGCGGGCTGGCCTGCACCGCGGCGCTCACAGCGAGCCCCCTATCGAGTCGAGCAGCCCGAGGTTGGCGGCGGCGGCCGCCTCGATGTCGCCGGCGGCGTCGCCGAACCAGCGCTTCCCGGCCATGGCCTCGGCGTAGTGCGCCGGGTCGTAGGCCGGCCCGCCCGCCACGTGCGTCGCCACCAGCTCGCCGCCGACGTAGCAGTCCATCGCGCCGCCGGGCATGCAGACGATGCGGGCGGGCCTGCCGATGCAGCGCCTGGGCACCGACATGGGCTCGCCGTGCGCGCTGACCAGCATCGTGGCCGGCACCCTGGACACGCGCACCACGTCGCCCATCGCCTCCTCGAGGGCGCGGAGGTTGCCGACGGGCAGCAGCGCGTCCTTCTCCTCCATGAACAGCGCGGAGGGCGGCAGCCCCGTGGTCTCGTTGGGCTCGGAGTTGCTGGCGTCCTCGATCCGCGCGATGATCTCGTCGATGTCGTCCCAGCCGTCGAAGTCGCCCTGGTAGGCCGCGAGCCGCGACAGGAAGCGGTTCGACGACTCGACCTTGCCCTTGGTCTGGGGGCTGCGCGGGCGGCACAGCTTCAGCTCGAAGCCGGCGGCCTTGGCGAACTCATATGCGCGCTGGACCTTGAGGCGCCTGCCGCCCTTGACCGTCACCAGGGCGGACATGTTGTCCGTGACCCACTCGCGGGGCACGCCGCCGAGCCTCGCGATCGTGGCGTACATGCATCTGACCAGGTCGTCGGTCGTCCTGGTCCCCGACCGGATGAATATGTGCCTGCGGGAATGGCCCAGCGTCGCCGCGAACACGTTGAACTCGAACAGCTCGCCGTCGCGGTTCGCCATCCTGACCGACTCCTTCCAGTCGAACTGCAGCTGCAGCCCGGGCGGCGTCTCGAAGCGCGGGTGCGGTTCCGGGCCGACGGAGGCCCCGACGGCGATACCGTTCTTGCGCATGAACTGGGTGAAGGCGTTGTAGCCGGCCAGGTTCTCGCCGGGATACCTGTGCAGCAGCCACTCGTGGATGCCCTTCTTGGTGACCCCCGGCAGCTGCGCCTTGGCGGCCACCTCCTCGATGTGCGCGTCGAAGGAGCCCGCCCTGTCGGCGCGCCCGTCGCGGGGCCGGCCGCCCTCGGCCCTCCAGTACGCCGCCACGGTGTGCCTGTCCTTGCCGTAGCGCTTCGCTATGTCGCTGAAGTTGGGCTTTATGCCCGCTTCCCTGTACATGTCCAACTCTCCGATCAGGTTCTTCTCCGCCACGGCCGCTCCTCCCGAAAGCATCGTTCGCTTGTCGGTCGAAGCGTAAGCCCCGGCGTTGGTGGAAATGGTGAAAATGCGTTGGCGCGATTGGGGAAATTGCGTTGGCGGAATCGGCTAAAGTGCGATGGCGAAATTGGTTGTTTTTACAGTAGCGCTAACATCATCTCGTGGAATAGCCGCTCCGGGTCGAGGATGGTGATGGAGCGGATGACGTTCTGCAGCGTCATGTTCGAGAGCAGCTTCTCGTGGAAAGAAGAGAGCTCGGAAGCGTCAAGCCACCTGCCGAACACGGCATCAACCTTAGAGGCGGACGCCGTCGACATGATGTCCTCGAGGGCGACGAAGGGGACGGAGGCGGCCCCGGGGTCTCCCGTGCCGATGACGGCGCAGACGCGGTGCTCGGAGAAAACGGCGTCATTCGACCCGTTCGCGACGAGCTGCTTGAAGGGCCTCGTGAGCAGGCGCGCGCCTATGGTGCGCGGGAGGCTCTGCGAGACGAGCTGGCGTATCCTCTCCGCGGCGTCGACCCCGGACTCGGAGCAGAAGACGATGGCGTCCTCACGGTTGACGCGCTCGATCACCTTGCAGTGCGTCACGCACGCGGCGGTCGCATCGCCAAGAACCTCGGCGATGGACTTGCCGCCGAGCAGCCCGACCCCGATCTCGAGCGCAAGACCAGTAGAGACGTTGTTCACCACGCCGATAGTGGAGTCGGTAACGTTCTCGAGGGCCTTATAGGCCTCCTCCAAGGAGCCCATGTCGACGAGGAACACGACCCCGGTGCAGTAGGAATGGCGGTCGACGAGGCGCTGGAGCGGACCGACGATGTCCTTCAGCTGCTGGTCGTAGGGCATGTCGACAGCCTCGTACACATGCATGCCGAGCATACGGTTCGCCGCGTCGGCGATGCTCGTCGCCGTTGAGTAGCCGTGGGACAAGATGACGCAGAGCGTCCGAAGGGCCTTCGCATCGCGAGACTCCGATGCGACGCACAGCGTCAGAAGCGTCTTCGTGAAGTGATCGAGCGAGATTCCCAGCGCCCCTTCCACGTCTGCGGCGACCTGATCGGAGACGCTCGAGGCAAACGGTAATTCGGAGGTCACGGCACCGAGGAGATGGGAGATTTGCTCCGCACAGGCAGACTTTCGCTTAGCCAGGCCGATGCCCGGCCACAACTGCAGGCAAATCTCCTGGGCCAGTAGAAAAGCGACCTTCCTCGAAAGCTCGATGCCATAAGAAGAGCCTGCGTCGGCAAGGACCGCGCCCACGATGCGCTCGAAGGCGCGCGACCTCGAGGAGGTAACGCCGCGGCCGAAGATCAAGTGATCCTCAACGCCGCGCACAGCGGAGACAGCTTGCGAGACGAGCTCGGAGACAGAGAGCTCCCCGGCGCAGAATCGCTCATCGAGAGAGCACAGGGCATCGAGCGCCTGCTCGACCGGCCCTGTGCTCTCGGCGGCATCCAGGGACGCGTCGATCAGAACGCCATCATCGGGCTGTTGATCGATCTGCGCGGAGGAGAGGAGCCCGCTGGGAAGAAGATACGGACGAACGACGACGTAGTCGCCCTCGCGATTGAGGAACGCTTTGGCGCAGCAGTTCGTCACGCAGGCGCGCAAGCCGGCGATGTTATCGGAAAAGTCCGCGTTCACGAGGCAACGGTATGCGCCGCGGCTAATCTTCACATCAGAACCGATTCGGCACCCCTCGCTGCGCAGGAAGCTCAAGATGAGATCCTCGCGCTCCTCGGGGGTCCGCTCCTTGAGTGAGGGGACGCGGGCACAGATGGGCATTTTGCTGTAGGCCGAGGAAACCTTCAGGTCATCGGCGGAAAGCGTCGTCGAAAGAACGAGGCGAGCGCGCGGCGCATCCTGGGAGGCATCGAGCCCGAGGGCCGTCGCAAGGCAGTGCTCCATCGCAGAGGGAGAGAGTGCCTCGATGCCGTTGACAAAAACCACACCCCCGCGCGATTTCGCGATCGACTCGTCAAGAAGCCCGTTGAACGAGGCGGCGTCCGGGACCCCGGCGCAGTCGATGCGCACATAGGAGGAGTCGCGGGGCAGCAAGCCCTGGTTCTTACCGTACTCGTACACAAGACGAGAAAGGAAAGACTTGCCGACACCCACGCCGCCGCTCAAGAGGATGGGCAGGCCGAACGGAGGGTACTGAACCGCAGCCTTGCACTGCTCGACAACGGAGCTGAGGCTCAGGTCAAAGCCCACGGCACGCGCGAAGTCACGGTGATCGGCGATTCCCGTCGCCTGGATGAGGTCGGCGAGCGAGGCGTACTCGCTTGCAGAGAGCTTTACCTGAAAACGCTTCTGGAACGCGCGGCGATGAAAATAACGGACAGGCCTGCCCGCCACCTTAACCACAAGGCCGGCGCGAACAAGGTCGTTGAGGTACTGGCTCGCCAGACTCCTGGAGATGATGAGCGTCTCGGCGATGTCGGAGGTGGACAGACGGGCAAGGTCGTCGAGCGAGACGGCAGAGGTGAGGGCCTCGAGATGCTCGAGAATCCTGTCCCTCATGTCGACGGGCTTCTTTGCCAAGCTGTCCTGTGCGGTCTTGTCCATGACTTCTTACCTCCTTGTACAAGGAGTATAAGGGGAACACAGAGAACGGAAGGGGGCGCGTGGGGGAATCAACAGCCCCGAGGAGAAGTTCACCACTTGAGGGGCAGAAAACAACGGCCATTGAACATTCAGGGCCGACGCTCAACACTTCGGCTCGACACTTCGCTTTGGAAAGGGCCCTGCACGATGGTGCAGCCCTCCATCTCGCAGCACAGGTCGCCGAAGGTCGCGAGGATGCGCTCCTTCTGTTCCGCGGGCGAGACGACTCGGTGGGCAAGGTCCTCTCAAAAGGGGTCGTCCGACGCCGCAAGACCTCGATGACCGACTACCGCCTCGAGCAAGTGGCGGATTACCTCTGTACTATCGAACTTGCCTTGGTCAAGTACGAGGCCAAGGAGGACGGTGAGACGTACAACAAGTTCTTCGGAGGTATAGGCTCTTTCAAAAGGAACTGGTTCAAGCAAGCCCGCAGCAAGCGGATATAGGTGGCCTCGCGGTTTCGCAAGGAACGGCCAGCTCTCCTCTGGCGAGGAACACCGGGCGACGTGCCTCGAGCAGCGGAAGCTGAAGCGCAAGCAGAAGCAGCGCGGGCAATGATCGGTGCGGATATGGGCCCAGACGTGAACAGTGCTACGTCCCCTGTTCACGGGGCGCGAAACCGCAAAGGTTGCACAGAGGTTGCAAAATAAGAAGCCCCCGACCTGTTTTCGCAGTTCAGAGGCTTGAAATCAACGAATATCGTTTACTCCCACTCGATGGTCGCGGGCGGCTTGGACGTGATGTCGTAGCACACGCGGTTGGCGCCGGGGACCTCGGCAACGATGCGGCCGGAGATGCGGGCAAGCACGTCGTAGGGCAGTTTGGCCCAGTCGGCTGTCATAGCGTCGCTGGACTCGACGGCGCGCAGGATGATCGGGCGCTGGTAGGTACGCTCGTCGCCCATAACGCCAACGGACTTAATGTCGGGCAGGACCGCAAAGTACTGCCAGCAGCTGTGCTCGGAGTTGCGCTCGCCGGTCTGCTCAAACAGGCGCTGATTGTAGGCGTCGAGCTCCTCACGCACGATGGCGTCGGCGTTCTTGAGGATCTCGAGCTTCTCCTTATCGACCGCGCCGATGATGCGGATGGCAAGACCCGGGCCCGGGAAAGGCTGGCGGAACACGATGTGACCCGGCAGGCCCAGTGCCAGACCAAGTGCGCGGACCTCGTCCTTAAAGAAGTGGTCGAGCGGCTCAATAAGGTCGAAGTGCACGCCCTCGGGGAACGGGATCAGGTTGTGATGGCTCTTGATGGTGGCCGTCTTGCCGCCCGTCTTGCGAGCGCCGGACTCGATGATGTCGGGGTAAATGGTGCCCTGAGCCAGGTACTTGACCGGCTTGCCATCGGTCTCGAGCTGCTGCGCCACGGCGAAGAACTCTTTCCAGAACTGCGTACCGATGATGCGGCGCTTCTCCTCGGGCTCGGTCACGCCGGCCAGAAGCTCGGCATAACGGTCCTCGGCGTGGACGTGGATAAAGTCGACGTCAAACTGCTTGGTGAAGACCTCCTCCACCTGCTCGGGCTCGCCCTTGCGCAGCAGGCCGTGGTTGATGAACACGCAGGTCATCTGCTTGCCAACGGCACGGGCGCCCAGGGCGGCCACGACGGAGGAGTCGACGCCGCCGGACAAGGCCAGAATCACGCGGTCGTTGCCGACCTTCTCGCGGAACTCGGCCGTCATGGTCTCGACCAGGTTGTCCATGCTCCAGTTGGGCTCCAGGCCGCAGATCTCAAACAGGAAGTTGCTCAGCAGCTGCTGACCGTACTCGGAGTGCTTGACCTCGGGGTGGAACTGCGTGGTGAAGATCTTGCGCTCGGGGCACTCCATGGCAGCAACCGGGCACACGTCGGTGCTGGCGGTAACGGTAAAGCCCTCGGGCACCTCGGAAACGGCGTCGCGATGGCTCATCCACACGGTCTGCTCCATGGGCGTGGAGTTAAAGAGCTTGGCGCCGGCCGTGCGCGTGATGGTGGCGCGGCCGTACTCGCCCACCTCGGAGTGGCCGACCTTGCCGCCGAGCGTCACGGCCGTGATCTGATGGCCGTAGCAGAAGCCCAGGACGGGAAGGCCCAGGTCAAAGATGGCAGGATCGATGGACGGAGCGTCCTCGGCATACACGGAGGCCGGGCCGCCGGAAAGGATGAGCGCAGAGGCGTTCATCTCGCGAATCTCGTCGGCCGAGATGTCGCAGGGGACGATCTCGGAATACACGTTGAGGTCGCGGACGCGACGGGCAATGAGCTGACCGTACTGCGCACCAAAGTCGAGTACGAGGACCTTTGCGGAAGCCTTTTGATCCATGGTTCCCCCTCTTGTTGGCGGGGAGCCGGTGCCCACCCGCGTGAATGAACGAAAATAACCTCCATAGTGTACACGTTATATGGGGTTTCTCGCCCCTCGCAGCCATCAGCGCACGGCAAACGCACGACCTGGGCCCCTATTTGACGACAATTGAAGTGTTTTCAAACGTTACAGATGATGTAATACGTTTGAACATTGGACGCCCTGTGCCACAATACTGCCGAACGACTCCGCCTCCGCGGCGGCAAATACGATAGGAATATCAGCATGAAGCGCATCCTTCTCATCGCCACGGGCGGCACCATCGCATCGACCGAGGACGGCAACGGCCTCTCCCCCGCCCTGACCGGTGAGGAGCTCGCCCAGAGCGTCCCCGAGATCTCGGGGCTCTGCGAGCTCGACGTCGTGCAGCCCATGAACATCGACAGCACCAATATGCGCCCGAGTGACTGGATGCGGATCCGCGACGTCATCGTCGAGGGCTATGCCGACCACGACGGCTTCGTGATTCTGCACGGCACCGACACCATGAGTTACACCGCGGCAGCGCTTTCCTACCTGATTCAGGACAGCCCCAAGCCCATCGTGCTCACTGGCTCGCAAAAGCCCATGGGCAACCCCTTCACCGACGCCAAGCTCAACCTGTACCAAAGCCTGCTCTATGCACTCGATGAGCACTCGCACGACGTCTCGATCGTGTTTGGCGGCGTCGCCATTGCCGGCACGCGCGCCCGCAAGCAGCGCACCATGAGCTTTAACGCGTTCATTAGCGTCAACTATCCGCCCATCGCCTATATCCGCAACGGCCGCATCGTGCGCAACGGGCTTCACGGTACGCATCAGGGCGAAAACCCGGTGCATTTCTACGACAGCATCGACCCGCGCGTATTTGTACTCAAGCTTACGCCCGGCGTAAACCCGGGCATCCTCGACGCCCTAGCCGATAGCTACGACGCCGTGATTCTAGAGACCTTTGGCATTGGCGGTATCCCCGAGTTTGGTGAGTCGGGCGAGTCGTTCCAAGAGGCAATTTTCCGCTGGGTCGATTCGGGCCGCACCGTCGTTATGACCACGCAGGTCCCCGAAGAGGGCCTCGATCTGGGCGTTTATGAGGTTGGCCGTGCTTACGCCGATCATCCGGGCATTCTGCGCGGCGACGACATGACCACCGAGACGCTCGTGGCCAAAACCATGTGGGCGCTCGGCCAGTCACGCGATGCGGCTGAGATTCAGCGTCTGTTCTACAGCCAAGTCAACCACGACCGCATCCCGATGGCGTAATTCAGCTGTCGGCGGGTATCCCCTATTCGATACCCTCAAGAAGCTCTGACACCGTCATACCGAGTGCGGGTGCGATCTTAAATAGAACCTTGAGCGTGAAATTTGCCGTCCCATCTTCGATTCGGTCGAGGTAGGGTCGGCTGATTCCTGTCGCCACACAAAAATCAACCTTGGAGATACCAAGGTCTCTGCGTGTCTCTTCGACCCGCCCACCAAGAATCTGTTTCGCACGTTCGTCCATGCAGCCGAGTTTGAAATGGAGCCGAACATAAACGTAAACTATAGTTTACGTTTTGCCGAATACACAGGAGTTTTCTATGTCGGGTTCTTCGGTCCGCATGTACCGAGCCACGCCTCGCACAAACAGCGCGCCGCTCAAGCTCGTCGTCGTTGAATCAGAATGCCTTTCGCCCGATGAGCGCACAGCATTTGCATTGCTATCAAGTCGCGTCGCCGCCGTTCTGGTCCCTTGCCCGGCGCAAGGTGAACTTGCTATCCAATGCCAGGCGCACAGCTGCTCGCTCAATCAGGCTGCCGTGATCGCAACCAGCCAACGCGGTCTGCCCCTTCTCCTGGAAGCCGGTATCGCACTCGCCCTTCGCGGCGCCGGATACGAAAACGAGGCCGCCGCCGACATGGTCTTTAAACCACGATCGAGCGGCGGCCTCGCAGCAGCTATCGAATATGTGTGCAGACTCGTTGCCTAAAAGGACAAGCTAGAAACCAAAGCCAAAGCCCGTTCCGGTAATCGCCGAGTACATAAAGTAAACGTTGATCACGTTGAGGAACACACCCGTGATGCAACCGTTGCGCAGGTAGCGTTCGCACACGATGCGCGCCATGGCGGCGGAGTCATCATTGTTTTTAGCTTGACGTCCCGCCGTAAAGTATGTCGCCACGCTCAGCAGCAGGTTGAGCACCGGCAGCGCCAGCAACTCGTAGCTCTTGCCCCAGCGCGTCACCTCGCCGGCGGCGTTAAACTTCGTTGCCACCTCGGGACCAATGTTGGGGATAACGCACGCTGCGACCACCAGCGGAATCACCGCAAGTACGAGCAGCGCAATACCCATGTAGCCAGCTTTTTTGCCGTATTTAAACATATGCGTCGCCCTTACACGTTAAAGCGGAAGTGCACGACGTCGCCATCGGCCATGACATAGTCCTTGCCCTCAATACGCAGTTTGCCGGCGGCCTTGGCGCCCTGCTCACCGCCGAGCTCGATGTAGTCGTCATAGCCAATGACCTCGGCCTTAATAAAGCCGCGCTCAAAATCGGTGTGGATGACGCCGGCGGCCTGCGGGGCGGTCGCGCCCTGACGAACCGTCCAGGCCTTGACCTCCATCTCGCCGGCCGTAAAGAACGACTGCAGACCGAGCAGCTTATAGGCCGCCTGCGCGAGCACGTCCAGACCGGGCTGCTCCAGGCCCAAGCTCTCCAGGTAGTCGGCGGCGTCCTCGGGATCGAGCTCGGAAAGCTCGGCCTCAATCTTGGCGCAGATGGGCAACGGCTTGACGCCATCGATGGGCGCCAGGTCCTCGTTGAGCATATCCTCGTCCACGTTGGCCACGTACAGAATGGGCTTCATAGTGAGCAGGAACAGGCCCTTGGCGGCGGCACGCTCCTCGTCGGTCATCTCCATGGACGCGGCTCGCTTGCCCTCGTTGAGCCAAGCGAGCAGGCGCTTGGCCACCTCGAACTTGGGCATGAGCTCTTTGTCGCGCTTGGCCTCCTTCTCGAGCTTGGGCAGCTGCTTCTCGAGCGTGCCCATGTCGGCCAGGATGAGCTCGGTCATGATGGTGTCGGCATCGCCGGCGGGATCGACAAACTCGCCCGTGCGGCCCACCTCACGCATGACGTTGGGGTCCTTAAAGTAGCGCACGACCTCGCAGATGGCGTCGGTCTCGCGGATGTTTGCCAAGAACTGGTTGCCCAGGCCCTCGCCCTCGTTGGCACCCTTCACCAGGCCAGCGATGTCGACGAACTCGACCGTCGCCGGCACAATGCGGCCGGGGTTAACGATGTCGGCGAGCTTTTGCAGGCGGCTATCGGGCACATCGACGATACCCACGTTGGGTTCGATCGTGGCAAACGGGTAGTTGGCGGCAAGGCCGGTCTTTTTGGTAAGCGCGGTGAACAGCGTCGACTTGCCCACGTTGGGCAGGCCCACGATACCGATGGAAAGGGACACGACAGCTCCTTTTGGTACAGTACTTCAAACAGTATAAGTATAGCGCCGCCGCAGCATCCGGGCGAATCCGGACACCACGGCGGCGCAAATGAAGCAGAGATAGAGCTCGCTGACTAGTCCGCGAGCTTTTCTACCTGATCGAGCATCTTGTCAAGCTTGACCTTTGCCTCGGCCTTAACCTTCTCAGCTTCTTCGTGAGCCTTCGCCTTCTGGGCGGCCTTTTCCTCGGCTTCGGGATCGACGACGACCAGGTTGGATGCATCATGCTCAACCAACTTAAGCGCATGCTCGGGGCACACCTTGACGCAGGCTCCGCAACCTAAGCAATACGTCGACTCCAACGCAAAGCGGCCGCTTCCCACCAAATCGCAGGCAAACGTGGGGCACACGTTGACGCACTCGCCGCACGACGTGCACTTGTCAAAATCGCATTCCGGCGTGCTCACCTGCATGTTCTGTGCAAGCTCGGGGTGGTTTTGCAACGTTGAGAGCACCAGTTGGCGCCCGTGCGTGAGCGAACGACGACGCTTGGTCGTCGTGGTGCCGCACATGGTGTTGAGCGTGCGCTCCAGCTGGGTAATCTGATGGCGGTGGGCCTTCAACTTCTGCGTCACCGAGGCCAGTGCCGCCGTCGCCGGGTTGAGCTTAGTCACGGTTAGGCCCGTGGTGCGGGCAATCTTATCCATGTACTCCTTGCGCTCGTACTCGCGGCGCTTATGGCACTTGAGGCTCTTGGGGTCGACCTCCAGGCCCATGCCCGTACCCGCCCACTCCTCGGCGGTAGCAATGGCCTCGCCCAGAATGTCCTCACCGCCGGTGTTGCGGCATTTATCGCACACGCCCAACGGCAGGTACACACTCACGTTGGGATAGTCCGCCAGTACCGAGAACCAGGTCTCGGCCGTAACATCGCCCACGCAGGCGACGACGACCTCGTTTTCGCGCGGCATGCGCTTGAGGGCGCGCGTGCAGGTGACGTAGGCGGTCTCGTGGCTCGTAGCAGCAGAGACGATATCGTCATACAGGTTTTTGGGCGCCAAGCGCGGCGAGATGATCGCCTCGGTCGGACAGGCAGCGGCGCACAGGCCGCACTTGCGACAGGAGTCGAGGATCTCAATGGCATCTTCCTCGACCTCGATAGCGTTGACCGGACACACGTCCATGCACACGGTGCAGCCGCTCTTTTCGTTTTTGCAGGTCAGGCACGGAATGGTGTTGCCGCGCGGGCGCTCCTTGTAGTCGGCAGGATTCCACTGCGGCGCCGACGGATCGAGTGCATCGGTCACGCCGCCAAGCGGGTTTTTAAGAAAGTCGAAACCCTTGCTGATCTCGATAATGTCATCAAACAGATCGTGTTCCTGCGCCATGCGCGGCCCCTCCCTGAGCAGTGCAAACAAGCAAGAGATAATGATACGCTATCGGCCCACGCCTCGGGCAAATTACACGCGGAGCATCTTTGCGGCAAATAGCCCATGGCCTATCGCTGCCTCGATTGCACAAGGTCAATCAAGCGCCAAGCTATGCCTCGCACATGAGCTGCACGAGCTTTTGTTTGGTCACCTTGGTCTGCTCGTTGGCCATGTTGCGTTCGTTTCTAAAGACCGCATCCGCAACGCTCATCAGGTCGGCATCGGAAATCTCGCCAAGTCCCAGCTCCGCGAGCGTCGTCGGTAGGCCGACGCGCTGGCAAAACTCGAGCACCTGATCAAGCTCGGGCGCACGCTCCAAACGAAGCTGGACCACTAGGCCAAATGCCACGGCCTCGCCGTGCATGGCCTTGCACTCGGGCAGGATCGTCAACCCGTTGGCGACGGCATGTGCCAACGCCAAGCCACCGCTCTCAAAGCCGACGCCCGAGAGCAGAATATTGCACTCGATCAGGCGCTCAACCGCCGGCGATATACGGCCCTTTTTGAGATCGCGCTTGGCAGCGACGCCGCACTCCATGAGTGTGTCATAGCAGGCACGAGCCGCAACCAAAGCCAAGTGCCCCGGCGCGCCACCGTGTTCGTTGACGCCGTGCGCCGCGGCGCACGAACGCGCCTCGAAGTACGTTGTCAGTGCATCGCCCATGCCAGCGACCGTCATACGCAGCGGGGCCGCCGCGACCACGTTGGTATCGACCACGACCAGGTCTGGATTCTTCTCGAGCATCAGGTAGCGGTCGAACGACCCATCCTCGTGATACAACACCGAAATCGCGCTGCACGGACCGTCCATCGACGCCGCCGTGGGACATACGCACAACGGCAACTCGGCATAAAACGCAACGGCCTTGGCGATATCGAGCATCTTGCCGCCGCCAATACCCACCACCATGTCGCAATACTCAGCCCGGGCTTCCTTAGCCATTTCGACAACGGCATCTTCCGTACACGGACCGTTGTAAATCTTAAAGAACGGCTCGCTTAGATCTTCATCCAGAAATCCATCGACGATCTGCCTGCACAGCCGATCCTCGGTGCCCTGGTCAAACAAGACATAGGCAGCGCAGCCCAACCATGACAAATACCTGCCCTGACGCGAGAGCTCACCCGGCCCCTGAACATACCGGCCGGGACCGCCATATACCATGGGAAGCGCCATACGAGAATCCGCCCTTTCATCAACAACAATTGGTGCAAAGTAACCTGATCCCTTTGCACCATAGCAAAAAGGGCAAAGCCATCTGCCGGCTTTGCCCCTTCCTTAGCTTGATTTACTCATCCATGAGATAGTAGTGGCCCAGCGCGTCGGCACCCAGGATGGCGTTTGCGACCATCTCGGGCGTCACCTCAAACGGCATGTTGCACATGGTGTCATCGGGCGCGCAGGCGGCCTCGGCAACAATCATGGCCTGCTCGCGCGTAAGCTCGGCAACGCCAAGTTCCTTCATCGTGACCGGCAGGCCCAGCTCAATGCAGAAGCCCAAGACTTCCTCGAGCTTCTCGGTCGGAGCATCCTCGAGTACCAGCTGGACGATGGTGCCAAAGGCGACCTTCTCGCCGTGATACATGCCGTGGCACTCGGGCAGCATCGTCAGGCCATTGTGGATGGCATGAGCAGCAGCAAGGCCCGAGCTCTCAAAGCCAATGCCGGAGAGCAGCGTGTTTGCCTCGA
Source organism: Collinsella sp. (assembly GCA_048342875.1). Lineage (GTDB taxonomy): Bacteria > Actinomycetota > Coriobacteriia > Coriobacteriales > Coriobacteriaceae > Collinsella. The sequence goes on along the minus strand of DBGDEA010000005.1, from coordinate 77,350 downwards.
TGATGTGCTCCACGGCAGGCGTCAGCGCACCTTTCTCCAACGCGACCTTGGCCTTCACGCCATCGGCCATAAGCGTCTCGTAGCAGAGCTTGGCAAGTGCCAGACCAGCCATACCGCCCTTGCCGCCGGCGCAAGTGCCACCGTCGGCATCGTGCGTCGCCTGGGCCTCAAAGTAGGTTGCGAGCGCATCGCCCATACCGGAAACCGTCAGGCGCACCGGGCTCGCCGCGATAACCGTCGTATCCATCAGGACAATGTTGGGGTTTGCCTTCAGGAAGAGGTACTTGTCGAACTGGCCGTCATCGGTATAGAGCACCGAAAGCGCCGAACACGGGGCGTCGGTCGAAGCAATGGTGGGACAAATGATAACCGGGGACTCCAGGTAATAGGCGACGGCCTTGGCGGTGTCGAGGATCTTGCCGCCACCGACGCCGACGATGATGTCGCAACCGTTGTCGCGGGCGAGCGCAACCAGGCGATCGACCTCGCCCTTGGAGCACTCGCCGTTAAAGTCCTCAAACAGCAGCTCGGCCTTAGCCTCGGCAAAACCGCCCTCGATCTTGGTGCCGACGCGCTTCTTGCCCGAAGGCGTCACGATGACGAGGGCCTTAGCGCCGAGCGGCTCAACGTAAGAGCCGAGCTTGGCCAGCTCGTCCGGGCCCTGGATGTACTTGCTGGGGCTATTGAAAATTGCAGCCATAACTATCCCATTCTCTAAAAAAAGAAAGGGGCTCCGTACAGATACGTGCGGAGCCCCTCGTTACGATAACAAGAGTCGATTAGAAATCGATGTCGGTGTCGTAGTAGCAGGCCTTGAGGATCTTCTCGAAGTCGGCAGCCTTGGTCTCACGCGGGTTCTCCGGCGTGCAGGCGTCCTGCTCGGCGTTCGCGGCGATCTCGGGGAGCTTCGCGAGGAACTCCTCCTCGGAGACCATCTGCGGGTTCTCGGCGTCGACCTTCACGCCACCATTCGCGTAATCCTTGATGGACTGCGGAATGTTGAGCTGGTCGTTGAGGTCGCGAATCTTCTGGACGAGCGCAGCGATGAGCTCCTCGTTGGTCTCGCCGGGAAGGTGCAGGATCTCCTTGGCCACGTAAGCATAACGCTCGGCGGCACGCGGGTCCTTGGAGTTCCACTGGATGACCTTGCCCAGGTACATGGCGTTAGCAGCACCGTGGATGATGTGACCGTTCTCGAAGGCAGCACCGGTCTTGTGAGCCATGGAGTGAACGATGCCCAGCAGGCCCGAGGAGAAGGCGATACCGGCGATGCACTGAGCCTCGTGCATGTGCTGACGGGCCTCATGGTCGCCAGCATAGGACTTGGGCAGCCACTCGACGATCTCGCGGATGCCGTGCAGAGCGTTGGCGTCGGTGAACATAGAGGCGCAGGTGGAAACGTAGGCCTCCATGCAGTGGGTCAGAGCGTCCATGCCGGTATGAGCGCACAGCTTGGCGGGCATGGTGTAGGTGAGCTCGGGGTCGACGATGGCGACATCAGGGGTGATGTTGAAGTCGGCCAGCGGGTACTTGATGCCCTTGGCGTAGTCGGTGATGACGGAGAAGGCAGTGACCTCGGTAGCGGTGCCGGAGGTAGAGGAGATGGCGCAGAAATGAGCCTTCTGACGCAGCTCGGGGAAGCTGAACGGCTGGATGATGTTATCGAAGGACTCCTCGGGATACTCGTAGAAGACCCACATGGCCTTAGCGGCATCGATGGGCGAGCCGCCGCCGATGGCGATAATCCAGTCGGGCTCGAACTCGCGCATGGCCTCGGCGCCCTTCATGACCGTCTCGATGGACGGATCGGACTCGACGCCCTCGAACAGCTTGACCTCGAAACCGCCTTCCTTAAGGTCGTTCTCGACGTCCTGCAGGAACCCGCCGCGGCGCATAGAGCTGCCGCCAGAAACGATGATGGCCTTCTTGCCCTTGAGGTTCTTCACCTCGTGGCGAGCGCCCTCACCAAAGTACAGATCGCGAGGATTGGTAAAACGTCCCATACTGTGCCTCCTAAACAAGCCCCTCTTAGACTTGCGTATATAACGGAGCACCCGATTGGCTCCGTTAGGACCGTTTTGCGCGTTGCCGGCGATGACAATGCGCGATGTCTGAACGTCTCGACGCTCAGACAAACACTATTTTACCGTTCTGGTTGGTCAGTTATTCACCTAAAGCCAATAATGATGAAACGTTTTTTCTATCCCTGAAGACCCTTGTGGGGCACTCATACTCCCAAGCTGGGCAAACGTTTTATCAGGGTTGACCACATATCCCGGGTAGGACTGTGCCCCTCCAAAATGTGCCCCGTTCGCCGCCAAAAATCGACCGTTTACGGCACTGTGATACCACCCGCGCAACCGAGGTGCCGACATTTGTGCGACATCCGTCTTCGTGGTGCAAAGGTGCAAGTCCAAGTGCGGCACCCCCGGTGTGCCACATGCGGGTAAACTAGAACTTTATATAGAGACATTTGAACCCTAACCGCAGCAAAGGAGGCCCCATGGCATTCGATCCCATTCAAGAGGATTGCCATCGCCTCGTTCTTGAGGCCTTGCGCCGCGACAATATCCCGCTCACTGACGGCCCCGCCGTCGAGCGTCTGATGGAACAATTCACCCGCAACCCCGCGCCGCTCATCGTGCACGACCGCGACCGAGCTGGGCATCTGATTGCCAAGGTCGTCGAGGCTGTCGACTACCGCATCCCCTTTATCCCCGACGACGCCCAGGCAGAGCAAGAAGAAGCCGCAGCCGAGAACATGCTTCGCGAGGCAGCCGCGCTCGATCCGGCCAACTGGGATGCCCAGCGCATGCTGACGGCGCTCACCGCCGAATCCAACGAGGAATATGTACAGTATCTGGTTTCCAAGTGCGACGAGGTGGAGCACGATCTGGCGCTCAAGATTACCTCGGCGCAGGACCCCTACGAACGTGAGGCCGCAGGCGACCTGACCCGCCGTCCCTACCTGCGCTGGCTTGCCGCCTTGGCATCGCGCGCGCTCATTAGCGGCCGCTACCGCATGTCGCTGGATGCCGCGAATCGCAGCCTGGACTTTGCGCCCAACGACCCCGCCGGCGTCCGCCATACTGCGATGCTTGCCATGGCAAAGCTCGAATACCCTGCCGAGGAGCTCAAGCGTTTTCGTTCCGCCCACTCCGTGCCCTATCTTGCCAACGCGCCGCTGCGCCGCCGTCCCAAAGATGCGGAGCGCGACCTGGACCCGTGGACGCTCATCGCACTGATGAGCGCAGCCTGGCGCGAGCTGGATTACGAGGGCGCCGAGCACTACCTGCGCATCCTGGTGCGCTCATGCCCGCACGCGGCCGAAGCACTCTACTTCCAAACCGAGTTTCCCGATGGCGTCTATGCTCGCGTCAACGTAGGTCCGGGCTCCACCGATGAGCTTGTCCTTGCCCTGTCCGAGGCGACGCCGGTGCTGCAGGAGGGCCTAGGCGCGCCCGACAACGCCAGCTTTGCCGCCTGGGTCGCCACCAACGACATCGTGCGCTCCCAAATCGACGAGCGCATCCTGCGCGCAGCCGAGCAGGGTTTGCCGTTTAAGGGAGGAGACCTCTAATGGATCCGAGCGTCTACATCCCCGCCTACCTGGAGCGCACCTATCTGGCGTCGCACCCCGAGCTCACCGATGCAGCACGCGAGCTTGTCCATAACGACATTAGCGCGAATCCCCAAAAGTATGCGCAGTCCGAGCATGCCCAGGCGCTGCTGTCCTACGCCGGTGTTCATCGCCACCTGCTCGACGAGCTCCATCGCATCGAGGACATGGGCAGTGACGAGGAGTTTGAGCAGACGCGCAATCGCCTGTTCGACGACATGCGCGATGAGCTGCTCAAGATCGTCCGCGTCGATGCGTATGTCCTCGACGCGCAGCTGCTCGCCATCATCCTGGCCGACACACCCGTCGACGCCTGCCTGGGCGACCTGATGAAGCTCGAGGCGACCACGGCCGATTACCTGCAGCAAAGCGTGCCCGGGTTCGACATGGAAGCCCCGCACTACTGGGCCAATAATGTTTTGGCCGACGGTGTCACCGCAACAGACCTTACCGTGAGCGAGCCGGCTCTTATCGGGTGGCTTCACACACTCGAGGCCATCTCGCAGCTGTGCATGGCGAGCGCCCGCTACCGTGCTGCCGCCAACTACGCCCGCCGCGTCCTTAAGGCGGAAGGCTACCCCACCCGAGCCGCAGGCACCGTGTTGCTCGCCCTCGCTCGTCTGGAAGACCAGGACGGCTTTTTTGCCCTGGCCCACCAGCTCGAGGAAGAGATCGGGGCTGACGCGCTCGAGAACTCTCCTTGGTATCTACTCGCCCGCACGATTCTGCTGTTCAAAACAAACAAGATGCGCCCGGCGACACGCGCGCTGCGTGAGTTTGCCAACCGTTGCGAGGGCGGTGCATTCTTCTTACTGAACCCCATGTACCAGACACCGTACCTTCCCTGCCGGCCCGAGCCACGCGATCCCTGGGACCTTTCGCACCAAGCCGTTTGGGAAGCGGACGGTATTATCTCGGACACCCCCGACTTTGCCCCCTGGGCCAACGCCTGCGAAGATGTATCGCAGCTTGCCCAGGAATTTGCGCGCCGCTACGGATTTTAACGGCGCAAACGCCACGACCATGTCATTCACGTTAGGAACGGCTTCATGAATCTCCGCTCATCTCTTGCCTGCACCTCGAGCGATATCGCCCGCTGGGGGCTGCGCTCCGTCCTTAAGCGCCAGGGCGGCGTACTCCCCGGCCGCATCGCCATGAAGATCGACCCCGAGCTGCTGAGCGACCTCGCCGGCCTTGTCGACCGCAGCGTGGTGATTACGGGTACTAATGGCAAGACCACCACTTCCAACCTCATCGCCGACGCCGTTGCTGCCAGCGGTGCTGCCGTGGTGTGCAACCGTGCCGGCAACAATATGGAGCCTGGTGTGGTGGGTGCTCTGCTCGAGGCCCGCGGCGGCCTTAAACACACCAGCAGCGGCAAGCGCGTGGGCGTTTTTGAGTGCGACGAGCTCTACACCGTGCGCGTCCTGCCCAAGCTCAAGCCGACGTACTTTGTGCTGCTCAACCTGTTCCGCGACCAGCTGGATCGCTATGGCGAAATCGATCACACCCAGGAGGTCATCGCCCACGCGTTGGAACTATCGCCGGCAACGACGCTCATCTACAACGCCGACGACCCGCTGTGCGCCTCGATTGCCGCGCGCGTTCCCAATGCGAGTATTGCCTTTGGCATCGACGGCGCCACCAACACCGAGTCCGACCGTATTAGCGACTCGCGCTTTTGCTCGCAGTGCAACGCCCCGTTGGAGTACGACTATGTGCAGTATGGTCAACTCGGCGCCTACCATTGCCCCTCGTGCGGTTGGGCACGCCCCGCACTGGTCCGCCGTGTGACGGGCGTGAAGCTCGGCTGCGACGGCTACGGCTTTGACCTGGTCTTTGGATCTGCGCCCGACGCGGCTGCCGCACACATCGCCACACGCTACAACGGCCTGTACATGGTCTATAACGTTGCCGCCGCCTTCTTTGCCGCGCACGAGTTGGGCGTGGACACGGCGCTTCTACAGCCTACGCTCGATGTCTATGTGCCCGCCGGTGGTCGTATGGGGCGCTGGGATATCGCCGGCCGCACCGTCGAGGCAAACCTGGCCAAGAATCCCGTGGGCTTCGATCGACAGATCCAATCCATTAAGACGGCGGGCGGCAGACTCTGCGCTTTCTTCCTTAACGACAACGATGCCGACGGCCACGATGTCTCCTGGATCTACGACGTCGACTTCGAGCGCATCTCCGACACACCGGGCCTTGTCGCCTTTGCCGGAGGCACGCGTGCGCACGACATGCAGGTACGCCTCAAGTACGCCGGCATCGATGCCGCGATTATCTCGGACGTCGCGCAGGCAATTGGCGCCGTGGCAGACGAGGCCGCCAATGACACCTTCTACGCCGTCGCCAACTACACGGCCTTCCCGCCGCTGGTCAAAGAACTCGACGGGCTGAAGGGTGCCGATGCAGCCACGGTTGCTGCCCGCGCCATAGCCCGTGCCGACGGCAGCGCTCTTCCTGTCGGCATCGCGCCAGTCGAGCTTTCGCGCCCGCTGCGCATCGTCTACCTGTATCCCGATGCCCTTAACCTCTACGGTGACGGCGGCAATGTTATCGCGCTCGAGCGCCGCTGCGCTTGGCGCGGCATTCCCGTGCGCGTGGACGAGGTCCGTATGGGCGAAACGCTCGATCTCACCGACGCCGACATCGTCATGATGGGCGGTGGCTCCGACCGCGACCAACTGGCCGTGGCACACGAGCTGCTCGCTCAAAAAGACAAGGTTGCGGCCTATGTTGAGGACGGCGGCTCGCTGCTTGCCATCTGTGGCAGCTATCAGCTGCTCGGCCGTTCGTACTATATGGGCGAAGATCGCATCGAGGGCCTGGGCGTCATTGCCGCCGAAACCGTACGCGGCTCCGACCGCCTGATCGGCAACGTTGCCGTCAAGACCGATCTGGCTCCCGAGCCCTTTGTGGGATTCGAGAACCACGGTGGCCGCACGCTTTTGGACGCCGAGGCCACGCCGCTCGGAACGTCCGTCGTCGCGGGCACCGGCAACAACGGCGACGACGGCTTTGAGGGTCTCCTCTACAAGGGCGTCATCGGCACGTACTTGCACGGACCGGCACTGCCCAAGAACCCCGAGCTCGCTGACTGGCTCATCGCCCATGCCCTCGAGCGCCATGGCGATGCACAGGCCGCCGCCCTGCTGCCGCTCAAGCCCCTCGACGACACCTACGAGCGCGCCGCCCACGACGCAGCCATGAAGCTCCTCCCCTAGCACCCCACCACCACAAAGGGGACAGGCACCTTTGTGGTGGTTTTGACCCATCCCAGCGGTTTGTCTCAATCTGTAACATCTAGACCGTTAAAAGTCGTCTTACTGTTACAGAATGAGATGTTCGTCCCGACGCCTGCCTTTTGTCTCAATCTGTAACAGATAGAGCCGATTTGCCCGCCCAGATGTTACAGATTGAGATATTTGAAAATCGGAATAGAAGCCTACTCCTTTGTGGTGGTTTTTCAGTTTGCCAACGATATGTGAACGGCTAAAAAAGTCTGCTATACTCTTTCCCGCTGTCCCCATCGTCTAGCGGCCAAGGACGCCACCCTTTCAAGGTGGATATCGCGGGTTCGAATCCCGCTGGGGGCACCATTTGAATTGAAGAGCCCGTTACCCTCGCGGTAGCGGGCTTTTTGCTACCCATGCGCCGGGATTCGAACCCGACAGGGTGCGGAGCTGAGGAAACGCGCAAGCGTTTTCCAGCGTAGCACGCAAAGAGCGAAGCGACGCAGCGAAAGCGGGCGGCGCCAGCCGCACTCGGACATCCCGCTGGGGGCACCATTTGAGATGTGAAGCCCGTTACCAATTCGGTAGCAAAACGGGCTTCAAAGCGTCCTTCGCAAACAGAAACCGGGGCCCGCACGATGCGGACCCCGGCTCAATGCCATGACGATATGTCAGTTACGCTCTACACGTAGAACAGGATGTCGTCGTAAGTCGGGACCGGCCAATAGTCGGCAGCCACGATCTCCTCCATGGCATCCACGGCAGCGCGCAGCGTATCCATAGCGGGAACGACCTCGTGCGCGTACACGTTGGCCTGCTCCTGACCATCGAGGCCCTCGGCCTTCTGATGCACGGCGTCAAGCGCCTTGATGGAGTCGTTGATGGTGGTGATACCGTTGCAGAGCTTGTTGAGCGTGTTCTGCTCACACTGCATGGCGGCCTCGGCGCCAGCGGCACGAATAGTCTCAAGGCCCTTAGCGACCTTGGTGGCATAGGCGGTAATGACCGGGCGATAGGTACGACGCGCCTCGCGAACCATCGTGGTAGCCTCGATGTTCATGAGCTTGTTGTACTTCTCGAGCTTGCAGTCGTAGCGGCACTGAGCCTCGGCCTTGGTCAGGACACCCGTCTCCTCAAAGAGCGCGATGGCCTTTTCGGAAACAAAGGCGGGCAGGGCGTCGGCCGTGGTCTTGTTGTTGGCAAGGCCGCGCTTCTCGGCCTCAACGGGCCACTCGTCGGAGTAGCCATCACCGGAAAACAGGATGCGCTGGTGGTCGGTCAGGACCTTCTTGCAGTACTCGAGCGCAGCGTCCTGGAACTCATCCTCGGGCGTACCCTCAAGCGCGTCGGCGAAGGACTTGAGCGACTTGGCCACGGCGGCATCGAGCACCAGGTTGGAGTCGGAGACGTTCTGCTCGGAGCCGCAGGCACGGAACTCGAACTTGTTGCCGGTGAAGGCGAACGGGGAGGTGCGGTTGCGGTCGGTGTTGTCCTGCATCAGCTTGGGCAGGGTATCGGCGCCCAGGTCGAGCACGCCGCGCGTGGCATGGACGGAAGCCTTGCCATCGATGATCTTCTCGACGACCTCGGTAAGCTGGTCGCCCAGGAAGATGGACATAATCGCCGGAGGAGCCTCGTTGGCGCCCAGACGATGGTCGTTACCGGCCGAGGCAACGGAGGCACGCAGGAGCTCCTGATAGTTATCGACGGCCTCGATCACCGCGGTGAGGAAGACGATGAACTGCAGGTTGTCGAGCGGGGTGTCGCCCGGATCGAGCAGATTCTCGGACTCGGTGCCAAGCGACCAGTTGTTGTGCTTGCCCGAACCGTTGATGCCCTCAAAGGGCTTCTCGTGCAGCAGGCAAACCAAGTCGTGGCGGGAGGCGATGAGCTTCATTTTCTCCATCATGACCAGGTTCTGGTCGATGGCCTCGTTGACTTCGCCATAGACGGGGGCGAGCTCATGCTGGCAGGGAGCAACCTCGTTGTGCTTGGTCTTGGCGGGAATGCCAAGCGCCCACAGCTCATCGTCCAGATCCTTCATATAGGCCGAGACGGTGGGGCGGATAGCGCCAAAGTAATGCTCCTCGAGCTCCTGGCCCTTGCAGGGAGCGGCGCCAAAGAGGGTGCGGCCGGTAATGACCAGGTCCTTGCGCTTGCGGTAGGCGTCCTTCTTGATCAGGAAGTACTCCTGCTCGTCGCCCACGGAAGGAACGACCTTCTTGGGGGTCTTGCCAAACAGCGCCAGAACGCGCTTAGACTCACGCGAGAGCGCGGTCATGGAACGCAGCAGCGGGGTCTTCTTGTCCAGGGCCTCGCCCGTGTAGGAGCAGAAAGCCGTGGGGATGCACAGGACATCGTCCTTGATAAAGGCGGGGCTGGTGGGGTCCCAAGCGGTGTAGCCACGGGCCTCGAAGGTGGCGCGCAGGCCGCCGTTGGGGAAGCTCGAGGCATCGGGCTCGCCCTGGATGAGGTTCTTGCCCGTAAACTTGGTAATGGCGGTGCCGTCGTGGTTGGGCTCCAAGAAGCTGTCGTGCTTCTCGGAAGTAATGCCCGAAAGCGGCTGGAACCAATGCGCGTAGTGCGTCGCGCCCTTGGAGATGGCCCAGACCTTCATGGCATGGGCAACGGCGTTGGCCACATCCAGGTCGAGCGGCTCACCGCCCTCGAGGGTTGCAGCAAGGCGCTTCCAAATGTCCTTGGGGAGGTAGTCCTTCATGACTTCCTCAGAGAACACCATGGTCCCGAAGCGGTCAGTAAGTTCGGCCATACGGAACTCCCTTCGTATCGGCACCGCGTGAGAAGCGGTGTTGATTACTAACGAACGAGTCATAGCTTAGACTCGCCGTGTTTCCGCGACATTACTGTTATGTTGCTGTCGCGAAACCAATCAATGAGGTTACCCTATCGAGGCGGCGTTGCCACCCTCAACAGCCAATCAACTGCATAAATTGCAGACCTCTCTCCATGGTTTAAGGGTAGTCAATTTGGGATGGAGCTCTATTAACTGGTATTTTGCATCAGATACCAGTCTTTATAGTCCGTGCCTAGATTAGCCGCTCTGTTATAGAGAAAGCCGATAGCGAGGCATCTTTGATTGGTATCCTCAAATAGCGAGTGAAACTCCACCGTGGCACAGTGGTGCTGTAGAATCCTTACACAACACATCACACTATTACGTATCTAGAGGAGCACGATATGCGCGTCGACGAGGTTTTTAAGCAGGCAGCATCCCAGGGCACCGCACCCGTTTCGTTTGAGATGTTCCCGCCCAAGGGCGAGCTGACCCTCGACACGGCTCGCGAAGTGGCAGGCAATCTGTGCAAGCTTTCGCCGAGCTTTGTCTCGGTCACCTGCTCGGCCGGCGGCTCGGGCAACGGCGCCACCACCGCCCCCATCGCGCATATGATTACGAGCGAATTCGATACACCCTCGGTGGCACACCTTACCTGCGTGGGCCGCTCGCATGCCGATATCGCCGCCAAGATCGACGAGTATCGCACCACCGGCGTGGAAAACATCCTGGCCCTGCGTGGCGATCTCCCCGCCGGCGCGACCGAGGACGACAAGCCCGCCTCGGACTACGCCTACGCCCGCGACCTCATCCCCGAGCTCGTCGACGCCGGCTTTTGTGTGGGCGCCGCAGCCTATCCCGAGGGCCACATTGCCTGTGAGGATCTCAACCTCTCGGTCGAACACCTCAAGCAAAAACAGGACGCTGGCGCGAGCTTCTTTGTGACGCAGCTCTTCTTTGATAACGAGTGCTTCTACCGTTTTCGCGAGCTTGCCGACAAGGCCGGCATCACCGTGCCCATTACCGCGGGCATCATGCCGTTTATGGGCAAGTCACAGATCAGCCGCATGGTCTTTATGTGCGGCGCGTCGCTGCCCTCCCCCGTCATCAAGATTCTCGCCAAGTACGAGAATGACCCCGAGAGCCTGCAGGCAGCTGGTGTAGATTATGCAGCCCGCCAGCTTTGCGACCTCAAGGAGCACGGCGCCGACGGCCTGCACCTGTACACTATGAACCGTCCTGCGATCGCCGCGACCATTATGGAGCGCCTGGGGTAATGGAAAAACCGCACATCGATACAACCACTGTCGAAGTGCCGGCCGACCTTGCGTCGCCGGCGCTTTACCGTGTCGATGCTGCGCACCATCCCCGTGTCGACCGTGCCGAGATGCTACGGTATCTGGGTTACGGCGGCCAGCAGATTGAGCCCGAACTGTCACGACGTATTGAGCTTGTCGTTGAACGTCTGGAACTGGACATTGAGCCCCGTGGCGTGCGCCGCGTATTTGCCGTCGATGCCACGGGCGTGGACGAGCAGGGCAAGCCTTGCATTCGCTTGGTCGGCACCAACGTTGAGCTGCGCGGTCGCGATATCTATCGACATCTCAAAGACGCCCGCTTTGCCGCGCTCATGGCATGCACCCTCGGCATGGACGCCGAGCGTCGCCTGCGCACCACGGGAGCCCAACATCCCCTAGAGGGCGCCGTGCTCGACGCCGCGTGCTCCGCTTACGCGGAAGCCGCCGTTGAGCAAATGGACCAGCAGGTCAAGACGGACGCCGCCGTTCATGGACTCGCCGGCAACTGGCGCTTTAGCCCCGGCTACGGCGACTGCCCGCTCTCGGCCCAGCGCTCGATCGTCAATGCGCTCAACGCCACGCGGCTCATCGGCCTGACCGTCACGCCCACCAGCCTGCTCATGCCCACCAAAAGCGTGACCGCGGTGATCGGTCTGTTTGACGGCGAGGTCCACGACGCCCAGACCCGCCCCACCTGCAATATCTGCCGTATGCGCGAGCACTGCCGCTTCCGTGCCGCCCACACCACCTGCTATTCGCATTCTGAATAAAATGTCAATTGATGGCACGGTATCGAGGGAATCTCATCCGTATGTAAGCGGATGTCCTCACAAACAAGTACCATTAGATGCCAAATAACAACTATCTGAAAGCCAGTACATGCACAACATTCTGCAGTTCTCGCCACAACTAACCGCGCTTGAGTTTTTTTCAGGCATTGGCTTGGCTCGTGCCGGCATGGCAAAAGCCGGAATCAAAACAATCTGGGCAAATGACATAGACCATACTAAATGCGCCATGTACAGCCAGTGTTGGGGCGATGAACATCTAGTCGAGCAGGATGTTCACACACTCGACCCCGACCTAATACCCCAAGCCGACATCGCATGGGCGTCAAGCCCTTGCACAAACTTATCTCTCGCGGGAAACAGGGAGGGACTTATCTCTGGCAAAGAGTCCAGTGCGTTCTTTGGCTTTATTAAGGCCATCGAAGGAATGAGCGATCGTGCCCCGCGGGCACTTGTTCTCGAAAATGTCATCGGCCTTGCCACGTCTAATAACAGTGATGACTTTAGACTCGTTTGCCAGGAATTTAATCGTTTAGGCTATTCATGCGACGCCTATTTTATCGATGCACGGCACTGGCTTCCCCAGTCACGCCCCCGCATGTTTGTCGTCGGATTAAAAAACCCTCTTCCCAACAGCCGACTCGATTCCTCGCTTCGACCTGAAAAGGTCTCCTGGATTCACTCCGACCCTTCACTCATTACGCACGTCTCTCACCTAAACGAACCGAGCCCACTTCGCATGAGGGGCCTTGCAACGGTTGTTGAAAATATTCCCGAGGACGACAAGCGTTGGTGGAACAAAAACCAGGTGCAAGCATTTATCGACTCACTTGCACCGCATCAAGCAGAGCGCCTTCAGCGCTTCTTAAATGCCAAAGAAAAAATTGTTCGCACTGCTTACCGTCGCACGCGATCGGGCGTTGTGCGCTGGGAAATCCGTGAAGAAGAAATTGCCGGATGTCTAAGAACGGCTCGCGGCGGCTCATCAAGACAGGCAGTCGTTATATGCGAAAACGGAAAGATAGAAGTTCGCTGGATGACTGGAACTGAATATGCCCGTCTCCAAGGTGCTGACTCATGTCAGTTTAGCGGCTTCTCGGATGCTCAGATTCGCTACGCATTCGGCGATGCGGTTGCCGTGCCAGTTGTCACTTGGCTTATAAAAAATGCAGTCAAACCCGCGCTTATGTCTTCAAGGAACGGAGTGAACAATAATGGAAATGACCAATTGCTCCTTGAGCGAGCCCGATAAAGGTATCTTGGATGCCATTGAACTCTGGTACGAATCCAAGCGCAACAAGCGAGGCAATGTCAACCGTAACGTTATGGCGGTTGGCATAGGCATAAGCGAGCTGCTGCAAAACCGTTTTCCGCTCACCGACGATTATGTGCAATCGGACAAGGGGAGCCAAGTACGAGGCCTAAGTGGAGCATGCATCAAAACAGTTTTAGCCAGACATGGGGAAACGCGTGCCTTCGCGTCAGAGGGCGGCAGAACCTCACGCGGCACACTCCCGATGGCGCTTGAGCTTGCCACAATTATCAACTCTGCCCTACCCAGTGACATTTGCGAAGACACTCGTCTTGAAGCTGCGAATGCAATCGCCAATTTCTTCGTCGAGCGAATCCAGGTCGATTTCTTTAACCGGCAGAGAATCAAAGTCGAAATCGATCTTCAAAAACCAATTTCTGTCATTGTCGATGATATCCTAGCCGAAGCAAGCCTACGGTCCGATAAGCCAACGGGTACCGTCGCACAGCACCTGGTAGGTGCAAAACTAGAGATGTTATTTCCAACCATAGAAATCGGAAAGGACAACTCAAACGCCGCCGACCAGCAGACAGACCGTTCTGGCGATTTCCAAATCAATGATGCTGCATTTCATGTGACTGTATCGCCAATGGCCAAATTGACCGATCGATGCCGAGATAACATTCGAAATGGCATTCGGCCCATCGTCGTTGTCCCCCACGATAAAGTTTCCTTCGCTTACGGACTGTTCGAAAGTGAGGGACTCGGCAATCGCGTACAGGTTATCGCGCTCGAATCGTTTATCGGCATCAATATTGAAGAGTTATCGTTCTACAAGCGAGGCCTAATTCGATTAAATGTCGCACGGCTTCTTGCCCACTACAACAAGCGAATCGAAGATATCGAGCCCGACAAATCTCTTCAAATAGAAATTCCTCAGTGGGCTCTAGACGAAATGGATGCACATGGCGAATAGCTCAAACATACTTATCACTCATGATCTGGACGGTGCCGCGCTGGCGGCACCCGTTGATGCCGCACGCCGTAATGGCGCTGCATACAAGACGCGCACGATCGACGATCTGCGCATTAAGGACGATCGCCTGTGCGCCGCCATCGAGGGCACGGGGCACCTGCTGTTCGACGGCGGCATGGGCACCATGTTGCAGGCCGCTGGCATGAAGGCGGGCGCCCTGCCCGAGCTGCTCAACTTTGAGGAACCCCAGGTTATCACCGATATCCAACGTCAATATGTCGAGGCCGGCTGCGACGTGATTACCGCCAACACCTTTGGCGCCAATGCCCACAAGCTCGACGGTGCCGCCACCGTGGCAGACGTCTTTGCCGTGGCCGTCGCCTGTGCCCGCGCGGCCGGCGCCCGCTACGTCGCCGGCGACATCGGCCCCATCGGCGCACTGCTTCGTCCCTTAGGCACCCTCAGCTTCGACGAGGCCTATGACCTCTTTGCCGAGGAAGTGCGCGCCGGCGTCGACGCGGGCGTGGACCTCTTTATTATCGAGACCATGACCGACCTTGCCGAGATCAAGGCTGCCGTCCTCGCCTGCCGCGAGAACTCCGACCTGCCCGTCTTTGCCACCATGACCTTTGAGGAAGACGGTCGCACGTTCCTGGGTACGAGTCCCGAGGTGGCCGCCGTCACGCTCGACGCCATCGGCGCCGACGTTTTGGGCATCAACTGCAGCCAGGGACCGGCCGAGCTCAGAGGGCTCGCCGCACGCATGCTCACCGTTACGGACAAGCCCGTTATGGTTCAGGCCAATGCAGGACTCCCCCACGTGGACGATGACGGCAATACCGTCTTTGATATCCAGGCCCCCGAATACGCCGAGGCCGTCTCCGGCATGATCGCCGACGGCGTGAGCGTCGTGGGCGGCTGCTGCGGCACCACACCGGCGCACATGGCGGCCTTGCGCACGCTTATCGACAACCACACGCCCAGCCCGCGCCACCGCAAGCCCAGTATGTCGGTCACGAGCGCCCAGACGGTCGTGGACCTTCCCTGTGACGGCCACAAGATCGCCGTCATCGGCGAGCGCATCAATCCCACCGGCAAAAAGCGCCTGCAACAGGCCCTGCGCGACGGCGACCTGGACTACGTCGTGAGCCAGGGCATCAGCCAGCAGGAACAGGGCGCCGACATCCTGGACGTCAACGTAGGCCTGCCCGAGATCGACGAGGTCAAGATCATCCAGCAGGCGACCGAGCAGCTCCAGGGCTCCACGCTGCTGCCGCTGCAGATCGACTCCACCGACCCCGCAGCCGTCGAGGCAGCCGTGCGCCGCTACGCCGGCAAGCCCATCATCAACTCGGTCAATGGCAAACGGCAAATCATGGATGAGATCTTCCCGCTAGTCGCCCACTACGGCACCAACGTCGTCGGCCTCACACTCGACGAAGGCGGCATCCCCGATACTGCCGAGGCTCGCTTCGCCATCGCCGAGCGCATCGTGGCCGAGGCTGCCCGTTACGGCATCGGACCGGACCGCATCCTCATCGACTGCCTGGTCATGACCGCCTCGACCAACCAGCGCCAGGCCGAACAGATCCTGCGCGCCATGTCCCTGTGCAAGGAACGCCTGGGCGTCAAGTGCGCGCTCGGCGTGTCGAACATCAGCTTTGGTCTGCCCGCCCGCCCGCTGCTGGGCTCGGTCTTTTTGGCTGCCGCCTTCGGCGCGGGCCTGGACGCCCCCATCATGAACCCAGGTTCCAAGCGCTTTATGGATACCGTCTACAGCTATCGCGTCTTGAGCGTTGAGGACGAGGGCTCGACCGGATACATCGAACGCTACGCCGGCTGGACCGATCCGTACAAGATCGCCGCTAACCCGGCAGCAGCTCAAGCAGTATCGAGCGATGCCGCGCCTGCCGCAAGCACCACCGCAAGCGCCGATGACGATCCCATCCGCCACATGGTCGTCTCGGGCCGCAAAGGCGAGATCGCAGCCGAGACCGAACGTCTTCTGGCAGATCACGACGCCATGGACCTCATCAACAACCACTTTATCCCCGCCCTCGACGAGGTCGGAGTCCTCTTTGACCAGGGAAAGTTCTTCTTGCCGCAGCTCATGGCCTCGGCCGAGGCCGCGCGTGCTGGCTTTGACACCATCAAGCGCCTGATGCCCGCCGGCGAGATTGCCGACAAGGGCAAAATCTGCGTGGCCACCGTCAAGGGCGACATCCACGACATCGGTAAGAACATCGTCAAGATGCTGCTCGATAACTACGGCTACACCGTCTTTGATCTGGGTCGCGACGTCGACCCGCAGGAGGTGCTCAAGACCGTCAAGGAACGCGACATTAAGCTCGTCGGCCTCTCGGCGCTTATGACTACCACGGTCGTCGCCATGGAGGAGACCATCAAGCTGCTTCATGCCGAGGTGCCGGGCGTCAAGATCATCGTAGGTGGCGCCGTGCTCACCCCCGAATATGCCAAGCAGATCGGCGCGGACTACTACGCCAAGGACGCCGCCGAAAGCGCGCGCATCGCCGAAGAGGTCTTTGGGCAGTAACACAACGGAAACAACCGAGCACCAAAACGTGCCGCACGCGCCACTTGGCACGTGCGGCACGTTAGAATAGATAAGACTATGCTCGTTTTGGCAGATAGGAGCGCAAGGATGGCAATCACGCCCGCAGAAATCGCGGAAACCCGCGGCATGGTTGAGGAACAGAACCTCGACATCAGAACCATCACCATGGGCATTTCGCTCATGGGTTGCGGTGACGAGAACCTCGACCGCATGTGCACGAAGATCTACGACCACGTGACGCACGCGGCTGAGCACCTGGTCGAGACCGCCGAGAACCTCGAGCGCGAGTACGGTATCCCCATCGTCAACAAGCGCGTTTCCGTCACCCCGGTGGCGCAGATTGCCGCTTGCTGCAAGGATGAGAACCTCACCCCTATCGCGCATGCCCTCGACCGCGCGGCCGAGACGCTCGGCATCGATTACCTGGGCGGCTTCTCTGCGCTCGTCCAGAAGGGCATCGGCGACGCCGACCGCCGTGTCATCCAGTCCATCCCCCAGGCGCTCGCCGCCACCAGCCGCGTCTGCTCCAGCGTCAACGTCGCTAGCCTGCGCGCCGGCATCAACATGGATGCCGTGCTCATGGCGGCTCAGACCATCATCGATGCCGCCAAGCTTACGGCAGACGAGGATTCCGTTGGCGCCTCCAAGTTTGTCTGCTTTGCCAACATGGTCGAGGACTCCCCGTTTATGGCGGGTGCCGTCCACGGAGGTGGCGAGGCCGACGCCGTCATCAACGTAGGCGTCTCGGGTCCCGGCGTTATGGCTGCAGCCCTGGAGACGCTGCCCGATTCCGCATCGATGATGGAAGTCGCCGAAAAGATTAAGCAGACCGCCTTTAAGATCACCCGTGCCGGCGAGCTCATGAGCCGCGAGGCCGCCCGTCGCCTGGGTGTCGAAAAGGGCATTGTCGACCTGTCGCTGGCTCCCACGCCCGCCATCGGCGACTCCGTCGCGCGCATCCTCGAGATCATCGGCGTGGGCACCTGCGGTGGCCCCGGCACGACCTGCGCGCTCGCCATGCTCAACGATGCCGTCAAGAAGGGCGGCGTCATGGCCAGCTCCAGCGTGGGCGGTCTCTCGGGCGCCTTTATCCCCGTGTCCGAGGACGCCGGCATGATCGCCGCCGTCGAGGCCGGCGCGCTTTCGCTCGAGAAACTCGAGGCCATGACCTGCGTGTGTTCCGTTGGCCTGGACATGATCGCCATCCCCGGCGACACCCCGGTCGAGACCATCGCCGGCATTATCGCTGACGAGATGGCCATCGGCGTCATCAACAATAAGACCACGGCCGTGCGCGTGATTCCCGCTATCGGCAAGGGCGTGGGCGACTGCGTTGAGTACGGCGGCCTGTTTGGCCGTGCACCCATCATGCCGGTGAACCCCAACGCCGGCACCGTGCTTGCCCACCGTGGCGGACGCTTCCCGGCGCCGCTGAACTCGCTCAAGAACTAGCTGAGGGGGACTGGCGAGGAGCCCCGGGGAGGGCAAATATATAAGGTCGCCTGCTCGGACAGTCCTGACTCGCACGGAGAGCACATTAAGTGCTCTCCGGCTCGTGCGGAACTCGCGATCGACCTTATATATTTGCCCTCCCCGGGGCTCCCGCACAACGGGACCTCGGTTGAGTTCTATCCCGTATGGCAGTCGCTTCGCTCCTGCCCGCCTTGGTTGTGAGGGCGGTTTGGCGTTGGATCGGTTCTTTCTGATATATGCTGGTTGCGGCTCTTCTTTTGGGAGGAGTCGCTTTTTTGTTGTGAGGGAGATGGCCCGTGGCTGATGATTTGATTCGTTCTGAGCTGCTTTCTGCTGATTGGAATGGCGAATGGATGCGCCTGCAGGCTGGTCGGCGGCGGGCTGATGATTCTTTTGAGTGGGATAAAAGGGCTCGGCATTTTCGGCCGTTGGAGACTGCTCCGTATGCCCGGGATTTTATAAAGCTGTTGGCGTTAAAGCCTGGTGAATCCGTGCTGGATATGGGGTGTGGGGCTGGGTCGATTGCTATTCCGCTTGCTCAGGCTGGGCATCCTGTGATTGCTGCTGACTTTTCCCCTGCTATGTTGGGCACGCTTGATGCTGGCATTGAGTACTATGGGCTCGAGGATCGCATTACACCGCTTGAGCTTGCTTGGGATGATGATTGGGATTTGGTTGGACCGGTCGCAAAAGCGGTGGATGTTGCCTTTGCCAGTCGCTCTGTCACCACGACCAACCTAAAAGGCGCACTTGCCAAGCTTGATCGAACGGCTCGTCGGCGTTGTGCCGTTACGATGGTCGCCAACTCGAGCCCGCGTTATGACCTGCACTTGATGAATGCCATCGGCGCCTCGGTTACCTGCAGCAATGGTTTTGTGTACGCCTTTAACATCCTTATTCAGATGGGTGCACTGCCACAGGTCACGTATTTTGAATCACCCCGCCGCGACACCTTCGATAGTCTCGAGGCAGGCGTGGCAGACTTTTCTCGCATGCTCGAGCACGGCAACGAGGACAAGATCGACCGCCTGCGCAACTATATCGCCCACCACATGATCGAGAACCCGCATGCCGGTGAGCCGGGATCCAAGGGCGTACCGCAGGGACGCTACATGCTCGACCACATCCGCAAAGTCCGATGGGCGTTTATCGCCTGGGAGCCGGTCTCCGTACCCCGCCCGTAGCCCATCTAAAGCTTGCATCGTCTTCCCGCCCGGCATCCGCATTCTTTGCGAACTGGGCAAACATGCCCCACACCGCGCCGTTCCTGCGCTATCGTGGGACAGCTCACGTAGATTAAGGCCCCATTGCGGGGCGCCCCATACATAGAAAGCGAGAACCCATGGCACTGACAGGAGCCCAGGTCAAGCAGCTTCGCAGCATGGCCCATCACCTCAACCCCGCCATCATCATCGGTAAGTCCGATGTCAACGAAGGCACCGTCGAGCAGACGGTCGCCTACCTGGAGAAGCACGAGCTCGTTAAGTGCTCCGTGCTGGACGGCTCCAGCCTTTCTGCCCGCGAGGCCGCCGAGGAGCTCGCCGAGCGCTGCCACGCCGACGTCGTTCAGGTTATCGGCCGCAAGTTCTCGCTGTATCGCGAGTCCTCGCGCAAGGATATCGAGAAGATCAAGCTCGTCTAAAACCGACTGGCCATACCGAGTAGCCTGCGGGCGTCCGAGTGATTCGGGTGCCCGTTTTTTATCGCTCGACAAGCACGCGCTTGAGCCTGCCTTCGACCAGGCGCTCATACAGGCGCCTTGTCTCGGGCTCGGGCACGCCTTGAACCTGCTCTCGCAGGTGGTGCATGTGGCCGCTGTATAGCTCGACAACATCGCGGCGTCGTCCCGCCGCACCGTAAACGCGCATGGCACAGCGAACCATGTCCTCGCGCGCAGTCTCTTGGCGAAGCCCCGATTCAACGAGCCAAATTGCCGATTGCAGGTCATTTTCCTCGAGAGCGGCATTCGCTCCCCTAATCATGCAGTCGATGTACTTGGATTGCATAATGTGGCGCATGCGCGTAAAAAACGTGGGATTGCAACCGGTGGGAACATACAGCGGCCCCGCGTAGAGCTGCTCAACCTTAAGACAAAGCTCAACCAGGTGAGGGCCTCTCGCGCCCATACGGTTTCCCAGGATCTCGCGGCTCAGCTGGTCAAAGAGCCTTACATCGGTCTTAACGTAGTCGCCGTTGAGCCCTATGCACTCGTTTTGGATGAGCACGCACGACTTGCCATCCGGCGTTGGACCCAAAGCCGAGCGCAAGCGCGATACCGTCGAATACAGATTGTTGCGCGCCGCGCTAAACTCGGCATGGGGCCACAACTCCATGGCGATTGTCTCGCGGTCGACCATGGCATCCATGCCCAACGCGAGCCGCTCGGCAAGTGTTGCCGCCTTTTTGCGACGCCACATCTTATCCGTGATGGGAAAGCCGTCGCGCTCGGCGCGAAATGTGCCAAACATGCGCATCTCAATATGGCCGATCGTATCGACAGCCTCAACCTCGCCCGCCTGGAACAGGTGCTCGCTTTCGCCCTCAAAATCATCGCGTAGTGAATACCGCGACAGCTCACGCACCGGAAGCTTCTTGCGAATCCTGACGGCAGGCTCGCCCAGACAGTGCATCGCAAGACGCGCAAATAGCCGATACGATGGGTCTAAAATCCCCGAGCGATTCATAGACATCCAGGCGGCAAGATCGCTATCGCGGCCCGCAGCGGCCAGGTGCAGCGCCACGATCCAGGCTTCTGAGCCACCGACCTGCGTCTTGCTAATGTCGAGCAGCTCCGCCTCTTCGCGAACCGATACCAGCGACGTATTGCGCAGGTACGCCACGCGCTCCAGCAGCAACGCGTTTTCGCGCATGTACGTAATCGATTCGTCGGCGAGCTTGAGCACCTGGACCGCACGGAACTTTGCATTGACCGGCCGCCCCTCCACCAGCGATTGCCAGCCCTCCAGCAATAGTCCAAACAGCTGAATTTGATTGTCGCGAACACGCACCGCAAAGCGGTCGAGCTCGCCAAACGCTACGTCGTCGGTCACGGGCAAGCCCGCGAGCAGGCGCCGCGCCGCCAGCACCATACGCAGCCAAATGGATGGCGCCTTAAGCCCGCGGATATCGAGCGCCTCGAGTAACTGCGCCATCTTGTCATCGCGCTCGTCGGGTTTAGCAAACGAGCCGTCGAACAGCTCCACCAGCATATGGTCGGCCTGTATGAGAATCCCCGCGATGTCGAGCTCGCAGTCGTAGGCCTTGCTCGTTTTGAGCTGCTGTAGAACGCCGCCGTCATCTCCCCGCTCGGTCAGACAGCGCTTGACCTCAATATGCGCAGACAACATATCGAGTGCGGTATGGGATGTCTCGATTTCTGGCACGGCCAGGTTCGTAGGAAGCCCAAGCCCGTTGTCCCCATAGCAAACAGCCGTCAGTGTCTGGGCCACCCTCCATGAAACAGGGTCTATTTCGCAGGCCGCCCGTTCGCCCCCGCGCTCGATGACCGATGCCATATAGCGAGCGAGCTTTGTATTGGACACGCTGACCGCTGCCAGATATACGCCAAGCGCCTCGGCAGGCGTTGGCTCTGGAGCCGGATCGTCGGCATCGATCGTGCCCAGCGCTGCTCGGCAGATATCGGCCCCGTGCCCCGTCAGAGCAAGATCGACCCCATACTGCCCAGCAAGTTCAAGGACCGCTTCACGGTCCAAAAAGGCGTCCGCCAGGCCCATCGCCGCATCGCATCGGCCCGCCTTAAGCAAAATCCGGGCCGCCCTCGGAACAAGTTCGGGGCGAACCTCGGCCACCAACTTACGCAAGCGCAAGCGTCCGTTATCCTCCGTGCCCAGACACGTAAAACTCCGCTCGGCGGGATCCAAGCCAAAGATCGGGTAGCCGCGTACAAAGTAGGACTGGTCGACCATCGACAGCCTCACCCCGCAAGCCTCGAGTTCTGCGATATTGCCCTCGCCCATCAAAACCATGAGACATGCCACGCAAAACAGCGCATTATTGTCGAGTGAAGCCAGATCGGCAAGTGCCGCGCCATACACGTTGACAATCTCGTTTTCGAGCAGGCCGGCTACGTCACCTTGGCCATACAGACCTGTCTGCAATGCCGAAACGAGCTCGGGCACGCCCTGCGTGAGCTGATAAAAGTCGAGCGATGTGCTGATCGAAAACGCCGATGCCCACGCCGAATACTCATAGGCATGCACCTTGAGCATCTGCGCATTGATCTTAACCGAATCGCCCAGCCCATGAATCAGCTGACGATTTGAAGGACGGCAGGAGATAAAGACCCCTACCCCCATAGCGCGCAGGCCGCGAATCCTGTCGATGAGGTCTTCGGTATCGTGCTGATCGAGGTTTGGCACATTATCAATCGCGATAAGAGAGTGCGGTTTGTCTTTGAGTTCTTCGGTAACCACCTCGAGCTGCATAAACACCTCGCGCCCAGTGGCGCGATCGGCCTCGATAATCCGCACGGGGCCTCGCGTCGGGTCGCATTTAACCTCATGGGTGTACTGCAGCAACACCGAGGTCTTCCCAAACCCGTCGGGCGCATAAAGAACCACGATGCCGGCCTTTCGGCCCTTGGCGATAAGCTCATTCATCAAGCGTTCGCGTCGCACCATATAGCCTCCGCCCAGCGGCATCAGCTCGAGGTCGTCTATACCGCTCAAATCGTTTACCATGCCCGCTCCTCAACTCGACCGTATGGACACTGTAGCCGCAAGACCATACAAGCCGCGCTATGAATAGAGCGACCTTGTGTTTTAGGTTGTCTTTTGGTACGCAAGCGGCAAGTTTTTGTACAGCGAGGGCCGATTGTTATTAATCCCCCGACTAATCGGTCTTTAAGCAGGTAAATGAGCTTGTCAGCTTGTCCCATCTAAGCGGCAGTGTAACGCAGATGAACAAGGTTCAGCTATGTCATTCAACTCGCCTAGCACCCGCTACCGTCTACGACCTTCTAGTGGCATTTTTGCATAGAATCTGATATAGAATGAATCAATCTGTTGGGCATCCGGCATTCGTCAAGCTTGCGGCAAGATTTTGGTCAAGCGGGCGAAAAGGGATAGCAAAAAGGCCCCCGCAAAGCGGAGGCCTTAGGCAAGGCTATGTCGAGCTGCAGGATTCGCGCTACTCGCAGAGCGAAAGGGCGGCCTCGTCGGCAACGACAACGCAGTTGGTGTGCAGCTGCAGGATCGAAGCCGGGCACTCGGGCGTAACCGGACCATAGCACATGTCATGCACGGCCTGAGCCTTGGCCTCGCCGTTGGCGACGACCAGGATCATGCGGGCATACATGATGGTCTGGGTACCCATGGTGTAGGCCTGACGGGGAACATCGTCGATGCTGTCGAACAGGCGGCTGTTGGCCTGAATGGTGCTCTCGGTGAGGTCGACGCAGTGCGTGCCCTTGGAGAAGTGGTCATCGGGCTCGTTGAAGCCAATGTGGCCGTTGTTGCCAATGCCGAGCAGCTGCAGATCCGGATAACCGGCGTCGGCGACAATCTTGTCGTACTCAGAGCAGGCAGCGGCGGCGTCGGGGTTGGAACCGTCGGGAACATGCGTGTTGTTCAGGTCGATGTTGATGTGATCGAAGAAGTTCTCACGCATGAAGTAGTGATAGCTCTGGGGATCGTCGTGCGAAAGGCCGCGATACTCGTCCAGGTTGTAGGTGCTGACCTCGGCAAAGTCGACGTCGCCCTTCTTGTACCAAACAGCGAGCTGCTTGTAGGCACCGATCGGGGTGGAGCCGGTGGCAAGACCCAGCACACAGTCGGGCTTGAGGATAACCTGGGCCGAGATGATATTAGCGGCCTTGCGGCTCATATCCTCGTAGTCTTTAGCTTTAATGATCTTCATTACGCGTCCTTTCTCGTACAAGAGAGGCAAGGCTCCCTTACAAGCACTTGCCCGCGGCCCGCGTCGGCCGCAACCAACGTGTGCGGCCACCAGGGCGAGGTCGCGTAATGTATGTGTCTCGTGTCTAGCCGCGTCGAGGCCCCTGCCCGTCCACGGTGACCCGAAGCTGTTTAGCCTCGGACGTTTCCCATCTTGCCACGGAGGGCGTCCTCTTTCAAGGGCGCCCTCCGTAAACGTGTTTGAATTGTAGGCTAATGGCCACGTGCACTTGTTAGCGCTCGCGAGCAACGATGAGCTGGTCCATCTCTTCGACATGCACGCCAACGGAGCCCTTGATGCTCGAGAACTCAACGGAGTTGCACACCAAGATGGGAACCGTCACATCGTAGCCCTCGGCAGCAATTGCCTCGCGATCGAACTCAATGAGCACATCGCCCTTATGGACGATGTCACCCACTTGCGCATGCACGGTAAAGTGCTTGCCCTCAAGCTGAACAGTGTCCAAACCAACGTGGATGAGCACGTCCAAGCCATCGACCGTGTTAAGCGCAACGGCGTGTCCCGTGGGAAAAATGGCCTCGACCTTGGCATCAGCCGGTGCAATCACGCGCGTTCCGGTGGGCTGAATCGCCACGCCTTGGCCCAAAAGGCCGGTGGCAAACGTCTGGTCGTTTACCTCGGAGAGCGGAATGACGTCGCCCGAGATGGGAGCATCCAGCGTAAGGACTCGACCACGCATACCAAAAGACCTTAGGACTTTAGTGAACATGCTCCCCCTCGGACATACCAATCAATCAAAATAACCTTAACAGTTTACCACTTGGCAACGGTTTTTGACCATTAGGGAAGTTCGCGCTTGACAACCTCGACGATGTCGTCAACAACGCGCTGGGTCAGCTCGTGCGTCTCGGCCTCGGCCATCACGCGGACCAGCGGCTCGGTACCGCTCGGGCGCACCAGAATGCGGCCGCGGCCGTCAAGCTCCTTCTCGGCAGCAGCGACGGCATCCCAGATGGGCTGGCAATCGTCCAGACCAGCCTTGTTGTCCGAATGCACGTTGACAAGTACCTGCGGGTACTTCTTCATGATACCGGCAAGATCGGTGAGGGTACGACCGGTGCGCTTGAGCACGGCCAGCAGCTGCAGAGCCGTCACCAGGCCGTCACCGGTGGTGTTGTGCTCCAGGAAGATGATGTGGCCGGACTGTTCGCCGCCGATGACGGCGCCGTCCGCGAGCATGCGCTCCAGAACGTAGCGGTCACCCACGGCGGTCTGAACCATCTCGAAGCCCTGCTCCTTCATAGCGATGGAGAAGCCCAGGTTGCACATGACGGTCGAAACGATCTCGGAGTTGGCGAGCTTGCCGCGAGCGGCGAGGTCAGAGCCGCAGATAGCCAGGATGTAGTCACCGTCGATCTCATTGCCCTCGCTGTCCACGAACAGCACGCGGTCGGCGTCGCCGTCGTGGGCCAGACCGATATCGGCGTGGGTGCGCAGCACGAGCTCGCGCAGGGGCTCGAGGTGCGTAGAGCCGCACTCAACGTTAATGTCGGTGCCGCAATAATCGGTGTTGATGGCATGGACCGTAGCACCCAGGCGCTGCAGCGCGGCGGGCGTGGTCTGGCAAGAAGCACCGTGGCCGCAGTCGACGGCAACGACCAGGCCGTCGAGCCTCAGGCCATCAAGCGTATCGATGGCATGATCGACATATGCCTTGCGGGCGTCCTTCATCTTGATGATGTGGCCCACGCCGGCACCGGTCGGCAGCGTGTCGGCAGCCATGGCTTCCTCGGACATGACCCAGGCGCTGATCTCTTCCTCGACAGCATCGGGGAGCTTCATACCCTTGCGGCTAAAGAACTTGATGCCGTTGAACTCCGGCGGATTATGCGAAGCAGAGATGACGATGCCGCCGTCGAGCTCGTTTTGAACAGTGAGCAGTGCCACGGCAGGCGTGGGGATGACGCCGCAGCAATGCGGGCGGCCGCCCTCCGCCATAATGCCGGCGGTCAGAGCGCTCTCGAGCATGGTGCCCGAAAGGCGCGTGTCACGGCCGATGCAGATGTCCGGACCAAGAAACTTGGTCGCCGCGCGGCCCAGACGAAACGCGAGGTCGCACGAAAGATCGGCGTTGGCGACGCCACGGACGCCGTCGGTACCGAAGATGTTCTGGGGCATAGGATCGCTCCTTCCCTAGCAGGCGATATGCAACCGCCCACCCTAGTCGAAAAAGAAAAGCGGGACCCGCCGAGGAATCGGCAGGCCCCGCTTGTACATTGTATCTCGAAAGGAGATAAAACCTTAGCGCTTGGAGAACTGGGGAGCGCGGCGGGCCTTCTTGAGGCCGTACTTCTTGCGCTCGACCACGCGAGCATCGCGCGTAAGGAAACCGGCCTTCTTGAGGTCAGCACGGTAGTCGCCAGCGTTCAGAAGAGCGCGGGCGATGCCCAGGCGCAGAGCGCCGGACTGACCGGAGATGCCGCCGCCATCGCACAGAGCGATAACGTCGAACTGACCGGCGGTGTCGGTCACCTTGAAGGGAGCAAGGGCGTTCTCAACGAGCTGATGACGGCCGAAATACTGCTCGGCGTCACGCTTGTTGATGGTCACCTTGCCGGTGCCGGGGACGAGACGGACGCGGGCGACGGCGTTCTTACGACGGCCGGTACCCTGGTAGACAACGGTGTTCTCAGCCATCTTTAAGCCTCCAGCTCAATCTTCGTGGGGTTCTGGGCAGCATGCGGATGCTCGGCACCAGCGTAGACCTTAAGCTTGGTCATCTGGGCACGGCCGAGGGTGGTCTTGGGCAGCATACCGCGAACGGCGCGCTCGATGACCTTCTCCGGGTGCTTCTCCATAGCCTGGCGGAAGCTCTCAGCCTTGAGGCCGCCGTTGTAGCCGCTGTGGCGATAATAGGTCTTCGTGTCGGCCTTGTTACCGGTAAGCTGGACCTTATCGGCGTTGATGACGACAACGAAGTCGCCGCAGTCGCTGTTGGGCGTGAACTGGGGCTTGTTCTTACCGCGCAGGATCATTGCGATCTGGGTGGCAAGACGGCCCAGGACAGCACCATCGGCGTCGACGAGAACCCAGTTGCGCTGGACCTCGCCCTGCTTGGCGTAGTGAGTCGATTTCGAAATCACTTAGACTCCTCCATGTACAGTACGTGTTGTTACAGAGATTCACGGGGCTCTGCAAGTAACCCGTCCATATTACCCCGCTCGCCGTACGAGTCAACAGGTATTTTGGCTCCGACCAGAGTTTCTGCACATGTCATCCACGAGCCGTGATTTTTCCAGCCCTTTAGCTGTTGTCATTTTTGAGGGTTCGCCGTCGCTAGCGCTCAACGAACTCTTGGATTTCCGCGAGCAGGCGCTTTGCCTCCTGACGGCCCTGGATATACAGGTCCAAAAGCTTTGCCGAATCGTGCTCGACATGGCCGACCTCGACCGGCTTTTGCGGAGCGACGACCAACGCACGGCCCTCGCGCTCATACTTCCACAGGTGCATGCGCTGGATGTTGTAGCGGTCGTGGCGCGTCTCGATTCCCTCGAGCAGATAGGGGTAGTCGGCATAGCGGGCGCGCGCGGCAGGCATAAACTCGTAGGGCTTTTTCTCGTACGAGCGGTCCTGCGTAACGATGACAACCGCGCGATCGAAGCCCGCCTCCTCCAGCACGTGCTCGATGGGGATCGAGTCGGCTACGCCACCGTCGACGTATTTGTGCCCGTCAATCTCGACCGGCGGCGTCACCAGCGGCAGCGACGTCGATGCGCGCACAGCGTCGAGGTCGAGCACGGCGCTTTTGACCGGGAGGTACGTGGCGGTTCCAAAGAGCATGTCCGTCGCGACGGCGTACATCTCGATGGGGCTCGCATCGAACGTCTCGTTGTCAAAGGGATCCAGGCGGTCCTGGACATCGTTGAAAATAAAGTCGTAACCCACAATAGAGCCCGTGGACGCAAACGATGCGGCGCCCATGAAGCGGCTGTCGTTGCAGAAAGCCAGGTTGATGCGGTTGGCACGGCCGATCTGGTGCGACTTATAGTTCACGCCGTTGAGGGCGCCGGCCGAGACGCCGTACACCGCCGGGATTTCGACGCCAGCCTCCATGAGAACGTCGAGCACGCCTGCGGTAAATTGCCCGCGAAAGCTACCGCCCTCCAGGACGAGCGCGACCTTGCCGGCGTTCTTTGCCTTATCTTCTGCAGTCATGTTGACCTCCTGCGATTGCGTTTTGGCTTTCTTCTACCCAGTTTTGGGATGGCGAGAGCGCAGGTTTTTTGAGGCGGCAAGTGAAGCGGAAAGTGTGTCCCAGTTTGAGGCGAGATTCCGGGATGCGCTTTCCGCTTGGACCGCCGCTGGGAAAGCGCGTCCCGTTCTGAGCGCGGATTCCGGGATGAACTTTCCGCCTGGGCCGCCATTGGGAAAGTGTGTCCCACTCTGCGTCACTGAGGCGTTTTCTTTACGCCCACGCCCTGCACAGAGTTCGATTCTCCGCGGTGCGGAGGATCCGTTGATGCGGGGCTTGGCCAGCTGAAATTCGATAAACATCGCATCAATTTTGAGTCGAAAGTTTGCGCGGAGAATCCGCGTATTTGCTTCGCAAATCCGCACCGGCTTCGGCCGCCTGTCGGCGTCCTCGCCCGCTCGCTACAAACGCTTCGCGTTTGCTTAACGCTCGCGCCCTGCGCAGAGTTCGATTCTCCGCGGTACGGACTAGAAATAAAAAGGCAGGTAGATACGAATATCTACCTGCCTGTTACGTATGGTGGAGCTTATGAGAAAAACGGCGAACTCCACCAGTACCGCCAACCGCGCATCTATCCAGCTTGATACTTGCGTTGTTAGAGTATCGAAAAACTGGTTTGTTGTCGTTGGCACGTGTCAAAAATAGCATTTTCTGGTGTTTGCAAAACACCAGATGGGCGGCTTGCTGTAAGCCCGTCTAACGCCAGAAAGCGGGGCACCCCTTGTCAGGGTACCCCGCTTGAACACTAATAAGAAAGCTTCTGGCCGGGGTAGATCGTATAAGGTGCCCCAATGCCGTTCTTGCTTGCGATGGTGTGCCAGTCGATGCCGAGCGAAGCGCCAATCTCGCTGAGCGTGTCGCCGCTCTTGACGGTGTAGACGCGCGCAGCGCCAACGCCCGCCCTCTGGTTGACGATTGCCTGAACCTCGCTGAATCGGTCGCCCAGAACGTCGCTGCGCGTCGGCACAACGCCGAACATGCCGCGTTCCACATCATCTGCGAGCTGAGAAGCGGAAGCGCCGTCAATGTAGTTGATGAGGTCTTGCACCTCTTGGTAACGGTCGCCGAGCTTTTCGCGGCGCTCAGCATCAACGCCATACTCGCCACGCATGACCGCTGCCGCAAGGTCAAGCGTCGTGCCCTCCGGCGAAGGCTCGGCGACCTCTGCGGGCGGAACGTCTGGTGCTGCCGCTCCGGACGGGTTGGCGAACTTACCCCACGCTTCGCGCGTCATGTAGGCGATATCGAGATCAAGCGGTGCGTTGAAGCCATCAAGACGGCCATTCGACGTGTACTGGTGGATTGCGCAGCTATCCCAAGCGCCGAAGCCGCCATCGGGAAGCCACGGCGAAGACTGGTAGCCTGTGCGGTTGTTGTTGGCGTACTGCGCAACCCAGAGCGCGTGATTCGGCGCAATCTGCGACCAATCTTCTTCGGTGCAAACGCTACGGCTCATGTAGACGATGCAGCGAACGCCGGTCTGATCGTAGACGTAATCGAGGAACAGCTTTGCCTTGTCGGTTCCGATGCGCCCGTACATCTCATAATCGAGAACGGGAATGCCGTTACCGAAGTAGTTACGGCAGCTTGCGACGAAGTGCTTAGCTTGAGCGATGGGGTCTTCTCCGTTCATGAAGTGGTAGAAGCCCCAGAGTTTGCCGAGCTTGATAGCCTGCTGAATCCACGGGTCGCAGGTGTTGTGAACGATGGTAGTTCCCTCTGTCGCCTTGCAGATCACGAAGTCGCAAGGCACCTGCGCGAGGTCAAGCCCGCGCTGGTAGTTAGAAATATCAATGCCGTTGAGTGCCATAGAAGCCCCCTCTGATGCAGTAGAAGTAATGAAAATCGACCTGCTCTAGCTCTTCGAGCGTGAAGGCGCGCGCCGAGTTCCCAGCGCTCGCCGGGTCGCGTATCCAGTAGCCGTCATCGTCGGCGCGCCAGATCATCACGACGTGCCCGCCGTAGTCCCTATCTCCGAGTGTTCCGCTCATGCCAGCGAATGCCAGCCATCCGTCAGACACGTTCTGAAGGACGGGCGCGAGATCGTAAGAAATCGGCGTGCTCTCGATGCCGTATTCCGGGTAATGCTCGGCAATCCACGCGCAGAACTTGCCGGGGTCGTTCACGCCATCGGTCAAGCACGTGTCGCCAACGAACGATGCGAGCGTGAGCGGTGTAATGTCCTGAAGCGTCATGTATTTGACAGCCATAGCCGCGCATGTAAGGCCGCAGCCGTATTCGCCGATAGTGCCGCCCGCATAGGGTATGTAGTCCCATTGCGGGTCGGTCTGAAGCCATAGCGGCATGCTGTTACCCTCTGCAATCGGCCTATCGACCACGATTGCAAGGCGGTCTTCCTCAGCCGCCGCGTATCCCTCTTCGCGCGCTTCAGCGAGCGCGCCCGCGTCGCTCTCGATATGGCCGACAATGAGCCAGCCGCAGTAGAGCATTGACGCGAGCGCGCCGGAAAGCACGAGGGCGACAGCCTTTAGCCTACTCATAGCGCTTCGGCTCGGTGTAGGTGAGCGCTTGCGCGGAATCGCCAACGCCCGCCGTGGTCGGGTCGGTCACGATGCCCAGAATCGCGAGCACGGCGAAAAGCGCGTTGATGATCGCGGCCAACTGCTCGTTCAGAACGCCGAAATCCCACTGGTACCCGAACGGTGCGGCGACCACCTGCACGAGCAGAAGGACGGCGGGAATGAGGGTCAGCCAAAACGTCTTGTTCTTGATTCGTGCGGTGAAGTTAATCATTTCAGTTCTCCTTGTTGTTAATCGGATGCGTGCGCATCCATAAGCTCTTTCCATAGGTGGGTGCCAACGCCGTTGCCACCAAGTCCCGCGTACACCTCATGAACGCTGTTGGCTTGCTCTTTGATATCGAGCGGAACAGGCTTGCCCGTCTGCACGTACTCCGCATGCAGCCTGAACAGCTCTGACTTCATGAGGGCGCGCATGCCTTGAAGCAGCAAATCATGCTCAGCGTCGAACTTCGCATCGGCCTTGCGCTCTCGCTCCTTGTGCATCTTGACCGCAGCGCCGAGCGCGCCGACAACCGCTGTCATCACGGCGGAGAACAGCGCTAGAAAAACCTCCGATGCTTCCACGTCAGCCCTCCGTCACCTCTCGCCAGACGGTTTCGGTGCCGGCAGCCCCCGGCTCCCAGACGTTGTTAGCAACGAGGGATTCCCAGACCTTGCCGTTGTGCTTCACGCGGGCACCGAGCGGATAGGGATTCGTAGAATCGGGCTGCACCCATTCGGGCACTTCCTCTGTCGGCGTGTCGGGCGTTCCGGCTTCAAGCACCTTCGCCCAAAGGCTCGGCGCTGCCGTTGGTGACCAATCAGGCTGCGAAGTGTGCGCCTGAAGGCACGTGTAAAGCACGCCCTCGAAGCTCACGCGCTCGCCCTCGGAGTAGGCGTGGCCGTCGCCGTCCCACGCCGCGAAAAGCGCGGGGCACTTCGCCGCCACATCGCTAGAGAGCGACGGCGCTTGGCCGTCGAAAATGGCGATGATCGCGCGAAGCTTGCCCTCTTCCTCTTCGGTGAATGCCATGTGTTCCCCTTTCTCTCGCAACAAAAAAGCCCCCGCTAATGCGAGGGCTTCGATACCTTGCTATGTCGGCTTCCTCAGCCGAAAAGCTCCTTGTATAGCGCGTCCATGCGCTTTACCGTCTCGTGCGCGCTAAGGCGCTTCATGCTGCCGCGCCACGACTGGTAGGATTGGTTGACCTGCTCGACGGTCATAATCCCCTTGGCGACAAGCGCGGCTTGCTTCTTCAGCTTGCGCCGCTGCCGCGTCACGGAGGAACGGCACGGGCGAACGACAACCTTTCCGCCCTCGCCATATGAAAACCTCTTCTTCAGGAACACGAAGCCGCGCGTCAGCTTCACAACGCGCGTCTTCTTGCGGTTGATGATGATTCCCAGATCGTCGCAGAGCGCTTCGATGCGCGAAAGAGCGTCCCAAAGCGTCTGCTTGTCAAGGGCGATGCAATAGCTATCGTCCATGTATCGCCCGCTCGCCAAGATGCCCGGAAGGGACAGCATCAGATGGTCAACGGGCGACGGCAGGGCGACGGCTAGAATCTGGTTCGGCTCGCTGCCAAGACTCAAGCCGCGCGCGCCGTGAGCGTCTATCTGGTCGCTCATGACGCGCTTAACGCGCTCATCGTCAATGGCTCGGTCGATAAGGCGCTTGCATGCGTCGTGGTCGATGTTTGCGAAGTAGTCCGCGAAATCGACCTGCAAGATGTAGCCTTCCGCTCCATGCTTTCGGTGGTGCTCGACAAGCTGGCGCTTCATGCGTCGAATCGCGTAGTCGGTGCCGCGCCCCTTGACGTTCGCTGTGCATCCCTCGGTGAGGGTAGGCCAGATCGCGGGCGCAAGCGCGTGACGGCTCAACGATTTCTGTATAACGCGCTCTGAGAAGTGGACAGAGCAGATGTGACGAAGCTTGCCGCGCTCGAACAAGTCAAACTCAATGAAGCCGCGCCGGAAGTCAGCGCCCGTGAGAAGGTCGCGCCGTGCTCTCATGATGTTTGGAACGACGCGCGCCATGTAGCGCTGAACGCTCGATTTCCAACGCACGCCAGCGGCAGCGCCGTTGGCGGCATCGTATAGGTTATCGAGATCGGCGACAGCTTCCAGCGTGCAACCCTCGATGCGCCTAGCCCGGTTCTCAGCGCGCTTGGCATCGCGCCTTGCGCGCCGCGCAGCCCTGCGCTCTTCAGAGTTCATGAGGGCACCCCGCGCGGCTCGCAATCGGCATCCAGCAGCCGCTTGACGGTTGACCATGAAACGCGGTCGAACGCCGAGAACCGCGCCATGCAAGCAGCGAACGGCAACCGTCGCGGGGTGCATATTTACGGGCTTGCGCCCGATGGTCGCCCCTTCCTTCCTCAAATGCACGGCGCGCGGCGCTTCCGGCCGCACGGTCTGGCAATGCTTGGGAATCACGGCAGCGGGCGCACCCAGTCGTTCGTCGGCGCATTGTTGTTGGCATTGCCGTTGCTGTTGACATTGCACGCGCTAGACGAAGACCCGCCCATGACCGACCGCAGCCACCAATTGACGCGATGATTTCCAAGGGACAACGCGCGAACATTCTACCCCTTTCCAATGAGCTTCACGCCCGCGCGAGCGCCCTTTATGAGCTTTATATCGTTCTCGATGCTCTCTGAGATCTCTTCGAACTTAGCCACCTTGACGGGTAGCTTCATCGCAAGAAGGCATTGCAGGTCTTGGTAAAGCTGGTTTAGGTCTGCCAAGGCAAGCGTCATGTAATGCTTGCGTTCCTCGACGTTCCGCTGTGTGTTCGGGTAGAAGGCATCAGCCTTCACAAGGTTGAACACCACGCTTCGCGCCGTCTCCGCCATGGGGACGGCGAAGATGAAGCGATAGGATTTGGGCACCGCGCCCGAAGTGACAAGGCGCGTCACCTCGTTTCGAATCGAAACCGCAGTGTTGAAATACTCGAACGTGCTTAGGTTGCGGTTCCGCACATATACGCCGCTCAATTTGCAACATCCCCCCCCCTCCGTGATTTTCAAAAAAATACTTCGCCCGCGCTTCGCGCGGGGAAGTATGGGCGCATGCGCAAGGCATGCGCCAGACCTGTACCATGTACGGCTGATTTTATCAGCCTAGGAGGAAGCACGGCAGCGGGCGCACCCAGTCGTACGTCGGCGCAGAGTAGTAGGCAATGCCGCCGCTGAGGACATAGCACGCGCCAGACGAAGACCCGCCCATGACCGACCGCAGCCACCAACTGACGCGACCGCCCGCGATGCGGCTTGCGGTGTCGGTGAAGATTGGGAACTGCGAATCGAAGCCGACAGAGTAGCCCTTGCTGCCCCATACTGGGCACCCGTAAACCTCCATCTCTGAGGGCGACCAAATCTTGCCCAAGTCCGCCCAGCTCCAACCGCTCGCTTCGGTGAGCTTGCCCGAAGACGAATAGCGCTCTTCGAGAAGCACGCGCTGCGCGAGAATGGCGCTCTGAAGCGTGGACGGCAGCGCGGGCAAGAAATCGTTGATCTCCCAATCATGGAGCTTCGAGCACAAGTAAGGGTGCTTATCTTCGGCGGTGCCGTTGTTGTCGTTTGTCTCGCGCCACTGAAGGTAGCTCGTGTTGGATGCCTTGTCGCCCTTCACGGTGACGGGCGCTTTCGGCACCATGACGATATGATGCCCCTTCGCGGTGTCTCCGCACTGGTAATACTGGTCGATAGCGCCGATGCGGTAGCGCACCGTCTGCGCCGGCACGTTAGCGCCCTCGGAAACGGGAACGTCGATGTAGTCTCCGATTCGCAGACCGGCGAAGTTGGCGTTTCGCGCGCGGTTGCGAAGCCACGTGTAAATGTCGGTGCTGCCGATCTCGTTAGCGAAGACCGAAGCGAGCGAGCGCCCCGCGTAAGCGTTGATGTTGTGCTGGCGGTCGTATTCCTCGGCGGTCGTGACAGAATCGGCCTTGCTCTGCGCTGAAGTGTCCTTCAGGTTGTACGCGGTGCCATTGATAGAAAACTTCGACAAATCAGCCATTGATAGTCTCCCTTCTTAGTTGAGCGTCGCCGTCTCGCCGCTCACGGTTGCTTGCGCAACCGTGACCGTCTCGCCGGATAGGGCGCTTCGTCTGTTTGTGGGCATGTACGCCGTTTCTCCAAGGACTATGTAGCCGTCCTGAAGCTCGACAAGGGCTGTCGCAAGCGTCGCGTTCTCGTCGCGCAGCTCTTGCACCTCGTCATCTGACGGCGGTTCGATAGCCGCGATAGCGTTTGCGATATTAAGCGCGTTCTGTGCTGCGGCGGTGGCATCCTCTGCCGCGCCGTTTGCAGTCGCAGCGGCGGCGTTCGCGCTCGCTGCAGCGGTGTTCGCCGCGCTCGCGGCGGCATTGGCGCTTGCGGTCGCCTTGTCGGCGTTCTGCTTCGCAGTGTTTGCGGCATCTGCCGCGTTGTTCGCAGTCGTGGTCGCAGCGTCCGCGTTCTGCTTCGCAGTGTTTGCGGCTGATGCGGCGGTGTTTGCGGCATCTGCCGCGTTGTTCGCGTTCGTCGCCGCGCTGTTGGCGGTGCTCGCCGCCGTGTTGGCCTTTCCAGCGGCGGTGTTCGCCGCGCTCGCCGCGCTGTTGGCGTTCTTTACCGCCGTCTCTCCACGGTCGATGAGGTCTTGAACGGCATCGTCCCAGTTCTGCGCGGGCTGCTGCCCGTCAAGAGCGCTGCGCAGGATTTCTATTGCGAATCGCTCTGTCGAATAGGTCTTGCCGCTCTTCGTGATCGTGAAATAGGCTTCGTCGGTGTAGCCGGACACGCTGCAAAGCTTCGATTCGTCAACCGTGATCGTGGCGGCGTTTCCGCTCACCGAGCATTGGCCGCGATAGTAGTTACGTTTGTTAGGCAGCAGCACGACAAGCCATGCCGTAGCACCTGAAAGCGCGAACTCATCGCCGTTGTCGTAGATAAGCGCCTTGATGGTGGTTCCGCCATCGTCGCCCTGACCAACCTTGATGCAGGTTCCCGCGCCCTCCTTCGAGATATCGAGTTCAAGCGTCCGTGTGTTGCTCATCACTCGCCGCCTTCCTCGACGGTGCCGTATGCAAGCGCGCGGAGGGCTTCGAGCGCTTCGGCGAAGCTCATAGCAGATCGCGCCTTGCTAGACACGGGCTGCACGTCCGCGCTCGCGGCGACGGCTGGCACGCTCGCGGCCAAAGCGTCGAACACATCGACAACCGCCCTCATGCGGTCATCGACGTACAAGGGCTGAACGAGCGTGAAGGGCTGATCGTCGTTGATTGGCTCCTTCACGTCTTCCGGCTGCACGACGGTTCGGTTTCCGTCTTCGTCAACCGCAATGAAAATCATTCCGTTGTTCGCGGCGCGGTTGATAAGCTCTTCGTCGTATTCGGTCACCATCGCTTCGCAGTTGCCTATCGGGTCGTGCAGCATGTGATAAAGGGTCTTGCTCATCGTTCCTCCTAGTCGAAGTTGCATACCGTGCAGAAGCCGTCTACAAAGTCGATGCTTCGCGTTGCGTTCCACCATGTAATCGTGCCGTCGCCGTCATCCTGAATCTTGCTGATGTAATGCAACGTGCAATCTTTCGTGATCGCATGCGTTGTCGTGGTGCTCTCGCTGCTAGATGCAGCGGCGGAAATAAGCGGCGTGGTGATTCGGATATGCTGGTTTCCCGTCAACTGAAGACCGGTCGTTAGCTGCCCGGTGCTAACGTTTCGCATGTGCGCTGAGAAGTCGACAGTCCCGATCTGCGTTCCGTCTTCGTAGCCTTTAATCTCGCCACTGGCAAGACGAATGAGGTTTGAAGCAGAACCGCATTCGAACGTACCGTTAGCGTCGATATTGTTTGCCGTCATGTAGTTTGTCGTAAGCGAACCGGTGTTGAGGTTCCACGTGCTGCGACCGTATCTGTCGCTGATGATGCCCGTTTCAATGTAGGTAGCATTGATGTAGACTTTACCGCCGCTGAGATAGATTCCCTGCGTCTGCCCGTTGTTGGTCAGCTTGTTGAATATGTCGCGTTGCGTTTGAGCATCGACGGCTGAGCTTGCCGCATCGTCGGCGATTTTCTGAACGGTCTTGCCGCCAACCTCGGTGCTTGCGGAAAGCGAGAACTCGCCGTTGGTCAAGTCCCAGAAGTTGTTTCCCTTCTCGTCGGTCAGAAGACCGGCGCGCACGCGCTCGGCTCTCATGGTGCCCGTGTTGATCGCGTCGGCGCTCACCATAGCGCCTGTCAGGAAGGTTCGCCAGTCCCATTGACCGTCAGAAGTGAGGTTCGCGGCAAGTCGCATGCCCATACCGTTAATGTTGACAGCCCACATGCCCGAAGTCGCTTTGACCGGCAAGCCCGTTTCAGCGTCGATGGGTACATTGCTCCACATCGTGCCAAGTTCGAATGTCTCGACCTTGTAGGTTCCAACGGCGTTGAACTGAGCGTTTATCGCGGCCTGAAGCTGCTGAAGCCACGAAACCGACGTGCCCGCCGCAGCGTCATAGATTGCGTTCTGTTGGCTGTTGCTCTTTAACGCGTTGCTTACGCTCTGCCACATGTCGGCCATGCTGTCAGTAAGAGTGCCGAACGTAACGGTAGCGTCGCCGGTGAGCAAGTCGCGCTCAATCTGAGACACGCGGCCATGCAGGCGCACGCCCTCGGCAGAAAAGCCCTTGTCGATGATCGCCACGTCATCGCCCACGCCCACGCCCTCCCATGAGCGCCCGAACGCGTAAAGGTCGATAACCGAAGCGGTGTAGGTTACTTTCGGCTCCTTCACCTGCTCTAGGTAGTCTTTCGTTTCCTGCAAGAGCTGCGCCGCGTCCTCGCACTGCTCGTTGACGTATGACGCGACGGCGGGAAGAATGCCGCCCTCTCCGTCAGGGTGCCCCCAAACGGTAGTAGCTTCGGCATCCTCCACGTAGTCTTTGCCGCCGTTGATATCGCCGAAGGTGAGACGGCGACCGTAGCCGCCACCCTCAGTCTCAACGCCCTTGCCGTAACCGTAGACGCGAGTTTTCGGGTTGTCGCTCGCAACAGAGCGCTTGACGGAAACGAGGTCTTTAGTCCATGTAAAACGCTTTGCGCTGCTCTGGTTCCCGCGCTTCGCGCGCACGCCCACGCGGCGGCTCACAATGCCCGTACCGTTGTGGACGATGAGCGTTTCAAGCTCGCCGCCCCACGTCTCGATGATTCCGGCCAATCCCTCGCGCACGCTCTCATGGTAGAAGGTGCGCGAAGCTGTGCCGCCCTGATCGCACGTGCCGACCTCCCAGCGCGTGTCTGCGAGAATGGACGCGAGCGCTACCGACACGCCGCCAGAAGGCCGCTTATCGTCCAGCCAGTCATCCCACGTTTCGTTAACAGAGTTGATGCAGACGGCTTGCGTCTCTGGCGCGCCGTCATCGTCGTGTGCGCGGTCGATGGTGTCAACGATGTGTTCGTGGCACACGCCCTGAAGGTCAATCCAAACTACGCGGTCGCCCTTCACGAGGTCTTCGGCGCACGTGATGTTGAGTTCGTCGGTTCCGTCCAGCGCGTCGGTGTGCGTCGCGGCGCTCACCGTGAGCCGCCCCAGATTGTCGCCCCAGCGGTTGAAGCGGGTGAAGCCGATACGTCTTATTAAAGCCATCGTTCCACCCACTCAAGAATCGCGGTGCCGTTGGTGATGTTCAGGTGGCAGCGACCGTTGATATCGAAGTAATCCGAGTCAATCGTTACCGGCGCTGTCTGGTTGTTGACCGTCGCGTGCTCGGTCGCCATGTCAAGCCGTATGGTGCTCGAAGACGTGAGCGCGGTGTTGATAGCCACGAACTCGCCGGTATCGACGTTCGTAATCCTCCACGTGCTGCCAGCGGCGGGCTTCGCCGTGACCTTCAGGTATGCGGGTCGGTTGCCGCCAGCGTTCACGTAGATGTTGCCAGCCGAAACCTCCATGCGGCGCTTCTGGCCGTAATAGTCGGGGTCGCCGACGTGGAACGTCACGGTGGTTGTCGGGCAATCGTCCGTGATCTCGTCTAGGTCGGTGCTGCCGCTCACGATTGCGAGCAGGTAGCGCGTCGGGTCATCGGGAAGGTAGAGCGGCGCGGGTTCGTCAGTCCAGAGAGCCGCCGCGAGCTTGTGCCGCATCTCCGCGACCTCGCGGCGGTCTTCAGTCCTAAGCCAAATCTCAACGGGAAGGTCGTAGCCGCCACGGTAGGCGCTCTTGAAGACCTCGCCATGCCGCCCCGGCACGCTCTCGAACGTCGCGTTGACGGTCGCCATGATGGGGCGGCGCACCTTGCAGTAAACCAGCTTCGATAGGTCGGTGCCGTTGAAGATGATTCGGTCGTGCTGGTTCCTAGTCCGTCTAAGTTGCAACTGGCACCCCCCTTTGCTTCAGCTTGCTTGCGATGCCAGCGCCGATCTGCTGGCCTGTCTCGTATGCGTCCACTCCGTCAGCGACCGTGGCGTAAACCGTCACGGCGACGTTAACGGGCTGGCTCGGCGCGTCGGCGAACCGCGAGAAGGCGCGGTTAACCGACGTTTCGATGAAGCCTTGCAACTGCTTCTCAGGCGCGATGAACTCGCCGCCAGCTTCGCCAACGCCGACGATTGAAGGCTCATCGAAGTAGCCGCCGCGCGCGTACCAACTGATGCTCACACTCGGTAGCGAAATCGGGCCAAACTCGTTCCAACTGACGTTGAAGTGCGGAAGCTTCGGCTTCGGAATGCTGATCTTGATTCCGCCAAAGGCGTTCATGATCTTCTGCGGAATGCCAGAAATCGCGTTCCACGCGCTTTCAATCGGGTTCTCTATGAAGCCCCTGATGCCGTCGAACACGCCCTGCACCTTAGCGCCAAGGCCGGGAAATCCCAGCTTGTCGCCGATGCGGTCTGCGACGCTAACCGCCGTGCTCTCGGCAGCGTCAAGCTTCGAGCCGATGTTGTCTTTGATAGCGTTGAAGGCGTTTGCCGCTTGGCTCTTCGCCGTCTCCCAGTCGCCGTTCATCGCTGCTTGCAGAGCGCCAGCCGCAGAGCTTCCAACGGTCTTCGCGGTGTTCATGTCGTTCTGAACCGTGGAAGCGATTTGCCCGAAGGCCGAATCGGTGTTGCCGGTTAGGTTGTTCCACCAGTTAGACACGGTATCGACCGCGCCTTGCGCGAGGTTCCCGACGTTGGTTTTAAGATCGTTCCAAGCGTTCGAAGCGCCGGTTTTGATGTTCTCCCAAGTGTCGGAAGCGCCCTGCTTCAACTGCTCCCACTTCTCGCCAACGCCGGTGCAGAAATCCGAAACGCCGGTGCTGACCTGCTCCCAGATTCCGCCCCAGAACTCAGGCACGCCAGCGAAGAAATCCTGCACGGCTTGCCACTTCTCAGAAATCCAGCCGGTGAAGTCAGACCACATCTGCTTGCCCGTCTCGGTCTGCGTGAAGAACCACGTAAGGCCAGCGACGGCGGCGGACACGGCGGCAACGCCAAGGCCGATAGGGTGAGCGGCGATAAGCCCGGTAAAGCCCGTCCAGCCGCTAGAAAGCGTGCCGGTGAGCATGCTTCCCAGACCGCCCGCCTTGGTGACGATATTAGAGAAGCCGGTTCCGATCTTGCTTAGAAAGCCCGTGTCACCCATGAGCTTCTTAGCGCCGCCCCAAAGCTCGCCAGCGGTCTTGAAGGCGCTTCCCACGCCCTCTGCGGCCTCCATCGTCTTACCAATGGCGGTTGTCACGCCGCCGAAGGCGACGGCTCCTAGAGCGAGGTTGTTAACAAGCGTCTGCTGCTCTGGCGACAGGTTCTTGTACCAGCCCGTGACGGCTTCGAGCGCGGGCGCGAGCGTGTTAAGAAGGCTCGCGCCGATCTCGGTAACGGCGGTCTTGACGGGCAAGGCCGCTTCGCCGAGTTCCTGCATGCTCTGGTTCATCTCGTTCTGCGCGTCGCGCGAAGCGAGAAGGTCTTTGTTCGTCTCTTGGTACTGCCGTCCCGCGTCCGCGTAAAGCCCGGTAAGCGTCTCGGTGATGAGCTGCGACCGCTCCTGCTCGCTTCCGCACGCGGCAAGAGCAGCGTTAAAAGCGTCTTCTTTTGTCTGACCCTCGGCGACCGCCTGATTGAAAGCGGCCTGAGCCGAAGAGTGACCGGACAGCGCGGCGCTCCACTGCTCGGCTGATGCCGTAGACCAGTTGAGAGCGTCGGCAAGACCGCCAGTGACGGTGCCCGTGTGCGCCGTCTCCTGCGCTGCTTCCGCCAAGTTCTGAAGCGGCAGAGCGTCGCCGAATGTCGCGTAAGCGCCAGCGGCAATGTCCGTCCACTGCTGCAATTCCTGCTCGTTGGTTGTCAGGCGCGCTAGGTTCTGGCTCGCTTCCGTGGCAGATGCAGAATCGCCAAGGATGCGGTAGAAGCTCGCATAGGTCGAAGATGCTTGCTCGGCGGTGCCGCCAGCGCTCACCCATGCCGTTTCGAGCTGCCCGCTCTGCTGTATCGCTTCCTCTTGGCTCGATGCAAGGCCGGTAAGCGCGCCAGCCGCACCGATGATGCCGCCAGACAATGCCGTTCCCGCGCTTGAAATCTTAGACCCGGCGTTTGAAAGCTTGTCGGCGTTGTCCTCGATGGTCTGACCAACCTTGTAAAGCGCCGTGCGCGATGCGTCCGCTTCGCGCGCCGTGTCCGCAAGCTCGCTGCCGTAGCTGTCAAGCTGGCGCTCGCACTGCATGATCGCGCGCTTCAGGCTGTCGTACTGCCGTTCCTCCTGAGCCGTGAGCTGCGCGCCGCTCTGCTTCTTGCTCTCCAACTGCGCGAGCGCTTGCTTGTAAGCATCAAGCTTCTGCTTCGTCTCGCCGTAGGCAGAGTTGAGCGCCTTTACCTTCTGCTCTAGCAGCTCGGTGTTTCCGGGGTCGAACTTCAGCGCCTTGTTGATATCGCGCAAATCGCTTTGGGTGTCGCGCGATGCCTGCTGAACCTTCTTCAGGGCGCTTTGAAGCTCGGTCGTGTCGCCGCCGAACTTGATAACAAGCCCCTTGTAAGTGACCGCCACGTAATCACCCCTCTTCGGTTGTCAAAGTCCCATGAGTGCTTGAAGCAACGCACCTCGCGGGTGCGCTGCCGTCAAGAACTCACTTCATGTCATGACCAGAACGCGACTTCGGCCTTGCGCGCCTTCTCGTCCTCGTCGTAGTGCGCCGCAGCGTCTGCGTAGAACGCGTTGATTTCCAAAAGGTCTTGCACCTGCCGGTAGCTCATCATCTGAAGGTCTGAGAGCGTCAGGCCGCATTGCTGGCAGTTGTAGATGTATCGCGCGTCGCACGCGTCTTGCAGGTTACTTGGAAGCGGCGGCGCTGGCCTTTTCGGCTTCCTCGGCTTCCACTGCATCTTGCGCGGCGCTTGGAAAAAAGTTGTCCATCACAATACGCATCACGTCGGTAGCCCAACCGTCCTTGCGCTCCAAGTCGTAGCCATCGGCGGGGAAGGACGAAACCCACTCATCGAACTTCTCATCGAACTGAGGGTTTGCCGTCTTGATGCACGCGTAGAAGATTTCGAGAAGCGGCACGAGCGGTGGGAATCCGAACTTGTCCAAGTTCTCCAAGATCGCGCCGGTATCCTCGTTAATGTCCTTCGGTCTCATGGTGCCGTTGGGCTTCACGACATTGAAGCAGCGGGAAAAGGCAATCGGAGTGAATGCGTTGAAGGTCGCTTCGAACTCCTTTTCGCCAACCTTGATAAGCATTCGAAACCTCCTAGACCGTCGGTTCGGTCTTGTGCTCAAGCTCGATATTGACCGCATCAAAGAAGGTGTCGTAATCAGCAAGGCCGGTGAAGCTGTCGTAACCGCTCGTGCGAATGTCGGTGCTCGGGATAGTGACCGGTCGCCACGTGAACGGATAATCAAGCTGCGTGATCTCGGGCGTGTCCTGAACGGTGTTAAGCTCCTGTGTCGGCTTCGAGAGCTGGCACATGAGAAGGCAGCGGCGGCGACCGAGCACGTGCCCCGGCTGCTCGCACATAAAGGCGAACTTCTTGGGCGTGCGGTCGGCGCTCAGGATGGTTCGCCCGTCCTGCGCGATTTCGTAGCCCACGAGGTCTGCGATGAGCTGCCGCAGC
Source organism: Collinsella sp. (assembly GCA_048342875.1). Lineage (GTDB taxonomy): Bacteria > Actinomycetota > Coriobacteriia > Coriobacteriales > Coriobacteriaceae > Collinsella. Next base: position 34,640 of record DBGDEA010000005.1, on the reverse strand, counting down.
TCGGCGGTGCTCTCGGTGTCGTAGAAGCTCATGGTTCCAGAGCCGCCGTTGTCCTGCTGCTTGTCAAGCCACGGCTCGTTGTCGGCGTAGCTCGTTGCCGTCTCAACGGTCGGCTCCATGCTGATAGCTACGGTTCCCGCGACATGCACGGGGTCTTCGTAGGTAAGTGCGTCTTCGTCGGTGCAGATCGCGAAATGCGAGTTCTTCACGCCGAAGAATCCGTTTCGTGCCATTTGGTCTCTCCTAACTCTCGGCGACGTTCACGGTGAACGCCGCTTCGGTAAGCTCTTCTGAATCAATCTCTGTGATGCCAAGCGTGTAAGGGCACTCGGCGGCTTCGAGTGCGGCGCGTATGCGCTTCTCGGTCGCGTAGTCCCGGTGCCGCGTGTAGAGCGCGATATCGTAGGGCATCCACGATAGGTAGGTGTTGTTGTCCGCGTAGGCCGCTTCGTTGTAGCCCGCCACAAGGCAGATGAAGGGCGGTGCCGGTTCCTCGCCGTCTGCGAATCGCTGGTTAGCCCACGGGATGCCGAGCGAATCGAGCACGCCGCAGAGCGCCTTTAGCTCAATCATCGTCCGTCGCCCCCCATCTCCGCGAACTCTCGCGCCACTTGGTCTGCAACCTTCCTTATAACGCCGTCGCCGGGAACGGTGCCGTAATCCTCGCCGGTCTGGTTCGTGATCTTGTGGCCGTTCTCCAACAGGTGCGTTAGCTGGTAGCGCCGGTTGTGCACGGTGCATTCGGTGCCCGTCTCATCGGTCTTAACGTCCGCCTTCCAACCCTTCTTGTAAGCGCCGGTGCGCACCTTGCTTTCTTGCTTCAACAGCTTCACGGCGCGCCTTCCGGCTTCGCCCGCGTTCTCAGCGAGCGCGGAAACGTTGTCTTCCACGCACTCTTTCATGCAGCTGCGTATGAACCGCTCGATGCTCTGCTCAGCCACGGTCGCCCACCACCTCAGCGAGCGTCAGGCGCACGAAGTCGGGGCTTGACTTGTCAACGCGCGCGACAGTGAGCCGCGCGCCGTCGAACTCGACTAGCCGCTCTCCGTTGTAGGCGCTCTTGCGAATCTGCAACACCGCTTCGGGGTGAATGCCAGCGGCAGCGGCGGCGTAGTGGGCGGCATCGCCCATAGAGAAGACGTTGCAGAACACCTTACGCTTTGTTTCCTCCGTCTGCTGCACGCCGTATTCGTCCTTCGTGACGGTCTTAGCGATGAGCTGGCACGTGCCAGCCCACATGCTCATGACGCGCCCCCGAACTCCGCGCTGCCGCCCATCATGGTTAGCAGATCATCGAAGCTCTGAGTAAGGCGGTCGGCATCGGGGTTGTCCATGCCGAAATTCGCCTTGCAGTAGACCTTCACCGCGAGCCGAACCGTGCTGTTCGAATCGTCGGCGGCTACGGCATCGGCAACGCCGCCCGCGCGCATCGCGGCGCGGGCGGCTTCGATGAGGTCTTCGATCTCAGCGTCAAAGTCGGTGCAGTCGGCGGGAATCCTCAGCGCTTCGCGGCACGCGTCAAGCAGCTTCGGCTTCTCTGCCATCTGTCACCACCTCGTTACTTTGCGGCGGTGCCGATGGTGAGCTGGCCGAAAGCCTTGGGAACGACAAGGCCGCCGTCAAAGAGCAGGTAGCCGTCAAAGCAGCGCTTCTGAGTACCCGGCTCGACGTAGGGCGTAACGTCCACTCCGTCGAAGATGTTGCCACGGAACAGGTCGGGATAACCGGCCTTGATGATGCCATCGGCCATAGAATCGTCGCGCTTAACGAGCTTGCCGAAGATATGACCCTCAACGGCGGGGTCTTCGGTCTTCTCGTCCACGAAGTAAGAGCGCCCGTTGGCATCCTCGACCATCGCAATATGGTTCCAAATGGTGTTGCCGTTGGCGTAGATAATGCAGCCCTTCGGCGCAGGGTTGCCGTAGGTGTAGAGCATGCCCAGAAGCTTGGTGATATCGGCCTTCTTCAGGGTGCCAGCGGTGGCGCAGTTAATCTTGTTGCCGGAATCCATGCCAAGCGTGGTGTCAACCGTCTTGGCGTGGGTGCGCGCGTTGGCGGCGACGGCAAGGCGCGCGCCGGTCTCGTTGACGATGTACTGCTCAAAGCCGCTGATAGACTGAACCGCCATCTTGCGGCTCATCTTGACGGTCTTCTTGATCTCCTCGCCCGTAAGGGTGATGGTGTCGAACTCGTTCTGCTCCTCATCGGTGGGCGCTGCGCCCTCATCGGTCTTCGCCGCGTCGCCAGCCTTGATGCTCTTATGGCGGATAAGCTCGAACTGATGCGGGAAGTTGTCCTTGTGGATGTCGCCGTAGAGAACAGCCGTGTTGTCAATCAGCGTGAAAATCTGCGTCTGAAGCTCGACGGGGATAACCGCGTCGGTGTTGCTGGTCAGATGCGTAAACGCCGTGCGCTGCTCGATAAGGTGGTTGTACGCGTCGCGCTCAACCTGCGTAAGCTCGGTGCCGCCGATGAGCTGCACGCCGGAACGGCTGGCAATGTCCTTCACCCACGCGCGGCGGGCGGCGGCGTTGTAGTCGGTGGTGTCGCGCACCTGCGGAAGGGCACCGCGAGCGCTCGCGGAAGTGCCCATCGGCACGGAATCGACGCGGCGGGCGGTGCCGTTCTCGATAGCGGCGCGAGCGGCAGCAACGTTCGCGGTGTGGCTGTCGCGGCGCTGCGCGGCGGCGGCGTTGCGCTTCTCGATCTCGGCGGTAAGCGCGCTCATGCGCTCTGCGTCCTGCTCGGTCGGCTCGGTGTCGGTGCCGTCATCGGCCTTGTACTTATCGACAAGACCCTGAAGCTCGTTAAGCAGGTCATCCATAGTCATTTCGTCCATTGTTCTAAACCTTTCTGCTCTTGGCGATTGCCAGTGTCGCCCTCGCAACGGCAAGGGCACTCTTACGGCGCGCAAGCTCCTTGCGCGACTGCTCAATCGCTCCGTTGAGCAGGTTTCTTGCTGATATCTCGGTGTTCGGGTCAGCCGGAAGGCTGACGGCGGACACGTCGAAAACCTTTTTGACGCGCGTAATGGTCGTGGTGTGCGTCTCGCGGTCGTATTCGTCTGCCGCGACCGTGAAAGCCCATGACATGCGCGTGATAAGACCGGCCTTTATCTCTTCGAAGAGATCGCGCGCGCCCTGAGAGCGCGACAGGTCGGCGGCGATGAAAAGCCCGTGCTCGTCCGGCTCCACAATGAGCGTCCCGTTGCTCATGCGGGCGTACACCCTGCCCGCATGGTCGAACTGAAGGATAACGTCGCTCATGTCCGCTTCGCGGAAGGCATCGGGGCTGATAACCTCGATGTGCTTTGTTCCATCGAAATCCTCGAACAGAACGTATGGGTCGTTGAATGTCGAAGCGTAGCCCTCAACATAGTATTCCGTGTCAAAGCGCTTCTTGGTTGCGCCGTCAGCCGCCCGCACGTTGAGCGGCACGGCAAGGGAACGGTATTGCCGCTCACTCGGTTTCGCTGGCATCGTCTACCTCCTTCTTGTTGCCGTAGCCGCTGCTCGCGTCGATTGCGGCTATGTTCGCGTTCGTCTCTGCGGCTTGTGCCGCCTGTTCCGCCGTGTGCTCACTGATGAGTGCAAGGTCGATATACTCGCCGCGTATAACGTGGCGTTCTCCGCCCTCGTAGTGCGGGGACTGGAACACATCGGCTACCTGATTGCCGTTCCAGATGCCACGGTCGAACAGCGCGACGGAAACGTTAAGCTTCGTCGTGTTGCTGGCGAACTCTAGGCGGTTCGCGCTGAACATGATTGAGTTTCCGTGCGCTATCTCGTTTGCCGTGTACGTCATGGACGTGATAACGAAGCCGAGCTGAACAGCGAACGGCTCGATGCGGCCTTCGTAGTAGCTGTTGAAGGTGTCTTCGTCCGCGCAGTTCGTAACGATATCCTCATTGGAGCCGAAGAAGCGGTAAGCGCTCTTCTCGATTCGCTCCATCTGCGCCGCATCGACCGTGTAGCTTGTCGGCGTGATCTGCTCAACGTCCGAAAACAGCTTGTCATAGACGGCGATTCCTCCCGCGTTGTCAGCGGAAAGCTGAGCGTTGAACGCCTTTCGCGCTCGCTCTTGGTCGCCTTCATTGCGGTTCTGGCTCAGCTTGCCGATGAAGCGGATTGCCGCGCCCTGATTGATAGCCGACTGCTCAGCTTCGTTCTGAGCGTGCATGAGCTCTAGCGTCGGCTGAAGAACGTTCGTGCCGTCGCCGAACAAATCGCTTTGGTACTGGTGGCGTGTCATCACGCCAACGCGCGACCACTCGACAAGCACGCTGTCGCCTGTCGGGAACGTGAGCTTTAGCCAAAGCTCGCCGTCAACGTCGTATGCTTCGCACTGGCTCGGCAGCACGGGATAGTACCCGGTAATCGTAATGCCGTCGCCAGCGTCGATAGGAACGATAAGCGCCGTGTCGTTGACCTGAAGAATCGTCCAAATGCGCTTGATGAACTGCGGCGTGGTCATCCACGGGTTAGGCTGCTGCCTGAGAGCACGCGCGGCGACAGGCTGAGCAGAGCCGGAAACCTCCGGTTTCAGCTTGCTTGCGTGGTCTGCGCCGCTCTCGATGATGCTTCGCGTAAGCTCTGCTTCGTAAAGCCCGCCCTGCCATGTCGTGAACGACGGGGCATAGGCCGTGAACGTGGAGAAATAGCCGTTTACCGCTTGCATCTGCGGACGGTGGAACACCGCATCGAAGAGCGAGCGCAGAAACGGTTGTGATCTGCTCAACTCTAACCTCCTATCATCGCGCGGTAATCGTCCGCAATGTTCTTCATCGCAATGAACGCGTCGCACTCAGCCGCCCACGCGTCTATGCGGTTGCGCGGGTCTTGGTTCTTCTTGTCCGGCTGAATGTTTCCGTTCACGTCGGTTCGAATGGCGACGTTCGAGCGGCACCATTCGGCAATCGGGTTGGCGTTGTCCACGATGCGCCCTTCCTTGTAGAGCGCTCGAAGCTCCTTCATCGGCATTGACAGCGTTTGCGCGCCCTGAATGACCTTTTGCAGGTTGTCAGCGCCGAAATAGTCTTCGTATGCTTCCACGGTCGGAACGTCGCGCATGTGCCACGGGTCGTAGCCGCAAGAGACGGCGTAGATGCCGAACTTGTCCTGAACCTCGGCCACCCAATCCAGAACGTCGCGCTTGTCCATGATGGGCGTTTCGCACGTGCGCATAAGGCCGCGCGCAATCCACGCGTCGTAAGGCACGCCGTCGCGCCCTCCGCGCCGCCCCTCGCGCTCTGCTTGCTCCAAAGCGCGAAGCGGAATCCAAGCCATATGAAGCGCGTAGAAGTTCGGATCGTTAGGCCGCTGCATGAGAAGGCAAGCTGCGGTAAGGTCGGTCGTGTCCGCCGCGTCAACGCCGAGCACGGCATACGTAAACGTTCCGTCGCCGGGGTCGAATGTCGCTTCGTTGTGTATCTCAGCCCACGTCAACCAAGCCTGAGACTGGTTTTCAATGAGGTTGAAGTCCTTAACTAGCAGGGTGGGAAGGTATGTCGCATCGTCCTTCGCCTTAGACACGTTCTGGCGAAGCGCCGAAAGCGATTTGATAGTGCCAAGGCCGGGGTTAGCCTTGACCCAAGCACCTTCGTCCTGCCATTCCTCGCGCTCGTCAAGTTCGAAGATGAACGCTATGAAGCGCTCTGCCTTCTCACCGGTCGCCTTGCCGTCAAGCCATTTGGTCGCGTACTCGTATTGGGCATCGAAGATGCCGTTTCGCACGAAGCCATTAGTCGTGATTTCCAACACGAGCGGCTGGCGGCGCGCGGACGTTCCCTGCATCGTAAGGTCGTAAAGGTCGCGGTTCTTCATCGCGGCCAGCTCGTCAACGATAGCGCCGGAAATGTCCAGACCGTCTAGGTGGTTCGTGTTGGCGCTCAGCGCCTTGATGGTGCCCATGTTCAGATCGCAGTAAAGGTCTGACACGCGCTTTCTTATGTGCTTCGCCAGCGCGGGGCTTGTGAGCACCATACGCCACGCGTTGTTGAATCCCTTTGCCGCCTGATCGTGGGCGGTGGCGACGTTGTAGACCTCCGGCGCGCCCTCATCGTCGTTCACGAGCAAGTCAAGCTCTATCGCAGACGCAAGCGCAGTCTTGCCGTTCTTGCGTCCCATAATCCAGAGCACTTCGCGGTACTGCCGCACGCCCTCAGCATCAACGAAGCCGAAAACGACAGACAGAATGGCGCGTTGGAAAAGCTCTAGCTTGAAATCGTGCCCCAAGCGCCCGGACGGTAGGCGGCAGAAGCTTTCGATGAACCGAACGTGCTTCTGCGCGAACTCTTCGCGGTAGTGGTACGGATAGAGCGGGTCGGTGTTGTCCATGTCGCGCAGGACATGAGCGGCAACCTGCTTCATCTTCTCGCACGCTATGATCTCGCCGCTCAGTATGCCGCCGAAGTATTCGCGTATCGCGCGCTCGCACGAGCCGCCCTTAGACTTCGCCCTAGCCGTACCGCGTTTCATTGATGAAGTCAATGAGCGCGTCGGCAGCGGCGGTGCCGTTCGGCATCATGTCGGTAAGCTGCTTCACGCCGCGCGAAAACGTAGTGAACAGCTTGTTGTATGCACTGAATCCTGGGTGCTCGCGCAGCCCGGTTTGCCCGCCGCCGTTGTCATACTCGGTGAAGATGTCTTCGTAGAGCAGATCGGCGCGGGCATCATCAAGCTTGACCTTCAGAAAAGCGAGGTTCGCCAGAAGCGGCATGACGGTTTTTCGCTTCTCGTCGGGGATTGCGCCCTTGGTGATCTCGCGCAGCTTGCGAAGCTCGCTCTCTACGCGCTTCTCCTTGGCAACTCGCCGCTTCGGCGGGCTATTCCCCGCGACTGCGGGCGAAACTTTCGAAGTATTGCCTACTTTTGCCGTCATCGCAAGACCACCCCCTTTTGAAAATCCGTCACGCGCAAGAAATTACCTCCCGGCGTTGGTGCCCTAGGCACCACCTGTGTTTTGCAGACCGGGGGGATTGTCTCGCGGGTTTACCTGCGGTTTTGCGTCCGCTTTCTCGCGGTCGCTCTGTGTTGTGTTGCGTTTTTGAATCAATCGCCAAGCGATATCAAATTGCCGTCGCTGTCGAAGGCCAGCCCTTGTCGTGTCGAACCTTGCCTTATCCAACCATGCACCTTCTTATGGCACCTGTCGCAAAGGCTAACGAGGTTGCTTGGGTCGGTCGCAATGCTTGGGTCGCTGATGTTCGCTGGCGTTAGCTCGATGATGTGATGCACCATGACTGCGGGCGTGATCTCTCCCTGCTGCAAGCAGTGCTGGCATAGGTGAGCATCACGCGTCAATGCCGCGTCTCTGGCGCGTTCCCAGTCGGCGGATGCGTAGAAGGCGCGCGAGAAGTCCTTAGCCATGCGCGCCCCCTGAGATATGGCGGAGCGTGTAGGATTCGAACCTACGGGCGACAGTGCGCCACACGGTTAGCAACCGTGCGCAATAAGCCACTCTGCCAACGCTCCAAACAAAAAGGCCACGAGCGCAATTGCCCGTGGCCTTACTACCTAATCCACCGTACCGAACTTTAGCATAAGTAGGGAACTGAAGGGAACACCCAATTTTCAGGCGTTCTTGATGTGCGCCCAACCTACGCGGTCGATAAACTCAAACCCAACTTCGCAGAGCTTGCGGCACCACTTCTGCGAACACTGCATGATTTCCGCAATCTCGCCCCATGTCTCGGCTTGGCAGTAATACATGCAGATTGCGTCGGCGTAGTGCGCGCCCTTCATCCTAGCCAAGCCGCCGCGCCCGTCCGAGCCGTAGAGCACTTCGCACGCTTCGTCTAGCGTGCCCTCAGCATCGGCGATGCGCTGCCTAAGCTTGCCCTCGAAGTCGATGCGCTGCGATACGGATTCCATCGGGTCGCTAACGTCTCCGCCACTGCCGCCCGTCTGGTAGCTCTGAGCCTTCGCGCCCTCGCGCGCCTTCATGCGTTCGAGCATTTCCCGCGCCTTGTCGGTCTTCACCACCTCGGCGCGGATGCCCTCGAAATACTCCTTTGCTCTCACATGCCGTCACCGCCAGATCGTGCGCGCTTGCGCTCTTCGCGCCAAAGCTTGAAGGCTTCCCATAGCCCAAGCTTCGCAAGGTCTGTGCTCGGCGGCTGAGCCTTTACCAGCGCCACGCCGTCAATAGAAGCAGCCACAACCTCAGCGCCGATAATGTACTCAGCCACAAGCCCCAGTTCATCGACAAGCACGCGTTCGCAACGCATGAGCGAACCTTTTAGCGGCATCCCCGATAACGACAGGACGGGCGGAATCTGAACGTTCATCTTACGTGCCATAAGCTCGATGTTTTCGGCCATTCCGCGCGTTGCGGTCAGGATTGGATAGCCAGTCTCGTTTGACATTGCGATAAGGCACGTGGTCTTGCCCGTTTGCCTTCCGCCGATGATTGCCAGCATGCCAACCACCTACTCAACGCCCGTGCTGCCGAAGCCGCCTGCGCCGCGCTCGGTGTCGCTCAGCTCATCGACCGGCACAAGCTCACAAGGAACATAAGGCATCACGACAAGTTGGCATACGCGCGTGCCCGCTTCGAGCGTAACCGTCTCGTAGCTCTGGTTGATGAGAGCCGCGCAGACCTCGCCGCGATAGCCGCTGTCGATAACGCCAACACTGTTCGAAAGCGTGATGCCCTGCTTTGCGGCAAGGCCGCTGCGCGGGAACACAAGCCCCACGCATCCGCTCGGAATCTCGACGGCAAGCCCGCAGCCGACAACGCACTTCTGCATCGGTTCGAGCGTGACAGTCTCGGTAATGCGAAGGTCAAGCCCAGCATCGCCCTCATGCGCATAGCGCGGCATCTCGATTCCCTCATTGACCCTCTTAGCGCGAAGCTTCCTGCCAATCATTAGCGCACCCCCAGAACATGACGCGTGACGCGCACGCTTCCAGCCTTAACCCACTTGCCGCCGTAAGTCTGATCCTTCGGGCGGATAACAACCTTGTTGCGGTGGCTCATCGCGACAACTTGAAATTCGCTGCCCTCATGCTCCACCGTGTCGTTTAGGAAAACGAGCTTACCCGCCGAATCGACCGGGAACGAAGCGGCGCTGGCGTATGCCGCGACCTCCGGCACGAGCACGACATAAACGGGCTGCTTGATCTCTGCGCCCTTCTTCTTGATTCCGAGCATCCTTCTTCCTCCTAAAACGGTACGTCATCGTCGTAAAGGTCTGGCGCTGCCGGTTGTGCTGGCGCAACGGGCGATGGGTCGCCGGTTGCCATCGCAAGACCGGGTGCGGCTGCGTTCGCTGGTGCTGGCGATTGAGCATCGCGCTTGTACTGCATCAGCTCCACGTCATCAACGCGCACTTCCCAGCGCTTGATGCTCTGGCCGTCCTTCTGGTAGCTTCGCGTGTGGATGCGCCCGATAAGCGAAATCTTGGTGCCCTTACGAAGCCACGGCGCGAGCGCTTCGGCGCGCTTACCGAACATGACGCAATCAGGCCAGTTCGTGTATTCGCCCCATGTGCCGTCGCCGTTCGGCGTTCGCTCGTTGACAGCCAGCGAGAACGAAACGACAGGGTTTCCGCTCTTCGTATAGCGCAGCTCGGCATCTGCGCCGAGATTGCCCGAAAGCGTGATCTTGTTTAGGCTCACTGCGCACCCCCGAACAGCTCGACAAGCGCCGCGCGCTGGTTCGCTCCAAGACCGCGAAGGCGGCGCGATCCGGAAATATGAAGCTTGCGCATGGTCTGCTGCGTGCGGGCGAATCCGTAGCCCGGTGCGGCCTTAATGAGCGTAAAGACCTTCATTCGCGCCACGGTATCATCGGCGCAAGCCATGTTGAGCACGTCGGGCACGCTGTAAGAGCCATCGGCAACGCCCTTCAAGATCGCGGCGCGGCGCTGGCGCGCAGCCTTTGCCTTTTCGAGGTTTTCGCGGCGCTGCTCAGTTGTCAGATTCGGAATCATCTTTCTTCCCTTCGTGTTCGTAAATCGTTTCTTCGGTTCCGTCCTCGTTGCGGACGGAAATTGAGAACTGCAAATCGCAGTCTTTGAAGATTTCTGGTGCCCTGTCAGCAACACCGTTGAAGATACGTTTCCATTGCTCATTCGTTAGGCCGCTCATTGTCTTCTTCACCCCCTGTTTCGTAGGTGATGTATTCGTTGCCGTGCGTAAGCTTGACGGGCGGCGTGTAGTCCTTCATGGCATCGTCAACGCTCTGCGTCATGAGCTTGCGTTTGAGCCGTGCCCAGTCATCGTCGTTAAGCTCAATGGTCTTCATCGCACCTCATTTCTTCGTGACGCGGTAGGTGCCGGAAACCCGAATCGCCTTCAGTGACTTCAAGACGTGCTCCGCGTGCTCCTTGCCAACGATGGTCAGCGTTTGGGCGGGAATCGTGATCTCGTAGACCGTCTGCGCTTCCTGCTTCTCGCGCTCCCACATCCGCTTCAGGGCGGCTTCGGTCTTAGCCAACGTCGCTTACATTTCCTTGCTTAGCTTCGGCGCGTCAGGCTTGAAATCGAACGTTTGCGGCTCCACTGGCACCCTCCCTTCTCACGATTGCCTGATAATTACTTCTTATCTGGCACGGGCGGTTTTATCCCGTACCGAAAGCGGCGGTTTATCTCGCGTTTCGTCCTCGGTCGCCGCGATGCCCGAAAACGGCGTTTTGGTTCACCTTTGGCACACCTCCTAACCCGCCGCGCGGCGCTTCGCTTCGCTGAAGAGCTGAGCCGCCGCCGCGTCGCGTCCGGGCATCAGGTGGCCGTAGATTCGAAGCGTCGTTGCTTCGTCCGCGTGCCCCATGCGCTCAGATAGCGTCTTCAAGTCGCAACCGTTGGCGATGAGCCACGAAGCGTGCGTGTGACGCAAGCTGTGAAACGTGATCTCTCGCGGCAGTCCGCATGCGTCGCGTATGCGGCTGAAAGCCCGTGAAATCGTCGTTGGGCGCATATAAGAGCCGTCTAGCGTAACCAGTGGGCAATCTGCGCCCAAACGCCCCAGAACGGCGCTCTGAAGCTTCGTGAAGGCATCAATAACCGCGATATCGTCTTGCGTAAGCGCGATGTTGCGGCACTTGCGGCCTTTGGTGACGTTTCGGCGATAAGGCTTCTTGCCCTTGCCCTCAATGACGTTGCCGCCGACGTGGACGTAAGACAGAGCACGCTTAACGTCGATGCGCTGCACCGCGCAGACCTCGCCAACGCGCATGCCGGTAACGAGCGACAGCCACGAAGCGAAGGCGTAGACGGCGGCGCGGTAATCGGCCTTCGTCTTGATCTCCTTGCTAAGCGCGCCCTCTAGCTTCTCGTTGAAGCCCTCGAAGTCCCATTCGGTGAGCGCCGAAGCTTCGTGCCGCTCCGGCGATGGTTTGGCGACGTACACCAGCGGGTTAGCGTCGCAAATGCCAGCGTCTACGAAGTGGTTATAAGCGCCGCGCAAGAAGTTGTGGACGTTGATAACGCTATTTCGGCAAAGACCTTGCCCGCCTTCGTCCTTGGCCATGAGCAAGCGTTGCTCAAAGCGGTTGAAGTCCATAACGCCAAGATCACGCGCGTTTGCGGTCTTCAGGTATCGCGCAACGTAGCGGATAAACAGCCGGTAGCTCTTAATGCTGTTCGGGCTTGCGCCGTTGCGCTCGCGCAGTTGCACGTAGTCTTCGAGCAAATCGGTCAAGCGGGTGCTTCTAACCGTTCCGTCAGCCGTCACGTAAGCCGCCCACGTCTCAGCGAGGGCTTGCGCTTCCTCTTCGGTAGCCGCGTTGTGAAACCGCTTATAAGGGCGAATCGCCTTGCCGTCGATGCTGCGACCAAGGTACAAACGGCACTCGAAAACGCCATCTGCGCCGCGCTTGACCTTAACGCCCATCATGACCACTCGCAGTTTTCACGAATCCGCGAAGGGCAGTCATCGTCGGGGCAGTCCACGCAATCCAACGGCTCTTTCCTGATGTTGAACTCAACGATTCGGTACTTCAGAGAAAATCGGATGAGCAGCAGCAGGGCATGAGCAAGATAGTTGGTAAATTGGCCGTCCCAGAACGGGCAAAGCCCGCTCATCGCGCCGCGAACCTCGTACTTGCCGCCCATGTTACTTGCCAACCTTCATGAACGCGCGCATAACGCAGATGAGCGAGAACACGACGAACACCGCAAGGGCGATAAGCCCGAACCCAGCGCCGAAGAACACGCCAACCGCGATGCTCACAACGAGCGCCAGAACGGCAAAAAGGACGATTGCGGCGCATCCGTAAGCGCCCTGCTCGATCTCTCTATCTTCTTTCAGCATGTGAAACCTCCTAAAACGTGAGCGCTATAAGCGCGAGAAACACTAAGAACAACGCGATTGCCAGAAGAGCTTGATAAGCCCAGTAGCAGACGCACCAGAACGCGGCTACGGTCGCTGCGGTGGCAATGGCGCAAAGTACGATCTGGTAGCGCTTCACTTCTTGCCTTCCGTCTCGGCAATCAGGTAGTCGATGCACTGCTTGCACTTCTGCAAGTCCTGAACGCCGTTCTTGCGCCGCCAGCGCCAAAGGTATTTGAAGGCGCAGCCCCACCAGTAGGCAGATTGGGCGGGCAAGGCGTACTGGTCGCCGCTCATCATCGAGCGCATAGCGTCCATGCACTCAATCTGTCCGTCGCCCGCGTAGTGGTCGGGATGCTCCACGGCATCACCGCGCGAAAGCTCGCCAAGGCTCTTCGCGTGCTTCGTCTCAATCATCGGTAGGTAACTCCAATCATCCACTCGCAAACCCACTTGTGAAACGCTCTGAGAAATGGCTGAACGTTCGTGTCATCAGCCCAGCCCGCAAAGCCAATGAATCCATCTTCGTTGAACGAGATAGCTTCACGGCCTGAGAAGTAGAAGCCGCTAACGCGCAGAAATGCGCTTTTGATTCCTCTACCGCCATCTGCAAGGTTGATTTGCGGCTGGTGCTTCTTGCGGTAGCACGGGTGCATTTCCATGTGCTCGCCGTTGCGCTCGTGCTGCGCGTACTCGATTGCAAGGAAGCCTTCGAGTGCTCGAATGTCGTTCGTTGTGATCTGCTCATAGGAAAGCTTGCTTGCGAACAGCTCGCGTGCGCCGTCTCGTGTCGTTGGCGCAATCATGCCGTCACCCCCATTTCATGCCATTGTTGAAAACTCTGTTGAAAACCTGTGGAAAGCCGTTTTGCTGGCGCTCGAATGAGCCGCACAAAACAAGACCGCAAAGAGAAGAAGCAAGAGAAAGAACCTTGCTTGTAAGGTTGACTAACAAGCAAGTACGGTGGGTTTTGGTTTTGGTTCGAGGAACCAAAACCCACCTCATCTTGTTTTGTTTTGTTTTGTTTTATGGTTAGGCGACCATTTGCGAGTGGGTTTAGCACACCTAAAACCACTGGTTTTGCCTTGGGTTTGGCAAACATGCTTTTACACCTCCTGACCTGCTGAATTGTTGTTCTGTGAGTTCTTGCGCGGTCTTCCGCCCTTGCGCCCGTTAGCACGTTGGCGACCGAAATAAAGCGCGTTTTTGAGCATGCGAAAGTTCGTCAAGAAGCCGTCTTCGTCGCGTTCGAGAAGCCCTATATCCAACAGCTCTTCGACAAAGGATTTGCAATCTTCAATCGCCATGTACTCATCGAACGCGCCAGACTGTCCGAAGCCCAGAACGCCCGCGAGAATAAGCGCGTCTTCCTCCGTCTCGAAAGCGATACGGTGCCCCTTGGTAGCCGCCAGATATTCGCAGAGCCGCCACCAGCGCCCGTAGCCGTCATATCCCCGGCGATGAATGAGACGTTGGCACTTCACGTCTTGCGAAGCGTTGGAATCGTGCGAGAAGAAGGCCATAGGCTCTTGCGCAGCGGTCGTTTCCTCCCTTGTAGGCATGTAGTCACCTCCTAACCGTCTTCCTCGTCGCAGATCACGTCTGGCGCGCCCTGCTGGTGCCATCCGTCCCATACGCAGTGCCCGACTTCGCGGCAGTTCGTCCAAACGTCGCGCCCAACGAACGTGCAGCACGTCTTGCCGCGATGCCGCATGCTTTCGAACTCGCATGATTCGGGGTCTGGCATGGGCGGTTCGCCGAAATCGAGCGGCAAGGTTTCCTGCGCGCTATTCCTCTTCATCGCTTGAAATGTCGTAGGCAATCGAGCTGCCAACGTAGGTGAGCAGCTTTTGCATGTGCTTAACGGTGCTCGGCTCGGGCTTCGCGCCATCTTCAAGCAGAGTGTCAACCCATGCGAGGGTGCCGCGAACGATTGCGAGCGTGGCGCTCATATCAACGTCGAAGCCCTCGCCGGTCTTGGGATTGATGAGCGACATGCTGCCGTTGAGGGCGAAGGTGCCAGCGCCAACCTTGGCGATAGTCTCGGTGATCTCTTTACGCTTCATCTTTCTTCTCCTTGTCAAACATGGATGTTCTAAGCTCGATGCGAAGCTTCGGGTTGCGTTCGAGCAGCCAGCGAGCGAGCAAAGAGCTATCGCTGTTGTTGATTCCGTAGGTGTGTTCGTTGCCCTGATCGTCAACGAAGGGCACGCCAACGAGCTTCGTAGTGCCCTCGTAGCGCTGCTTCTCGATGAGGTACTTAGTGGAGACGCGAAGCCCGCGCGCGTCGATTGCGAGCGCTGTAAGCTCGATTTCGCGCATCGCCTTTGGGTTCTTCTCGCACCACTCCTTGAACAGGTAACGTCTGTCCGCGACCTTTAGCGGCATCGGGTAGACGCGCTGGCGCTCTTCGCGCATGACGGCTTCGAGCGGTTGCGTGTAGTTATCGGTGTCCATGCGGGCACCTCGCTTCACGGCTCATGACGCGGCGCAAGGCCGCTTCTGCTTCCGCCTTGCTCGCCGATGGTGCGACGGGTAGCATCTGGCGGCGGTAGACCCTGCCGATGCCCCGGTTTTCCGGCGTGCTCGCGTCTTCCTCTATGCGCGCCATCCAGAAGCCCGCGTTGTCGCGGTAGACTTCGGCCTTCATGACCAAATCACGCGCCACAAGACGCGACCAACCACGATGTAAAGCGGAATGAGAAGCCACCAGCCCACAAGATCGCACAACCACCCAAGCAGGGCGGCAGCAGCCATAGGGAGGATGCCGGTTAGCGTCAGAGCGGCGATTGCATACAATCCCCAGCGCTGGTAGCGCGGCATGCGCGCTATACTGTCTTCTGTCAATTGCGCCCTGCAATTTGACACGCCCGTTCGAAGTTGCCGCTTCGGGCGGGCATCTTTCTTCGCAGCCATTCGCGCGTTTTCGCAACGGCGCATCTGCACCACTGGCGCTGCGCAGCGCTTAGGCCGCACGGTTCGGGCATTCGTAATACCACCTCCAAAACCAACGGTTTTCTTATCGGTTTTCACGTTTCGAAACCTCCGCTTTAGTTGCTCGAAAGAGCGACGATGCCCAAAAGCTCATCGGCGGTACACTCATAGAGCTTGCAAAGCTCTATGAGCATGGGCGCTGTCGGCGAAGTCTTGCCCGTCTCCCAATTGCTAAGCGTCGTGATGGAAACGCCAAGAAGGGTTGCGGCCTTCTGAGCCGTAAGACCTTTCCGCTCGCGCGCTGCCTTATAGTTCTCGCTCATTGTTCACCTCCAATCATCCGAAAGAGAGATGAAATAAACCATACGGCTTATTTCGGGGCAAGCAAAAGAGTAAGCCGTTTGGTCTAGCGTATCAACAATAATTTGTATACAATTAGCCGAGACGGTTACGTTTGATAGGGGTTGCTATGGATAGCACCGAGACAAAGAAGCTCATTGGCGCTCGAATTGCCATCGCGCGCAAGGCTAATGGCTTCAACCAAGATCAACTTGCAGAAGCGGTCGGCGTTCATAAGCAGACGATTTCTAGGTGGGAAAGCGGGAAGCGCGCGCCCAACGGCGAAGAAGTCAGGCTAATTGTTGAGACCCTAAATTGCTCTGCTGACTTCATCCTTGGCTTGACGGATACGCTGAAGATTGGTGGCGGAAATGACTAGAAAAGAGAAGTTACAAGCGATTGACCAAAAGAAGGTAATCGTTTTTGATACCGAGACAACCGGCTTGAACATCGGCGGTTCTCGCCGCGATGAAATACTGTCGCTCGCTGTCATGAATCTTGACGGTGACGTTCTGTTTTGCGACCTATTGAAGCCATCGGAGCGCAAAAAGTGGCCTAAAGCGGAAAGCATAAACGGAATATCTCCGTCTATGGTGAAGGACAAGCAGACGATTGTAGAAAGGCGTTCGGAAATTGAACCGATTTTCAAGAACGCTAAGCTATACGTCGCATACAATGCCGATTTCGACCTAGGATTTCTTCGAGCTTCAGGCTTGGATATACCAGATCATCAGACGTTTGACGTGATGAAGGAGTTTGCGAAGATACACGGCGCATGGGACGGCACGCATGCTGAATGGTCATGGTGCAAGTTGGAAGATTGCGCAGCGTTCTACGGATATCGTGACTTTGGGGCGCATGGCGCCTTGAACGACGTAAGAGCAACAGCGCATTGCTTCAATTCGATTCTCGATGATTTTCTTTTTGGTGAGCCGCGCCGCCGCCCGAAGCGCGTAAAGGATGAGTTCGGCGATTCGTATTTCGAGTATGGCGACGAAGAGTTTAGAAGCATCGTTTGCAGCGGCTATGCTGCCGCATTGGCCGACACTGACGAACATACTAACAACGCGCCATCGGCTAACGAGGTTCAGCAGCAAGCCAAGGATGAAAAAGACAGCGTGGATAATCAACCGGACAGAAACCATGCCGTGCCAGATCGGCGGAACACGAATAAAGCATTGGTGTTAATCGGTTCCGTTTGCGTATTGATTGGGCTTGCAATCACTGTTTTAGGCGCAGCAATCGTTGGTGTCCCGATTGCTATATTGGGCGCTTTGCTTGCCATAGGTTCAAAGGGAAGGAAATAGAAAACCCTGCGCGGCTTCTTGGCGGTCGGCGCGCAGGGCAAGTGCAAAGAACGAAGCGCAATTGCGCGCTCGCTCTAAGGGGTGATTTTAGCATGGTGAAGAACCGAGCTGCCATATACGCGCGGTTCAGCTCGCACAACCAACGCTCAGAAAGCATTGAGATACAAGTTGAGAACTCACGCGAATACTGCGAGCGTGAAGGCTTGCATGTCGTGCGCGAATACTGCGACTATGCGCAGACAGGGCGCAACGTAGATCGAGCAGAGTTCCAACGGATGATGAGCGATGCGAAGCTTGGTCTATTTGATTTTGTGGTGATTTACAAGGTAACTCGCATAATGCGCAACCGCGATGAAATGGCATTGGCGCGAATCATGTTGCGCAAGGCTGGTGTAGAAATACTTTATGCGGGCGAAGAGATAGCGAGCGGTTCGAGCGGTGTTCTTCAGCTTGGAATGCTCGAAGTTCTCGCAGAATGGGAAAGCGCAATCGACAGTGAACGCATTAGAGACGGAATCCAGAAGAACGCCGAACGGTGCATGGCTAATGGTCGCACTCTCTATGGATGGGATATCGTAGAAGGACGCTACGCCATCAACGAGCGAGAAGCTGCAGTGCTTAGGCGCATGAAGAACCTTTTGTTTAGCGGTAACTCAGTAGCGGAGATCGTGCGCGCCGTTGACGCTGAGCGCAGCAAGCGCGGCGCAAAGTTCAATCAGGATACCGTCACCAAGCTTCTAAAGCGAGTGCAGAACGCAGGTGTCTACAAGTACGCAGGACACGAGGTAGAAGGCGGTATGCCAGCCCTATGGTCACAAGCAGAACAGGATATGATAAACAGCATCCTTAGCGACCGTCACCGCCCACGAAGGAAGGTTGACAGCGCGCTAGAGTTCCCGCTTAGCGGAAAGCTCTATTGCGCTCGATGCGGAATGCCAATGGCCGGAACAAGCGGAACCTCTAAGAATGGTTCTGCCTATCACTATTACAAGTGCCGAAAATGCCGCAGGACAGTTCGCCGAGACTTGATAGAAGATGCAGTGGTCGATATGACCTATGAAGCAGTAAAGCAAGCTGATGTGAGAAAACGCATTGCCAAGACGCTTGCTGGCTACGAAGCTGAGCGGGCGACCGAAGAAAAGCCCGAAAGCTACTTCATCAAGAAAGAGATTCGGCGTATCGACACCGCGTTTGAACGCATCTGGCAAGCGATAGAAGACGGCATAGCGCCGCCCGGTGGCAGAGAGCGCACAACCGAGCTGAAGCGACAGAGAGCGGAGTTAGAAGCCCGCTTGCGCGTTGCAGAGCAAGCGGAATCGCTCGAACCATCGGTTGACGATGTGCTTTTGTGGCTCGATGATCTCGCGAACGACACAACGCCTTTGGAAATCCTCAACGAGTTTGTCAGATTCGTTGAGATTGACGGCAAAGATGTAACCGTCTACTTCATGTTTGACGAACTGCCGGACGATTTCACGCCAAAACAGAAAAAGGCCGAACACCCTTGCTACCAAAGGTGTTCGACCAATTCTCTTGTGGTGGAGGCGCGGAGAATCGAACTCCGGTCCACGAAAGCCCCCTGATTGGCATCTCCAAGCTCAGTCGCTGGTTTAGTCTCGAACGCTTTGCGCGCAGCGACACGCTCGCGGCGTCCTGACCGGTTCGGTCTTAGCCTGCGCCATACCGATTACGTGCGCAGGAGCATTCCCCTAACATGACGTCGCACCGGTGTCGGGGAAATCACCGGGTTGACGCGCCGCTATAAACTAAGCAGCGAGAGCCATAGGCTCAAAAGAAGAGTTGTTGTCAATTCAATTTGACGGTACCCCTGTTTAACGAGGCGAGGAGACCTCGGCTTGCTTCCTCTCTCAGAGCTATCGTGTCGAAACCAGTCGCCCCCGAATGTTGGGAAAGTCTGGATGGCATTGGGCACGAGCGCCCAACACCCGTCGACTTTTCAAGGAACATGCAGGGCGAGCCCCGCTTGTGGAGTGTTATCTTACCACGTTCTGAAAGCGGACAGCTGTTCTATGCACGAGCTGTGAAGACCCCAATGTGTGCCACACTTCGCACTTTTGCTACCGAACACGTCACGTATATTTTCGCCAAGCAAAATTGACCCGTCGAAAGGACCGTTATGGATACCAAGCAGCAGCTCGTCAATGCCCTAGCAGGCCTGGGCTCAACCATTACCGAAGCTATGGATGTCATCGAAGGCTTTGTCCCCTGCGGACATCCCGCCCTCACGGTATCGAACGCACTCGTCGCGCTGGACGCTGACGATGATGCAGCTCTCGCCCAGCAGCTTGAGACCGTCAAGGGCTTTATCGACCACGTGAGTGAGAACCGCGGCGTGGCCGCCTACCACGGCATCGAGGTAGAGCTCGCAGGTCCCAAGGCCGATCTGCTCGCAGCAATCCGCGAGGTAGGTACCCTTATGCAGACTGCAGGCGTCAAGAACACCCAGGTCAACGAGTGGGTCTACCGCAGTCTGGCAGCACTCGACAGCTCAGACGAAAAGGCAGCCGAGCAGCTCGCAGAAAGTCCCACCATTAAGGCCGAGCTTTTGTAAATAGCAGACGCGGGTCCCTTGGCGCATCGTCGTCCAAGAGGCCCGCAAACAGTTCGCGTCAACCGATAGCCGCGCCGCCGCGTTCGGCCAAAGCAAGAATCGACATCATTTGGCGCGGGGTCTTCGCTGCAAGATCGGCATGTTCGAGCAGCTTGTGATCGTTGGTCACTAAGTAATCGACCTGTGCGCGCTTGCACGCGGCGAGCACCAAGTTGTCCTCGTAATCGCGATGGAGCGCTAAGTATTTGTCGGCCAGCCAAAGGTCCGACGCATCTGCACCCACGGCCGTGGCGTTTTCGGTCATGTTCCGAACAAACGCCAACGCCGCATCGCCAATTGCACGGGCAGATGCCTCGTCGAGTGCTCCCCCGCTGGCAAGAACGCTACGCTTCAGCTCATGTTGGACAACGTACAGCACGTCCTTAGCGATATGCACCGGGAAGAACAGCAACGCCCCCGTCTCCGTCGCCTGCCCAATAAACGCACGCGCGGCAAGCGACTCGGCATGGTCGACGCAAAACGAATCAACCCATACGTTGGCGTCCACCATGATCTTGAGAGGCGCCCCACTCACTGGATCATCCCCTTTTGGCGATAGCGCTCGTCCATGGCCTCGGAATAGATTGCGTCCCAACCGCGATCGTCGGATACGGGCGACGTAGCGATGCCCAGGTCCGCGTAAAGCTGATCCGCCGCTGCCCATGATGCGGAGAACGGAGTATCGTGCGCGACGGTCTGCTGCCGGTCGTCGACGGCCGCAAGCACTTCCTCGCACTGCCCGCCACCCTGCGCGACCTTGGCCACCACCTTTTTGATGAGCTCGGGCAGTGACCCGCCCGAAAGCCGTAGCGCCTCCTCGGCACGTTCCTTGACCTGGCGATCCACGCGAACGTTCACCTGCGCCATGTCGCTAACAGCACCCACGTCGATCCCGCTCCCTTCAATTGCTAGCCATGCTAGCACCACTATATAAAGAAGCTAGCAAATGGTCAAATGCAAAAGGCCTGCGCCCAGAC
Source organism: Collinsella sp. (assembly GCA_048342875.1). Classification (GTDB taxonomy): domain Bacteria; phylum Actinomycetota; class Coriobacteriia; order Coriobacteriales; family Coriobacteriaceae; genus Collinsella. The sequence continues at coordinate 14,199 of DBGDEA010000005.1, read as the reverse complement.
GACATCGATGCCGTCTGGGCGCAGGCCAGATAACGTGGGCGAACACGTCTGCTAGCGCAGATATGCCTTCGCGTTGCCCAGGCTGTAGGCGATCGTTGAGCCGTTGTGCAGCAGTGACGACGCCTGCGGAGTGATCATGCCGGTAATACCCAATGCCAACAGCGCCGAGTTGGTGAGCATCACCTTGGAATACGAACTCGTCAGACGGTCGATAAGCCCCTGACTCATGCGGCGCAGGCGCACGATCGCGGCAAGATCCGTATCGGTCAGGATGATGTCGGCGACCTCCTTGGCGATGTCGCTTCCACCGCCCATGGCCAGACCCACATCGGCCAGACCCAGCGCCGGTGAGTCGTTGACGCCGTCGCCCACCATGGCAACGTGGCGCCCCTCGCTCTTAATGCGCTCCACATACGCGTACTTGTCCTCGGGCAGCAGCTCGGCCTTAAACTCGTCGACACCTGCCTCGCGAGCAATGCGCTCGGCCGTACGCTCCGAGTCGCCCGTGAGCATGACCACGTGCTTAACGCCCAACGCGTGCAAGTCGGCGATGGCCTCGCGGACCCCGGGCTTAAGCGGGTCCTCGATACCGAGCACGCCCACAACGGTGCCGTCGACCGCCAGATACAGCGGCGACAGGCCCTGCATCTGGGACTCGATTTGCTCTTTAATGTCGGACTCGAGCTGCGCGCTCTCGTCCTCAAACACAAAGTGTGCCGAGCCAATAATTGCGCGACGACCTTCGATGGACGAAGCAATACCATGCGCCACGATGTACTCGACCGCGGCATGGCGTTCACGATGCTCGAGCCCGCGCTCGCGGGCGGCGTTGACCACGGCACGCGCCACCGGATGCGGGAAATGCTCCTCCAGGCAGGCAGAAAGGCGCAGGACCTCGTCCTCGCTCCAGCCGTCGGTCGTCAGCACGCAGGCAAGACGCGGCTGAGCCTCGGTGAGCGTGCCGGTCTTATCAAACACAATGGTGTCGGCCTTGGCAAACGACTCAAAGTACTTCGCGCCCTTGACCATGACGCCCATCTTGGCGGCATCGCTCATGGCAGTCATGACGGCAACGGAACCCGTGAGCTTGAGCGCGCACGAGTAGTCGACCATCAGTGCCGCTGAGGTCTTGATGAGGCTGCGCGTGGTGAGCGCGACCAGGCCCGCGAGCAGGAAGTTCCACGGGACGATCTTGTTGGCAAGGTCCTCCATATGCGACTGGCCTTCGGACTTGAGCGAGTCGGCTGTCTGCACGAGCGAGACGATTGAGCGCAGTTTGGTTTGCGCCGTATTGGCGCGCACGCGCACCAAGATGCCGCCGTCTTCCACGACGGTACCGGCAAACACATCGTCGCCCACGCTGCGCTCGACGGCCAGCGGCTCGCCGGTCAGGGTCGCCTGGTTGACCATAGCGCTCCCCTGCTCGACAACACCGTCGATGCAAATGGACATGCCAGTGCGCACGGCGACCAAATCGCCGGGCTCAAGCTCGGTGGCGGCAACGCTTACCTCGGTGTCGCCGACGACCTTTTGTGCCTTGTCGGGCACGTCGAGCAGCGAGTTGATGAGCTCGTTTTCGCTCACGGCGCGGGTGTAGTCCTCGAGTAACTCGCCCACGTTGAGTAGGAACATCGTCTGGCCCGCGGTGTCGACATCACGTTTGATGAACGAAATGCCGATGGCCGAAGCGTCGAGCACGGGGACGGTCAGGCGCGGCTGCGCGAGCTCACGGAGAGCGGCGCGCAAAAAGGTCATGTAACCGGCCACGACAAACACCGCACGCAGGGGCGTGGGCAAAAACCAGCGGCGCGCGTAGTGGGCGCCGATAAGTGTGGCAAGATCCATGACGAGCTTGTGTTTGCGTGGCTCAAGCTGCATCACGTAACCCGTCTTTGCGTCGGCAATGGCCTGGGCATCGAGCGCACCTAAGGCGTCGAGCACGCCCGCACGACACGGCTCGTCATATTCGAGCGCCATTTGGCCAATGCGGCCATACACGCGCACCTTGTGCACGCCGTCGATATCGCCGCTGAGCTTAAGAAGTGCATCGAGATCGCTCTCTGGCACAGGACCCGCCAATTGAAGACGGGTCCTGCCGGGGATCTCGCTAATAATCGAGAATCTCATAGTTTGTGCCTGGGAGCGTTACTCGGCTGCCTCGTCAGCAGCGGCCTCGCTCTGGGTGATGTAGGCCGCCTCGGCAACCATGTCGTCGACATTAGCCTTGGCCTGCTCAACCATGTCCTGGTAGCCGTTCTTGATGCGCATGCCGCACGCAATGCCCTGCACGCAGGCGTTCTTGACCGGAGCGCTGGTGAGCAGCTTGATGCCGGCCGTGCCAAGCAGAAAACCGCCACCGACAAGCAGGGTGTTAAACGTCGACTTCTTCATGTTGCTTCTCCCTTTTGCCGCATTGGACGCGGCACGGTGCCTCAGCACCCGAGTAAACAAGTTTGCTCGAGCACACTTTTGAGACTAGTTTAGTATAATTATTTGGTCAACAACGGCTAACTTTTTGGAAACTATGGGGGTGAACTCAATATGACAAAGGGACTGTCCCTTTGTCACACTCCTACAGCTGCCAGTCAGCCGCTTCCTTTTGCAGCGCAACCATGCGGGCGAATTCTCCACCTGCCGCCTTGAGCTGCGCCGGAGTGCCCTGTTCGGCAACCACTCCATTCTTGAGCACAACGATTTTGTCGGCATTTTCCACTGTACGCATACGGTGGGCAATAACGATAACCGTCTTACCTGCAAGCAGACGGGAGAGTGCCTGCTGTACCACGGTCTCGTTCTCCACGTCCAAGCTTGCCGTCGCCTCGTCCAACAGCACGATGGGCGCATCTTTGAGCAGCGCGCGAGCGATGGAGATGCGCTGGCGCTCGCCACCGGAGAGCTTGGAGCCGTTCTCGCCGATCATGGTGTCATAGCCCTGCGGCATGCGGTTCACGAACTCGTCGCAGTTGGCGGCACGCGCAGCCGCAAGCACTTCCTCATCGGTGGCATCACGACGCCCGAGGCGGATGTTTCCCATAACCGTGTCGTCAAAGAGCAGCACGTCTTGGAACACAATGGCGTAGTCGCGCAGCAGCACCTCGGGATCGACGCTCGCGACATCCACGCCACCCACGGCGACCGTGCCTTCGGTGGCATCCCAAAAGCGCGCGGCCAGGCGGCTCACCGTAGACTTACCGGAACCCGAAGGACCGACCAGTGCCGTAACTTCGCCTTCCTTGGCGGTAAAGCTCACATCGGTAAGAACTTTCTCGCCGGCGCGGCCGTCCTCGCCCGCACCATAGCCAAATGCCACGTGATCGAACACCACATCGTGGCCCACGGGCTCAAATATCTCGCTGCCCCGCGCCACAGGCTCTTCCATGATGGAACGCATGCGCTTGGCAGACGACTCGGCGGCAAACAGCTCGGACATTAACATTAACGCCTGGTCAAAGGGCGCATAGATACGGCTCACCATAAGCAGGAAGGCAAACATCACCAAAAAGTCGACCTGCCCGAAGGCGACCGCCGCGGCGCCCGTGACCAGCGTGGTGGCAATGCCCAGACGCAGGATGACAAAGGCGGAGTTGACCAAAAGCCCGTTAGCGAGCTCGCCCTTGGTGGTCTCGCGCTCCTCGGCATCGATCACAGCGTTGAGTCCCTCAAGATAATGGGCCTCCTGGTTGGTGGCGCGGATCTCGCGAACGCAGTCGAGCGTCTCTTGAATTGCCTCGGTAACCTTGACCTTCTCGGCACGCACGCGATCGAACACCGGAGTCATGGGGCCGCGTGTTAGATACAGCACGGCAAAGGCCACGGGAACGCTCCAAAACGCCGCGATCGCCAGCTGCCAGCAAAAGAACAGCGACGCCACGAACACAATGGCGCTTGCGATGATGGCACCCCAAAGCTCTCCCAGCACGTGGCTGTAGGCGTGCTCCATGGCCTGGACGTCGCCCATGATAGTCTCGGTTAAATCGGCCAGATCACGACGACCAAAAAACGACAGCGGCAGTTTGCGCAAGCGCTCGGCGATCTCCATGCGCTGCTTGCCGCACTCCTCGTAAAAGATGCAGTAGGTGTAGTAATACTGCTGCCAGTTAGAGGCAAAGAGTAACACGAAAAAGACCAGGAGGCCGCCCACGATCGGCAGGGCATCCGGCAGGTCAGCGCCGACGGCAAGATGCTCGACAAAGCCGGCCATGACCAGGAATAAAAAGCCCATGCCGGCCATGGTAATGAGATTGGTGAGCGTGGTCCAGAAAATGCCGCGTTTTACGCCGGCGACGCCTTTATCGGATAGGAAATACTTCTTTTGGAATGAGGCGAACATTTAGGCCTCGTCTCCCTTCGTGACGGCGGCATCCGCGGTCGCTGCAGTGATTTTCCAGCTCGCGGCCTGTTCGTATTCGGCCCACATCTTGGCATACAGGCCATTTTGGGACAGCAACTCGGCATGGGTACCCGACTCCTGCACGCTGCCCTGGTTGAGCACCACGATTTGGTCTGCGCCCACCACAGTCGAGAGTCGGTGCGCAATCATAATGACTGTGCGACCAGCCGCCAGCTTGCTAAAGGCGCGCTGGATGAGCGCCTCGTTCTCGGGATCGGCAAACGCCGTGGCCTCATCGAGCACCACGATAGGCGCGTCTTTAAGGATCGCGCGGGCGAGTGCCACGCGCTGGACCTCGCCGCCCGAAAGATATGCTCCGCCGGCACCGAGCATGGTATTGATGCCCTGTGGGAGCTTGGCCACAATGTCGTCGCACTGAGCTGCGGTGAGGGCCGCACGCACTTCGTCGTCAGTGGCCGTAGGCTTGGAGGCGCGCACGTTATCGGCAAGTGTTTGCCGGAACAGCTGGTTGGTCTGGAACACGAAGGCGACCTGGTCCATAAGCTCGTGCGGATCCATATCGCGAACGTCCACACCACCTACGAGCACTCGACCCGAGGAAACATCCCAAAAACGCGGGATCAGGCTTGCGCAGGTTGACTTACCGCCACCCGAGGGACCCACCAGGGCGAGGGTGCCACCAGCGGGAACGCTGAAACTTACATGGCTAACGGCAGGTGCTTCGGCACCCTCGTACGTAAAGCTCACGTCCTCAAATCGCACGTCGCCGCCGGCAGGGTGCTTGGGTTGGGCGGGCACGGAGAGCTGCTTGGAGTCCATGACGCTTCGAATACGAGCCAGCGAATCGGCACTCATCTGAGAGGCCTCGCCCACAAACATGAGCTTGGTCATGGCCGTCGGTACCACGGCCGAAAATATCGCGTAAAACGTGAAGTTGGTTATAAAATGCGCGAAGTCCGTCTCGCCTGGCGCCAACAGCAACGCCACGGGCAACAGGAATGCCACAAGACCATTGAGCGCGGTAAGGTTGAGTACCTGCGGACCTCGGCAGAACGTTCCCGCATAGTTTTGTGCCATGTCGGCGTATTCGGCAATCGCATCGTGGAAGGCCTTAAAGGAGTAGACCGTCTGCTGAAACACCTTGACCACGGGGATGCCGCGTACGTATTCGGTGCCGGTCTTGTTCATCTTGACCAGCGCTCCCATGTAGGCCTTCATGAACTCGGCGCCTTTGCCGCTCATCATGGTGGCCATGGCGCCAAACGAAATAGCCACCGAGATGAGGCATGCCGCCCCCAAACGCCAATCGAGGGCGAAAAGCAGCACGAGCAAACCCACGACCATGGCGGCGGCGCCTGCGATATCGGGCAGCATGTGTGCGAGCAAAGTCTCGGTGGAGGCGGCGCATCCGTCTACAATACGGCGCAGCTCACCGGTGGCGTGCGTGTCAAAGTAGCCAAGCGGAAGCTTAAGCAGGTGCTCGCTCGTAGTCTTGCGGATATTGGACGCGCAGCGAAACGCGGACAGATGCGTGCACATGAGCCCCACGAAATACGCTACGATGCTTGCCAGGGCAAAACCCACGGCCCACCAGCCATACATCGCGATGTCGCAGGCTTCGCTCCAGTTAGGTGCCACGGCGATCAGATCGCGCGCGACAAGCCAAATGCACACGTACGGGCCAAAGCTCAGCAGCTGCGAGAGCGCCGAGAGCGCCATGCCCAAATACGTTAAGAATTTGCGGTCACCGGCATATGCAAGCAGCTCGCCGATACCGCCACCTTCCCTTTTTGATCCCTTTGCCATGAGATTCCTTTCTAACGGCTTGAGAATTAACCATAACAAACTTATCATTGATGTGTTAGCCATGGCTCACAATCAAGCCAGGCGTGGACGTTTCTGCAAAGGAAAGGGACGCTTTTGCAAATACGGCGGGCAGCGACCGACATAACCGAGCTCTACGCACCACAGTTTGAGCAGTTTGGCCTGGAGCTTTCCGGCAAGGGCGCTGTCTTTACCGGCGAGGTGGCAAACGATCGGGCGCACGGACGCGCATGGATCATGCCCCTCTCCCCTGCCTGCATCGTCATGGAGCATTTCATCACCCCGACGCACGATATGTACCTGACCGAATACACACCCGAGCCATATGCCTGCGTGAGCGAGGTCAGCGCGCCCACACTTACATGCATGCCCGAGGCTGGCATAACGCCCGCGAACCTCAAACCATTGCATGGACCGTGGCCAAACAATGCCGTTTGCAGCTTTATCCAAGATAACTGTGGCGAGGAATTAAGCCCGCTGTTTGCGGGGGAGCTCTATCACTCGCGCTCGGTGCTCTTTTTGCCTGAATATTTTGACGAACTGGAGCACCGCTATCCCACCGAGTTCGCGGGAATCTTTGAGGCGTTTGCCGAGCCATGGCACGAGGAAGCGACGTCTGCCATCTGCCACACGCTGCGCCGGATTAACGAGGACCGCGCTCGCACCGTAGGCGGACACGTCTATATGCAGGGCATCGTGGAGACCATGGTCGCGGAGCTCGCCTGTTCGCGCGCGGCCCACAAGCAGGCGCGGCAGGCGGCAGACACACGCGTCAGCATAACCATTGCCGAAGAAGCAACGGCAATGATTGAGCGCGCGCTCGACAAAGGCAGACGTGTGGGTATCAACGAGGTGGCCGAGAGGCTCTACACAAGCCGCTCCAAACTATGCGCCACCTTTAAGGCCCAAACCGGCGAGTCCCTGGGCGCCTACATTCGCAGACGCCGCATGGAGCGAGCACAGGACCTTTTGGCCGATAGCGCGCTCACGATAGCGCAGGTGGCAGAGCGTCTAGGCTACCCTCAACAGGCCGCCTTCGCCCAAGCCTTCAAACAACACACCGGCATGACACCCACGGCTTGGCGAAGCAAGAATCGCTAAGGCCCAAGCTCCCTGGCCGTAACGGAGCGATTAATTAGCCGCCGCCCGTCAGCTCACCCAGGATCTAAACGTCAAGATGTGCACAATCAAGCGCCTTTTTGATAAGAGGGACAGATCGATCAGCCAAATACAACGGAATGTTGAGCACCCCGTCGTCGAGCTTTAGGTTCTTAAGTGAGTAGCTGACCCTCAATGGAGTCGTCTCCGCATGCTTGTCGGCATAGTACTTAAGGCTCTTGGAATGAACGACCTCTCCCGATTTGACCTCGACGGGAACGATTTCGTTTCCGACTTGAATCAAAAAATCGACTTCGTGCTTCGGCTTCTCGTTTGTCCAATAACGCGGAGCAGCATCTAACTGTGAAAGTAATGCCTGAAGCACATAGTTCTCGGCGAACGAACCTTTGAACTCCGAAAATAGCGCATCCGAGATGGCAAAAGCGGACGCATCCAGCCTTGCCATGCGGCGCAGCAAGCCGACATCAAGACAGTAGACCTTAAATGCCTTGAGGTCATCGTACGCAGAGAGCGGCACACCACCAGCAGCATTAAGGCGAACCGCCGTGATGAGCCCAGCATCGGCAAGCCATTCCAGAGCATCCTCGTATTCTCGAGCACGAGCCCCCTCGCGCACCGCACCCCAAACGAACTTTTTGTTCTCGCGCGCCAACTGAGCTGGAATCGAGTTCCATATTTGTGAAAGCTTGGCGAACTGCGCACGGCCACCATGCTTGGCAAAATCGCGCTCGTAGGAATCCAAGAGATCAGACAACACCTTATCGACCTGAACGATATCGCCCGTCTCCACCCACCGGCCAAGAGCCTCTGGCATGCCGCCGCATGCAAAATAACGACGAAGATGCTCGACGAGACGGACATGGAAGAAATCGGGCACTGTCTCGATCTGATCCAGGCCGCCAAGGTATTCGTCGTAGTTTGCAGCGCCCTCGGCTTTCAGAAACTCGGAAAAGCTCATGGGGCGCATCTCCATGAACTCGACCTTTCCCACCGGAAAAGCGCTGGTCTCACGGGACAAGCGAACGCCCAACAAAGACCCTGCGCATGCGACGTGATACTCGGGGGCCTCGTCACAGAAGTATTTAAGGGCGCCGACTGCAGAAGGACAATCCTGGATCTCATCAATAATAAGCAGCGTCTCGCCGGGATCGATAGGCTGTCCAAGTGCCAGGGAAAGGTTTGAAATGATCCGTCGAGGATCGCGCGTACCTTCGAAAAACTGAGCGTACTCGCTCTGTACCCCAGGTGACGGCTCCTCGAGCGTCAGATACACAAAATTGCGGTACGAGGTTCGTCCGAACTCCTTAAGCGCCCATGTCTTTCCAACCTGGCGCGCCCCCTTAAGGATAAGCGGCTTACGATATTCTGACGCTTTCCAAGCGTTAAGCTTGGCAATGATATCTCGCTGCATGACCGAACCTCCCGCAAAGAAACTTCCGTAAACGTGATATTTCCCACATTTTACCCTAGGTAAAACGTGACATTTATCACATTTACAGAAGTTTTAAGCTCATTTCGCCACACTTTCATCACATTGAAAAGGCGGAGGCGCATTTTGCGCTTCCGCCACCATCTTTCCTATCAGCCCGCCTGACCCGAACGGCCGAGTCGTCACGGAACCAGGGAGCCCCGGCAGGGCGGGTGCTTGCTCAAAATGAGTTCCGCACGCAAAGAAGGCCACTTAATGTGGCCTTCGTCTTGCGCAGGACTGTTCGAAATTTTGAGGAAGCACCCGCCCTGCCGGGACTCCCGGGTTCCCGCTTACGAGAGCGACGTTCTCAGCAACTCGTTGAAGAGCTTCGGGTTGCCCTTGCCGCGGCTCGCCTTCATGCACTGGCCCACCAAAAAGCCGATGACCTTCTGGTTACCGTCACGATACTGCTGCGCCTGATCGGCACAGTTTGCCAGCACCTCGTCCACGATCGGCTGCAGCGCGCCGGCATCGCTCACCTGACGCATGCTGCGCTCGTCGACGATCTTGTTGGGGTCGTCGCCGGTCTGGGCCATGGCCTCAAAGACCTCGTGCGCCTGGTTGGAGCTAATGGCATCGGTCGCCAGCAGCCTGGCAAGAGCGGCCACCTGAGCCGGCGCGATGCCGGACTCGGCAAGCGACACGCCCGCACCCTTAAGGTAGGCGATCATCTCGTTGACCAGCAGGTTTGCGACCGTCTGGGCCTCCTTGCCAGCCATACCGGCAGCGGCAGCCTCAAAGAACTCGGCAAACTCCGGGTCGCCGGCAATCTGCTCGGCGTCCGCCGCCTTAATGCCAAAGTCGGCCTCAAAACGGGCGCGCTTGGCATCGGGCAGCTCGGGGATCTCGCCTCGGCAGCGGTCGATGAACTCGTCGTCCAGATCGAACGGCGCCAGGTCGGGATCGGGGAACAGACGATAGTCGTCGGCCGTCTCCTTCACACGCATGACCACGGTGCGCTTGCGGCTGGGCTCCCAGTGGCGGGTCTCCTGATAGATGATGCCGCCCTCCTCGAGCACCTCAGCCTGACGGCAAATCTCGTAGGAAAGGCCATCGTGCAGGCTCTTAAACGAGTTGAGGTTCTTGAGCTCGGTCTTGGTGCCCAGCTTGGTCTCGCCGCGGCGACGCAGCGACACGTTGCCGTCGCAGCGCATGGAACCCTTCTCCATGGAGCAGTCCGAAATGCCCAGCGTCACAAAGATGCGACGGAGCTTTTCCATAAACAGACGCGCTTCCTCGGGTGTGCGCAAGTCGGGCTCGGTAACGAGCTCGATCAGCGGCGTGCCGCAGCGGTTGTAGTCGACGAGCGACTCGGCCGCGGCGGTAATGCGGCCCTCGGCGCCGCCCACGTGGACCATCTTGGCGGCGTCCTCCTCCATGTGGATACGCAGGATGCGGATGGGCACCGTGTAGGAACCGTCCTCGCGACGCTCGGGCATCTGCAGGTTGGACGCGTCATAGCTGGCCAGATGGCCGGCACGCTGATTGCCCTCGCGCATGGTCGACGTCATGGACGTGGACAGGCCCTCGGCGTTGGCCGAAGCGCTCGCCAGGCTCTGGGCCTCGGCCTCGCCAAACGCGCAGTCGGGGCGCTCGGCGGCACCGCGACCGGTCACGTCAAGATCCAGGTGACCGTACATGGCAAAGGCGACCGGACCTTGCGTGGTCTGGAAGTTCTTGGCCATATCGGGATAGAAGTAGTGCTTGCGGTAGAACATCGAGTGGCGCTGGATCTCGCAGTTGGTGGCGAGACCGGCCTTGACGATGCTCTCGATGGCGCGCTTGTTGGGCACCGGCAGGGCGCCGGGCAGGCCCAGGCACACCGGGCACACGTTGGCGTTGGGCTCGTCATCGTGGCTGAGTTTGCAGTTGCAGAACATCTTGGTATCGAGTGCGGTGAGCTCGGTATGGATCTCCAGGCCGATCACGGCCTCCCAATCCTGCAGGACCTCGGAAAGCTCCTTCATTACAGCTCGCCTCCCTTCCCGGCAAAATCGGGCGCGACGGAAAGCGCGGGCGCACCCGTGGCGGCATCGGCAAAGCCGCGCTCCAGGGCGCGGGCAAACGTGAGCAACTGACGGTCCTTAAACGCCGGACCAACCAGCTGGGCAGAAACGGGCAGCTTGGTGTCCTCGCCCAGGCCCAGCGGCACCGAGATGCCACCGTTGCCGCAAATGTTGAGTGAAATGGTGTACAGGTCCGAAAGGTACATCTGCGTGGGGTCACTGATTTCGCCAAACTTAAAGGCCGTGCGCGGCGAGGCGGGCATGAGGATGGTGTCCACCTTGGCATACGCGGCGTCGTAGTCCTGCGTGATGAGCGTGCGGGCCTTTTGCGCAGCGTAGTAGTACTTGTCGTACACGCCCGAGCTCAGCAGGTAGGCGCCGAGCATCTGACGGCGCTTGGCCTCGGCGCCAAAGCCGTGGGCGCGCGAGAGCGAGCTCTGGTCGGACAGGTTGGCGCAGCCCTCCTCCTGGTAGCCGTAGCGAATGCCGTCGAAACGAGCCAGGTTGGAGAACGCCTCGGCCGGGCCGATGACGTAGTAGGCGGCGATGGCGGCGTCCAGGTGCGGCAGGTCGACCTCGACCAGCTCGGCGCCCTGGTTCTGCAGCTCCTGGGCGGCGCGCTGAACAGCGGCCTTGACCTCGGGCGTCAGGCCCTCGGCCTCCATAAACGCGGGGATGATGCCCACGCGCTTGCCCTCGATGCTGTCGTTGAGATGCTCGGTAAAATCGACGGCGCAATCCTGGCTGGTGCAGTCGTACGGATCGTGGCCCGCGCCGGTAAGCGCGTTCATGGCCAACGCGACATCCTCGACCGTGCGGCCAAAGGGGCCCACCTGGTCGAGCGACGAGCCAAAGGCAACCACGCCGTAACGGCTCACGGCGCCATACGTGGGCTTAAAGCCCACCACGCCGCACAGCGATGCCGGCTGGCGAATGGAGCCGCCGGTGTCCGAGCCCAGCGAGAGCGCGACCTCACCAGCAGCGACGGCAGCAGCGGAGCCGCCCGAGGAGCCGCCGGGCACGCGCTCGGTATCCCAAGGGTTGTTGGTACGGTGGAACGCCGAGCTCTCGGTAGAGCTGCCAAAGGCGAACTCGTCCATGTTGGCCTTGCCCATAGGCAAGCAGCCGGCATCGAGCATGCGCTGGACGCAGGTGGCGGTGTAGACGCTCTGGTAGTCCCCGAGCATGCGGGAGGCACAGGTGGTGCGTGTGCCCACGAGGTTCATGTTGTCCTTGATGGCCAGCGGCACGCCCGCGAGCGGGGGCAGCGGCTTGCCTGCGGCGCGGTCGGCATCCACGCGCGCGGCGGCCTCGAGCGCAAGCTCGGGCGCCACCTGCAGGAATGCCTGGACCCCGCCCTCGCGCGCCTCGATGGCGGCAAGAGAAGCCTGGGCCACTTCGGTAGCGGTAAAGTCGCCGGCGGCAACGCCCGCGGCGATCTGGGCGGCGGTAAGGGAATCGAAGCTCTGCGCCATTACTCGCTCTCCCCCTCTCCCAAAATGGACGGCACGCGGAAGTAGCGGTCGCGCGCGCTGCCGGCGTTTTCAAGCGCGACGTCGAGCGGCAGGTCGCGCTCGGGCTCGCGCAGGTCATCGCCCATCACGTTGGACAGGCTTCCGATGGGATGGAACGTGGGCTCCACGTCGGGCAAGTCATATTGCAAGACGGGCTCGAGCATCTGGACGGCGTCGTTCAGGTAGGACGTCATCTGGGTGAGCTCGTCATCGGTCAGTGCGATCTTTGCGTACTCGGCGATGCCGCGCACGTCTTTCTCGCTGAGTGCCATAGGCGCTCCCTTCCGCATAACAGATAAACCGCTCTAGTATACAAGGCAACGCCGCTTGGAGCAGGTGCTTTACCCAAATGCAGCGAAAACGTAACGAGGGCGGCGGGCTGTCGGTTCTGCAGCGAAACCGCACCGTCCATAGCGAAAAGCGTCTCGCCCACTACGAAAACCATCCCGCCCGCAACGAAGACCATCACAACATTCGACGCTTTTCGTCAAAATCGAGATTTTCATCGAATGTTGTGATGGTTTGGAAGCCCCGACCACCACAAAGGTGCCTGTCCCCATTGTGGTGGTTCTGGAGAATGTCCTATGCCGAGGCCTTGGCCTTGCGGCGCTTGCGGACCGCGTGGATCACGATGTCGAGCAGCAACAGCACAATGGCTACAACCACGATGAGCACGGCAAACTCGCGCTTGCCCCAGTGGCGGCCGGCCAGCGACTTTTGCTTGTCGACGTCCTTCTTGTTGTACTTGGTGCGCACGCAATGCACCAGCAGGCGATGGTCGTTCACGCCGTAGGGCGTGCAGGTGACGAGCGTCACCTTGTCGGCGCCGGGCTCGATGGTCAGCGACTCCATCTCCTCGGGCAGCACCACCTCGGAGTCCACCATCTTGTAGGCGAGCGTCTTGTTCATGGTGTGCAGCAGCACCAGGTCGCCGGGCTCCAGCGAGTGGATGTCGTCGAACATGCTCAGGTTGCGCATGCCCGAGTGCGCGGTGAGCACGCAATGCGTCGAGGTGCCGCCCACCGGCAGGCTCGTACCCTCCAGGTGGCCGACGCCCGCCATAAGGACTTCCTCGCTCGTGCCGTGGTAGATGGGCATGCTCACGTCGATGGAGGGAATCTCGACCCAACTCATCATGGGGTCGCGGTCAAAGATGAGCTGCTGGGCGTAGGGCTCGATCTGGTCGGCGGGAAGCTCGGTGGCCTCGCCCGCCAGCTGCTCGTTAAAGGAGCGCGCCTGGAGCAGGATGCGCTCGCGCTCCTCGGCAGACAGCGCGTCCACGGTGCTGGACACGGTACTGATCTGGTTAAACACGCCCGAGGCCTCGAGCCGGTCCAAGATCCACGGCCAGGTCATAAGGCCCACGCCAATAAGGATGATGACGATGGTGATGAGTCGATCAGCCCACCGCGGCAGTCGCTTGCGACGGCGCTTAGGTTTTGGTTGAGGTTTGGGCTGAGGGCTTGAGCCACCGTTGGCCGCGGCGTTATTGCTCTTCATATGTTTGGCGCCCTGCACCATCGCCGGTCACTCCTCTACAACTCAAGTTGTCTAAACAAATAATAGCCGATTAGCGAGCTCATGCGCCGGACAACGCAGCTAGACTGCACCGTCCAGTCGAGGATAAGCCAGCATTTGAGTTTTCAAAATGTCCCGGATCGGCTGGGCGATTCGGGATACAATGTCAATAGAAAACGACGCACCCCGCGTAAATGTTTGGGAGCGCGGGCGCCCTAGTTTTCTGGTTTTGTTAAATGCCCGGGATCCGACCCCCGGGCATTCTTATTTGCGCTTTTTGCGGCGCAAATGCCTTCTACCGTCCGCACCGCGCGTGCGCCTACGGACCTTAAACCGAACCTCATACGAGTCAAGAAACGCGATGACGAACGTGCCCACCGCCGCGAGGGCGGCGAG
>DBGDEA010000004.1:0-259652 GCA_048342875.1 Collinsella sp. | reverse complement strand
CCTTAAACCGAACCTCATACGAGTCAAGAAACGCGATGACGAACGTGCCCACCGCCGCGAGGGCGGCGAGCGCGTTAAGGAATTTCAGCATTTGGGGACCTCCGATCGAGTCGTCGGCCTCCCGCGCACGGGATGCGTCGCAAGGGTATTTTACTGCGAGCACTCGCACTTACAGCTGGTAAACGCAATATTTGCAAACATCTGTTCGCTAATCATACACTCGATCATACAAGCGATGGAGGCTGGCTGCGTTATCCAAAAAAACGGGGCAGACTCCAGCGCGGAGTCTGCCCCGAAAAGAGAATGGCAAAGCAAGAACGTGGATGGACGAGAAAAGTGTCCGCAAGTCTCATGGCCATCACATCCCACCTGCCAAGGGGATGGGTGAACGAGCGTTACTCCTGCTCGGACTCCTCGGCCTGCTTACGGCTGCGGATGAGGTGCGCCACGCCAATGCACAGCACCGCGCCACCAGCGATCCAGGTGAAGGTCACACCGTTAAGGCCGGTAAGGGGAAGGCCAACCTGCTTGGTATCGCCAACGGTGATGTTGAAGATGCCGTCCGTCTTCTTCGAGTCAGGCTTCAACGTCAGCTTGTTATCGCCGGAGTCGCCATCGGTGAGGCCGGCGATAACCTTGTCGTTCTGGTCAGTCGTAAGTACTCCAGTGAGCTTAGTAAGACCAGCACCCGGATCATCGGCATTCATGCTCGGCTTGATCTCGAAGGTGAAGGGGTCGACCTTAGCGTAACCAGAGGGGGCAGAAACCTCCGTGACGGTATAGGTGCCGGCGTCGAGTCCGGTGACCTTGATGACACCGCCGTTGGCAGTCACGAATTTCCAGGGATCAGAACCAAGAGAACCATCCTTCTGGACATACAAACTCTTGGATGCGCCGTCGTCCGCTCCAGTGGCCTGAATGGTGAACTCGGCACCGTCGAGGGCTGCCTCGGTACCCAGGTCGACCTTATTGATCTTGAGGCCGTAGGTGTAATCCTTGACCGTGTCAGGCTGGGTCTCGCCGCGCTCGCTGGTCATGGGGTTATTGGAGTAGTTGAGCGTCACGGTGTTCTCGTTACCCTCGGTGCCCGCGACGACCGCATCCTTGTTGATTTGCGCCTTATAGGAGACGACGATGTAGGAGTCCTTAGTGACGCTACTGACCCTCCTCAGGTTATCGCAGGTCCACGTCGTCGTCTTGCTGCCGTCTTCGGCAGCCTCGGCGGGCGTTTCCTCCGTGAAAGACGCAGTGATATCCGTGCCCTTCGCGCGGGCGAGATCGCCCTTCGCGTCAGTCCTGTTCTGATACAGGTAGACCTTAGCGCCCTTCTGCAGCGTCAGGCCCTTGGAAATCTTGTCGGAGAACTGATAGAAATACGTGTCGTACTTGTCGAAGTTCTCTGCGACGGTGCCATAAAGGTTGTACGTCACGTCCTGGCCGATCTGGGAGTCAGCTACGTCGTGCTCCTTGCTGTCGGCATCGCTCACGATCTTCTTCTCGACGGTGGGGATGCCCGTTTTCTCGGTGATTTTAACGGGCGTGTTACCCACAACAGTGAAGATGGGAGACGTGCCCGCCTCGCCGACTCCGATGGTGTCAGTTTTGGTCACAAAGAGCCAGTAGCCATGCGCAAGACCGGAAGCGGTTTTGCTGGTCGTCGTCGCGCTTGGGGTAAGACCGTCTACGGCGTCAGCAATCTTATAAGCAATGTTGTCGGGCGCCACGCAAGTCGTCTCGTTGGTTCCCGTCACCTTATTCGTGATCCAGTCCGCGGCGTCCTGGGCGGTCTTTCCCGCATAGAACTTGTCCTCTTTTTCGATAACACCCTTGACGGCCTTCTCCACGCTATCGTTTGCCCAAGTGATGTTGGCAACTTTACCGCTGTCAACATCAGCCTTAAAAATCTGATAACCCTGGAACTCGGTAGTGTTGCCCTTAACGTTCTCGATAGTCACCGAGCCGTTCGCCTCCGCCGCAAACGCCATCGTGACCGGTGCCATGACGCCGCCGAAGCTCAGCGCTGCTGTGAGGCCGGCGGTTACTGCCAGGCGTGCGATGTTCTTGCTCATGCTCATCTTCTTTTCCTCCATTTTCCGGTTGGTTCTCATTCGATCGGTCATCATCTGTCTGTGTCTTAGCATCTACTTCGCTACGTCTCGCCCCGCTCTCTGTGGGGCTGCCAGCTACTCTTTATGGCTGCCACCTCCCCGCTTGACCAGGAGCGCGACCACGATGAGCGCGGCTCCGGCGACCGCTGCGGCGGCCGCGGCGTACATTGCCATATCGCCAGTCGAGGGCATAAAGCCTCCGGTGGTAATGCTAGGGGGTGTGCCGGTGGGCGTGTTGATGAGCGACGCCTCCAGGCTGCCCGTCGACCCGTCCGCGCTGTCGGCGCGCAGGGGCGACTCGGCCGTGATGGTGAGTTTGGGCTTGGCGGCGGCCACCTGGTCGACGTCCAGGCCCTCGGCCTCGACCGTCACGGAGCGCGTGCCCTCAAAGGCGGTGTAGCCCTTGGGCGCCTTGAGCTCGCGGACCTCCAGCTTGCCCGAGTCCACGCCCGAGACGGTCACGCGGCCGTCCTCGCCCGTGGTGACGGTGGCCTTGCCCTCCGCATCCCACGTGCCGTCGGCCGACAGCGTGCGGCCGCGGTCGTCGGCGATGCTCAGAACCGCCCCGGCAAGCGGCTTGTCGTCGTCGCTGCCGCGCTTGGTGAGCGCGAGATCCCAGGTGTAGGCGCACGCATCGTCGCTCGGCGTGCGGGTAAAGCCGGCGTCGCCGGACTGGTCGGCAAAGGGAGAGCGCGGGTAGCGCAGGTAGACCTCGTTGGGGTTGCCCTTCGCGATGCCGTGGTTGCACGCGCCGTTGAGCGGCGCGTTGTACACGGCGACCACGCGGGCGCCCGCGGTGAAGGCGTCGGCCCCGCCGAGCGCGGCGATCAGGTCGCCGGTGCGCAAGGTGAAGGTCTTACCGTCGACCGAGACCCCGCACCGGGCCGTGATGTCGGTCCAGCCCTTCGCGGGCTCGGTGCCGACGCGGCCGTCCTTACCGGCCGGGACGGCGTCGAAGCCGCCCTCGGCCCCCGCCGCCACGTACACGCGCATGCTCGCGGCCACCTTGGAGGGGTCGAGCCCCGCGCTCATGGTGTCGACGAACCGCACCGCATAGGTGTCGTAGGCGGTGAGTCCCGCCGGGACCGTGGCCGAGAGGCGCCAGTACAGGTCGTCGGCGGCCGTGGCGTCGGCGGCCTTCTGCCATGCGGCCGTGCTGTCCTCCAGCACGTGCTTTTGGACCTTGGGCGTCGCCGCCTTGGGCTTGACGGTGACGGCGGCGCCGCCGACCAGGGCCATGATCGGCGCGGTGCCGGCCTCGTTCTGGGCGATGGTGTCGTCGTCGGCGACGATGAGCCAGTAGCCACAGGGCAGCTTGGCCGCCGCGCCCGCGTTAAGGGCCACGGACACGGTGCCAGAGCTCTGGAGGGAACGAGCGAGCTGTGCGCTCAGCGCGCTCGTAAGGTGGGAATCGGTGTTGAGCCACTCGGCAGCTTCCTGCGCGGTGGTCTGGGAATTGGGCATGCCGGCGCTGTGCAGCACGGGCAGGACGGCGTCGCGCGCGGCGTCGCTTGCCCAGGCGAGGTCGGTGGCGATCTTGGCGTCGCTGTCGCCGTCGACGACGTTGGCGCTAAAGATCTGGTAGGCGTCGTAGCTGCGCGCCACGGTGCCGCTCACCGTAATGGAACCGGTCGAGGTCGGCGCGGCCTGCGCGGAAGCGGGGAACACAACCGCGCAGGTGCCGATCAGGAGGGCAAGCAGCGCAAACAAGATCGGGAAGGAGCAAACTTTCTTATTCACGACGCTCGCCTCCCTTCGCATTCGCCTTGCGACGAATGTGCATCCAGGCCGCAGCAGCGCAAAGCACCGCCGCGCCGGCAAGGTACGTCAGAGTGACGCCCGACATACCAGAAAGGGGCAAAGAGGTGGAGTAGGTGTTGGTGAAGGTGGAGGCGGGAATGGCGTTGGGCGCGGCGTCCTTGCCGATGGTGTTACTCACGGTGTTGCCCATGTCGTCCTTCACCTGCGTGACCGTGGTGGAGGTGGTGAGGCCGGAGTACTTGCCAGTGGTCTCATCCATGACGGCCTTCACCGTGACGGCCACCTGGTACTCGGCCTTGGAGTAGCGAAGCTTGTCGATGGCACCGGTGGTAGGCGCGACCTCCTTCACCGTGTAGGTGTAGGTCTTGGCGCCAGTCGGGTTCGAATCGTCGATCTTGGCGAGGTGCTTTTTGGAGAACGAGATACCGCCAAAGGATGCCACGATGTCGTTGACCTTGGTGGAGCCCGCTGCGGGAGCGACGGAAATAGTCGTCGGATCAAGCTTAGGTGCGCTATCCTTATTTGCCCCCGTAGCCTCGATGCTGAACTCGAACGGCACATATTTGTCTTTATCGCCCTTCGGCCAGTCCGTATTGCGAACAGATTTGGTCACCGGGATCTTCACGGACGTAGTGGTAAGGGCGTCGGAAATGTAGACGTTGTTCCCGTCAATCGTCGGGCTCTTTCCCTCGGTCCACGTGACGGAACCGTCCTCGTTGGACACCGTGAACTCATAAACCGTGGTGTTCAAGTTGTAGCCAAACGGAGCCTGGGTCTCAACAAGCGTGTACGTACCCGGCAGCAGGCCCTCGAGCTTGAACTTGCCAGGCGCGGTGTCGGTGTCTACCCACGTGGTATCGCTCGAAGTCGACTGGTCGCTCACCTGATCTCTCACGGTCCAGGACTGGTTAACGGCCGCACCATCGGCGTCATTAGTCTTGGTGAGTTTCCACTCAGAACCAGCCAAAGGAGTGTGTTTTGTGTCGCCCTCCCCCACCTTGGTCCAAGACACCGTACCGGTGATGATCTTGGTGTTGGGAATGGCACCTGTGGGGTTATTCTCGAACGGAACATTTTTGCCGTTCTCATCCACGTAACCCTGAACGTAGTTCGGCTTCTCGCCAGTATTGTTCATAGTGGCATAGTAGATGGTGTCTGACTTCTGGTAGCCAGCCGGCGCCGTCTCCTCTTTGATGTAATACGTGAAGTAGTTGGTATCGTTGGAATTGCCGATGTTTGCCTTCTGGTTCAGATAGTTGAACTGAAGCTTGCCATCACCCGAAGCGTAATCATTTGCGCCACCGTCAGTCACCGTCACGATAGCGTCCTTGCCCGCGACAGCATTCTCGACAGAACCATAGATAGCCCACGAGGAACCAGGAAGCGACGTGTTGCCGTTCGCCGCATCGACCTTGCTCCACGCAACGGCGGAGCCGTCGGGCGTATACGACCCAGACCACGGGAAGTTGTGACGCTCCTGATCCATATCGATGACGGAAGCCGAGTTACCCTCACCAAATGCTGCGGCAACCTTCGGGCTGTTCATTGAGAAATCGACGCCCACATAAACGCGGCCGTTGGTAGTCACATGGTCGTCGAAACTTCCGTTGGGAACGAGAATCGATCCGATCATAGCCGCCGCAGGATCGTCGTCAGTCCACTTGGCACCGGTGGCTGTGCCGCCGTATCCCCAGTCCGCGCGGTTTTCTCCCGCGATGCCGCCTCGAATGGTAAGGCTTTGCGTATCGACAAAGTTCCACATGATGGACTGGGAAGCCGTCGCGTATGCCTCGCCCAGCTCCTTGCCGGAATATTGAGTTTCGTAACCACGCGAAATCTCGGTACCGTTCCACCAAAAGCGCCAGCCATTGTGAAACTCAATATTCGAAGGTCCGGTAACGTTCACAACAACCGAGGCGCCCTTGGGAATGCCCTCGAATGCGAAATCAACGCCACGATAATACTCGTTGTTGTATGTATTGCTCAGCTGAGAAGCATCGATGGTGAACACCTGCTGCATAGAGGTGTTGTCGCCCTTAAACGTGATAAGACGCTCGCTATTCTTGAATTTCTTACCATTGAGCGACGTATCGGCGCAGTCCGAATATATGGTCTTATACGACTCATCAAACACCAAGCCATAATTACAATCCGTCTTGTCGTACTTGTTGATTACGTAGTTGTTGTGATTGCTCGCGAAACCAACCTCGAGCGTGCCGGTATTTGCAAACGAGTTGAGCTGTTTCGATAGCTTCGAGAGGTACCCATCTTCACCGTTGTAGCTCGAATAATCGTTATTGTTGACATTAGTCAAATCAACAGTTTGATTGAACAGGTTGCTTTCCTGAGAGTTCTTGCCCTCGTACCAATTACCCTGCGTTGTCACCACGGATTGGCGTTCATTGTTATCGCGCCAGTATGTGATGGGGCCTGCGATCTGCGCAGTGTAGGCAAAGCCGGAAGGAGTCGCGCCCTCAGAAGATTTCTGCCGTCCGACCCAAGCGCCTTTCTTCCAAGCGCCAACGGTAGTCGTCTCCGGCGAGTCGCCGCTATAACCAACGCTCATCTTGGTGATCGCACTTTTAATTCCGGCCACCGCAAGCACGGTGCTGCCGGCGACAGGACGGAACTGGGAACCAAAACCAACGGTGCCAAAGCGGAAACCAGCACCAATTGATTGATAGGGCCAGCTCTCTTTGACTGGATTCATGGCAAGCTTGCCACGGACCAAGGTAAGGCCCTCCGCCTCAGCGGCATATGAGCCGGTGGGGGCGTTCTTCGCATCAAGATTACTAGTGTCGCTCGGCTTACCACCGATGTACATGTCGCGGCCGACGTAGGTGGCCACGCCGGGATCGGGGGTGGAGACATCGATATTCGTACCGATACCGATAGACGTGGGAACATAAATTCCCTTCTCCACGGTGGCCGTCGCTCTCGCTGAAGCCGCATTCGCACTCTGAGCCTGCTCAGCACTATTTGAAGAGCCAGCCTCGCCGCCATTGGTCTCGTCGCTATTCTGGTTTTCGGCATCCTCGCTGGTGTTATCTACAGCAGCGGACTCACTTGAGGAACCCCCCCCCATCACAGTTTCCTCGGTAGAATCTGTCTGGGCGTCGTTGGCAATGGCCTGCGAGATCGGAGGCATGACGAGCGACAGTACCAGGCTCAAAACGGAGGCTCCGCACAAAACGCCTGCCAGTACACGGCGCGTCGCTTTATTACTCTGCTTAAATTTGTCCGAATTCGCTTTCGTCGATGTCTCCTCCCCAAGAGACCGCGATCTCGCTCTTTCCCTATCAAACGTATCTGCGCAATCTGTAATTGCACACGCTTATTGTACATATTGTAACGATTGTTTGAACATTTAAGCAAAAATACCGATAGTTTTGTAGCGAATTCTCAATTCTCTTGACATTTGCTCGGATTTACCTTCGTTTATTCGCTATTTAGTTTTTATTTCTGCTGTTAATTTAGTTGCCTATCATTTTTTAATAGCATTTTATTTATTTGCACAACATTTTGCTCAAGAGTAAACATCCTGTGAACGGTTGAAAATCGACCGTGAGCGGTAGGTCATCAACCGGGAGGAATAGACTACCAAATTGGTGGGAGTATCTTTAACCCATCGGTAGTTAGAAGCGAGATGTTCATACAACCAAATTTGAATTTGCGCGCAGTTTTTAGGCATCAATTCGCCCAAATCGCCTGAGGCTACCGCAAAGGGGCCTGCTCCCTTTTGCGGTGGTTCTCCCCCAGCGCTACAGCAGATGCTCCTCGATAAAGATCGCGATGCCGTCTTTGTCGTTACTCGCGGTTACAAAGTCGGCGGCGGCCCGGGTGGCGTCGCTGCCGTTTGCCATGGCCACGCCCACGCCGGCGTCGGCCACCATGCAGGTGTCGTTGTCCGCATCGCCAAACACGCAGATGTCCTGGAGCTCCATGTCGTTGAGCTCCGCCACGCGTACAAGGCCGCGCGTCTTGGACACGCGCGGATCCATGAACTCGTAGAGCCGCTGCGTGGTCTGCAGGGCCGCTGCCTTAACGGTGCTATCGGCAAACGTCGACGCCCGCTCAATCACCCGCGGCATTACCTCGGGCGCCATGGTAAACATCACCTTGGGCTGCGGCTCGCGCAAGAACTCGGCAAAATCGACCACTTGGTAGGGCACGCCGTCGACGCGCGACAGGTGCTCGACGCACGCGTTGCTCTCGGGTACGTAGAACACGCCGTCTCGGGGGCAGACGGGTGTTGCCGGAAGGTCCGCCATGTGCTTGCAGATGCGCGCGATAGTCTCGCCCGGCAGCGGATAGCTCAGCTCGTTGATGTCGTGCGCGCGGTCGATGACCTCGGCGCCACCGCAGCCCACGAGCACGTCCACCAGGCCTTCGATGCCCCAGAGCTCGTACATGGCCTCGGTCGCGTGGGCGTCGCGCCCGGTGCACAGGCCAAAGAGCACGCCGCGCTCGCGCAGGGCGCGGATCGCCGCCACGGTGCGCGGGGACACCGTGTGCTGGCTCGTGAGCAGCGTGCCGTCGATATCGCAGAACACGGCTTTGATGTGGCTGAAGGTGGTGTCCATGGGGGCCTTTCTGGGTTGTGCGGCGGTGTGGGGTGTATTCGTGAACGGCGTACATGGTATACCAAGGCGCAGGCGCGGCCCGTCCAAGCAAAAACCACCACAAAGGTGCCTGCCCCCTTTGTGGTGGCCGAACCCGAAGGGTGGCCTGGCCGGAGCGCAAACCATCACAACATTCGACGCTTTTCGCCAAAATCGCGATTTTCATCAAATGTTGTGATGGTTTTTACTGCCTTGCGGCACGATCCAAATGCCGGCGTCCAAACAGCAGCAACGCCGCGGGAACCGCCGTCACGACCATGCCCGCCCCTACGAGCGTCTGCTGTACGCCAAATGTCGCCGCCAGCCATGGGGCAATTGCCAGCGGGGCCACGCCGGCGAACATGTTGCCAAAACCCATGACCGAGTTCACGCGACCGAGCTGCTCGAGCGGGGCCGTCGTTTGCACGATCGTGTTGTGGAGCGGGTTGACGACGCCCCAGGCCACGCCCAGGGCAATCTGGCCGACGAGGGCCACGCCTACGTACGGCGTCCCCACATAGAGCAGGCTTCCCAGGCCCACGGACATAAGCGCCAAGAGCAGCGTTTTAAGGTTGATCAGGTGCGGCGGCAAACGGAGCGCGAGGACGGCGCCCAGCACCGCGCCCACACCGCTGGCCGACGAGAGCCAGCCCATCCACTCAACACCGACGTGCAGGACATCGCGGTAGAAGAACGACTCCAGCGGGTCAAAGGCGCCATAGCCAAAGTTCGAAAGAAAGATAATGCAGAACAGTAGGGCGAGAACGCTGTTGGTAAAGACTGTCTTGATACTGGTCGCGAAGGTGGCGCGGGTGGATTTGCTGGAGTCGGAGCTTTGACTGGCAGTACTTGCCGTTGTGCTACCGTCCGCAGGAGTACTTTCGCGCGCGGCGACGCGACCTCCTTGCGGCCTAAAGCCCCAACCGGCGACGAGCGCCAGTACGGTAAAGATCATCATGAGCACAAACACCGCGCGCGACGATGCAGCCGCCGCGACAAAGCCGCCCAGCGTGGGGCCAACGATGATACTCACGTTTGAAAACATGGCGATAGCGGAGTTGATGTCTTTGAGCTCGACAGGGTCGTCGGTGAGGTAGGCCGGATAGGACGTAGCGATGGGCTGGGCGAATCCCATCACAAAGCCTAGGAGTACCGCGCCGAGCAGGACGATGCCGGTCGCGCTACCAAAGGCGATGATTGCCGCGCCGGTTGCCAGCGTGTCCACGATGCTCAGCAAGAAATGACGGCACGGGCCCCAGGCGTCGAGCGCAGCGCCACCCGCAAAGGATCCCAAGATCACGAATACGTTCATAAACAGAACGGCCAGCGATGTCGCGACGACCGAAGCGCCGTCCGCATAGGTGAGTGTTCCGATAACGCCGATAAAGTAGCTGGTCTGAAAACCGGTGTAGATGAGAAAGCGCATCGCCACCAGACGCTTGGCCTGCACGGACAGCGAAGGTTGAGGCTTTGAGAAAAGAGGGGCGAGCATGGAGACTCCTTGTTTCATACGAATGCGGACGGCGGGCATTCGCCACCGTCTGTCAAATCAATCTATTCGCACGAAACATTAAGGACGCATCAAGAGCCCCTTCTCTCCGTTTTTCGCCCGTCATGAACTACTTGGTAGATTGTAAGGCATGTCCCACACATCTACTTAAACAAAAACCACCACAAAGGTGCCTGGCCCCTTTGTGGTGGAAGTGACGTTTGCCCAGATAAAACCTACCAAAATAAACCTGTCCCTTTTTGGCATGTTATGGCAACGCAGCGAGCCGGTTCCAAGTGCCCCAGGTCGCCCCGAAAGAGGAGCGACGCGTACTTTGGTACGCGAGCGACGGCTTGAGGGGCGAGATGGGGTGCTTGGGGCCGGCGCAGCGTCAAGCCTGAAGGTGATCTTGGATGAGGTCGCAGATGGCTCGGGCGTCGTTGATGTTGATGGCTCGGGTCGCAAAGCCGGCGTCGAAGGCCTGACGCGCCAGGGCCTCGTTGCAGGCAAGCGCCAGCGTGCGACCGTCAACCAGGTCGAGCGAGCTCTTGCCGCGCAGACGGTCGACACCGGAGCGCGCGACCACGATGTTGTCGAAGCCCTCGGTCTTGTAGCCCTCGATGATCACCACATCGACATCGCTGTAACGCGACAGCAGCTCACGCGCGGGCATCTCGTCCTCCTCGCGCGTGTCGGCGTACTCCGCCCAGCGCGTGGCGCAGATAAGGCCCACGTGCTTGGATCCGGCTTGGTGATGGCGCCAGGTGTCCTTAGCGGGCACGTCGATATCAAAGCCATGATGCCCATGATGCTTGAGCGAACCCACGCGCAGGCCGCGGCGAGTGAGCTCGGCGATAACCTTCTCGACGAGCGTTGTCTTGCCCGAGTTCTGGTAGCCGATAAACGCGATCGCGGGGACGGCCGGAGCTGGAACTACGGGCGCGACGGCGACGGGTGCGCTTGCGGACGCGGCACCGTCAGCGGCCACGGCCTCAGCGGCAGCGACCTGACGTTCGGCACGATCCCACACGCCCGAGCGGCCGCCCTCCTTGTGCAGCAGGCGCACGTCGACGATCTCCATGCCGCGATCGACCGCCTTGCACATGTCATAGATTGTTAAGCACGCAGCACTCGCTCCAGTCAGGGCCTCCATCTCGACACCCGTCTTACCCGTCACGCCGGCCGTAACCAATACATGAAAGCCAACCTGCCCGTCAACGCGCGCCGGCGCCCAGCCCTCGGGCACGTCCTCGGCCGGCGTCCCCGCCGAAGCAATGGGCGCAATGTCGCACTTGCTCTTGGTAATGAGCAACGGATGGCACATGGGGATGATATCGCTCGTGCGTTTGATGGCCATGATGCCCGCCACGCGCGCGCAGGCAAGCACGTCGCCCTTTTTGGCGCGGTCCTGCAGCACCATGGCCTGCGTCTCGGGATGCATGAGGATAGTGCCCTCGGCGATAGCAATGCGATGGCTCTCGGCCTTGTCGGACACGTCGACCATGCGCACCTCGCCCTTGGCGTCCACGTGCGTCAGCTCGTCACGACGGGCGTCGCGGGCGGGCTCGGTGGCAGCGCTGGCAGTCGGCTGTGCGGATGCGTCGGCGTTGCCAGCATTCGCCGCAGCCGTGACTTTGTGGGCAGACATCGCGGCCCCGCGAGCGGCCTTGGTGGCATCGGCGTACCTGCTCTTGGCCATATGATCATCCTCCGATTTGGGACATAAATCGTTGCGTGCCCTCAATTATCGCGTGTTCCTGCGGTTTGTGGGCCACGGCATCGCGCCAAATCGAAAGTACCTGCATATCATCACCACGGCGCAGCGCCTCACGCACCGAATACTCGGCATCGCTGAACAGGCACGGACGCACGTTGCCATCGGCTGTCAGGCGCAGGCGGTTGCAATTCGCACAAAAATGGTTGGACATGGCGCTAATAAAGCCGACCGTTCCTGCCGCACCCGGAAAGTGCCAATAGCGCGCAGGGCCCGCGCCGGCAGGAGCGTCGTTGATGTCGAGCGGTTCGAGCTCGCCCAGCCCCACCGCGGCGGTCCCGGCATTGATGCGCGCCCGCAGCTCGTCGCTCGGAACGGTATCGCTCGCGTCCCACAGCTCGGGATTGAGCGCGGGCGCATGCGGGTCCACAGCGCAATGCGAGCTCGTGTGTTCGTCGCCGATAGGCATGTATTCGATAAAGCGCAGGTGGATGGGGCGGTCGAGCGTGAGCCGCGCGAGGGCCGCCACATCCTGGTTGAGCCGTCGCACAACAACGCAGTTCACCTTAACCGGCTCAAAGCCCCAAGCCAGCGCCGCGTCGATGCCGGCCATGGTCTGCTCGAGTCGACCCAGGCGCGTGATCTTTCCGAACAGCGTAGGGTCGAGTGTGTCGAGCGAGATATTAACGCGGTTAAGCCCGGCATCTTTGAGCTGCGGCACCAGCTTGGGCAGCAGGGCGCCATTGGTGGTGAGCGAGATGTCCTCAATCTGCGGGATTGCGCGAATGTCGCGAATGAGCGGAATGATGCGGCGGCTGACCAGCGGCTCGCCACCCGTCAGGCGCACGCGGCGAATGCCCTCTCCCGCCACCAAGCGCACAAAGCGGGCGATTTCCTCGGCGCTGAGCAGCTCGTCGTGTGCACGGGGCGCCACTCCATCGGCCGGCATGCAGTAAATGCAGCGGAAATTGCACTTGTCGGTAACGGCAATGCGCAGGTAGTTGATATCGCGGCCAAAGCCGTCATGTTGCACGTGCCCGTCCACGCAGCCCTCCCCTCACGCGGCGTTTTATTCTTCGGAAAACATAATACCCCACGAGAGAATCATGCCGACACCCGTACGACAGGACAGGTCGCTTCGAGCAAAACGGACTTTCCAAGCCCATCCTCAACACAGGCCATCACAACACTCGATGCTTTTCCCGTTTTTGGCAAAAAACGTCGAATGTTGTGATGGTTTGCCTGCCCACGGCACCCCGTAGAAGGACCAAAGCGTCCCTAAAGGTCACCGTCCCAGTGTCGAATCACGAATTCTCGCAGGTCGTTTTGACGTTTCTGGAACGCTTCGCTTCGGTCGCACTTAAGGCCCATAGCGAGTGCAATGGCGTTCATCGCCCGGTGCAATTGCAGCTGGTGGGCAAACTGAGTCCCGGTGAGGACGATCATCCTAAAGCCCAGCGCGCTCAGCACGGTCATACGCTCCGCATCCGACGCGCTGCGCTGTTTATCAAGATGGTCCGAGCCGTTGTATTCAATCCCCGTACCGCTCGCAGGCGCATATACGTCGATCTCGAAATACCCGGACTTAGCGAGATATTTGAACTCGCTGGGAACATCAACCCGGTGGTTGAGCTCGATCTTGGCGTATCCCAGCCCTCCCTGGGAACGTTTTGCTACGACCATGATTGCGGTGGCCGTCTCCATGGGCGATCGCGCGCCATCGTGCACGCGCCTGAGCACGGCGGCCGCGCGTATGGCCCCCTGACGAGATCGGTTCTCATTGCAATAAGCAATCAAATCGGCAACGGTATACCTCTGCCCCATCTCGATATAATCGCCTGTCGACAGATGATTCAAATGGTATCGGGCGCAGATTTCATACCCATATTCCAGCTGCTCGGGCTCACTCATCCACGAACCCGCTTGGACAAAGCACATGGCCTCATCAACCACTAGAAGGCCCTCTGCCATCTCGATAAGATGACCTGGAGGTACCGGCGCTCCAAACACGTGGCACCTAAATCCAGCCGGCGTCGAGCGCTCAAAATCGAAGTTGACGAGCGTATCGATATGATCGAGCTCTTCTCGTGGAATACCAAGCGAGACCAGATAATCGGCAACGATCCCAACTGCCGTTGAAGCCCTCAGTCCCTTGGCATCGAGTCCCAATTTGGGCAGGCTCGCGGTCGGCTCCGCCTCGTTAGCAAGCGAGTCCTCATCGTATAGACTGCTTGCTCGCGAGAGCGGCTCGGACGGGCGCGCCACGTTGTGGTACAGCCAGGCAGTCTTATGGGACAGGACGATCGGCAAGTCCATGAGCCCTCCAATGGGGTCGGATAACCAGCCTTATTCCCCTGCCCACGGGTCCGCACACCTTCGTGCGCAAGAAAGCGATTCCACCCGATCGAGTGGCAGAAAAACCATCACAACATTCGATGCTTTTTCCGTTTTTGGCAAAAAACGTCGAATGTTGTGATGGTTTGAAGCGAGGTGAGGGGCACGGAGGGATCAAAGCATCGTGCTCGAACGGGTTAATCCAGCTCTTTTAAGCCATGCGCCAGCTGCCAGTACTCGCCGTGCTGGGCGAGCAGCTCTTCGTGCGTGCCGCGCTCGATGATGCGGCCGTGTTCAAGGACCATGATGGCGTCGGCGTCGCGGACGGTGGACAGGCGGTGCGCGATCATAAACGTGGTGCGACCGCGCATGATGCGGTCCATACCGCGCTCGATGAGCTTTTCGGTACGCGTGTCAATGGAGCTCGTGGCCTCGTCCAGGATGAGCACCGGCGGATCGGCAACGGCCACGCGCGCGATGGCGAGCAGCTGACGCTGACCCTGCGACAGGTTGGCGCCGTCGGCCGTGACCGGTGTGTCGTAGCCCCGCGGCAGGCGGCGGATAAACGAGTCGGCGCAGGCGGCCTCGGCAGCGGCGCGCACCTCCTCGTCGGTCGCGTCGAGCTTGCCAAAGCGGATGTTCTGCGCAATGGTGCCGCTAAACAGGTGCGTGTCCTGCAGCACAATGCCGAGCGACCCGCGCAGGCTGGCCTTGGCAATGTGCTTGACGTCGATGCCGTCGTACGTGATCTCGCCGTCATCGACCTCGTAGAAGCGGTTGATGAGGTTGGTGATGGTCGTCTTGCCGGCACCCGTGGAGCCCACAAACGCGATCTTTTGCCCCGGCTTGGCAAACAGGTTGAGGTCCGTGAGCACGCGGGTGCCCGGCACGTAGGAAAAATCCACGGCATGGAAGCGCACGTCGCCGGCAAGCGGGACCAAGCCGCACGTGAGCTCGGTGCCGTCGGCAGCCACCGCGCGGCCCGACTCATCAACGGCTGCCACATCATGCAAATGCCCGTACGCGCCCACGCCCTGGCCCTCGGGAATCTTCCACGCCCACGCGGCGTCGCCCGTCTGCACCAGCTCCACGCAGCCCTCGTTCACCTCGGGCTCAAGGTCCATAGCCGCAAACAGGCGCTCGGCACCGGCCAACGCGTTGAGCAAGAAGTTGCCGAGCTGCGTAAACTGGTTGATGGGCATGGCCGCCTGGCGAACGAAGACCAGGTAGCTTGCAAGCGCGCCCACGTCGGCCAGGCCCTTGATGCAGAGCATGCCGCCCGCCACGGCGACGATGGCATAGTTGACGTAGCCAATCACGACGGTCATGGGCACCATGGAGTTAGCATAGCTCACGGCGGCGGTGCCGGTGCGGCGAAGCTCGTCGTTGCGGCAGGTGAAGCCGGCGACATTCGCTGCCTCGCGGTTAAAGACCTTGATGACCTTTTGGCCCGAGACCATCTCCTCGACGTATCCGTCCAGGTCGCCAAGCGATGCCTGCTGGGCGGCAAAGAAGCGCTTAGAGCGCGCGCCCGAATAGCGCGCATACAGCACAATGGCCGCATCGCACACGAGTGTGATAATCGTGAGCTGCCAGTTAAGGATGATGAGCATGGCCGTGGTGCCCACAACCTGAATGGCGGCCTGAATCACGTTGGCAAAGCTGTTGTTGAGCGCCTCGGAGACGGTGTCGACGTCGTTGGTGAAAAAACTCATGATGTCGCCCGAGCGCGTGCTGTCAAAATAACTGAGCGGCAGCGTCTGGATGTGCGCGAACAGGTCGCGGCGAATATCGGACACCACGTGTTGGGCCGCGCGCACCATAATCTGCGAGTAGCCCAGGGCCGAAAGCACGCCCGCAGCGTAGATGATCGCCGTCAGGATGACCTGCTTGGCAAGCAGTTCCTCCCCGCCCGTGGCCAAACCGTTAACGATGGGGCGCACCATGTAGGTGCCGACGAGGCTCGCGATGGCGGCGACGGAGGCGAGCACGCCCACCGCGAGCAACGAGAACTTGGCATGCCCCATGTAGGAGAGCAGGCGGCGCACCGTGCGCTTGAGGTCGGCCGGGCGTGCTTGGGCTGCGGTCTTAGGCATGGCGCTCACCCCCTTCCAAGGGCGATCCGCTGGGAACGGAGGAAAACGGATCATTCGCGCGGCCATCGTCGTTGCCATCGCCGGCGTCCGCGTTCCCCGCAAACTCCATCTGCGAGGCGTAAATCTCCTGGTATATGTTGTCGCCCGCCAGCAGTTCCTCGTGCGTGCCCACGCCGTGGACACGACCGTCGTCCAGCACCACAATGCGATCGGCATCCATAACGCTCGCGATGCGCTGGGCGATGATGAGCACGGTCGTATCGGAAATCCGGGCGATGTGCTCGCGAATCTTAGCGTCGGTCGCCATATCGACCGCGCTGGTGGAGTCGTCAAAAATGAGCACGCGCGGATGCTTGAGCAGCGTGCGCGCGATGCACAGGCGTTGCTTCTGGCCACCCGAAACACCGGCGCCACCTTGCCCCAACTCGCCGTCCAGCCCGCCGATGCGATCAAGGAACTCGTCCACGCACGCTGCGCGGCAAGCCGCGAGGAGCTCATCGTCCGACGCCTGCGGATTGCCCCACTGCAGGTTCTCGCGCACGGTACCCGTAAACAGCACATTCTTTTGCAGCACAATGCCCACGGCGTCGCGTAGAGTCGCGAGGTCGTAGTCGCGCACGTCGCGTCCGCCCACAAGCACGGCGCCTTCGGTGGCGTCGTACAGGCGCGCAATCAGCTGCACAAGCGAGCTCTTGCCCGAACCCGTGCCGCCGAGGATGCCCACCGTCGAGCCGCTCTCGATGCGAAGGTCGATATGCTCGAGCACATCCTCGGCTGCATCCGCGCGGTATTTAAAGGAAACATCGCGAAACTCGATACTGCCGTCCGCTGGCGCCGCAATCGCGAGGTCTCCCGCGGGGTTGGCGATAAAGGGCTCCTCATCGAGCACCTCTGCGATACGGCCCACACTCGTAAGAGCGCGCGTGAGCAGCAAAAACACGTTGGAAATCATCATGAGCGAATTCATGATCAGCAGCACGTAGCTCATAAAGCCCGTGAGCGAGCCCACGCCCAGCTTGCCGGCGAGAATCATGTGGCCACCAATCCACAGGATGGAGAGCGCAGCCACGTACATCGACAGCTGAAACACCGGCAGGTTGAGCACCGCGCTGCCAAAGGTCTTTGTCGCAGTGCGCGCGAGCTCGGTATTGACGGTGTCGAACTTGGCCTCCTCGTGCTCGGTACGAACGTAGGCCTTGACGGCACGCACGGCGGTGAGGTCTTCCTGTACCACGCCGTTGAGGTGGTCCATCGAGGTCTGGAGTTGGCGGTAGAGCGGACTGACGCGATAGGTGATGACGCCCAGTACGATTGCCAGCACGGGCAAGATGATCGCAAAGACGGTGGCGAGCGGGCGCGACAGCATCAGCGCGTAGATAAGGCCGACGATAAGCGTCACCGGGCCGCGCACCATAGGGCGAAAGCCGTTGCCCACAGCATTTTGGATAACGGTGATGTCCGTGGTCATGCGGGTGACGAGCGAGCTGGCGTCGTAGTTGTCCAGGTTGCCAAAGGCGAGCGTTTGAATCTTTTTGTACTCGGCCTCGCGCAGGTTGGCGCCTAGGCCCGAGGCAACGCGGGCGGACGTGCGGGCATAACCCAAGCCCAGTACCAGCGAAAGCGCAGCGCACACCAACATGTACGCACCCTGTAGCAGCATGTAGTTGATATCACACGCAGGCACGCCCACATCGATGATGTTGGCCATGATGACCGGGATAAACAGCTCGAGCACCGTCTCGACCGACACAAAGAACACGCCGAGAATGGCATCGCGACGGTATGCCCCTAGATAGGAAAACAGTATTTTGAGATTGCGCACGCAGGTTCAACCCCCATCAAACGTTGTTCGCAAACGCACGTATTATTGCGCGCCGAATAATGGTGTCAAGTATTCCGAAATCGTTTTCTGCAAGGTTAGCGCCGGCGGCGAGTTCTCGTGATGTGTGTCCATATTCACTCGGAATAATGGTGCGCGAGACTTTTTTCGCTCCGGCGTCAACACAAACCTTGACTCTACAATCGTTGTAGGGTTTTCACTACACTGGTAGCTAAACGAACCAAGCCAGAAAGCCCCGCCCATGGAACACGACCTCACACGCGGCAATGTCCTTAAGACCATCGCGGTCTTTGCCCTGCCCTATATGCTCTCGTACTTTTTGCAGATGCTCTACGGCATGGCCGACCTGTACATGATGGGGCAGTTTAGCGGCGCTGCCGGCATCACCGCCGTGGGCAATGGCGCGCAGACGCTCTATATCATTACCGTGACGCTCGTGGGCCTGGCCATGGGAACGACGGTCATCGTCGGCCACGCCGTAGGCTCGCGCCGCTTCGACCGCGCCGAGACCGCCATCGGCAACACCATCACGCTCTTTATGGGCGTCTCGGTGGTGCTGGCCGTTGTCCTGCTCGCACTGTGCCCGCAGATCGTGGCGCTCATTGGCACGCCGGCCGAAGCGGTCGAAGGCACTGCCGCCTACCTGCGCATCTGCTTTGTAGGCATTCCGTTTATCGCCGCATACAACATCCTCTCGGCCATCTTTCGCGGCCTGGGCGATTCGCGCTCGCCTATGTACGTGATTGGCGTGGCATGCATCATCAACATCGCACTCGATTTTCTGTTTATCGGCCACATGGGGCTCGGCCCCGTGGGCGCGGCGCTTGGCACGGTGACCGCGCAGACGGCCAGCGTTGCCCTCGCGCTCGTGTGGCTCAAGAGCCGTCGCACGAACATCCACGTTAAGCGTAGCGACCTGCGCCCCCAGCCCGAGGTGCTCGGCAGCATTCTTAAGATCGGCGTGCCCGTGGCCGTGCAGGACGGCTGCATCCAGGTGGCGTTTATGTTTATCACCGTCATTGCCAACCATCGCGGCCTGGTCGACGCCGCCGCCGTGGGCCTGGTCGAAAAGATGATCAGCTTTTTGTTCATTGTGCCGAGTTCCATGGGTGCCACCGTCAGCGCGCTCACGGCGCAAAATGCCGGCGCGGGCAAGGGCGACCGCGCGCGTCGGGTGCTCAAGGACGCCATGACCATCTCGGTAGTGTACGGCTGCCTGATCACGGTGCTGATGTGGCTGGTGGCGCCGGCGTTTATCGGCTTTTTTGCCAAGGACCCCGCGGTGGTCGCGGCCGGTACCGGCTATATGCGCAGCTATATTTTCGACGCGATTTTTGCCGGCATCCACATTTGCTTTAGCGGCTTTTTCGCTGCATACGGCAAGAGCTACATCGGCTTTGCGCACAACGTGCTGGCCGTGGCGCTCATTCGCGTGCCGGGCGCGTGGCTACTGTCGAACGCCTATTCCGATACGTTGTTTCCCATGGGCATCGCTTCGCCGTGCGGATCGATTTTGTCGGCAGTCATCTGTGTTGTCGCGTTTACCGTGCTCAACCGGCGCGGGGCTTTTGACAAGTTGGCAGCGTAGCGGGGCAACGCGAAATCGCCCTGATCGACGACATCATCAGCGACGACCCCACAACCTACGTGACGCAGATCACGGTGCCGGTTGTCCCTGCAAAGTAAGAACCGCCCGGAAGGCATCGCGCTTCCAGGCGGTTCTTACTAATCATCATCCAGCAACTCGAATCGATTTCTAGATATCACCAATGCGGCATAATCTTGGCTTTGGTGAAAAACATGGGCAATCACAACGTCCTCGTTATCGTAGTAATAAAGCATTACATAAGAATTAACGAGGCAAGCATGGTAACCAAGCACTGCAAGCTCGGGTAACTTCGATAAGCCGCAGTCAACTACACCACTTTGAAGAAGCTGGAGCTGACTACGGTATTTATCAAGAAAGTGCCGGGCGGTAAAAATACCATGCCCCAATAGATAATCAACAATATCGTCAACTTCTTGTTCAGCTGTAGGCAGAATCTTGACGTTATAGGCCATATTTTGCCTCAAGGTCATCGAGGGCCTCAAAGGCATCACGCGCCGTGCCGGCAGCACGCTCCCGCTCGGCCACAGCTATACGAGCCATCAGGCGAGCCTTAGCCTGTTCCTGAACCATGAGGTCGTAGTCCTCGGATCGAAGTACAACAAATTTGCTATAGCCGTTTTTTGTAACAGTCACTGGACCAGTAGTAGTTTCAACGAGCTCCGAGAATTTCGCGGTGTCCCGCATATCTTTAATTGGAACGCAAACAGGCATGGCACACTCCTAACATAATTGTGTACATAATTATGAAGTATAGCTCAGCTAACGAGCGTCGGCTACAGGAGAACTACCATGTCGAGGACAGTCCCCGATATGGCGGTTTTACTCCTCCGGAATCGGAAACGCACGGATGAACTCTGCAGGCGAGAAGGTCTTGATGGTCGAGCGCACAAAAGCGGCGCGGTCACGCGTGATGATAAAGTCCACGCCGGCACGCTCGGCCATCGCACGGATACAGCCGTCCTCAAAGTCCGGCTCATCGGAATAGGCGGAGGTAAAACAAGCTTCTTGGTCGAGAGGCTCTACCGAGTAGCTCTTAAGACAGTCGCGCACTACCTCGCGGGCGCACGCCTCGCCTGCCTGTTTAGTGAGAATGTAGTACGCGTCCTTGAGAGAGCAGGCCGAAACAACGCCCTCGATAAGCCCCACGTCAACAAACCCCTTGATGGTTTGCGCCGCCCCATGCTCCGACCGACCCGGAAGCACGCAATCGAGCAGAAAATTGGTATCGAGAAATGCCCTCATAGGTAGCGCTCCCTCGCGACGCGCTTTTCATCTTCAACCGTCATCGTATCGAGCGGCGTTCCCTTTGGCATTTTGGCTACGATATCGAGATACTCCTGGTAGTCCTCATCCTCCGCGAGCATCTCGCGAATCTCCTTCCAGGTGATCTTGGGATGCCATATCGTACCCACGTCGCGCTTGGGCTTGCCCGTGCCGCACGTCGGTTTTGCGCCCCCACGCTCCTGGGCAGCGTCATATTCCACTGCAACCGGGCCTTGATAGTCGAGCGGCACGATTTTGAACAACGGCTTGCTCCGCTTGAAAACCACAACCTCCTCGCCCTCATTAGCAACCTTTTCGGCCACCTGCGTAAGGTTTTGGCGCAGCTCCGAAAACGCGACCGTAACCATAACTGCTCCTCTCAACATATATCTTCACTGCTAAGTATACACGTTAATATTAATGTTAACGTGTATAAGAATCACCACAATGGGGGCGATCAACCATTACTGGCGCCTCTGCTTCGTATGAATCTCTTATCGCTCCGGAACGGCACCGGTCCGCAGGGTCACCCTCAGCAACCTACATGACGCAGATCATGCTGCCCGCCACCACGCCCAAATAAAAACCTCCCGGAAAGTATCAACCTTTCCGGGAGGTTTTCTAATTTGATTATCGATGTCCTAAGCCTGGGGCACCTCACCAGTCGCAAGAATCTGCTCGAGCGCGTCCTCGTCCAACACGGGCACACCTAGCTGCTCGGCCTTGGTGAGCTTGGAGCCCGCTTTGGGACCGGCGACCAGATAGCTCGTCTTCTTTGAAACACTGCCCGAAACCTTAGCGCCGAGCACCTTGAGCGCCGCGCCCGCCTCGTCGCGGGTGCGATTGACGAGCGTGCCGGTGAGCACGAAGGTCAGGCCTGCGAGTGGTTGTGCGTCGGCGAGCTCGCCCGCCACGCCAGCGTCGGCTGCGGCTTGCGCGTGCGCGGCGCCCAAGTCGACCTCGAGCGACAGGCCCGCCTGGCGCAGGCGCTCCAGCACGGCAAGGTTCTCGGGCACGGCCAGGAACTGCTTGACGCTCGCCGCAATCTTGGGACCGATGCCCTCGCACTCGGCGATGTCCTCTTCGCTCGCCAAGATGAGCTTGTCAATCGACAGGAATCGCTCGGCGATGGCCTCGCCCACGCTCTTGCCCACGTGGCGGATGCCCAGGGCAAACAGCACGCGACCGAGCGGCTGGCTCTTGGACTTGTTGAGCTCGGCGATGATTTTTTCGGCCGTCTTGAGGCCCACCGGAATGGGATCGCCCTTTTTGACGCCCTTTTTGCTGTTGGAGCTGGC
This sequence comes from Collinsella sp., assembly GCA_048342875.1. Lineage (GTDB taxonomy): Bacteria > Actinomycetota > Coriobacteriia > Coriobacteriales > Coriobacteriaceae > Collinsella. The sequence continues at coordinate 237,539 of DBGDEA010000004.1, read as the reverse complement.
ATAAGTGCGCCCCGTGTCCAGGCCGGCGATGTCGTCGACCGTGAGCTGATAGAAGTCCGCGACGTCGTGAATCAGGCCGGCGGCGATCATCTTGTCGACGATCTCGTCGCCCAGGCCGTCGACGTCCATGCAGCCGCGGCTCACCCAGTGAAGCAGGCGCTCCTTGAGCTGCGCGGGGCAATCGATGGAGACGCAACGGTAAGCGACCTCGCCATCCTCGTGGACCACGGGGCTGCCGCACACGGGGCAGACCTCGGGCATGTGCCAGTCGACCGAATCGGCCGGGCGCTTATCGAGCACCGGGCCCACGACCTCGGGGATCACGTCGCCTGCCTTGTGCACGATGATAGTGTCGCCCTCGCGCACGTTTTTGCGGCGAATCTCGTCGATATTGTGCAGCGTGGCGCGCGCGATGGTGGAGCCGGCAACCGTCACCGGATCGAACTCGGCGACCGGCGTGAGCACACCGGTGCGACCCACCTGGATGCGTATCTCGCGCAGGACGGTCTGCTTTTCCTCGGGCGGGAACTTAAAGGCAATGGCCCAGCGCGGCGCGCGGGCGGTAAAGCCCAGGTCGAGCTGCTGTTGAAAGCTGTCGACCTTTACGACCACGCCGTCGATATCGTAGTCCAGGTCACCGCGATGCTCGAGCGCCTGGGCACAGAACTCGTGGACCTCGGCCGGCGTGGCGCAACGAGCCACGTTGGGGTTGACGCTAAAGCCGGCGCTACGCAGCCAGTCCAGAAACTCGCGCTGGCTGTGGACGTGCAACGGGTCGGTATCGGCAATGGCATAGATAAAGGTGGCCAGGTCACGGCGTGCCGTGACCTTGGGATCCTTTTGGCGCAGGCTGCCGGCGGCGGCGTTGCGCGGGTTGGCGAAGGGGTCGCGACCCTCGGCATCGGCCTCGTCGTTCAGACGAACAAAGCTGCCCTTGGGCATATAGACCTCGCCGCGTACTTCGATGGTGCGCTCGCGATCGGCGGCCATGTGGGCGAGCGCCGGCTCGGACAGATGCATGGGCACATCCTTGATGGTGCGCACGTTGAGCGATACGTCCTCGCCCGTGGTGCCGTCGCCGCGCGTGGCGGCGCGCACAAAGGTGCCGTTTTGGTAGGTAAGCGCCACGCCCAGACCGTCGATCTTAAGCTCGCAGGTATAAGTGACGCTACCGGCACCAAGCGCATCCTCAGTGCGCTGGAGCCACGCGTCGAGTTCGTCCAAATCCATGGCATCGTCCATAGAATACATGCGTGCCATGTGCGTGACCGGCGTAAACTGCTCGCTCACATAGCCGCCCACGCGCTGGGTATAGCTGTCGGGCGTCACCAGGTCGGGGTAGGTTGCCTCGATCTCCTGCAGCTCAACGAGCATTTTGTCAAAGGCGGCATCCGTGATCTCGGGCGCATCGAGCATGTAGTAGCGATAGGCGTGGTAATCGAGCTCGTGGCGCAGCTCGGCCGCACGCGCTGCCGCCTGGGCACGGGCATCGGCCGGCGCAGCGACATCCGTGCTCGCGGGCGTTTCGGTATCGATGTCCACGCCGTCACCAAACAGGCTCGATTGCTCCATAGCGGCACTCCTTCGCTCGATTTCAAACGGATACTAGAGTACCACCGGTCACGATAGGGCCGAATAGCCCTTTCGAACCGCACCGAATCGGCAGCGGCCGGACCGGGGTGGATCGCGCGTTCAAACCATGCCCTTGCCATTTCTAAATAATCCGTTTTCTTCCGTCCCCAAGGGATCAGTACGAAAAGAGGGGCCGCCCCGCGTTGGCGGAACAGCCCCTCTGGCATCGGTATGTGCGAAACGGCTCGCTAGAAACCCTGGCCGTAGCCTTGACCCTGGCCCTGCTGGCCCAGCAGCTCCTCCAGATACTGACGCAGCTGCTCGTCGGTAATACCGCCGTTGCCGGTGTCGGTCGCGCTGTCGTCCTGCTGCTGGCTCTGCAGCTTCTCGTCGGAGCCCAGCTCAACGGTGACCTTCTTCTCGTCCTTACCGCGCATGAGCGTGATCTCGACCTTCTCGCCCACCTCGTGACTGCGCAGCGCGATGATCAGGCCGTCGGCGCTCGTAATCTCGTCGTCGCCCAGCTTGGTAATGACATCGCCCTCTTGGATGCCGGCCTTGGCGGCGGGACCGTCCTCGACGACGCTCGCCACGTACGCGCCGCTATCGGTGCTCAGCTTGTTGGTACGGGCGTTGAGCGCATTGACGCTCGAAAGCGTGGCGCCCAAGTACGGATGCACCGGCGTCTTGCCGCCGATGATCTGGTCGGCAATGTTCTTGGCGTAGTTAACGGGAATGGCAAAGCCCACGCCCGAGCTGGAGCCCGAGTAGCTCTCGATGAGCGAGTTGATACCCACAAGCTCGCCATTGTCGTTGACGAGCGCGCCGCCAGAGTTGCCCGGGTTGATGGCGGCATCGGTCTGGATCATGTTGGCATAGATGGTGTTACCGCTGGTAGAGCTCATAGCCGTGGAGCGATACAGCGCCGACACGATACCCGTGGAGACAGACTGCTCGTTGCCGAACGGCGAGCCGATCGCCATGACCCACTCGCCCACGTTGAGCTTGGAGGAGTCGCCGATCTCGATCGGCGTGAGCTTGGAGGCGTCGGCGTCCTTGAGCTTAATGACGGCGAGGTCGCTCGAAGCATCGTTGCCCACGAACTCGGCCTCATAGGTGGTGCCGTCGTCCATGGTCACCACGTACTGGTCGTAACCATCGACCACGTGGTTGTTGGTGAGGATGTGGCCCTCGGTATCGAGCACCACGCCCGAGCCGACGCTGCCCGAGCTGTCCGACTCATCAGCAGACTGCGAAAGCGAGCCATTCTGGCTGCCGCTCGAAGTGGCGGTGATGGAAACCACGGAGGGCAACGCCTTGGCAGAAACGGCCTCGGCCAGCGTAGTATCCTCGGAGTCAATGGTGATCTTTTGCGTCGACGAACCCGAAGCACCCGCCGTCACGGCGTTCTTGCCGCCGCCGATATCGAGCGTGCCACTCATGATAAGCGCAATGACCAGCAGAGCTCCGCAGGCACAACCGGCGAGCGCCGTAATAAAGATCGGCAGCTTTTTGGTCTTGGTCTTGACCACTGTGTGCTTGTTTACAACCTGCTGGCCGCCCAGCGGCTTGCCGGTCTGCGTGTCGTAGGCCTGCACGTAGGGAATGTTGTTGTCGGCAGGCGTCGATTCAACCTGTACGCGCGGTTGCTGCTGAGTCTCGCCGGCGTTGCCCGCATCCTGGGGACGCTGGGAATCGTACTCGCTCATAGCTGCGATCCTTTCGTCAAATAACCAAAGGCCCGCCAAACATGTGGCGGGCCATCATTGTTCACGTTGAGTTGTACCCCAAGCTGGGCAGTCCCGAGCACTAGATGCCAAGATTTCAGCTTTGCTTAAGTAATGACATGCTTATAAGCCAATTCGTTTTATGCCGTCATGTCTATTCGATATAACAGTCGATAGCAAAACTATATGTTGAATCGTTAATAAAGTCCGTAATCGTCGCACCCATGCCTGATCCGCACGTCCACTTATCTTTCTCCGCGTCGTATGGCGTTGGCCCCCACCCCGTTTCATATGATGCTTCGCTTTCCGTGAAGTTATTCATCACGTATTTATCCTTCTGCATGAGCGCGTACCAAGCGTTTGCATACATCACAAGCGGATCGGTTTGGACTATCGAGTACTTTCCGGAACGAATCTCAATTTCTGTTTTATCGTTAAAATAAGCGACCGTGAGCTCAATCTTGGCAAGCAGCGGCAACGTTTCATCTGATTCCCTCTGGATTGTTATGACATCACCGGCCATAGCGTCCGCAGACACAATTTCGCTCTCTGGCGTGAAAATAGTCTCTCTGCTTCTTGTTCGCGTTTTTTCATTGCCATTTTCATCTCTGACCACCGTGTCGACCACGAGCGTCAATCGCTTCCGAGCGTCCGGCAACTCCACGGCTTCTGCCATCCCAGCTCGCATCAAAATAGGAGCCCCTGCCATCAGACCTAAAAACTGCTTTCTATCAATCATTCTTCATTCCCCTTGTCTACTTTATTTGACTTTCTCAGCTGAATGGGGATACAGAACAGTCCCGTCAAGTTCCTTATCTTCCACAAAAACTAGAATCCATTTATCACCTGCTTTCAACCCTGAGACATATCCGGAACTTGACTTACGGCGCATATCGATTTTCTTACGGCAACCACTTGGCATAAGCGCCTCAAATTGCCCGTTATGAATATCCGACAGCGTCTGTACTTCAACTGAAATATGTTCGTCATCTTTTCCACCAACGACCGAGGGGCTCGGTTGATAGGCCGCGACAACCAATATCCCAAGAAATGCGCAAAGAAGCCCCAGCGTTTTACGTATGCGTTTTCTATCATCTTCGCCGTCACTCTCCACAATACGTCCCTTCATGCGATATATAAATCGTTGTATCATATGGAAGAAAACGCAGCTGATTGAACCAACCGTCCCAGACAACAAGCATATATTTCTTATCATTTGAATATGTATTATGCATAGCCACATATCCCGCAACAGCCATCGCATGAGCGTCATGGCTTGACCTGAGAGTCCCAGAAAAAATACTGAGATTTCCAGAATCTGCAGTTGCCCTGAAAGAATCCCAAGATGGATACCAAGCAAATGATGTCTCAAGCCTTTTCCCGCGCCTAGCACAGAACTCCTTAATAGCCGGGGCAGCATTTGGAGATGGAGTCCTTCCTTGGGTAAAGTAAAGGCCCGTAGCTTGATCGAATGACTTATTTGGATCGCCGGATGTTCCCGATAACTGCCAAAGCTCATGATATAAGTCTGGCAATTTGAGCCGGTTTAGCGTTACATAATGGCTGCTTACCGCAAACATTGCAGACACATCGCAAGCATAGGTCCCCGTTTCTTTAATAACCTCTGATTGTGTAGGCGTTATCATCCCTGAAATTGTTTTACTTGCGTCAATGACATATCCTTGCTTATACAGGTCTTTGGGCGATACGAAAACATCCTCGAACCTGCCTGGAGATCCGCTGCGGCTATTTCCCACAGAAAACACCGCTATTGACCGGCATCCCTTCTCATCTAAAACAACGTTATTATCCAGATCTGCAATACCAAAAGACAGCTCGTCAAATTTCAAAGCAACGATGTCATCTTGGGATGCGAGAAGAGCTATTTCATCGCTTGTATTCTCAATGGGCATAGGGGCGTTCGGAGCCAAGCAGTATTCGCTGATCCACCAAGATCGCTCTGAATCAAATACGACGTAGCCATAGTTAACGTCATCCCGCTTCGCGCGAACGATATACCCGATTGGTTCCCCATCGGAATTCACCATTTTTACTGGGTCACAAGCGGTCACCGGCTCATCCGATACGTCATCAAAGAAAGCTTGCGCTTGCTCCACAGCTATTTGCGGTGTGACACGAACCAAGTCGTCGTCTCCAAAAACCAACCTTGGAGACATCAGGGCGGCAAGCAATACTATGAATCCGACAATCACCTTTCTCGAATAACGCATTTCTTCCTCCATCCGTGCAGTAGGGAGATACGGTAACTAAATGATATTCGTGAGATAGTGTTATACGTTTGATATTGTTTTTACTGACCCACTTTAAATCGGTGAAAGGTCTTCTTCTCGCCCTAAACGAGAAAAGGGTACTGGAGAAATCTCCGGTACCCTCACATTCCTCTATTTACTTGCTAGTCCTTAAACAGATAGCCCACGCCACGGACGGTGGTGATGTGCGCCGCAATCTGCGGGCCCACCTTGGAACGGATGCGTCGAATGTGCACGTCGACGGTGCGCGTGCCGCCGCAGTACTCAAAGCCCCACACGCGGTGCAGCAGCACCTCGCGGCTGTAGGCGCGGTTGGGATGCGTCGCCAAAAAGCTCAGCAGCGAGTACTCCATCAGCGTCAGGTCGATAGGCTCGTTATCGAGCGTCACCTGGTAGGTAGCCAGGTTAATCTCGAGGTTATCGATGTTGAGCACATCGTCGGCGGTGACGGTCTCCTCCTCGCCCATCAGGCGCTGCGCACGAGCCTTGAGTTCGTTGGGCGTCGCCGTGGGGCACACAAAGTCGGCATGCGCGTGATTGGGCAGACGCAGGGTGCTAAGCGCCTCGTCGTCAACGATCACCAGCATGGGGACGCCGCCGCGATCGTCAAGCCACTTGGCAATCTGATCGATGCGGTCGCTGCGGATGCCATCGGAATCGAGAATCAGCAGGTCAAAGTCGTGCGCCGCAGTCGGCGAATCGGGGGTTGCCAGGCTCACCTCGACACCCAGGGTGGTCGTCAAGCTGCGGGCAAACTCGTGGAAGCGCGTCGTGCGCGCCATGAACAGGGCACTCTTTTCGGACATATCGGCCTCCAAAGAAATGAGCTCAATCGTACTGGAACAAGCCAGCGCGATTAGGAGTTCGCCAGGTAGTGCTTGATCTCCCACTCGGTGATCGTAGACTCAAACTTATGCCACTCGTCGCGCTTCTTTTTAAGGAAGAAACTGTGGATGTGCTCGCCGAGGGCATCCTTCATAAACTGCGAGTCCTCAAACACGTCGAGCGCCTCTTTGAGCGAGCGCGGCAGCAGCGTGTAGCCGGCCTCGAGCATCTGACGGTCGGTGAGCTTGAGCGTCTCGGCCGTGGCCTCGGGCGGGAGCTCCAGCTTGCGCTCGATGCCGTCGAGACCAGCCGCCAGCGTGACGGCGTTGACCAGGTACGGGTTGGCCATGGGGTCGGGGCTGCGAAGCTCAATGCGCGTGGACAGCTGCTTGCCGGGCTTGTAGACCGGGATGCGGACCATACTCGCGCGGTTGCGCAGGCCCCACGTGGCGTACTGCGGCACGGAGTCGCCACCCGTGGTAATGCGCTTGTACGAGTTGACCGTGGGGTTGGTGATAGCGCTAATCTCGCGGGCATGCGCCAGAATGCCGGCCATGTAGTGCTTGGCGACGTCGGAGAGGTGGTACTTCTCGTCATCCTCGCCCCAAAAGACGTTGTTGCCGTCGTGGTCGAATAGCGACTGGCACAGGAACATAGCGCTGCCGTCCTCGCCCGCCAACGGCTTGGGCATAAAGGAGGCGTGGCAACCGCTCTCGTAGGCCTGCTGCTTAATGATGAGTTTGGCCGTGGTGATGGCGTCGGACATGCTCAGGGCCTCGGCGTGGCGCAGGCTCATGCCGTGCTGCGAGCGGCCGGCGGCGTGGAAGGTGTACTCCACGGGCACGGACATCTTCTCGAGCGTGAGGACCGTGTTACGACGCAGGTCGCGAGCGGCATCGCTCACCGAAAGATCGAAGTAGCCCACGTTGTCGAGCGGCTCGGGGGTGTGCTCGTCGGGGAAGTAGTAATACTCCAGCTCGGCACCCACGTTGAGCAGATAGCCAGCTTTCTCGGCCTTGCGGAACATGCGGCGCAGGGCATCGCGCGGATCGCCGGCAAACGGCTTGCGGTCGGGGGTGCACACGTCGCAGAACACGCGGGCGACGCCGTTGTGGCTCGGGCGCCACGGCAGGATCTGGAAGGTCGAAGCATCGGGGAACGCCAGCATGTCGGCTTCCTCGGGCGTAGCAAAGCCCTCGATGGCGGAGCCGTCAAAGCCAATACCCTCCTCAAAAGCGACCTCGAGGTCCTCGGGGCTAATGGCAAAGTTCTTGAGGCGGCCGAGAATGTCGACAAACCACAGACGCACAAAGCGGATGTCACGCTGCTCTACGGAGCGGAGTACGTAATCGATGTTCTGCTGGTTCATGTCGCTCCCCTTTCTTTCGGGCGGGTTTCGACTGGTCTATATCGCAGATACTATCGCAGAAAAATGTTTCCGCAGGGTTAAAGCGTATCAAGCGCTCAAAAAACGTGCGCGAACAGGCAGTTGCGAACGAGCGGCTAGCGCGAGGTCGAGGCGCGGTGTTCGATGTGGCCGGGAATCTCGATGCGCTTGGGGGCGAGCTTTGCGGCCTCGCCCACGGTGGTGGTGACGACGTCGATGCGCTCGGACAGACGCTCGACCACGCGCTCGGCAATGGTGAGGGTGTCCTGCGTGGCCGTGGTCACGCCACCAAAGAGCACGTGGTTCCAGGGGTAGTCGTCAAACGTCGCGATCTTGAGCCCCGCCGGCAGCGAGGGTCCCAACTGCGCTAGCGCCTCGGTCAGACGCGGGAAAACCAAGCCGTTGACAGCAATGAGGCCGAGCTTTTTACCTGCATAGCCGCGGATGGCCTCGTCCAAGCGGCCAACGCCCGTGGCACCGCCGTCGGCTAGGGTGACGACCTCGCCCGCAAGGCCGCGGCGCGAAAGCTCTTCGACAAAGGCCTCGGCGCGCTCTCGACGGACGGGGCTGTCGTCGTTTGCCTCGGTGAGCAGGCACAGGCGCTCGCTGCCCGCAGCGGCCAAGGCGTCTACCAAGCCGGCGACCAGCTCACGGTTGTTAGATGTCACCAGATCGATGCCACCGTCGGCAACATCGCGGTCGAGCAGCACGACGGGCAGGCGTCCCGCGGCCGCGGCGATTGCCTCGTCGTTACCGCCGCAGGTATTGACGACCAGGCCGTCCACGCCGGCATCGATAAGCCTGGTGAGCGACTCTGCTTCCTTTGCGGGATCGTTGCCGCTAATGGCCGTCATAAGCGAGCAGCCGCGCGCGGCGGCACTGGCGGAAAGACCTTCGAGCATAGCGCTGGAGAACGGGTTGGCGATGTCGGCCAAGATCACGCCGATGAGGTTGGTGCGCGAGCTGCGCAGATTGCGCGCGGCGGCACGCGGGCGATAGCCGGTGCGCTCGATAACCGCCGCGATGCGAGCACGGGTTTCCTCGGTCATTTGCCCGGGGCGGTTGTTGAGATAGCGCGAGACCGTGGCTGGGCTCACGCTCGCCTCGGCGGCAATGTCCTTAATTCTCATCTGCGCCATAGCGCACCCCGTTTCCCAATTGTCGGCGGTCTGAGCCATTTTAGGCATTTTTAAAAATCTCGGTTGCAAAACGCTGTAGGTGAGCCGCATCGTTTTTGCGTCTCGAGCAGATGCGATGATGGGCTAGATAGACGAGTCTTTAGGCAGCTCAAAGTAGTCGGGATGCAAGGCGATAACCGGGCCCTGCTCTTCGGGCATCAGGTGCAAGTGCGTCTCTGCCAGATAACTCGCCGCATCGGTATCGCCCCTCTTAATGGCCTCGAGAATCCGGCGATGCTGCCGACGAATCGGCTCCCAATCCAGATCCTGCGACACCATACGCAACCAGTTGTATCGCTCAAAATGCGTGTTGATGCTCTTCATCCAATCCCACAACATGTGACGATCGGCAATCTCAAAACATGTCTCATGGAACAGGTTGTCCAGGTCAAAGAAACGACGCGTCTCGCTATGGTCGAGCGACTCGGACTCGGCAAGAATCTGCTCAAGCCGATGCTTTTGCTCGGGCGTGGCGGCCGAGCAGCATTTAATAAGCACGCTTCTCTCGAGTTTCTCGCGCAAGAAACAGGCGTTCTCGGCGCGCTCCATGCTGATTTTTGAGACATAGGTGCCGCTTTTGGGACGAGTTTCCACCAGCTCCTGCTCACGCAGGCGCACAAAGGACTCGCGAATGGGCGTGCGCCCGATTCCCGTCTCCTTTTCCAGACCAATCGCCGAAAGGCGCGTGCCGGGCTTGAGCTCGGCATAGATAATCTTGGAGCGCAATGCGTTGTATGCCTGGTCTTGCAGGCTCTGATAATGCTGGTGTTGTTCCATAAAGCCCTCGGATGAAGCCCACGGTTTGTCGAATATCACCACGTAATACTATCGCATCGACACGCCCCGGCTCCCAATCAGTCTTTTTGGGACGGGGCTCTTTTAGCTACCCTGGCCCGAAGATCGGCCCCCTTGTCACAAAAGTGGCCCATCTACTACGTTAACACGGATAGCCTCGGCCATACCGAAAACTGTGAAAACAAAACCGCAGGTAGACAGCTTGTCGATTTTCGAAAAAGCCGACTATGGTTGACCCCTGCGGCTTAAACGTAGTAGATAGGCCCTTTTCGTGGCGCAGCACTACTGCACCCCAAATTGGTACCTCGAGCCTGTTATAAGTTGCTGTGAAATACGGACGGTTGATAATCAAGGCGCGCTATACGGCTTGCTATATCTCACTATACTTTGCTGTACGTCGCTATACTTTGCTATAACTTGACAATAATCGGCCCGTTACCATCCGGGATATAACGGACCCCAAGCCAACGCTGGCTTGGGGTCCGTCTTGTACCATGGCTCTTTTTGACTATGAGCGCTCGTATTTCGTGGCCCGCCCGGTTCCCTGCCTTACGATTGCATTCCGTTCAAGCAGAGATTCGAGTGCCGCCAACGTCCGCATGCGGCTCAGCCCCGTCTGTTTTTCAATCTCGCTTCGCGACATAATTCGACCGCCCGACAAGGCTTTGAGAACCTGGACCTCTTCCTCGGACCCTTCAAGGGCATCGGTAACGGGCAATGTGACGGCCACCATGCCGTCGCGAACATCAAAAATTGGTTGATTGATCGAATCGCGATAGGCACGTCTAATGCGCGCGATTCCCGTACCAAATTTCTCGATGTAATCCAGCTTTAAGAAGGCCTCTGCAACGATGGGGTTTCTGAGCACGGATATCTGCCCATACAGGTATTGTTCCGTCGTCAAACCGGCGGGCAGCGATCCAGGAGAGGTCACAACGACGCGATCATCGTACAGGGCAATTTGAACGTTCGCTCGAACGTCCCACGTCCGATGCACCAAAGCATTTGCGACAGCTTCGCGAAACGCCTCGAGAGGAATTCGATCGGTTTGGACGCGCTCCATCCCTTCGATACGCTCATAACGGTAGTAGCGTGCAAACATAGCTACCGCCCTGTCCACCTGCTCAATTGCGGATACATTTGTCGCCGCTTCGCGATCCAAGATCACATCCTCGGTATCACCAAAACGGACGCAATCGATGCCCGGAAAATCATTCTTATCCGCCAAAATCGCCGCAGCGTTGGTATAGCCGTCCTTGCCGAGCAAGCGAAGCGTGCGCATAATATCCGACGTTAGTTCAGAAATGCCGAGATGTTCAACACACTTATGCTCGAGCGTATGAAAACTCAAGTCCTGGCGAGCCGACGTGAGCGCGTCGAACGTTACGTTGCTGCCTTCGAGCGTCAGCCTGCCATACTCAAACCGGTCGACCTCCACTGTTGCCGAATCGTTTCGCCTGTAGGCCTTTCCCTTGCTTCGATAGGGTTTGTCCTGGCCCTCATAAACCGTAAGGATTACGGTCCCGTGTTTCTCATCGGGCTCGAGCGTGTAACGGGGAGCGGGGTCCAAGCTGTCATTAATCATGTTCTCGATGCGGAGACACTCTGCGACCGGATCCGCAAGGCCGACAGCCACGCCCTCGTCATCAACGCCAAACTCAATCTTGCCCGTCCCGTAGTTTGCATAGGCACTCACCGTTTTAAGAAACGTCGGCGTAACGCTTTCCTTATATTCGACTGTAGGGCTCTCTCTAACAACCATATGCACAACCTCTTCGTTTCGTACTATTCATGACCGTATTATAAGACGAAAACCGTTTTCGTACTGATTTATCCAAGACGTAAACGGTTTTCGTCTTGATTTGCGTACGGAATTAAGACGCATAATTTCGCTTTCGTATGGCTCAATATCGGACGCAGACTGTTTTCGCCTGTCAATACATCTGCAATCCAAACGAAACGAGCCCCGAGCTCGCATGAACTCGGGGCTCTTTGTGCCGCACATCTATGAGAGGAGCAATTCGATGCGTACGGGCGCTACTCCATGAAGCCGCCCTGGGATGGCGGCAACCTCGTCGAGGAGACCATCCGCACTCACCGTGGCGTGGCCGACGCCATCGCCACGCGCAACCCCACCGTAGCGCACGACGCGATGTATTTGCATCTGGTGTACAACCGCAACATGATTGCGGAAGTCGCACAGACAAAAGGCATTTAAGGCTCGACAATGATCTTTCTTTGATAAAACGCAAGCGGCGGCCGTCCCAAAACGGGGCGGCCGCCGTGTTTTGCTATCGACTGGCGCAATGGAATCAGGTTTACATGCATCAACTTGGTGCAAACTAACCTGACACCCATGCACCAAGGGGTTGACTAGAGCTCGCAGGCAACCTTGTAGCCATCGCCAATGGCGTCGCGGATATTGCCGCACTTGTTGGCGTCGCCCAGCACGTGGACAGCAACGCCAGCGGCGGCAAGGTCGTCGGCCAACTTGGTGTTGGGACGATAGCCCATGGCAAGCACCAGCGTATCGGCACCGGCGATGGTGTGGACCTCGCCGTCCTTCTCGTAGCTGATGGTGTCCTCGGTAATCTCGGTCACCTTGGCCTCGGTCAGCACGTGAACTCCCTTGGAGAGCATGCGCGTGATGAGCACCGCGCGACCGGCACCACCCTCGTTGGCGGCGAGCGTCTTGGTCATCTCGATGACGGTGACATCGCGGTTGGCCGGCGACAGGTCGTTGACCAGCGGGGCCAGGTAATCTGCCGTCTCGCAACCGACGGTGCCGCCGCCCACGATGACGATCTTCTTGCCCGGGAAGGCCTTGCCGCCCAGCAGGTCGTCGGCCGTCATGACCTGCTTAAAGCCCTGCATGAAGGCCGGAGCGATGGGCTCGGCGCCATAAGCCAGGACAACCTCGTAGCCGGCGTAGTCGCGCTGAATGTCCTCGGCCGAGAGCTCGGTGCCAAATATGCACTTCACGCCCGCCTCAGCAAGACGGCGATACTGGTACTTGATCACGCGGGTGAGTTCCTGCTTTGCCGGCGGAACGGCTGCGATACGCATCTCGCCGCCCGGCTCGTCCTGCTTATCCACGAGCACCACGTTGTGACCGCGCTTGGCGGCAATGAACGCCGCTTCCATGCCCGCAGGACCAGCGCCCACAACGAGCACGTTCTTGGCCTCGGCGGCAGGCTCGTAGCCAGCCTCGTCGCGCTCCACGTCCGGATTAACGGTGCAGGAGATGCGCTTGCCAAACATAATGCCGTTCAGGCAGCGCAGGCAGCCAATGCAGGGGCGGATGTCGTCGGCGTTACCGGCAGCGGCCTTATTGCAGAACTCGGCATCGCACAGATTGGCGCGGCCCATCATGCAGATGTCGGCAGCACCGTCCTCGATCAGCTCCTCGGCGATCCAGGCCTCGTTGATGCGACCGACGGTGGCGACGGGAATGTTGACGTGCTTTTTGATCTCGCGCGAGCAGGCGGCATGCGAGGCCTGCTGGGTACCGGCGGCGGGAATTGCGGAGCCGCGCATGATGGTGGTACCACCCGACACGTGAATCATGTCGACGCCGGCCTTCTCCAGACGGCGCGAGACATAAATCATGTCATTGAGGGTCAGGCCGCCATCGGTGTACTCATCGCCCGAGATGCGGACGTCAATGATAAAGTCCTTGCCGCAGCGCTCGCGAATCTCGGCGACGACCTCGAGCAAGAAGCGCATGCGAGCGTCGAGCGAGCCGCCGTACTCATCGGTACGCTTGTTGTAGAGCGGGGTTAAAAAGCCGCCGAGCATGCCGTGGGCGTGCGCCGCATGGACCTCGACGCCATCGACACCGGCCTTCTGCATACGCACGGCAGCGTCGCCAAACTGATGCGTGAGCTCGTGAATCTCATCGACCGTGATAGGACGCGGTGCCTCGCGGGCATAGGACGGGCCCACAAAGGACGGAGCGATCAGGCGCGGCGTGCCCGGAATGTTAAAGGCCATGTAGGCGGGATGGAAGAGCTGCGGCATGATCTTGCAGCCATACTCGTGGACGGCCGCGGCGAGCTTTTCCCAGCCGGGGATAAACGTGTCGTCGTAGCAGCACATGTCACCCGGCAGATAGGTATAGGTGGGCTCGACCGTCACGACCTCGGTAATGATGAGGCCCACGCCGCCCTTGGCGCGGGCACGGTAATGATCGACCAAGTCGTCAGTCACATAGCCATGATCGGCCAGGTTCGTGGACACCGGCGGCATAAAGACGCGGTTCTTGACCTCGGTCGTACCGACCTTGATCGGGCTAAAGAGCATTGGATAGGCGGAGGACTCCATGCGGGATTCCTTTCATTTGAGCCGCTAGGCGGCAGTTGCTGACGTACCTATCGTACCAGCAACTACCGTATCCGCAGTCAAACATGCCCAAACGCCGGTCGGCTAATGAATACCGCGGCCCAAGTCTTCGGCGATTTTGTCCACGCCCTTAAGTGCGGCACAGGTCTTTTTGTTGGAGCAATGCCCCGTGCAAACGCCACCCTGAGCGCAGTCGGCGCAGGTGCCTTTGCGGTAGATGCGCACGCACACGGCAACAAACGCAATGCCGATAACAGCCAGTACAACAATATCGATAGGTGCCATAGCAAGCCTCCTCTAGTTAACCACCACTTACTTTACCCCATTCTCCACCTACCAAAAAGGGACAGGTTTATTTTGGTCGGTTTTATCTGCGGAAACGCCACATCTCCTAAGATTGGTGCAATGGGGTCAGGCTTGTTTGCACCAACTTGATGCAAATTAACCTGACACCTTTGCACCAAAAAGCCCGAATGTCGCTGGGACACCCGGGCTCGTGGAAAGGGGTTAATCCTTATTCGGACTTAAGCGGAAACTGCGGCGGAGGCAGCGTTGGTCTCGTCCTCGTCGGTCCATGCATGCTTGGGCATGGGACGGAAGATCTGGAAGAGCATCGCAACCAGCAGCATGATGGCCACAATCGTCCAGATACCAAACTGTCCAAGGACAAGCAGGTTGTAGAACTGGTTGATGAACAGGCCGATTACCCAAGCGAAGGCGCACTCGTAGCCGATGGCAATCGCAGTCCACTTGCCGGAATCCATCTGGTTGCGAATAGTACCTATGGCGGCAAAGCACGGAGCGCACAGCAGATTGAAAGCGCCAAAGGCAACGCAAGCGCCCATGGTCGGGAACATGCCGGCGAACGCGGTCCACAGGCTCGGGTCAGTCTCGCCGGCGTCGGCGACGGACAGCAGCGAACCGGCGGTTGCGACGACGTTCTCCTTAGCCACAAGGCCCGAGACGGTCAGCGCGGTTGCCTGCCAGGTGCTAAAACCGAGCGGGGCGAAGATCCAGGCGACCAGGTTGCCCAGCATGGCAAGCACGGAGTAGTCCATGAACTCCTCGGGGATGCCGTCCATCGCAGGCAGGAAGCCAAAGGAACCGTTGTAGCTACCAAAGTTGGACAGGAACCAAACCACGACAGTGGACGCGAAGATGACCGTACCGGCCTTCTTGATAAAGGCCCAGCAGCGCTCCCACACGTGCAGCGCCCAAGAGCGGATCGCCGGGAAGTGGTAAGCGGGGAGCTCCATAACGAACGGCGTCGGGCGACCGGCGAAGAGCTTGGTCTTCTTGAGCATGAGGCCCGAAGCAATGACGGCAAAGACACCCAGGAAGTAGAAGAGCGGGCTGATCCACGCGGCGGTGGTGGAAGAATCGCCGATGATGGAGCCCATGAGCAGGGCGATGATCGGCAGTTTGGCGCCGCAGGGGATGAACGTGGTGGTCATGACCGTCATGCGGCGGTCCTTCTCGTTCTCGATGGTCTTGGTGGCCATGACGCCGGGGACGCCGCAGCCCGAGGACACGAGCATGGGGATGAAGGACTTACCGGACAGGCCGAAGCGGCGGAACACGCGGTCCATGATGAAGGCGACGCGGGCCATGTAGCCGCAGTCCTCCAGGAAGGACAGCATGACGAACAGCAGGAACATCTGCGGCACAAAGCCGAAGATGGCGCCCAGACCGCCGACGATACCGTCACAGACGAGCGAATCGACCAGGCCACCGTCCTCGGTGCCGCCCGCCACGAGGGCGTCGTGAACCATGGTGGTAATACCAGGAACATAGGGGCCGTACTGTGCCGGGTCGACCGAGTCGGCATTGTCGCCCGCAGCCTCGACGGCCGCGTCGTAGGCGTCGCGGCCCTGACCGAGCACGTACCAACCGTCGGTACCGAAGAGCTGGTCGTTGGTGAAGTCGGTCACCGTGCCGCCCAGGGTGGAAACGGCGATGTAGTACACGCAGAACATGATGACGACAAAGATCGGCAAGCCCAGGATACGGTTGGTAACCACACGGTCGATCTTCTCGGAGGTGCTCATCTTGGCCGGGGCCTTGGTGAGGCACTCATCGATGATGTGCGCGATGACGCCATAGCGCTCACCGGTGATGATGGACTCGGCATCGTCGTCGCAGTCCTGCTCGCACTGGGCGACCAGCTCCTCCACGCGAGCGGCCTTCTCCTTGGTGAGGTTGATGAGCTTGCAGGCGTCTGCATCACGCTCGAACAGCTTGACGGCGTAATAGCGACGCTTGTTAGCGGGAACGCTCGCCGGCAGGTTGTTCTCGATGTGGTCCAGAACGCCCTCGATGGAGGAGTCGAACTTGTGCTCCGGCACCTCGCCCTTGGAAGCAGCGGACTTCTTAACCTGCTCGAACAGCTCCTTGATGCCCTTGTTCTTAAGGGCCGAGATCATCATGACCGGGCAGCCGAGCTTCTTGGAGAGCTTGTCCGTGTCGATCTTGTCGCCGTTCTTCTCGACCAAGTCGGCCATGTTGAGGGCAACGACCACGGGCAGGCCGGTCTCGATAACCTGAAGCGCCAGGTACAGGTTGCGCTCGAGTTTGGTGGCGTCGACCACCTGGACGACTACATCGGGCTCGCCGCTCATGAGGTAATCGCGCGAGCATTGCTCCTCGGGGCTGTAGGGGGAAAGCGAGTAGATGCCGGGGAGGTCCGTGATGGTAACGTTCTTGTCGCTTAGGAGCTTGGCTTCCTTTTTCTCAACCGTGACGCCGGGCCAGTTGCCAACGTAGCCGTTGGCGCCGGTGATCAGGTTGAAAAGCGTGGTCTTGCCGCAGTTGGGGTTACCCGCAAGTGCGACATGGATCTGAGAATCCGCCATTCAATCCTTCTTCCTTGTGTGCCTGCGCTGCTTTCTCCGCGCAGGCTGGATAATGTGCTTCAAAGTTGCTGCATTAAGTTAGAAAAACCTAACTTTATCTGCAGAAATATGCGCCGCCGGCCCTTACTGGACCTCGACGACGGCCGCCTCCTCCTTGCGGATGGAAAGCTCGTAGCCGCGCACGTTGATCTCGACCGGATCACCGAGCGGTGCAACCTTCACGACCTTAAACGACGTGCCCTTGATGAGCCCCAGGTCCATAAGGTGGCGGCGAAGCGCACCCTCACCGTGAAGCTTGACGATGGTGGAGCTCTCGCCCACCTTAACGTCATCCAACGTCTTCATCCTCTTATCCCCCTTTCGGTTTTTATGAAATGCTGCAGACTAACCGACGGTCATGATGCGCATGGCAACCTTGGAATCGATACCAAAGCGTGCGCCCAGCACCGTGACGATGATATTGGCGCCACTCGAGCTCACCACGTGGATTTCGTTGCCCTCGACAAAGCCGAGGTCCTTGAGGTGGTGCTTCATATCCTCATTGCCCTTTACACGAGACACGCGCACGGTTTCGCCCGCTTTTACCATCGAAAGCGGCATGGCCGGCATCTGCGGTCCGCAAGACATGAGTTGCTCCTAACGTCAGTTCGTCCTCAACATCGACGCGTTAAAAGTTAACCACGTCTATGTTCGCTTTAGTAAACTAGCACGTGGTTAACTTTTTGGAAAGGGTCCCTATTCAGATTTCGAAAAAGTTTCCTATACGAAACAAAAGAGGCGCCGCAAAGACGGTCTCTTTGCGGCGCCTTGCCATACCAATTTATGCAACAGAGGGGACTCTCCCCTTTTTCACATTGTTGCGCTTAGAGCGAGAGGTTTCTGATCGACGTGACGCACGAGGCCTCATCCACGCCCGAAACGCGGAAGATGATGTCCTCGCCGCACTCGCCGTAGAGAGCCATGAGGCCCATAACGTCGCGACCGTCGGTATGGCGGTCGCCGATGCTGACCGACACGTCGCTACGATGCTTGGCGATAATGTCATAGAGCAGCGCAACCGGGCGGGCATGCAATCCCAACGGATCTTTAATCGTCTTCGTAAACTCGACCATGTCCCCTCCCGCGACGTCGTACATTCGGCCGGCAAAACCCAGCCATGTGGTAGCTATTGTACCGTTAGATGCTTGTCGAGGGCCCCTCCGAATACCCCGTGGGCAAAACCATGCCCCAAAACACAAAAGGAGGGGCCTCGTAAGGCCCCTCCTTAGGAAAGGGAATCGATTTATTCCACAGCCGTAGATTAATCCTAGCCGCTACTCCATCATATCGAGGACGGAAGGGCGAAGCTCGTTCTCGGCGGCCTCGGGATCGGTCTCGCGCAGGCGGTTGATGTAGCGGTTGTACCACGTCACGGCAAGGCCCAAGAAGACAACCACGCCGCCAACGTTGTAGACCAGCGTCAGCCACAGCGGCTGATCGAGCGGAATGGTGCCGCAGATAAGCACGAAGCAGAAGACCACAAGCAGGAATGCGGCAACGACCAGGCCAAAGCTGCGCGAACCCATGCGGAAGCCACGGGGAGCGGCGTCAAAGTTCTTGCGCAGCATAAAGTAGGCAAGCAAAATCAGCAGCGGTGGGAGCAGAGCGGTGGCAGCCGTCATGTTGGTGACGATCATGAGCAGGTCGTCGAGGTTACCGGAGCCCAGGGCCGGGATGATCAGGATGGGGACGACGATGGCGAACTGCAGCCAAGCAGCGCGGGCAGGAATGCCATGCTCGTTGAGCTCGACGATCTTGCTACCAAAGACGCCCTTGGGGATCTCGGTGAAGAAGACCTTGATGGGAGCGGAGGTCCACATCATGAGGGAGCCCAGCGTGGCGGCGAGAAGGATCAAGCCGATGGCGCGCGTAGACACTTCCATGGGAATGCCAAAGTGGGCAAAGACAGCACCGAATACGTCGAAGATACCGGTGGAGATGGCAACGCCGCCCTCGGGGATGAACAGGTTAACCAGCAGCGAAGCGCCTGCATACAGAAGGCCGATGGTCAGGCCGGCGATAACGACGGTGCGCACGAAGGCCTTGACGCCACCCTTAAGGTCGTTAAGGAACACGCCGACAGACTCAGCGCCGCCAACGCCCTGGATGATCCAAGCAAGCGTACCGAAGAAGCCCCACGCAGTTGCGAAGTTGCTCATGTCGGGAGCCATGTTAGCGGGAGTAGGAGCCGTAGCGAACTCAACGCCGCCAAAGGCAGCAGCCAGGGACAGCAGGATGAACACGGCGGTCAGGCCGAGAGCCGCGGTCGAACCGAAGGAGGAAATGGAGCCGATCCACTTAGCGCCCTTGGTCGAAACCCACGTGGCGATAGCAAAGACGACGATCTCGATAATGGTGATCCATAGCTGCGAAAGCTCGGCGTTGGCACCAAAGAACACGTAGCTCGCGTAGATGATGACGTTGGGCAGGACGGACGCAAAGAAGAACAGGTTAACGAACCAGTAGCTAAATGCCGTCAGGAACGCCCAGCGACCACCCATCGAGGTCTTAACCCATGCGTACACGCCAGACTCGGAATCCTTGTTGAGGCCGACGAACTCGGCGGTAACCAGGGTATAGGGGACAAAGTACAAAAGCGTGGCGAAGAAGAACGACGGCGCAGCTGCCAAGCCGATGGCCGCGTTGTTGTTGATGATGTTCTTGATACCGAACACGGCGGCGACCGTCATGCCCAGCAGAGCGAACGAACCAATCGTTCCTCGTTTTTCAGAGCTCATAAGCCCTCCCAATCATCTGTTAAATGTCATCTAAAACCGTCCGAGCTGCAAGTGCAAACACGGACGGCGCACCTGCTAAGGGGAATGGGGAAAGGGAGTCAACAAAGCCATCCCCCTTAACGGCGCGAAGCAAACGTCCAGGCGGACGAATACTACTTGTTGGGGAAGGAATAACCTTCGACTGTCACGTGCAGTACCACGACGCGGGGATCCGCGGCATCGGCCACGACACGGTAGGCCTCGTCAATTTCGACGACGGCAACGCCGCCGGTGGGAATCGTCACGGTCTCCCCCGTACCCTCAAAGCGCTCGCGATCATCGACATCGCTGTAGGCGCGCGTACAGGTAAGATCGGCCTTGGAAGCCACCTCAACGGTCAGATTGCCGTCGAGCGGGGCGAGCACGGCATGGTAGCGACGATGACCGACCAGATCGGCAGTAGCCGCCTCGTGGGCGTTCACCCACCAATACACCAGCGAGTCGCCGATAGAGTACGCCACATCGTGCTGCAGTTCAGAAACGCCGTCGAGTGCCTGACCGGTACGCATCCACTTCTTGACGGACTTCATCTGGGCGTCGAAATCGGCACGCGAGTTAAAGATATGCATGACTTATGCCTCCTTAATGGGTGCCAGCGCCTGAGCCAGATCGGCAGACGTCAGCGGTCGCAGGGACACCTCAAAGCTGAAGCTCTCAAAACGGGTGCGATAGGAATCGAGCACCTCGGAACCCCAAGAGTTCGAGCCAAGGCCGAGCAGCTGGTCGTTGATGTTGACCGTAACCGTGTCGCCCGGGACAAGATCGTAGACATGCTTGGCGTTATCGATAGCCTCGCAGCTATAGGGCCATGCGGAGAACGAGAACGGATTGGAAGCGGCGTCGCTCGGACGCGTCACGACCAGACCGTCACCGTGGCTGGAGCGCAGGGCGACCCAGCGGGTACCCTCGCGGTTGGCGCAGTCCTGGGGCATAACGTAGGGCGTGAACATGTCGTCGACCGTAGTGCGGTAATGACCGACCGGGTTGGCGCGCAGCGAGTCCGGATAGTTCTCGCCCGGGCCGTGGCCATACCACTCGACGGCACGATCACAACCGGGAACCTCGAAGGAGATGCCGATGCGCGGGATAATGTCCGAATAGTCGCCGTAGGGCTCGCCGGAAACCTTGAGGTCGACGCGGCCACTCGGAAGCACGGTATAGACGAGCTCGACGCGCATGCCGAACGCGCGGACGGGAGGAGCGATACGCTGGCTCACGGTAACGACGACCGCATTGCCGTCCTGCTTCCAAGAAACATTGCGGGTAGACGTCTGCATCACATCGATGAAGTTATCCTTCCACAGGGAGTCGTACTCCTGAGCGTGGTTATCGACGAGCGGATGCCAAAAACCAACCTGGGGACCGGAGGTCATGACGTCGCGACCGGATGCCTTCCACTCGCTCACGGTACCGTTGACCTTGCTGAAGGTCAGCTCGCCGTTGAGGGAGCGAATGCGAATCTCCTGCTCGGTCTCCTCGACCGTAAGCTCAGGACGAGCGGGGGCGGCAATTGCCGGCGCCGGATGGTTTGCGATGGCAAACTGGCTTGCACCCAGTTGGAACATCGGCTCGCACCAGGCGTGAGCCGCCATGGTGTAGGCGTGCACGGTCAGCAGGGTCTCGCCCACTGCGGCCTCGCGAATCACCAGCGGAAGCTGGACGGACTCGCCGGGGGCAACCGCACCGGGCATGAGCGTCTTGCGGCAGACCACGTCACCGTCCACCAGAGTCTCCGCCGACAGGCAGACATCCTCGAGGGTGGTAAACCAACGCTTGTTGGTGACGGTCAGCTCGCCCGCCTCGGCATCGTAGGCCATGCGAACCGGGCAGATGACCTGGCCGTACTCGGTAAGGCCCGGGCTCGGCTGCTGCCAGGGGAACACCATGCCGTCGATGCAGAAGTTGCTGTTGTTGGGGTAATCGCCGTTGTCGCCGCCATACATGTCGTAGGCAACGCCGTCCTCGGTCACAGCAGCCAAACCGTGGTCGCACCATTCCCAAATAAACTGGCCTTGGATGCAATCCCAGCGATCGAAGACCTCCTGGTACTCGGACAGGCCTCCGGGACCATTACCCATGGAGTGGCCGTACTCGCAGTTGATGCGCGGCTTGGGGAACGGATGCTCGCCAAAGTCGTTCATCTGCGACACGCGGGAGTACATGGTGGAAATGACGTCGACGGTATCGGCGTTGCGATCCTCCTCGTAGTGGACCGGACGACCGTCGAGCTCGTGAGCTTTGGCGTACATCGCGCGGATGTTGCAGCCATAGCCGCTCTCGTTGCCCATCGACCACATGATGATGCACGCGTGGTTGCGTTCCTGCATCACCAGGCGCTCAACACGGTCAACGTAAGCCGGCTCCCAGGCAGGGTCGTCGGTGACCAGGGCGATATTGCCGATATTCTCGAAGCCGTGGCTCTCCATATCGGTCTCGGCGACCAGCATGATGCCGTACTCGTCGCACAGCTCGTAGAAGCGCGGATCGTTGGCGTAGTGGGACGTGCGCACCGCGTTGATGTTGTGTTGCTTCATGAGCTCCAGGTCGCGGCGCATGCGCTCGAGGCCCACGGCGCGGCCCTTGTGATCGTCGTGGTCGTGGCGGTTGACGCCATGCATCTTAAAGTAGGTGCCGTTAAGGTAGATACGATTGCCCTCGACCGTCACCTCGGCAAGGCCTTGGCGATGCGGAACGTACTCGCTGACCTCGTCGCCGTCGTAGACCTCAAGCGTAAGGTCATAGAGGAAGGGGTCCTCGGGGTTCCAGAAGTGGGCATCGGCAACGCTGCACTCGGCATGGCCGTCGACGCACTCGCCCGTAGCGACCACATTCTGGCCATCGCTGAGCGTATACACGACGCGACCTGCGCCCTCGGCAACCGTATCGAGCGTGATCAGAGCGGCATCGCCCTCGCGGTGCGTGCGGAACCTAAAGTCGACCAGATGCGCGGCGGGACGCTGCATGAGGTACACATCGCGGAAGATGCCCGATGCCCACCACATGTCCTGGTCCTCGATGTAGCTACCATCGCTGTACTGCAGAACCTTGACCGCAAACAGGTTGTCGCCCTCGACGAGCGCGTCGGTCACGTCAAACTCGGCGGACAGGCGCGAACCCTTGGTCATGCCGATAAACTTGCCGTTGACATACAGCTCGCCGTAGCTCTCGATACCGTCGAAGCGAATAATCTCGCGAGCGCCGGCAGGCACGGCGGGAAGTTTGACGATGCGCTGGTAGACGCCCGTAGGGTCGTCGGAGGGAACGAACGGCTGATCCACCGGGAACGGAAAACCCTCGTCGGTGTAGGCAAGGTTGCCATAGCCGTCTACCTGCCACAGGTGCGGAACCTCCACGTGATCCCACTCGGGCTTGTACGTGCAAAGTGCTTCGTTGGAGACGGCCGCGGGGCCCTCAAAAAGGCGGAACTGCCACGAGCCGGACAGCTGGACAAATCCGCGCGACAGCTCGCGGCTGTACGTAGCGGCGAGATCGGCGGCCTCATAACCCATAAAGTACGCATGGGGTGCCAGGCGGTTCCTGTGGGTGAGCGCTTGGTTTTCCCAATCGTTAATGGCGTCCATGGTGATGCTCCTTCGTCATCGTAGTGCTTCTTTGTGCAACCGGTTGTCCTTATCTTACGGGCGGTACAAAAATCTGTGCAACCGGTTGTCCGCCGAACGGTCGATTTTGTCGGATTAACGGTGCAACCGGTTGTACAACCATGCTACTTATGTCACCCTAAGCTTAGGTGCACAGCACGGGGCATCGTTCTTGAACTCACAGGCAACTGTCGCGCCTGCCTATGTCTCGCCCATACATGCCGTGCTCAGTCGCAGTTTGATTGCAAAACGACACCGGTCACCGGATACCATGGACGCCGTTCACGCGCGCTATAGTAATCTGTATCCGCATTAGCCTTTATCGATAGCCCACCGACCCAATTGCACAGGAGACGCCATGACCCAACCAGCACGCACCGCACCCACGCTTGCCGAGGTTGCTGAAGCTGCCGGTGTTTCGCGCTCCACGGCATCGCGCGCCCTCAACGACTCCCCCCGCATTAGCGAGGAAACTAAAAAGCGTGTCCGCGCAGCGGCGAAAAAGGTTAACTTCGTTCCCAACGCACGCGGCCGGGCGCTCGCCGTCGGACGCACGGAAATTATCGCCGTGCTGGTTACCGAGCCTTTGAGCGAGCTGTTTAGCGATCCCACCTACAGTGAGTTTTTAAGCGGCATTACCGAGGAACTTTCGGAGTCGTCTTACTTGCCCGTGATCTTGCAGGCATCTTCCTCGCATGAGCGCAACCGCGCACGCGAGCATTTTGAGCGCCGCTCGTTTGACGCCGTCATCGACGTCTCGCCCTACAAGGGCAGTGAGCTGCTCGAGGTGCTGCGCGAGCTGGGCGTACCCACTGTGTTATGCGGCCAGCTCGAGGGCCATCCCTATCGCGACGTGTTCTCGACGGTCTACTCCGACGACGAAGAGGGCGGACGCTTTGCGGCGCTCGCTATGAAAGATCGCGGACGCAAGGACATCGTTGCCGTGCTGGGGCCGCAGGATAACCCCGCCGTCATCGACCGCCTTCGCGGCTACCGTGCAATTTTGGGCGAAAGCCTTCCGGATGAAAATGTCATCTATACCGGATGGAGCAGCGGAGACGGCTACCAAGCCACGCGGCGGTTGCTCGCGCGCGAAATACATGCCGACGGCGTGCTATGCGGATCGGACCGCATCGCAACCGGCGTTATCGCCGCATTCAACGAAGCAGGAATTAGCGTACCCAAAGACGTTTCGGTCGTGGGCTTCGATGACCACGAGGTCGCAGCTCGCAGCGTCCCCGCGTTGACGACCATTCGTCAGCCGCTTCGCGAGGAAGGCCGCATGGCCGCAGGCATTGCGCTCGATATGATCAATGGCGCCGTACCCACCACCACCGTCATGCACATGCAGCTCGTTCAGAGAGACTCACTGTAGGAAACTGGGCCGGGCTTTCCGCTAGGCTGCTTTAGCGGAAAGCCCGGCCCATTCCGAACGCCGATTCTGGGATGTACTTTCCGCCAGAAGCTCAACCGGAAAGTGCGACCCGTTATTTGGCTGGATTCTGGGTCGCAGTTTCCGCGACGTCCGGTCACCCTATGCCCTCGCAACCTCGGCATATAAAAAACGAGGGAAAGCACACGTCCTTCCCTCGTTACAGGCAATATGTAGCCGCTTGCCTACATCAGGCGCAGGCTGACGTCCTTGAGCTGGGCGCCGCTAACGGCACTCGGGGCGCCCGACATGAGGTCGGAGCCGCTGGCCGTCTTGGGGAACGCCATGACGTCGCGGATGGAGTCGGAGCCGGTGAGCAGCATGCACACGCGGTCCAGGCCCAGAGCGAAACCGCCCATCGGGGGCGCACCAAACTTGAGCGCCTCCATGAGGAAGCCGAACTGCGACTCGGCGCGCTCCTCGGTAAAGCCCAGGAGCTTGAGCATGGACATCTGCATCTCGGCGTTGTGAATGCGCATACCACCGCCGCCGGCCTCAAAGCCGTCCATGACAAAGTCGTAGGTACAGGAACCGGCTGCCAACGGGTCGGCCTCGATCTTGGCGATGTCGGTCTCGGTCGGCAGAGTGAACGGCTGGTGCTCGGCAGCATAGGCCTTGCGGTCCTCATCCCAGTGGAACAGCGGGAAGTTGACGACCCACAGGAAGTCGTGGCCCTCGCGCTTGATCTCGAGCGCATTGGCCATGTGCGAACGCATGCCGCCCAGGATCTCGTCAGAGAGCAGGCGTGGGCCGGCGGCGAACATCACAAGGTCGCCGGGCTCGACGTCCATGCGCTCGCGCAGAGCGGCCATCTCCTCGTCCGAGAAGAACTTGACGATGGGGCTGTTGATGGAGCCGTCCTCGCGGAAGGCGATCCAGGCCAGGCCCTTGGCGCCAAACGTGGAGGCCACGCCGGCGAGCTTATCGATCTTGGCACGTGCCCAGGCACCGGCGCCCTTGGCGTTAATGGCCTTGACGACAGAGCCTTCCTCGTTTGCGGCAGTCGCAAAGACCTTGAACTTGGAGTTGGCAAAGATGTCGGTTAGGTCGACCAGGTGCATGCCATAGCGGGTATCGGGCTTGTCGGAGCCATAGGTGTCCATGGCCTCCCAGTAGTCCATGCGACGCAGCGGCGTGGGCATCTCGACACCCATGCGGCCGAAGGCATCGGACAAGACCTCTTCGAGTGCGCTCATGACGTCATTCTGGTCCACGAAGGACATCTCGATATCGACCTGAGTGAACTCGGGCTGACGGTCGGCGCGCAGATCCTCGTCGCGGAAGCACTTGGCAACCTGGTAGTAGCGCTCAACGCCACCGACCATAAGCAGCTGCTTCAGGAGCTGCGGGGACTGCGGCAGGGCGTAGAAGTTGCCCGGCTGAATACGGCTGGGAACGATGAAGTCACGAGCGCCCTCGGGCGTGGACTTAAACAGGGAGGGCGTCTCGACCTCCATGAACTCACGGTTGTGCAGCGCCTCGCGAATGGCAAAGGTAAAGTCGGAGCGCAGCTTGAGGTTGGCCATCATCTCGGGACGACGGAGGTCCAGATAGCGATAGCGCAGACGGGTGTCCTCGCTGGTCTCGATGCCGTCCTCGATCTGGAACGGCGGGGTGACGGACGTGTTGAGCACCTCGGCGTGGTCGGTCAGGACCTCGATCTCGCCGGTCGCGAGCTTGGTGTTGGTGGTCTCCTCGCCACGGGCGCGCACGACGCCGTGAATCTTGATGGGCCACTCGGGACGCATGGTCTCGGCAATCTTAAAGGCATCGCCGTCGGAGTGCTCGGGGTCGAAGGTGAGCTGCGTGATGCCCTCGCGGTCGCGAAGGTCGCAGAAGATAAGGCCGCCGTGGTCGCGGCGACGGCTCACCCAACCGGTGAGGGTGACCTCTTCGCCCACGTTCTCGAAGCGAAGCTCGCCGCAGGTACGGGTGTGCATGGAATGCTCATCGATGGGACGGGTCTGGCTCATACCAGTGATCCTCCTTTATGGATCTGTGCCGCCCCGTGTCGTTCCGGGCGGCGTCGTACAGATTTGCCCAGCCTGCGTAAACCGCGCAGCCAGACATGGCGTTCTATCTTATCGCACCCGCGTCGATGTGCCGCGGAAAAGTAGTTCTCGCCCAAAGACTTGACGGAGACGAAACAATTGACGCGGCCTGGCCGTCGCCAAGGCGCGCCGCGTGCGACAATGTGCCCCAAT
The DNA here is from genome assembly GCA_048342875.1 of Collinsella sp. Lineage (GTDB taxonomy): Bacteria > Actinomycetota > Coriobacteriia > Coriobacteriales > Coriobacteriaceae > Collinsella. The sequence goes on along the minus strand of DBGDEA010000004.1, from coordinate 210,541 downwards.
ACAACTGCACTCGGAAAGGCCCGCCATGACTGCACGCCTCATCGTTATGGATATCGACTCCACGCTCATCAACCAGGAGGTCATCGACCTGTTGGGCAAGGAGGCAGGCGTGGGCGAGCAAGTTGCGCGGATCACCGAACGCGCCATGCGCGGCGAGCTGGACTTTAAGCAAGCGCTCGAGGAGCGCGTGGGGCTGCTCGCCGGCCTGGACGAGAGTGTGTTCGAGCGCACCTTTGAACGCGTGACATTTACCCCCGGCGCGCTGGAGCTTGTGCGCTCGGCACACAGCAAGGGCTGGAAGGTCGGCGTGGTAAGCGGCGGCTTCCACGAGATCGCTGACAAGATCGTAGCCGCCGCGGGTATCGATTTTTGCCTGGCCAACCGCCTGGAGGTCGTGGATGGCAAGCTCACCGGTAAGTTGGCTGCCGACATTGTGACCAAGGAGTCCAAGCTCATCAAGCTGCTAGATTGGGCGGTTGAGTGCGGTGTCGACATGGCCCACACGGTCGCTATTGGCGACGGGGCAAACGACATCCCCATGATTCAGGCCGCGGGCACGGGCATCGCGTTTTGCGCCAAGCCCAAGACGCGCGAAGCCGCCCCGTTTGCCATCGACGAACGCAACCTGATGCTCGCCATGGACATCATCCTGCGTGACTAATCGATCCGTCTAACAATTGAATCAATCCGTCCTATAGTTTCCGAACAATTTTGTCTTAGTGTTCGGAAACATACCCTTTGAGTGCTAGACTTTGCGCCGTCGAAGGGAACATATATGGATAAGCGAGATCTAGAGCAGCTGCTGAGCGATGTTGCCGGCGGATCAGTCACCCCCGCCGACGCCCTTACGCGCATCCAGACGGCTCCGACCGCCGATTTGGGCTTTGCGCAGCTCGATCTTTCGCGCGGGGTGCGCCAGGGAGCCGGCGAGGTTGTCTACGGTGCGGGTAAAACCGCCAAGCAGATTGCCGCCATTATCGAAGCGCTGCGCGATGCCGGCCAGGAGCGCATCCTGGTCACACGCCTGGACAGCGAAAAAGCAGCCCGCATCTCGGAGCTCCTCGACAACGGCATCGACCTGGGATATGTCCCGGACGCGCAGCTCGCCCTCGTGGGCGGCAAGCCCTCCCCCACCGGTAACGGACGCATCGTCGTCGCCTGCGCCGGCACGAGCGACTTGCCCGTCGCCGAGGAAGCCGCGTTGACGGCCGAGTTCTATGGCAACGAGGTCGACCGCCTCTACGACGTAGGCGTCGCCGGCCTGCACCGCTTGCTCGCGCATGCCGAGGAACTTGCCCAGGCGCAGGTGGTCATCGCCATCGCCGGCATGGAAGGCGCGCTGGCGAGCGTTATCGGCGGCCTGGTGAGCTGTCCGGTCATTGCCGTTCCCACCAGCGTGGGCTACGGCGCGAGCTTTGGTGGCGTAGCCGCACTGCTCGCCATGCTCAACTCCTGCGCCAGTGGCGTTTCGGTCGTCAATATCGACAACGGCTTTGGTGCCGCCTACCAGGCAAGTCTTATCAATCATCTGGGCGCCGGCACACCCTGCGCCCGTTAAGGAGCATTCCATGTCCAATCATCAGCACACGCTTATCATCGACGGTACCTCGGGCATCAGCGGCGATATGACCGTCGCGGCCCTGCTCGACCTGGGCGCCAGCGAGGAGCACCTGCGCGAACAGCTCGCCACGCTGCCGGTCGACGGCTTTTCGATCGCCGTAACGCGCGTAAACAAGCATGACATCGACGCCTGCGATTTCGACGTCCAGCTTGCAGAGGAGCTCGAGAACCACGATCACGATATGGCCTGGCTCTACGGCAACGAAGCAGCTGTCGAGCATATGCACGAACACGAACACCACCATCATGACCATGGCGAACACGAGCACTGCCACGATCATGACCATGAGGCCCACGGTCATGGCCACGAGGACCATCATCTCGCCCACCACCATCACCACCGTTCTTTGGCGGACGTCACCGCCATCATCGACGGCTCGCAGCTAAGCGATGGCGCCAAGCGTCGCGCCCTCACCATTTTTTCCGTACTCGCCGCTGCCGAGGCAAAGGCTCACGGCAAAACGCCCGACACCGTCCTGTTTCATGAAGTGGGCGCCGTCGATTCCATCGTCGACGTCTGCTCTGTCGCCATCTGCCTCGATGACCTGGGCATTGAGGACATCGTTGTCGAGTCGCTCTCCGAGGGCCACGGAACCATCCGCTGCGCCCACGGTCTCATGCCCATTCCCGTCCCCGCCGTTGTCAACCTATGCCAAGCAGGCAATATCGCCCTCACGCCCGCGCCGGTCGCCGGCGAGCTCGTGACGCCGACGGGCGCCGCCATCGTCACCGCGCTGCGTACGTCCGACCAGCTGCCCTCACGCTACCGCATCGAAGCCGTCGGCTACGGCGCCGGCAAGCGCCCCTACGAGGGCTGCTCCGGTACGCTCCGTTGCTTGCTCGTTCACGCGGACGCATAGCCATGGATGCCCGCAAGGCAAAAAGCCGCGCCGCCATCGTCGCGGCGTTCTCCGAGCTGCTGCGCGAAGAGGACTACGGCAAGATCACCGTCGGTGACATCATCGCTCGCGCCCATGTGGGTCGGGCCACGTTCTACGGCCTCTTCAAGAGCAAAGATGACCTACTCGCTGAGCTCGTGTGCGATATCTGCACCCATGCCCTCGACGATGACGGTACGCCCCTCGACGACCCACTCGTGCAGGTCGAGCATATCCTCAACAACCTCTGGGAGCGCCGCCAGGGCGTACGCGCCCTCGTAGCCGGCGCCGGCTCACGCGTCTTTGCCGACTGCTTACGCAAGACCATCATGTCACGAGCAGCCGAAACCGTCCCCAACGACCCAAACGGCCCCGCCGCCACCATGGATCGCAGCTTCCTACTACACCACATAGCCTCAAGCTTCGTAGGAATGGTCCAATGGTGGGCCTGGCACAACTTCCAAGCAGATAAGTCCGACGTAGCCAAAGACTACCTCTCGGCCATAATGCCCCTCTTCAACTAAGTAAACCCCTCATCCCAAAGTTCCGCCCTCATCTCAAAGCCCCGCCCCAACCCAAAGCACAATCCATCCCAAAGTGTCAACAGCAGCCCAACGCTCCTACCAGCGACAAGCCCCTCCCATCCAAATTCAGATATATATGTTGGGTTGCTTGCACGAACGCAACGAAGACCCCGCAGCCGTCCGCATGGGGTAACTTCCCAGCGCACTCCGCAGGACGCAAAAAGGCTCGCCGCACAAAGTGCGCAGCGAGCCTTTTTGCATGTCCGAGGACGCGCTGGGAAGTTACCCCATGCGGACGGCGAACAACCTATGTAGCCTTGGACTAGAACATGCCCAAGAAACCGTGCACAAACAGTGCGGCCAGAGCGGCACCGATAAACGGTGCGATGCCAGGAACAAGCAGACCGTACTTCCAGTTGTTGTCGGCCTTGTTCTTGATCGGCAGCACCTGGTAAGCCATGCGAGGACCAAGGTCACGTGCCTGGTTCATGGCGAAGCCGGTGATGCCGCCCATGCCCATGCCAACGGCCCAAACGATCAGGCCAACGCAGATAGCGAGCATCAAAACGTTCTCGCCTGCGCGGCTAGCGGCAGCAAGGATGGCGCTGATGAACACAAAGGTGCAGATAGCCTCGCAGAAGAAGTTACGGGCATAGTTCGTACCCTCGGTGGTGGGGTTGGTCGAGAAGATGTTGCGCTGGGCAATGGGGTCGACGACGCCCTCGGAAGCCTTGAACTCATCGGCATACATAAGCCAAGCGATTACGGCGCCCACAAAGCCGCCGAGCATATCGGCAATCATGAAGGGGATGCAGCTGCTCCACGGCACCAGGCCTACGATGCACTGGGCAAGCACCATAGCCGGGTTCATGCACACGGCGCCGCCAAAGACAAACAGGCAGACAGAGATGCCAAAAGACCAGGTGGTGATGGCAAACATATGACCGGAGCCCTGATACTTGGTGCCCTTGAGCACGGTATCGCAGTGCACGCCCACGCCAAAGATGATCATGAGGGCCGTTGCGCCGAATTCACAGAGGAGTTTGGTAAGCATAAAACCTTATCTTTCTTGTCGGTTATAAACGATTCGTTTAGGCCGCGCGCTAGTGCTGTGCGACGACAACGCCCAGGCCATCGGGAATGACGGCAACCTTGGCATCGGCACCCTTCATCTCAAAGGCGAGCTTGAGCGCCTCCTCGAGGGTGTTGACCGGCGTCATGTGCATATCCTTGATCATCTGGTGATCGCACAGGTCGGTGACCATGATCACAGGGTGATGCGCCAGGATGCGGGCAAAGATCTGACTCGTCCACTGGTCGGGCAGGGTCTCGTCCTTGGGACGGTCGATGCAGGCGCGCTCAAACTCTGCCGGATCGTTGTCGGCGATGTTGTGATAGAAGCCCTCGCCACCGTGACCGTCGGCGCAACCGGCGACGTCGATGATCACGCCGCCCTCGGGAAGTGTGGCCTCGGCAGCGCACATGCCCTTCACGGCCTGGTAGATGTTCTGGTCGAGCGGGTAGCCGCCGTTGGTGGTGCTGGCAATCTCGCACTCGACGGGCTCAACGCCGGCAAGGCTCTTCACGAACTCGCAGCCGGCCTCGTGCGCCTTGTGGATGTCGCCGGCAAAGGAGCCGATGACCTCGTGCTTGCCGTTGAGCACCACATTAAGCACAAAGGCAAGGTGAGCCATCTCGGCGGCGGCAAACATGTCCTCGCTCACGTGGTTGTGGCACAGGTTGCCAGCGCGCGAATGAGAATCGTTCACAAACTGGCCGTTGTGGTTGTACATGATGGTCTTGTAGCTGGCGATGCCAGGCAGGACGGACTTGCGGCTGCCAGAGAAGCCGGCAAAGAAATGCGGCTCAATAAAGCCCTCGGCAAGCAGCAGATCGCAATCGGCAGCAATCTTGTTGATGATGCACTCGCCACCAGAAGGCAGGGTGCCGATCTTTTTCATCATGCTGTCATCAGTCGCGACGTGCATAACGATTTCCTCGTTGGCAACGATCTCCTCGCCGTACTTGTTGACGAGCTCCTCGTGCGTCGACGGACGATGCATACCCGTAGCAACCAGAATGCGAACGCGTGCCTCAGGCGCAGCAGAGTGGATGTGATGCAGCAGAATAGGCATCGTCACACGCGAGGGAACGGGGCGCGTATGATCGGAGCTAATAATGACAATATCCTTCTTGCCAGCACAAAGCTCCTCGAGCGAAGGCGAGCCATAAGGGTTGGCAAGCGATTCCTCTACCAGCTCTTCCTGCGATTTTGTAGTCTTAAACTCGTTTTGATGACCTTCCATCACACCCGCGAAGTTCTTATCCTCGAGCTTTAAATGCAACGTCTTGTGGTCAAACGGCAGTTCACATTCAAACAATGACGAGCGCCCTCTTCCTTTCAACTGACACACTAGATAAACCGTTGGAAGGATACGCCGCTCACCGAAAAACACCACCGTCCACCGACTCGTTAACACAACGTTCATATTTGACCCACAACAAAACAGCCGTGATCCAAAACGGGACCGCGGCCGCTACAGTCATAAGGCGAGAAGCGCCAAATGCGCCACCGGGATAGACCCCATCCAAAACGCGCGAAGCGCACCTAATTCTCTCCAGCCCCAATCCCAGAAGACCGAGGACGAAGGGACCCGTCGGGTTTCCCTCTGAATGCATTCCGCAGCACGAAGCCCTTTCCAAACGCGCGAAGCGCGCCATTATTCCCCCAGCAGTAATCCGCCGAAGACCGGACATCGCAGGGCCCGCCATCAGTTTACTTTTAGGCACACTCCGCAGGACGCAAGAAGCCCTCGCCGCACGAAGTGCGCAGCGAGGGCTTCTTGCATGTCCGAGGACGTGCCTAAAAGTAAACTGATGGCGGGCCCGGACGACTACAGGGCTATCGATTACCCCGTGTTCTGCAATCCTGCCGAGACGCCGGTCACAGTCGAAAGAATCAGGCTCATGTACTCGGCCTTCTTCTCCTCGGCCATCTCGTCCTGGTTCATACGCACCTCACGAAGGGCGCGGACCTGGGCGATGGACAGGGCGTCGACGTAGGGGTTACGCACGCGAACGGCGCAACCGAGCACGCGACGACGCTGCAGCGGCCACTCGTCACCGACGATGGCAAGGACCCACTTACGCGTGAGCTGCATCTCGGTGAAGACCTTCTCGGACAGATCCTGGCGATCGCCCAGGTGCAGATACATCTTGGCAATGCGCTGATCGGTCTTAGCAATCGACATCTCGATGTTGTCGATAAAGGTGCGGAAGAACGGCCACTCCTGGTAGGCAGCCTTGAGCTGGTCAAGATCGCCCAGTTGCTCGCAGGCGGTGCCCAAACCATACCAAGCGGCCAGGTTAATACGCGCCTGGCTCCAGCTGAAGATCCACGGAATGGTACGCAGGTCGTCGAGCGACTTGGCGCCTAGGCCGCGCTTGGCGGGACGCGAGCCGATCGGCAGCAGACCGACCTCGGTCAGCGGCGTCACGGTCGAGAACCACGGAGTAAAGTCCTCGGTGTTCAGCAGGTCCAGATAGCGCTCGTGGCTTGCGGCGTTGAGCTTCTCTGCCATGTCCCAGAACTTCTGTGTGGTCTCGGTGTTGGTCTTCTCGACGCTCGGGGCCGACTGCAAAAGCGTTGCGGCGGCAACGGACTCAACATGGCGCTGAGCCAGCGTGCGGTTGCCGTAACGGGCAAAGATGACCTCGCCCTGCTCGGTGAGCTTAAAGAAGCAGTTGACCGAACCCTTGGGCTGCGCCAGCACGGCCTTGTTGGCCGGGCCGCCGCCACGGCCCACGGCACCGCCGCGACCGTGCATGAGCACCAGGTCGATATCATTCTTCTCGGCCCACTTGGCAATGCGCTCCTGCGCGGAGTGCAGCGCGAGCATGGCCGTGGTAGGACCGGCATCCTTGGAGGAGTCGGAATAGCCCAGCATGACCTCCATGCGGCGGTTGGTCTGGGCAAGGCGCTTCTGCACCACGGGCAGCGTGAGCATCTGATCGAGCACGTCCACACAGCCCTCGAGGTCCTCGAGCTGCTCGAACAGCGGGATCACGTCGAGCTCGGGAACGTCCTCCTCGTGCGCGAAGGACAGGTGGGCAAGCTCAAAGACATCGGCCACATGCTGGGCGCTCTTGGTGAACGAGATGATGTAGCGGTGCGCCATCTTCTTGCCGTAACGCTTTTGGATGGAGCCGATAGCGCGGAAGGTATCGATGACCTCGCGCGTCATGGGCTGCAGATCGCCATGGATACCGTTCTCGTGGATATCCTTGAGGGCGCGGGCATGCACCACGGAGTGCTGACGGAACTCCATCTCGACCATATGGAAGCCGAAGGACTCGACCTGCCAGATGATGGTCTGCACCGGACCGTAGGCGGCACGGACGGCTCCGCAGGCGGCCAGCGAACGCTGGACGACGCGCAGGTCATCCAGGAACTCGTCGGCACTGTGATACATGGTGTCGGTGATGCGGCGCACGGTGGCGTTGAGTCGGTCTGCCATGACGAGCATGACGGCGCGATGCGGCTCGTGCTCGGAGATCAGCTCGGCGCGGGCCGTGTACCGAGGGCTCATCTCGACCTGATGGTTCCACAGGTTAATAAGCTCGGCAGAAGGCTTGCTGTAGGTGGCCTCGAGCGTGAGGTTGCGGCCGATGCGGCGGCACTTGTCCTCGAGCTTGAGCACCATGTGAGTGAAGTACTTGGCAGCGACCTCACGGCTCACCTTGGCGGTGACGTTGGGGTTACCGTCGCGGTCGGAACCGATCCAGCTGCCGGGATGGAAGAACGCCGGGCACAGCGGCGGCACGGTACCGGCCTTGTCGCCCAGCACCCAATCGTCAAAACGACGATAGATAACGGGGATAACGTCGAACAGCGTGTTATCGAAGATGTCGATGATGGTATCGGCTTCCTCGACCGGCGTGGGCTTCTTGAGCGCGATGGGGCTCGTACGCACCAGGGCGTCGATCTCCTGCAGCATATGGCGCTCGTTCTCCACCAGGTCGGAGCCGCCCAGACGCGGACGCTCCTCCAGCAGGTTGGAGATACGGCGAATCTTGCCCTCGACGGCCTTACGACGGGCCTCGGTGGGATGTGCGGTAAAGACAGGGTGGAACTCAAGCTTGCCGAGCAGCTCATTGGCGCCCTCGACACCCATCTCGTTTACCAACTGGTGATAGGCGACGGTGAGTTCGTTGGCGGGATCGACCTCGGTATCGGTCGATGCGCCGGCCTCGCGCTCGCGCAGCTGCGCCACACGGTAGTTCTCCTCCGACAGGTTTGCCAAGTGGAAGAAGCTCGTAAAGGCGCGAACGATGACCTGCTGCTTATCGAGCGGCAGGCTGTCAATCAGATCGACGACTTCGCGAAACGCCACGGCGGTGGGCTCGTCGGCAGTGGGCACGCCCTGCTCGTCAACGGACTCGTCGGTAGCGCGGCTACCGGGGTTGCCAGCATTGGCCACAATCTCGGCTGTCAAAATCTTGTCGAACAGGTCCGCGATCTCGGGATCATACTCGCTAAGCACACGACGTTCCAGGCGCAGGAACAGCGCCAGATTATCGCGCAGCTCCTCGGGGATCTCGATCTCGGCGAGACGCTCCCTGGACTCGGCATTCGAGCCGATTCGGTTAACGAGGCGGTTGACCACGGCAGCGACGCGCGCCGCGGCTTCGGGTACAGACTGGTTGCTTAGGTTCTCAGCCACGTTTCCTCCCATTCCTCCTTCTATGCACGTAACATGCGGTATTCATTATAGGCACTTGAGAAATACTTTCGACACTGATTGCACTTTACCACACAAAAGTATTTTCTGCATTGCAAGGGTTTTTGCCCCAAATGGTCGTATTTCTCGGTGGACGGCATATGCAAACGAGGGCATTCCGCATAAAAGCGAAACACCCCCGTAACAATCGCTCGCAACGAGCTGAGCGTTTTAGTGAATCCACAGCTCAAAAATCATGCGCTACAGGCGCTCGCGAACCGCCTCGACCACGTTGGCCAGATCGACGAGAACCTCGTCATGGCTCTCCATGTCACGCACTTTGACCTTGCCGGCGGCAAGCTCGTCGCCACCCAGGACCAAAATGAGCTTGGCGCCCACCTTGTCGGCCTGCTTAAACTGGGCCTTGAGCGAACGGCCCTGATAGTCGGCCTCGGTCACAATCCCTGCGGCGCGAAGCTGCTGCGTAATGGTAAAGACGTTCTGACGCAGCTCCTTGCCGGCGTTAGCAACGTAGACGCACGGGACCTCCTCGGCACCCAGATCGCTGCCAAAGGCCTGCAGGGCCAGCAGGGCACGCTCAAAACCGACAGCGAAGCCGACGCCCGCCGTAGGCTTGCCACCCTCGAGCTCGACCAAGCCGTCATAACGACCGCCGCCACCGATGGAGCCGACACCGGCGCCGGGAGCCTCGACCTCAAAGACAGTACGGGTGTAGTAGTCCAGGCCGCGCACTAAGGTGGGATCCTCGACATACTCGATACCCGCCGCATCCAAATAGCGCTTGACCTGCTCGTAGTGCTCGCGGCACTCGTCGCACAGGTTGTCGCCCATCAGCGGGGCGTCGGCCATGATCTCACGGCAATGGTCGTTCTTGCAGTCGAAGGCGCGCAGCGGGTTGAGCTCGGCGCGCTCGCGGCACTCATCGCACATCTCGTCGGCGTGATCGAGGATAAACTGCTTGACCTGCTCGCGGTAAGCCGGACGGCACTGAGCGTCGCCCATCGAGTTAATGAGCAGACGAAGCTTGGAAAGATCGAAGCCCAGGCGCTTGTAAAACTCCATGAGCATGATGATGCACTCGGCGTCTGCCGCCGGATCGGGAGCGCCGAGCCACTCGATGCCCACCTGGTGGAACTGGCGCAGGCGGCCCTTCTGGGGACGCTCGCCGCGGAACATGGCCTCGGCGTAGTACGCCTTAAACGGCGTGGAGCCCTGGGGCACCAGATTGTTCTCGACGACAGCGCGCACCACGCCGGCCGTGCCCTCGGGGCGAAGCGCCAGGCGCTGCTTGGGCTTGAGTTTGGTGTCGGTGCCCTCGGTAAAGACGCGCTCCAGGTTGGCACCGCTGAACACGCGGAACATTTCCTTGCGCACGACGTCGGTCGACTGGCCGATACCGTGGACAAACACGTCCACCTGCTCGATCGCGGGCGTCTCGATGGGTTTAAAACCAAACGGCTCGAACACGCCGGCCGCAATCTGCTGCATCTTTTGCCAGGCGCGCATCTCGGCGCCGATAAGGTCGCGGGTTCCCTCCGCCTTCTGTGCCTGCATGGGCAAACACCTTTCTTTTGTATCGCGTCATAGGTAACGGTCATTATACGGCACAAATACAAACAGCGGCGGCGCGTCTGACCGAACGAGGGTATGGGGACTCGTTCGGCCAGACGCGCCGCCGCTGTTTGTGATCCCTTTTCCTCCGTCCCCTTCGGATCACGTGATCCCTTGGGGACGGAGGAATAGGGATCATTTCGTAGGCCCGTGGCCGCCTTGGAAACCGAATGATGGTACGAGCATCCATTCGGCTTCCAAGGCGGCCACGGACAGAACGGGACGAACAGAAAAGAGCGACGAACGCCTACTCCCCCGCCACGCTCGCGCGCAGCTTGGAGGTGATGGTGCCCGTGACCTTGCCGAGGTCGGCCATGCCAAACTGCTTGGACGCGGCTGGGCAGCGCCGCCACCATGCAGATAGCCGCGAGCACCAGGAAAGCGGAACGCCAGCCCACACTCACGATAAGCGAGCTCACGATCGGCGAGAGAATGGCTCCGCCAAAGCCCGAACCCGAAAGTGCGATGGAAACGGCAAGGAGCACGTAGACCTGCCACAGCTCACCCACAAAGCTCATGCCAGCAAGCACCGCCGAGGTAGCGATAACGGTGAGCGAGCCCAACACGTGGCCATGATCACGAAGCCGGAGGCCACCACGAGCCAGCCGGGGAAGAACTTACGCTGCTGGGGCATACTGCTCCTTATTTAACAAACGAATAGCCTGCGCCGGGCGCCGGTAGTGCCCAAGATTGCCTTGAAAGACAAGGGCATAGGCCTTATGGCCATGCCCGCAGGCTTGAAAGGCAAGGTTGGGTGCTACCGGTGGTCGGCGATATAGCCCAAAGCGACGGCGGTATAAGCCGCAGCACCGAGCGGCAGCTCGGCATCGTTAAAACGTGCCTTGGGATGGTGCTGGGCAAAGTGTTCGTCCGTGTCGGTTACGGCCGCGCCCACGGTAAAGTACGCACTCGGAATCTCGCTCGAGATAAGCGCGAAGTCCTCACTCGCCATGGCATGGAAAAGCGGCAAGAAAGCCGCCTTGGGCAGCACTGCGCCCACGTAGCCAAGCGACGCCTGAGTCATATCGCTGTCGAGTACAAGCGGCGGAACATCCGAAAGCGTCTCGATGGTCGCCGGCGTACGATATGTTGTGGCAACGCCGTTAACGACCTCCGCGATGCGGGTCTTGAGGTGCTCCATGAGCTCGACGTCGAAGCCGCGCAGCGTGCCTTCGAGCACGCAGGTATCCGGGATGACGTTGGCCGCTTGGCCACCGGCAAACTTACCCACGGTCAGTGCGACCTCCTTGGCGGCCGGCACCTCGCGAGCGATGAGCTCCTGAAGCGCCAGGTGCACATGGACGCCGGTCGTGATGGGGTCGATGCAGATCTCGGGGCTCGAGCCATGGCCGCCCTTGCCCTGCAGCGTGATGCGGAAACCATACACGCCCGAAAGCGCCGGGCTCCCATAGAGCACCAGGCCGAGCGGCGATTGGCTGTTAACGTGCATGGCAAAGGCCGCCTGAGGGCGCGGGTTCTGCAGCAGACCGTCGGCGATGGCGGCGCGGGCACCCTCAAAGGTTTCCTCGCCCGGCTGGAACAGCAACTTAACCGTAGCGTTGGCATCAACAAGCTCTGCCTCGCGCGCTTTGAGCATACGAGCCGCACCAAGCAGCGCCGTCGCGTGCATATCGTGACCGCAAGCGTGCATGCAGCCGTTGGTGGATGCAAAGGGCTCGCCGGATTCCTCGGCAACGGGCAGGGCGTCCATGTCGCCACGAAGCATGATGACCGTACCGGCCTGCTCATTCGTGCAGATGCCATTGCCTTGGGCCGCGGCGGCACCGGCGCCGACAAGGCCCACAACGCAGGAACCATCGACGAGCGTAGCAAATGGGATGTCCATCTCGGTCAGGCGCGCTTGGATATACGTAGAGGTCTGCGGGAGGCTATTACCCAGCTCGGGCATCTGATGTAAATCGTGTCGCCACGCAGCGAGCTCATCTGCAAAAGCCTGAGCTTCTGCAACAAGACCGTCACCGATAGCGGTCTGCGCCGCCGCGGTGGCCTTGGGCGCTGATTGCGGTTGAAGATCGGACAGTGCTGGTGCCATAGATGCCCTCCAGTAACGTTTTTGCAGCAAGCACTTTGATAGCGTAAAGCGCAAGGTACTACTTTAAGGGCGACGCATAAAAAATGCCGCCCCGGGAGGCGGCGCAACAAATTGTTTACAATTGCGGACGCGGCTTTCGACGCAAAAAATCGAAATGCGTCTCGCTCAAGATAATCGAAAGAAAGATGAGCGCGAAGCCGGCGAGCAGGCGCGAGGTGAGCGCCTCCCCCATCAGCAGCACCGAGAACAGCACACCCGAAGGCGACTCCATCGAAAGGAGCAGCGAGCCCGTTGAGGCCGGGACATGCGCCAGGCCGACGTTTTGGATGAGCAGAGCCACACACGTACAGCCCACCGATAGAAACGCCATCACACCGATAAAGCTCGGCGTCCACACGGACGCGGGCGCTTGGGTCTCGAATAGCAGCGACGTTGCCAAGCTCAAGACGCCATTGCCCACAAACATCCAAAATGTGATGACGTTGATGTCCATCTTGCGACCGTATTTGGCCGTCACCGCCATCTGGATGGCAAAGAAGACCGCACCGCCCAGTGTGATGACATCGCCGACATTGAACTCGACGCTATCGAGCGCCACCAGACCAATGCCCGCCAGGCACAGCAACGCGGCGCCCAAGTTGTAACGGGTAAGCTTTTCGCCGCTTAGGACGTAGCTCGCAAACGGCACGAGGATGCAATAGGTACCCGTCAAAAATGCACTCTTGCCCGCCGTGGTCTGTGCCAGGCCAATCGTCTGCAAACCGTACGCGCCCCACATAAGTGCGCCCATACCAAGTCCGACGATAAGGTTGCGGGCATTAAAGTGCGCGATGATGCGTTTGTGGAAGATGGCAAACATAACCAGCGAAGCCGGAAGAAAACGAATATAGAGCAGTTCGAACACCGGAATGGTGTCGAGCGCATCTTTCATGGTGGTAAAGGAATAGCCCCAGATGACCGCCACCGATAGCAGCAAGACCTTCCAGAAGAACGGGGAACGCGCGCCGGCGCCGCGGGAGGTGCCGCCGGCGCCCAGGTCCTCCCGTGCGACAGGGCTATCGGGCATGTTTTCGATTTCGTTGGCAGCGTATTGGGCCATGGAACATCCTCACACTCAATCTTGGCGTGGTGTCCGCACGCGTATGGCTGCGTGCCGCCTCATGGTCAAATAAAAACAGGGCGCACCGGACCCCCGGCACGCCCCGCTACTGTAGCAACAACCGGCGTTGCATCGCAATCCAGCCCACTAAAGCGTTTTGTTCCGCCGTTCTACCGAACGGCGGACCGGCCGTCGCTGCGCGAGCCGCATTCACGCCAATCTGACGTTCAATTTCAAGGGCGCGACCAGAAGGTCAGCGCCCTTTCATTTCACGTCACCTTGGCGCAAATGCGGCTCGCTCGCTGGCATTAGTGCTACATCAGCGTTAACGTTGCCGCACTAAATTAGCTTTGTCGACTCCAGCTTTTCGATGATCCAGTCGTTGGCTTTGATGACCGGACGGCGGAAGACGACGCCCAGGGCCAGCGACGGAATCAGATAGCTCGCCAGAATGCCCAGCTCAACCCAGTACTCCATATGGTAGGCGCCAGCCATGGCGGCATGCATGGCGTTAATGCCATGGGTAAACGGCAGGAACGGATAGATCGCCTGGAACACAGGGCCGGTCATCTCGATGGGGAACGTACCGCCCGAACCGCCGACCTGCATGACCAGCAGCACAACGGCCAAAGCCTTGCCGATATCGCCAAACGAAACCGTAAGCGTGTAGACGATATTGGAGAACACGAGACTCGCGACCCAGCCCGCCAGCACAAACTGCAGCGGGTTGTCGCACTGAATGCCAAAGAACAGGATGTCGCCCGCGCACACGAGCGTTGCCTGCAGCAGGGCCAGACCGCCAAAGAACAGGTAGCGGCCCAGGTAGATCTCGTGCAAGCGCACGGGGATTAACTCATTGATGAGTTCGTCGTCAACCGACACCTTCATCATGGCCGCCAGCACGATCGAGCCGACCCAAAGCGACAGAATCGTGTAGAACGGCGCCATGGCCGAGCCGTAGTTGCGGATCGGATAGACCGGCTTGCGATCGAGCGCGACGGGACCGGAAAGCGACACGGCCAAACCCTCGGGATCATTGCCAATCATCGTCTTGATCGTGGCCAGATCGTCCGACATAAGGGCGCCGTCGAGCTCGTCCTTAAAGGCACTGATCTTATCGGACGCTTCACCCAGCTGATCGGAAGCCTTGTTGACCAGCTTTGCAGCCTTGGAGAGGCCCTTTGCCAGCGAACCGGATGCGTCGGTCAGGCCGTCTACGGCGCTATCCAGATCGCCCGAGATGCCATCCAGCGAGTCCAGGATGCCTGAAACCGTCTTCTTGAGCTCCTTTGCCTTGACCGAGAACGTGGAGTCGTAGTCGGACTTGGCGCCCGAAATGCCCGCCTTGGCATCGGCGATGGCCTGGTCGACTTCGGCACGCGTGCTGTTGACCTCTGCCATGCTGTCAGAAAGGGACTTAGCAGTTGCCGTCAGGTCCTTGGCGCTGTTGCGATACTCCACCGCGATCCTGTTCAGCGATGTTGCCACAGACTTGAGGCTCTCCTGGAGCTTTTCGTCACTGACCTGCTCGGCAAAGCCGCGGAGCTGGTCGGCCGTGGCGTCGATATCGTCGGCACGTGTATTGAGCGCCGCCGCGGCATCGTTGAGCTGAGACACCGTAAGGTCCACATGCTGGTTTGCGGCATCGAATGCCTTCGCAAGCTCGGCGGACACGTTGTCGAACGAGCCCGCGCTTCCGTCAATCGCGGCGTTGATGGCGTCGTTGGCGGCCTTCAGCGCTTCTTTGGAATCGCTCATGCCGCTCTTGGCATGCTCCATCAACTGCTTGGTCGACTCATCGACCGTACCCGTCTGCTGGAGCATACCGCTCGCCGACGTCAGCGAATCGGACGTAGAGCTCAAAATGCCCGCGAGCGACGAAGCATTAGCCTGAACGTCTTGCAGGTCCTCAATCGAATCGCCGAGCGTCGAGGACAGGTTGGCGATAAAGTTGCTGACCTGGTCGGTGCTCATGTAATCGAGCAGGCTGGACACCGTCTTAAGACCGATGCTCGTAATGGTCTCGGTAAAAGATTCGTTAACCTGGTTCTGAACGGCGCTCGAACCCTTCTCGGTCACGATCTGCGCGATGGCGTTGGCCTTCTGGTTCTCGTAAAACTCGATATCGGCGTGTTTCACGTCGGTCGAGAAAAGCGTCATCATGTCAGCGCTAAACGTTTTGGGAATAACGACGGCAGCATAGTACGCGCCCGACTTAACGCCCTCGATAGCCTTTTCGCGATCGTTAAGCACAACCCAATCGAAGCTCTCGTTGCCACGTAGGGTGGCGGTCACGTTTTCGCCCACGTTAACCTCGACGGGGATCAGATCGCTCTCGTAACCCTCATCGGTGTTGACCACGGCAATCTTAAGATTGCCGGTGTTGCCGTACGGATCCCAGCTGCCGGCGATGTTAAACCACGCGTACAGGCACGGCACGATAATGAGACCCATCACGACAATCAAGCCGATCACGGAGCGAGACACGTTTTGGACATCGCGCCTAAACAGATGCAGGATGTTCTTCATTTATGCCTCACCTCCTTTGGAGTGCTTGCCGAACGGGGCGGTATCTCCATCATTTATGGCTGTGTTGTCGCTGCCCTGAGATTTATGGTGCGAGCCGATATGCGGCAAGCGGCCCGTGGACTGATCGCCGCCCTTGGCACCACGCTCGCTGGCGTTGAGACCAAACATGTGGCGGGCGGCAGGAATGGCGGCCGTGTGCTCGCGCATCTCGCGACGAAGGTCCTCATCCGAAAGCGCCGAGATGCGCATCTGGGTATTGAGGCTCGCACGGATATATTCGATATTGATAAGCCAGCCGCAGATGGCAATAACCGAGATGATCCAAATGACAAGCAGGATGATCTTGCCGTTATTGTCGATATCGAGAACCGTCGACAGGACAAAGAGCAGGACCTGAACGCCCACCACGGCGGCAAAACCGCCCTTGATGTAGTACGGGTAGCGATGTTCAAAGGCGACCGCATGATCGAGCAGTTCGCGACGGTACGAATCGGAATCGAGCATGACACGCATGGCCGTGCGCAGCGAGTAGCGCTGGCGCGGCAGGTCGTTGGACTCGCAAATCATCATACCGGTCGTGGAAAGCTGTTTATCAAAGAGCAGGTTAAGGTTGAGCAGCAGCGGACGCAGCTGCAGGCCGATAAAGAGCGCCACGATCAAGAACACGCCCAGAATGCACAGGTTAAACAGGTAGTTGAACGAATACATGCCGCCGACCGTCTCGCGCAGCAGATTGATGCCGTAGGTAAAGGGCAGCAGCGGGTGCAGCCACTGGAAGAAGCCGGGCATCATCTCGATGGGGTACATGCCCGACGAACCCGGGATCTGCACGATGACGAGAATGACGCCGATAGCCTTGCCGATATGCTTAAACGTGGTGGACAGCGCATAGATGATATTGACGTAGGTGAACGAGATGGCGATGCCGCCCAGCACGAACAGCAGCGGGCTGACGCACTGCACGCCGATCACCAGATCGCCTACCGTAACGATGATGGCCTGGAACGCGCCCAGGATCACCAGGAGCAACCAGCGGCCAAAGTAGCCCTGACGCGCGGTAAAGCTGCCGATGCCTTCGCGGTCGACCTCGAGCTTGTAGATGGCGATAAGCACGTAGCCGCCCACCCACAGCGCCAGATTGGTATAGAACGGGGCAATGCCCGAACCAAAGCTCTTGACCGGATAAATTGACTTTGAGGTCAGCTCGACCGGAGATGCCATGAAGTCTGCAACGTCATCGACGTCGACGCCCATCAGGCCGGCCAGCTCGCCCATGGACTCGGAGGTCTGTAGCGCCGCGATGTCGTTGGCGGCGGTCGCAAGCTTGTCCTGGACCTTGGCAAGCGAGGCATCGGTCTGGGACAGCGTGGTCTTGGCCTGACCGAGCGTAGCGTTGAGTTGCGAAAGCGTACCGCGCGCACTTGCAATAGTAGGCGTGAGGCCAGACACGATTCCCGTCAGATCACCCGAGACGGCGGCAAATGAATCAAGCGCGCTCGAAGCCTTCGACAGCGCGTTTTGACCCAGGTCCGTCTGGGCCTGGCCAAGGTTGGTCGCACCGGTCTGAATTGCATTATTGATAGCGTCGCTGGCACCCGAGACAGCCGCAGCGTCATTCGCCATGGCGCTCGACTGCGCAGACAGACCGTCCTTGATGCTCTGAAGCTTTTCATTCTGCTCGCGGAGCAAATCGATGATCGATACAATGCGCGCGTCAATTTCCTTGGAACCTGTCGACGTGTCATTGACGAGAATTTCCAAGTGCCCGATAACGGCCTTATTGTGGTCGATCGTCGCTTGGAGAGACTCAAGCGAGTTGTCGATACGGGTAGTCGTAGATGCGACCGTGCCCGTCAGCTTGCCAATCGCAGCGTTTGCGGAGGCTGACGTCTTGGTGAGCGCAAGGCTGCCTTCCGAGAGCGCCTTGGAGAGCGAGGCGACAGAGTTGCCCGCCGTGGCGCGAGCCTCGCCCAGCAGGTCATTGCCATGGGAGATCGCCTGCGTCAGCGACGGCGCCTGACCCTGCAGACCGGCAAGTGCCGCATCTGCCGAGGCAATGGAACCACTCGTCTTATCGATGGCGGCATTCATGTCGCCAATCGAATCACGCACTTCGCCCAACGTATCGGAAGCCTCTGATACCGAACCGGCCAACGAATCCTGAGTCTGGGTTGCCTTGTCCTTTAAATCGACTCCGGCATCCTTGGCAATACTGGCAACGGTCTCGCCCACCGTGGAGACAAATTCCGAGTTGATCTGCTCCTCGATGGTGTTTGCACCGGTGTCGGTAACCTTGGGCGCAATAGCGCTCTTCTTCTCATTGACGTAGTACGTAAGCTTGGGCTGATGGTAGTTGCCGTCGAGCATCGAAACCAGGTTATCCGAGAAGTTCTTGGGGACTACGATGGCCGCATAGTACTCACCGCTCTCGACGCCCTCTTTGGCATCGGCCGCAGAATCGACGAAGGTCCAGCCCAGCTGATCGTTCTCCTTGAGCTGATCGACGACCTGATCGCCCGCGTTGAGCTCGCCCACCAGGTCGTTTTGGGTGCCCCGATCGTTGTTGGCGATGGCAATCTTGATGCCCTGGGTGTTTCCGTACGGATCCCAGTTGGCCACGATGTTGTACCAGGCATACAGCGAGGGAATAACGCACACGCCAAGGGTAACCACCAAGGCGACGGGGTTCACAAGCAGTCGCTTAATGTCGCGCTTAAATATCGCAAAGGAGACCTTTGCATTGGATAGTTTGCTGCCGAGACTCACGCTTGGACCATCCATCCTGTCGTTGAATCGAATCGTACTATTGATAACCATTGTACGTAGGCGCTTTAGCGTCTCAGAGCACAATGGTATTGAGTTTTGCGGGTAGCAATATACTACGAAGACGAATTAACGTACAGTTGTACAGTATCTTTAATTTCAGCAGGTCACAAAACCACAACCCCGACAAATAATTGATCCCTTGGGGACGGAGGAATCATTCAAAAGGAAACGAGAGTGGAAAATCTCCCACTTCAAGCCCGCATTCGAGCCAAAAGTGGGAGATTATCCACTCTCGTTCTAATCTAGTTACGGTGCCGTATCCCCGAACTACATCAAGTTGCAAACAGCCGCCGCGAAGGCAACGGGGTCCTCGGGCAAAATGCCCTCGACCAGCAGAGCCTGGTCATAGAGCAGACCGGAGTACTGCTTGATCTTGTCGGCGTCGCCTGCCTTCTGGGCAGCGACAAGCTTGTCAAAGACCGGGTGCTTGGCGTTGAGCTCGAGCACGCGTTGGCTCTTGGGCATGCCGTCGGGCGCGCCCTCGGGTCCCTTCTGGAGCACCTTCTCCATCTCGAGCGAAAGTGGGCCCTCGGTGGTGATACAAGCGGGGGCATCGGTCAGGCGCGCGGAGACGGCGACTTTCTCGACCTTGTCACCGAGCGCCTCCTTCATAGCGCTAAAGAGGTCCTCGTTCTCCTTGGTGGCGTCCTCGGCCTCCTTCTTCTCGTCCTCGGTCGCCAGGTCAAGATCACCGGTCGCAACGTTCTTGAGCTCTAGATGACGATCCTCGACCTCGGGCTCGGCACCGTCGGCCACAGCCTTCTCGGCAGCCTCGCGGGCAGCATCGTCCTCGTAGATCTTGGGCATATCGGCGGCAACGTACTCACGCATAGCCTGGAACGTGAACTCATCCACATCCTGCGTCAGCAGCAGCACGTCATAGCCGCGGTCGAGCACGCCCTTTACCACGGGCATCTTGGCCAAGCGCTCACGCGAGTCGCCGGCGGCGTAGTAGATGGCCTTCTGATCCTCAGGCATGCCCTTGGAATACTCGGCCAGGGTAATCATCTTCTGTTCCTTGGCAGACCAGAACAGCAACAGGTCGGCGAGCTCATCGGCCTTCATGCCATAGCTCGAGTAGATGCCGTACTTAAGACCGCGGCCAAAGTTCTCAAAGAACTTCTCGTAGGCCTCGCGGTCGTTGTCACGCATATCCTCAAGGTCGGCGGTAATCTTCTTTTCCACACGCTTGGCGATGGCCTTGAGCTGACGGTTCTGCTGCAGCGTCTCGCGCGAGATGTTGAGCGACACGTCGGCGGAATCCACGACGCCGCGGACAAAGTTGTAGTAGTCGGGCAGCAGGTCGTCGCACTTCTCCATGATCAGGACGTTGGAGCTGTAGAGCGCCAGACCCTTCTCGTAGTCCTTGCTGTACAGATCGAACGGCGCGCGTCCCGGCACAAACAGCAGGGCGTCATACTCGAGCGTGCCCTCGGCGTGGAAGCTGATGGTGCGCGCAGGATCGTCAAAGTCGTGGAACGTGGACTTGTAGAACTCGTCGTAGTCCTTCTGCTCGACATCGGAGCTGTGCTTCTTCCAGATCGGTGTCATGGAATTGACGGTCTCGAGCTCCTGGTAGTCCTCGTACTCGGGCTTGTAATCGTCGCCGGCGTCCTCGGGCTTGGGTTTCTGGCGGCTCTTGGACACCATCATCTGGATCGGGTAACGCACATAGTTACTGTACTGCTGAATCAGGCTCTTGAGACCCCACTCGGTCAGGAAGCGATCGTAGGTCTCGGCCTCGCCGTCGGCATCGAGCTTCTCGTTCTCGCGCAGCGTCAGGATGACATCGGTACCGTGCTCGGCGCGCTCGCCGTCCTCGATGGTGTAGCCCTCAAGACCGTCGGATTCCCACACATGGGCGACATCCTCGCCGTAGGCGCGGCTGACGACCTTCACATGGCTGGCGACCATAAAAGCCGAGTAGAAGCCCACGCCAAACTGACCGATGATGTCGACATCGGAGCCCTGCTGCTCGGCGTTCTCGGTCTTAAACTCCTCGGAGCCGGAATGGGCGATGGTGCCCAGATTGCGCTCCAGCTCCTCGGCGGTCATGCCAATGCCGTTATCCGAGATGGTAATGGTGCGGGCGTCTTTATCAAAGGAGACGCGAATGGCCAGGTCGCCCTGGTCGATCTTGACGCTCGGGTCCTGCAGGCTCTTAAAGTTGAGCTTGTCGACGGCGTCGCTCGCGTTAGAGATAAGCTCGCGCAGGAAGATTTCTTTATTGGTGTAGATGGAGTTGATCATGAGGTCGAGCAGTTTTTTGCTCTCGGTCTTAAATTGACGCATGTGCAGTCCTTTCGCGCTACCCCTGTCCGCAAAAACGGCTCGGTCGCCCGAGCCGCATCGCAGACCTGCTATGTTCAGACTTAGATTTTATAACCCATTAACGCGCATATATACATACGGAATCGAAAAACTGTATGTCCGAGCGCTCTGATGCGCCAATTGCCAAGGAGCGTCCCCAACTGCCGGCAGAAAAGGAACGTCCCTATCTGCCATCTACGCGCTTGGCCATCCAGACATGGGGCTGGCCCTCGTCTTCGTAATCTACCGGGGCGATTTGCGTGTAGCCCGCCTTTGCATAGAGCGGCAACACGTATTCCTGCGCATGCAGCTTAATAAGCTTAGCGCCGGCATCGCGTGCACACGAAGCACTGGCCTCGACGATCGCACTCGCCAGTCCGCGACGACGCATAGCCGGCAGCACGGCGACGCGCCCCATAATGTAGGTCTCCCCCGCCGCAACGCCTTCGTCCATGTCGCATGCCGGCAACACCGGGGCCTCTGCGTCAGCCACGCGCTCAAGCTCTTCGGGAAACACGCGCGAGCAACCGGCAAGCTCGCCGTCTACATAGAGCGTCACATGAATGCAGTTTGGATCCTCGTCGATAGCGTCGAACTCATTCTCGTAGCCCTGCTCGTCCATAAAAACGACGCGGCGCACCAACGCCGCGTCATCAAAGCATCCCGTCTTAAGTTGGATATCCATGGCTGCCCTTTCATTCAATGCGAACGTTAGGGACAGATTTTAGCGAAAATGAGCTCCGCGTACGCTAAACTTCGCGCGAGCCTTCGCCAGGCAGTCGTAATGACCCACGTTATGGGCATCGCTCGCGATGAAGCTGTACAGGTTCTGATCGAACAGGCGCTGTGCCGGCTTTTTCTCGCGACCAAAGCGACCGCCGGCAATAAAGTCCGCCGAAGCCTGCAGCTTGCAGCCCATATCGACCAGACGCTCCGCCACGCTTACATCCTTTTGAACCGCACGATAGCGCTCAGGATGAGCGATGATCACCTGGTAGCCACGGCACTGCAAATCGTAAATCGTGTTCTCGTACTCTCTAAACGCATACGCATCGGCATGCGTCGAAAGTTCGAGCAGAAACTCGTTGGTCCCATCGAAATGCAAGTGCTCCGCGGCATCGATACCAAGCTCAACGAGCTTTCGATGGTTGACCTCGAAGCCCATCTGGAGCGGAAAACCGTCAGCGTTATCACGCAGCAGCTCAAAGGCATCCCACATCTTGTCGTAATCAAAATAGGGATCACGGCAGTGAGGAGTGCAAACGATTCTGGTTACACCGGCCCGCTTGGCAGCCTCGAGCATCGCCAAGCTCTCATCGAGATCGGCGGCGCCGTCGTCTACACCCGGCAAGATATGGCAATGAATGTCACGCATAGGTCAGCCTTAATCAACTAAACGTTTGCTCGGTTGGTGAAGATGCCCTTTTTGGAAGTCCCCTGATCGTCGGAGCCCTTCTTCACCTTCTTACCGTCCTTGGTGTAGTAGGAGTAGTAGTACTCGCTGGTCTCGGTCTCGCAGTAGTTCATAACGGTACCGATGAGCTTGACCTTCTCGGACTTCTTAAGCTGACCGATGGCGTTGAGCGCCTCCTCGCGCTTGGTGAAATCCTCACGCACGACAAAAAGCGCACCGTCGGTCAGACTTGCGATCTCGGCAGCATCGATGAAGGTGCCGACCGGGGGAGCATCAAAGATAACGTACTGGAACTTGGCGGACAGTGCCTTTACCAGCTTGGCAAAGCGGTGAGAGACGATGATGTCGGCAGGATTGGGAATATGCGGCTCGGCATCGAGGAAGTAGAAGTTCTTCTGCCCCGTCTCGACAATCGCCTGGTCAATAGAAACCTGCTCGGAAAGGACTGCATAGAGTCCGCCGCGGGAGCGGACGCCAAGCATATCGGCAAGGGACCTGCGACGCATATCAGCCTCGACCAGCAGGACGCTCTTGCCGCTGGTGGCGATAGCCTGGGCAAGGTTGATGGAAACCGTAGACTTGCCCTCGTTGGGAATCGAGGACGTAACGGTGATGGTGCGAATGGGGTCGTCCACGCTCGCAAAGCGGATGTTGGCCAGAAGGGTCTTGGCGGCATTCTGTACAACGAGCTTATCGGTGTTCTTTGCCTTAGCCATGCCTATTTACCACCTTTCATAGCCGGAATTCGGCCAACAACGGGAATGCCCAGGAGCTCTTCTGCCTCTTCGGCACCGCGGATGCGGGTGTTGAGCATGTCTGCCAAAACGACATAGGCAACTGCGATAAAGATGCCCGCGAGGAACGCGACAGCAACGTACAGCATACGCTTGGGGCCGCTGGGGACTTCGGGAGTCTTAGCCTCGTCGATAACGTTGATGCTCTGGGCAGCGCCGACGTTCTGAGCGACCGTACTCACCGAGCTGGCCATGGCCTTTGCGACCTTAGCCGTCTCCTTGGCATCGGTGCCGGTAACCGAAAGCGTAATGACACGCGTGGTGGTCTCGGAGGAAACAGACACCTTGTAGTCATCCAGGTCAGCAAGGCCCAGCTCATTGGCAGCACCGCTCTTAACGCTATCGCTATCCAGCAGCGTGGCGATATCGTTGGAAAGCATCTGGCTCGCCGAGAGATCGTTGTAGCTCATCTGGCCGCTATCGTCGGTCTTGGCGAGAATGTACATGCTCGTCGTCGCGGTGTAGGTGTTGTCCATCGCAACGAAGGACACGATGCCCATGGCGATCGCGCAGACCACCGGAAGGGTGATGACCAGCTTGAGGTGCTTTTTGAGCAGCTGGAACAGTTCGAGAAGGGTCATGCAGCTTGCCTTTCATTTCCCCAGTTCGGATTGACAAAACTGTCCGTATGTTATCGCATCTTTTTACCGAGACCAAACTCTATACATAAGAAACAGGCTCTCCTGTAAAAATGTCGGAAGCAATCGTAAAATTGCACAACAACGCCGCACCCGAAAGTCAAATGCGGCGTCTACATCAATACCTATGTTGTATCGCTATGCGAATGGCTCGTCCTGCTGTATGGGAAACGTCACCGTAATGGTGGTTCCCACGCCCAACTCGCTCGACAGATCGAGCGTGGCGTGATGATACAGGGCCGCATGCTTGACAATGGCAAGCCCCAGGCCGGTTCCGCCGCGTGCCTTGGACCTACTCTTGTCCACGCGATAGAACCGCTCAAATACCTTGCCCTGTTCTTCAGGCGCGATACCGATTCCCGTGTCGGCGACAGCGAGGAACGGATGGCCTTCATCGTTGGTGCCGCACTGCAACGTAACCGTACCGCCGGGTCGATTGTAGCGGATGGCGTTGCTTGCCAGATTATAGATGAGCTCGTCGATCAAGCGCGACACGCCTTCGATGACCACAGGCTTGGTCTCATGACTTATCGTCACATTCGCCTGACGGGCGACCTGTTCAAGACGCTGCTCAACCGCGTAGATCGCACGCGAGAGCTCAATAGGCTCCGTGGACCCAATGGGCACTGCCTCGCCTTCAGTTGCACGTTCGGCCTCGTCCAAGTTAGACAGCGTAAGGATGTCGTTGACAAGCGCTGCCAAGCGGCCCGCCTCACGATAGATGCGACCGCCAAAGTTGCGCAGGTCGTCCTCGCCCTCGACCATGCCGTTTGCGATGAGCTCGGCATAGCCCGAAATCGCCGTAAGCGGCGTCTTGAGCTCATGGGTGATATTCGCCGTGAACTCGCGGCGCATACGGTCGTTGTCCGCTAGCACCGCCATTTGGCGCTTGAGTTCCTGGCGCTGCGACTCGATACGCTCAAGCATGGGGACCATCTCGGCATAGGCGTGCTCATAGCTACGGCGTGGGTGATCCAAATCCACCTCTTGCAACGGCGCGATGATGGCACGGGACTCACGGCGCGCCATAAAAAACGAGAGTACCGCACCCGCTGCTGCGATAAGCAGCATCGGCGCCAGCATCGACAGCAAAATCGCCGCAACGCTAGGCTGGGCCTGCGCCAAGCGAACGACCTGGCCGTTATCAAGGGCGACGGCGCGATACAGCATAATCTCGTCGAGTGTAGAGCTTGCGCGCTCCGCGGAACCCGAACCACTCTCAAAGGCCTCGATGACCTCGGGGCGATCGCCATGGTTGGGCAGTGTGGAAGGCGACGCCTCGTTGTCGTAGGCAACCGATCCATCCTTGTTAATCAGCGTGATGCGCAAGTCCTCGCGATCGAGGCTACGCAAGAACGGGATGGGCTCCTGCTGCTCGTCGAGGGCGGCAGCAATGAGCTCGGTTTCCTGCGCCAGGTTGGCACTCGTGGCATCCGCCAAGGTGTTTTGCACAAAGAACGCACCCAGCACCGTAAACGCCACGATAACCGCCATGGCACAGACAAAGATCGTCACAAAAACGCGGTGCGACAGCGTATGTTTTCCCTGGGGGGCGAAGACCACGGGTTACTCCTCCGATGCGGTGGCCGCGGTGTCGTCACCTTCGGCACCATCACCGGCAGAAGGCTCGGCCAAGCGGTAGCCCACGCCGCGTACGGTCTCGATGGCGCTGGCATGCTCGCCCAGTTTTTGGCGAAGCGTCTGCACGTGCACGTCAACGGTGCGCGAACCGCCGTCGAAGTCCCAGCCCCACACGCTCTGCAGCAACGACTCGCGGGTAAAGACCACGCCGGGCTTGCGCATGAGGTACTCGAGCAGGTCGAACTCGCGCAGGGTGAGCTTAAGCGGCTCGCCGGCAACGGTTACCTCGCGATGACTGGGCGAGAGCACGATGTCGCCCACGCTGAGCACATCGCTCGCCTGTTTGACCATGCCGCCGCGACGCAGCAGTGCGCGGCAGCGGCTCGCAAGCTCCATGAGCGAAAACGGCTTAGTCAGGTAATCGTCGGCACCGCCATCGAGCGCCATCACCTTGTCGAGCTCGGTATCCTTGGCGGTAAGCATCATGATGGGCACCGTCGCCGTCAGGCGATCGGCGCGCAGGCGACGCATAATCGCCAAGCCATCGGTATCGGGCAGCATGATGTCGAGCAGGACGGCATCGGGTACCCGTCGCGCCACGGCAGCCTTAAACTCACCGTCGCACGAAAAGCCTTCGGCCTCGATCCCCTGCTTACGCAGCGCATAGACCGTCAAATCCCTGATGTTGTCATCGTCCTCGACGTAATAGATCATGTTGAACCCCTTTGCGGCCGGCATGACCGCATCTTAACCCTAAAGGTACCTTTACTAGATGGTATCAGCCAAAACGTCCCGTCAAATAATCCGCCGTACGCGGATCGGTCGGATTCTTGAAGAGTTGCGCGGTGGGCGCGTGTTCCACCAACTCACCCAGCAAGAAAAACGCGACCGAGTCGGAGATACGCGCCGCCTGCTGCATATTGTGCGTAACGACCACGAGCGTACAGGTCTCTTTGAGCTCGCAGGCCAGCTGCTCCACCACCAGCGTCGACACAGGGTCGAGTGCCGAGGTCGGCTCGTCCATCAACAGAATGTCGGGCTGCACGGCAAGTGCGCGGGCGATGCACAGGCGCTGCTGTTGTCCACCCGAAAGACCCAGGCCCGACTCTTTGAGCTTGTCCTTGACCTCGTCCCACAGGGCAGCGCGACACAGGGAGTCCTCGACCAGCTCATCGAGCACGGCGCGGTCGCGCACACCCATACCGCGAGGACCGTAGGCGACGTTGTCGTAGATGCTCATGGGAAACGGGTTGGGGCGCTGGAACACCATGCCCACGCGCTGGCGCAAACGGCAGATGTCGTAATCGCCCAGGATATCTTGACCATCGAGCGCAATCTTGCCCTCGATTCGGCAGTCCTTGATGCCGTCGTTCATGCGGTTAAAGCAGCGCAGCAACGTGGACTTTCCGCAGCCCGAAGGCCCGATAAACGAGGTGATCTGCTTGTCGCGGATCTTGATATTCACGTCCTTGAGCGCATGATGGTCGCCATAGAACAGGTCGAGGCCCTCGACGTCGATGCGCGTCGGCGAGGCGGCAAGATCCTCTGCCGTGGGGCGAGTCGCATCCCCAACCTCGCGCTCGTGCGCGGCCTCGGCCTGCGCTTTCATGAGTTCTTCAAGCTCCGTGGGCTCCACAGCCGCAGCAGCCGTCATACCGCATACCTCCACATCGATATCAATTCAGCAGTATCGATAGTAGAAATCGCGGCTCATATGCACGTGAGCGCATTGTCAAGTGTTTGTAAGGGCACGCTGGCTATGCGGCGGGCAGCTCGATGGTGAATATCGTGTGTTCGGGCGTCGATTCACATGCAACGGTACCGCCGTGTGCCGCGATGATCTCCTTGGCAATAGCAAGGCCCAGACCGGCACCACCGCGATTGGTCGCACGCGCCGCATCCAGGCGATAGAACTTCTCAAAGATCACCTTGAGCTTAGCCGCAGGGATAGGATCGCCCTGATTGATAAAGCGCACGCGCACGCCGCCATCGTCTTGGCGCCCGGCCTCGATCGTGATAGTCGAGCCCTCATAGCTATAGGCGACGGCGTTTTTCATGATGTTGTTAAACACGCGGGCCATCTTGTCGCCATCCACGAGCACCGTCAGGTCCTCGCGAATATCAACTTGGACTTCCTTATGCTGCTCGTTGAGGATGGGATAGAACTCGTCAGTCACCTGAGCCAGCAGCAACCCCAGATCAACATAGCCGCGCGTGAGCACGATATCGTGGAAGTCAAAGCGCGTGATATCGAAGAACTCTTCGATGAGCGCATCAAGCCGGTGCGCCTTGTCGAGCGCCACGCCCGTAAAGTGCGTACGTTGCTCAACCGGCAGCTCGGGAGCCTCTTGCAGCAGCGAAAGATAGCCCACCACGCTGGCAAGCGGGGTGCGCAGGTCATGTGCCAAGTACGTGACCAGATCGTCCTTGCGATGCGACTCGTCACGCAGAGCTTGCTGCACCTTGCGCTCACGGTCACGCACGCGGTTAAGGGCGCCCTCGGCCTCCAAGAAGTCGCCGTCGATGTTGTCCCAGGTGTCGGGGTGATCGATCAGGCGATCTTGAATACGAGCGGCCAGCACACAATCGGCATGCTGCTCGCCCTGCTCGTAGCCCTGGTAGTACAGGGCGCGGCCGCACAAGAACAGCACGCACACGGCAAGCGCCAGCACAAAGCCAAGCATGTTGAATACAAAGCCGGCATCGAACAGCACCGGCCCTTCAATGCCGCCGAGCGCCATGGCGCCAATCGCCAACGTCATGGCCCACGCGGCGCCGCCAATCACCACGCAGCGGCGAACGATTTCGAATCGATCGATCAGCAAAAAGCCGATAAGCAGCACCGCCAAGATTCCGGCGATGTTATCGATGCCAATCAGCAGCAGGCTCAGCAAAAAGAGCAGCACCGTTGCAAGCGCGCGGTTGTCGACGACCGACCTCACGTATTCAAAGAGTCGATCGGGCACCTCGAATGCCTGCCTATCGTCTTTTGTCATATCCACTTCCCCACCATCAAAGGCGCTATTCGATTATGTAGCCGACGCCCCAGACGTTTTTGATAAAGCGCGGTTTTTGTGCGTCGTCGCCGATCTTTTCGCGCAGGTGGCGAATGTGCACCATCACCGTATTGTTGGAGCCGGGCATAAAGTCCTCGTTCCACACCGCGCGGAACAGGTCCTCCACGGCCGCCACGCTGCCGCGATGCTCGACCAGATACAGCAAGATGGAATACTCGATGGGCGTGAGGCGAACCGGTGAACCGTCCACTGTCACGGAACGAGCATCGCGGTTGATCTCCAGGCCGTCGAGCTGGAGGGTCAGCGACTCGGCCGCCTGTGCGCGGCTACCGTAGCTGGTGTAGCGGCGAAGTTGAGCGTGCACGCGCGCGATGAGCTCCAGCGGACGGAACGGCTTAACCACGTAATCGTCCGCGCCAAGCGAAAGACCCTCGATCTTGTCTTGCTGGGCATCGCGCGCCGTCAGCATGATCACGGGATAGGTATGGCTGGAACGGATCGTACGCAGCAGCTCAAACCCATCGATATCGGGCAGCATGACATCCAGCAGCGCCAGATCGAACTCCTGCTCCAAGATTGCCTTGGCCGCATCGGCCCCGCTATAGGCAATCTGGACATCAAAGCCCTCTTTTGTAAGGTAGATACCAACCAAGTCGGCGATGGCCTTTTCGTCATCAACTACCAAAATGCGCTCGTTCATGCGTGCTCCTCTCGCGCTCCATTATGCCCGAGGCGACGCATGCCACACACAACAAGCGTGGGTGATTAAGTCGGCCTTAAGCACCCTTGTGCCCGTTCGGGCGCGGATGTGGGCCACGCACGCACGCGATGATCGCCGACGCCGGCAAACGATATACTCTAGTTCCAGAAGAGACCATCCCGTCGAAAGCGAAATCCGTGAAGTCCCTCACCTCTTTTGCAAAGCGCTCAGCCCAGCTTGCCGCCGGCTTTGTCTGCGCTATCGCCCTTGCCGCTGGCGTGCCCACCGTCGCCGGCGCCCAAGTGCTCACGACCGACAATGTTTGCGGCAAAACCGCCGATGCGCGCGGCATCACGGCCGAAAACCTGCCCGATATCGATGCGACCAATGCCCTCGTCATGGGCAAAGACGGTACCGTCTACTATGGGCGCGGCGCCGATGAGCAGGTCAAAATCGCCTCGATCACCAAGGTCATGACCGCAATCCTAACCGTCGAGAATTGCAAGATGGACGAGAAGGTCACGGTGAGCAACGCCGCAGCCACCGTGGGTAATTCGACCGCCGGCTTGCTCGAAGGCGACGAGCTTACCGTGGAGCAGGCACTACGCGGTCTGATGATTCCCTCGGGCAACGACGCCGCCATCGTGCTCGCCGAATATGTGGGCAAGAAGATCGACCCCAAGACCAAAGACGCCGAGGCCACATTTGTGAAGGCCATGAACGAGCGCGCTAAGAAGCTCGGCTGCACCGGTACGCTTTTTGAAAACCCGCATGGTCTGGACTTTGATGAGTGGGCTGGCAATATGCACTCAACCGCACACGACGTAGCGCTGATGATGCAGGAGGCCATGAAAAACGACACGATCCGCGAGGTCGTAGCGAGCGAGGATTCCTGGATCGAGGTCACGGGCGCCGACGGCACCGACCATTCGCATTCCATGGACACGCATAACTATTTGCTGGGCCAAGATGGCAACATCGGCGGCAAGACCGGCACCACCGACGACGCGGGCTATTGCTTTACGAGCGCCTACAACCGCGACGGCGACGAGATCTACACCGTTATTTTGAACTCCACCACCACCGATCAGCGCTTTACCGATACCGCCACCCTTGCCAACTGGTACTACGGTCACAAGGTGACGGTCGTAATCGCCAACACGCAAGAAAAGACCGCCAACGGCAACCCGCTTATGGCGCGCATTAGTCAAACCGACTGGACGGATAAGACAATCGACGCCACGCTCGCCGATCCCACGGCGCAAGCGACTGTGTTTTCTCTTGCCGGCGAGGTGACCGAAAAGGTTAGCTACGACGATCTTTCGGGCACGGTGCATGTGGGCGACAAGGTGGGCAGCGTTACACTCAAGCAGGACGGCACCAAGATCGCCGTCATGGACCTGGTTGCCGACGAGGAAGGCGCAGGGCCGAATCCCATTGAATGGCTGCTCGTGAAGCTCGATCGCTTGGGCCGCCGCATCGACAACCGCCCGCTCACAGCCGAGAGCGAGACCGTAGCCAAGGCACCCGAGGTGTAAGGTCGAAGAACAATACACTCGCTGAAAGGAGGCGTCCAACGGGGCGCCTCATTTTTTGAGGGTTCGAATCCCCAGTTAACATTCTCCTAATTAAAAAAAGGGCCCCAAATGGGACCCTTCTTTCAATTCATACTGGCGGAGAGCTGGGGATGTCCGGGCATGCTACGCATGCCCTCCGGCTTCAAAGCCTGGCGGCTTTTCGCCCACGGGCTACAAACGCTTTCGCGTTTGCTTAACGCCCGTGCCCTCTCGGGTTCGAATCCCCAGCGCCCTTTCTCGATAATAAAAAAGGGCCCCCGATGGGACCCTTCTTTAAAGTTAAACTGGCGGAGAGCTGGGGATTCGAACCCCAGATGCCCTTTTGGGGCATACTCGCTTAGCAGGCGAGCACCTTCGGCCTCTCGGTCAGCTCTCCGTAACAGCCGTTCTATAGTAACCAAACAGCCAAGGATGGGCAAGAGGAAATTTTCTAATTGCCTAGCATCCTTTCCTCCTTGGAGGCTTCGCCTACCCCAGCGAGCGGTTGAGGGAGCCGAGCTCGTCGTTGCCCATGGTGCGCCACATTTGGAAGATGCAACCGCGTGCCAGGAAAAAGAAGCCGTTGTCGACCAGTTGAACAGCGGCATCTGCAAGCTGATTCGTCACGGCGGACACTGGCGGCAGCTCGAGTCCAGCCTTGCGGATGGTCTCGACCGCTTCCTCGAACGTCGGAGGCTCGCTGACGCCCATCTCGTTCATAAGGCCCTGCATTTCTTCCAGCGCGCTGCTGCCCGATTCCTCACCGCGCGGCACCAGACGGTAACAAGCCAGCGCCAGGTCGAGCTGATCGCAGTTCCAATAGGCAAACGCCAAGCGATAGAACAGATAGCCGATTGCAGAACGATCGCTGGCAATACGTAGGCCGTGGCGTGCCACCTCGATAATCTCGTCAAAGCGCTCCAGACGCGCAAGCACGTTGATGAGCGCAAAGTGCGATTGCATGGACGAGCGCGCCAGATCGTAAAGATGGCGCACCTCGGGCAGCGCTCGTTCAAAGTCCTCTTGCTCGGCGTAAAAGCTACAGATCTCGTGCTGGGCAAAGTACAGCGCATCGGGCGCACGGAGGATTCGCACAGAGCGATCTTCTTCCAACACCGGTAGCACCATGCGCACCAGCTGGTTATCGCAAAACTGCGTTTGAACCGGACCTGTCGCCAAAAGCTCGGCAACGGCGCACTTAGCCTCCAACTCCTCAACAAGACGGGAAAAGCCTTCAAAAGCACCTGTACGGTCGACTTTTGCCTGCTCGCGCAATTCAACAACACGGGCCACGTATGGGTCGTCGTCCTCTTCCATGACCTCCAACTCGTCAGCCGTATCGGCAAGCAGCAAATCGCGCAGCGCCGGCGGAAGCGTGCGATGGTCATCACGCGGACGAGCATGAACCTCCGCAGGCTCAATCGTCTCCGGAGCGGTTGACTCATACGCCTCAAGCACACGCTTGCACGGCATATCGTCCATGTCCATGCTCTCAAGATTCTTGGCAACAGGCACGCAATCGGCCAGATAGGCCGCGCGCCCAAAGAAATACGTTGCGACAACGTGCTCGCCCTGCTCACTGTCGGGAGCAGCAATCTGCACATAGCAGCGCGTGATGCAGGTGCCCGCGGCAAAACACGCTGCCGCAAGCGTGAGTGCCACGCGCGCATCGTGTTCCGCAGCCCAGACCGCGCGCGTGTCCTCGTCCAGCTCGCGCCAGGCGTCATCTTGAGCGTCGTATTCACGTTGCGGCATGGCATCCACGACAGACTGCCCAAACCGAACGAGCATAATCCCCTCGGCAACGTTTGCCCGATAGGTATAGTCGAGCCGTGTGACCACGTTAAGTGCCTCGACGATACGCGCGAAGCGGGTACGCACATCCCACTCACCGCCCGGCTGGCAAGCCACCGTACCCGGTTTGTCCCACGGGTTATCGCTCGAGGCCGTATCGAGCAGTCGGGGAACATCGTTGGTCGTCTTGGCGATATGCCACGCATCAAAGAGCGCGCAGCCCTCAAGGCTCGGCGAGGATGCCGCAGGGGCCAATCCGGCCCCGATGCGCTCAAGGATGCCGGAGAGGCGGTTGAGACGGCACTCGATGGCGAGCAGCATGTCAATCTCGTCCTGATCCAGCAGGCTACGATCAAAATTGAGATAGAAAAGCTTTGAGCGATCAATGCGAGCCAGGCTCATTTCGGACTTGGCGGCAATGGTGCGCAGACGGGGCAAGTCGACCTCGCTCATAAGGGCGGCGGCATAACGCTCGATACCGCTCGGATTCTCGGCATGGTCGACACGGTAGAGCAGCGTCTCGATAGCGTCAGGTAGCGGTGCCGTGTTAAAGCCCAAAAACACCTCGACCGGCTCGGGCAACTTTACGAGCTTTATTTTGTCGACAACGTTTTGCATGTCCGCATCGAGACCGTCGACGCCCGCCGTGTTCGCAATAGCGCTTTCGGAGTTGGCAAATATCACGTAGCGCAAGAACATCGAGGCCATGAACTCGCCGTAAGGAAGGGCGCGGGTCGAATTCCATGTCTCGTGGTCGGACTGCTCGCGCATGGGGCCTTCGGGAGAGCCGGCAGTTTGCGCACACGTACGCATTGCACCGTTGGCTTCCCTTACCATAATCTCACCAATACTGGAATCCGACTCGTCAAGGACCAGCTCCATGTCGGGATCGTTGGGCAGCGGAGCCTCGCTAACGGGGCGGTCCACCTTATAGACCTCACCCGAAACGCTCACGTAGCCCAAAAGCGACACATGGCTTTTGCCGACGAATTCGACGGCATAGCATGATTCATGCGGGTCCTCGCCAAAGAGTTTCCAGACCACGCCATATGAGCGTCCCGCAGGCTGCTCGGGCATCACCGGAAAGCGCTTCTTGGGATCGAGAAACCTGAGCTTGTATGTCGGACGCTCTGCCACGAAGTATCACCCTGATCGGTCGTTGAGAGAAGGAGTGATCGCGGATGGGCCGCGACACCTACTCGGAATCTTACACGAGTCGACAGGAAATAGTCCGCTTCACGCTCGCGCCTCGACCGAGGTTCGAATCCATGCAGTGCTTACGTAAAAGAAAAGCCCCCGTTGCCGGGAGCTTTAATCTCAAATGGTGCGGCGTATAGGATTCGAACCTATGACGTTCTGATTCGTAGTCAGACCCTCTATCCAGCTGAGGTAACGCCGCGACTTGTTGATTATTATGCACATCGACTGAATAAAGGTCAAGCATTTTTCGAAAAAAGTTATCAAATTTGATTTTTACTCATTTGATGCAGTCGATCGACTCGATACTTTCAAACACGGCGAAAGCAACTCCTCAAGTATGTCGACATATAAGAAAAGCCCCCGTTTCCGGAGGCTTAAAACTCAATTGGTGCGGCGTATAGGATTCCGCGCATCCGCTGCGCGGATCCGCACCGGCTTCGCCCGCCTGCCGGCGGACTCGCCCGCTCGCTAAAAACGCTTCGCGTTTTCTTAACGCTCGCGCCTCGAACGAGGTTCGAATCTCCGCAATGCCCCCGTAAAGGAAAAGCCCCCGTTTCCGGAGGCTTTAAAATTCAATTGGTGCGGCGTATAGGATTCGAACCTATGACGTTCTGATTCGTAGTCAGACCCTCTATCCAGCTGAGGTAACGCCGCAACGCACGGATTATTATGCACGTGACCCCTCGATGGGTCAAGCGACAATTTGGAAAAATTTTACGAAGTGATGATTAAGACGCACGCGCCTCGACCGAGGTTCGAATCCATGCGGTGTTGCCATAAAAGAAAAGCCCCCGTTGCCGGAGGCTTTAAGTTCGATTGGTGCGGCGTATAGGATTCCGCGCATCCGCTGCGCGGATGCGCACCGGCTCCGCCCGCCTTCCGGCGTGCTCGCCCGCGGGCTAAAAACGCTCCGCGTTTTCTTTACGCCCGCGCCTCGACCGAGGTTCGAATCCATGCAGTGCCGACGTAAAAGAAAAGCCCCCGTTGCCGGAGGCTTTCGATTTCAATTGGTGCGGCGTATAGGATTCGAACCTATGACGTTCTGATTCGTAGTCAGACCCTCTATCCAGCTGAGGTAACGCCGCAGCGCAAGACATATAAAACCACTTTAGCTTATTGGAGTCAAGCATAATCTCAAACTTTTTTGTGGAACGCAGTTTTGTCATGCTGCTCCGCATATACCGCCGTTCCCCGTACGATCGATTGGCTTTTCGATCACATCGAACCCGGCGCCAAGCTCCCCCAGAAGCGACCGCACCCGTTGCGCACAGTCGTAGTCGGCAAACGAGATGCTCAGCATTCGTGCCACCTGATTAGAAGTTCCAACGCCATAGAAGTGCTCAAGGACAACAAGCGCCTCATGCGCCACAAACATCTCGACCACATGCGGCGACTCCTCAAAGCACCATTGGGTCAACGGACCCTCGCTCGCCTGCCGAACCACCAGGCCACCCATGCCAGACGGCTCACACGTTACAAGCAGGTACTCCCCGCCCTCGTCGCTCTCAAACAAAACCACCCGATCATCAAACAGCTCCATCGCGTCCCCTTTCTCTCGCTCTTATTTAGCAAAAGCATAGCAGGCAGATGGCTGTATACAGAACAGTTGTTCGTGTGTTTTCTATTGAGCTGTCCGCACGGCATGGTATGGACCTACGCACAAAATAGGGCGCCCCCGAAGGAGCGCCCTTGCATATCCCCTATGCAGCCAACTTACGCGACCGGCTCGATCTTCTCGAGACCACCCATGTAAGGACGCAGAACCTCGGGGATCGTGATGGTGCCGTCGGCGTTCTGGTAGTTCTCCAGAATGGCGGCCATGGTGCGGCCGGCCGGCAGGCCGGAACCATTGAGGGTGTGCAGGTAGCGCGAGCCCTTGAAGTTCTCGGGGTCGCGATACTTGATGTTGGCGCGGCGAGCCTGGAAGTCACCGCAGTTGGAGCAGGAGCTGATCTCCTTGTAGGCGTTGTAGCTCGGCAGCCAGACCTCGACGTCGTAGGTCTGACGGGCAGAGAAGCCCAAGTCGCCGGTGCACAGGCTAATCACGCGATACGGAAGGCCCAGCTGCTGCAGCAGGTACTCGGCCTCGGCGGTCATGCTCTCGAGCTCCTCATCGGACTCCTCCGGCTTAGCGAACTTGACCATCTCGACCTTGTCGAACTCGTGCTGACGGATGATGCCGCGGGTGTCGCGACCGGCGGAACCGGCCTCCTCGCGGAAGCAGGGGGTAAAGGCGGTGTAGCGGCGCGGCAGGGTATCGGCGTCGAGGACCTCGCCGGCGTGCAGGTTGGTGAGCACGACCTCGGCGGTAGGGATCAGGAAGTTGTCGCCCGAGACGTGATAGGCGTCATCCTCGAACTTGGGCAGCTGACCCGTGCCAAACATGGTCTGACGCTTGACGACGATAGGCGGCCACCACTCCTTAAAGCCACGGCTGGTGTGCGTATCGAGGAAGAAGTTGATGAGGGCGCGCTCCAGGCGGGCGCCGGCGCCACCGAGAACGGTGAAGCGGCTGCCGGAGAGCTTGTTGCCGCGCTCGAAGTCGAGGATGTCCAGATCGGTGCCCAGATCCCAGTGCGGCTTAAAGTCGAAGTCGAACTCGCGCGGGGTGCCCCAGCGGCGACGCTCGATGTTCTCGTCCTCGTCCTTACCGTACGGGGTGGCATCGCACGGAATGTTGGGCAGGTGAGCCATGAAGTCGTACTGCTCCTGCTCGAGAGCGGTGCGGCGCTCGGCCAGACCGTCAATCTTCTCGTTGACGGCGCGCACGGCCTCCTTGGCGGCCTCGGCCTCCTCCTTCTTGCCCTCCTTCATCAGGGCGCCGATCTTCTTGGACTCGGCATTGCGCGTAGCCTGGAGTTCCTCGACCTCGGTGATGACGGCACGGCGCTCGTCGTCGAGCTCAAAGAACTTCTCGCGATCCCAAGACGTCTGGCGGTTAGCCATGGCGACATCGATGGCATCGGGGTTCTCGCGAACAAACTTGATATCAAGCATTAGATCCTCCGGCGATATACATTCCATTTAGGTTGCAACCTTGTACATGTATGGGCAAGTATATACTTATGAGCGTTTACGACCCAACTCAACTACGCAAGAAGGCACCCAATGGACGCAGTTTTTTCCTTTTTGTTTGGCACCCGCACCGGTTTTGCCATCCTTTTCGCCGGCGGCATCCTGTTATTTGCGATTCTTGCCTTTGTAATGGAGAAGCGCACCCATAAGATGTACGTCGACCGCGGGCCCAAGTCCGAGGATGAGGAAGACAGCTTCTGGGACTAACCTGCCAAAAAGGGGCAGGTTTATTTTGGTCGGTTTTATCTAGGCAAATGCAAGCGCCTCGCAACTGGAATTGAGCCAGTTGCGGGGCGCTTTTCGTACATGTGACAAAACCGCAGGAAAAACCTGCCAAAATAAACCTGTCCCTAAATGGCAGGTTTTACTGGAGAGTTGCGTCGATTGCCTTGACCAGGGCACTGCGCATGCCGGCATCCTCGAGCGCAACGACGCCCTTGATGGTGGCGCCACCGGGCGAGCATACGGCATCCTTCATCGCCGCAGGATGCTGACCAGTTGAAAGCTGCAACTTTGCCGTACCTAGCACCATCTGGCTCACAATGCGATAGGCATCGGCACGCGGGATACCGTGCTTGACCGCCGCATCGCCCAGGGCCTCGATTGCCATAGCGACAAATGCCGGAGCGCAACCACCCACCGTGCCGCCCACGAACAGCAGGCTCGTATCAAGCTCGACCACCGCACCGAGCTTGCCAAGCAGATCAAGCACCACGGCGCTCTGCTCATCACTAAGCGTGGAAGCCTTCTCGCAAGCGATGACGCCCTCGCCCACCGAAACCGGTGTGTTGGGCACCGTCGAGATATGCGCGACGCCCGGCAGGACCTGCTCCCACTTGGCACTGTCCCAGGTCCAGGCAACCGACAGAACGACCTTTTTGGCAAGAGCATCCTTGAGCGGGGCGAATACCTTCTCGATCATGTACGGTTTGACCGCAGCGACCACGATATCGGATGCGGCGACAACCTCGGCGGCATCGTGGCAGGCGACCATGCCGCGCGCCTCGCAGCGCTCAACCAGTGCGTCGTAGCGACCCGCGCAGGCGCACATGTCGCTCGCGGCTACACCGGCAGCGATCCAGCCATCGGCCATAGCGCTCGCCATATTGCCAAAACCGACAAACCCAATCTTCATATCTCATAGTCCTCTCAGACACGCTCTTCAAAACGAAAGCTATTGTCCCACGCCATTGTTTCGTATTGCCGACCTATTTGTGATACGGCTCGCCACGGCTGATCTTGCAGGCGCGGTAGATTTGCTCCAGCAGCACCACGCGCGCCAAGTTATGCGGCAAGGTAATGCGTCCAAAGCTGAGCATCTCGTCGGCGCGGGCGCGCACCTCATCGCTCACGCCGTCCGAACCGCCAATCACAAAGGCGATGTCGCTGCTGCCTCGCAGCATAAGATCGTCGAGCCTCGCCGAGAGCTCCTCACTCGAACGCTCCTTGCCCTCGATAGCCAGCAGGATCACATGCGCTCGAGACGGCAATGCAGCAAGAATTGCCGCCCCCTCCTTGTCGCGCGCGGCATCCACGCCGCCCGCCTTAGCCGGGTCGATATCGGCCACCTCGCGGATATCCACCTTGGCATAGGCGCCTAGGCGCTTGGTGTACTCAGCGCACGCGTCCTTCCAAAAGCGCTCTTTGAGCTTGCCAACACAAACGACGGTGTATTTCACGCGTGCCTACTCCTTTGACTCGTTCTGAACCTTACCGGCAGCCAGCATCTGCTCGAACATAGAGGCCGACTGCGAAAAGTCGCTCGGCAGCACGACCGTCGAGGTTTTACCCGTGCGAGCGAACTCCGTCATCATCTCGGACCACTGCGTAAACATGAACAGTTGGTTGGCCTCGTCATTGCCGACACCCGTCTCCTGGATGATCTCGAGCGAATCTTTGATACCCAGTGCAATGGCCTTGCGCTGGTTGGCGATGCCCTCGCCCGCCTTTTCCATAGCCTCGGCCTCGGCGGTCGCCTCGGTGACGCGCTTGATGCGGTCGGCCTCGGCGAGCTCCTGTGCCGCAGCGCGCTTGCGCTGGGCGGCGTTGATGTCGTTCATGGAGTTCTCGACCTCGGTCGGCAGTGCGATTTTGGTGATGAGCGTCGACACGAGGGTGAAGCCGTAGGCGGCCATCTGCTCGGAAACGGTAGCGTTGACATCCTTGGCGATGTCATCCTTCTTGGCAAAGACCTCATCGAGTGTGTAGACGGGAATCGAAGAGCGTAGGGCGTCGGTGATGAAGTCACGCATCTGGTCGACGGGCTCCTGCAGCATGTAGTAGCTCTTGTAGATACCCGAATCTGCCGGGCCGGCGCCCATGTCATAGCTCACGTGGTACTGAGCAGAGACCTCAAGGCCGATGGTCACGTTGTCCTGGGTCTTAACGTCGATGCCAAAACCGTTTTTCATGGTGCGCAGGCTCACCGTGGCGGCCTTGCGGTCGATCACGGGCACCTTCATGTGGAAGCCCGCGTTGACGATGCGGTTAAACTTGCCCAGGCGCTCGATGATCACGGCATGCTGTTGTTCAACGACATAGCAGGCGTTGGGAAGCAGTAGCAACAGAATGATGATGGGAATCAAAAGGCTGGTAAGGGCGGCGATGATACCGGACAACAGCATGGTCTCTCCTCTGATAGGCACACGTTGGCATTAGGATACCCGTACAAGGAGATCGTACATAACAAAAAAGCTCCCATTGCTGGGAGCTCTTTCAATCAATGGTGCGAGCAAAAGGACGTCCGCGTATCCGCTTCGCGGATTCGCACCGGCTTCGGCCGCCTGCCGGCGTCCTCGCCAGCTCGCTAAAAACGCTCCGCGTTTTCTTGGCGCTCGCTCCTTCGCAGGTTCAAGTCCCCGCGATGGGCCCAAAACAAAAAAGCCCCCATTGCTGGGAGCTTTTCAATCAATGGTGCGGGCGAAAGGACTTGAACCTTCATGGGGTTGCCCCCATACGGACCTGAACCGTACGCGTCTGCCAATTCCGCCACGCCCGCGTGCAGGAATTAGAATAACGGAGCGCCATCGCGAACGCAAGAACTATTTTTGAAAAAGTTTGCAGGCATTTTCCCAAGCTGCTCGCGCGATTGCCTCAGCATCCTCGCCGGTACGATCGACACGGTCGTTGACCAGCGTGTTTGCCGTAATGGAGATCATTGCGGGCTCGCATTCAAGACCGCGGATGGGCTCCGGAGCCATATACGGGCAATCCGTCTCGAACAAAATTCGATCGAGTGGGGTTGCCGCGAATGCCTCGCGCACGTCGTCGTTGCGCTTAAAGGTAGCCGCACCACCATAGGCGATATAGCAGCCCAGCTCCACAAAGCGCTCCATCGTGGCGCGGTCCTCGCCAAAGCAGTGCAGCACACAACCGGCCTGGGGCACGCCCACCTCACGAAGCACGTTGTAGGCGTCCACGTGCGAGGTACGCTCATGGTCCGTGTCCTCGTGGCGCAGATGCAGCTCCACCGGCACGTTACGGCACACGGCAAGCTCGAGCTGACGCGCCATGCAGTCAATCTGCACGTTATGGGGTGCCGGCGCGATATCGTCGTCATAGTCCATATGGTAGTCCAGGCCGATTTCGCCAATACCGGCGCATAAGGGGTCATCGAGTGCGGCAACGACCTGCGCGTGAACGTCGTCGGTATAGTCCGGCGCACCATACGGATGCACGCCGGCAAGATACTTGATCTGAGGGATATCCTGCATCGGCAGAATTTCGCGCACGAGCCAGTCGCTATAGTCCGTCACGCTGCGTTTGTCAGCGATGGGGTCGAACATCGTCACCAACAGGTCGACGCCCGCGGCTTTGGCGCGCACGAGCGTCTCGGGCACTTCTTTGCCCCAAAACGAAAGCAGATGCGCATGCGTGTCGGCAAGCGGCGCCAAGGGCACGGGGCAGGCGACCGTCTTCTTTTTCTCGGTAAACGTCACGCGTTCGGCATTAAGCGTCATGGATTAGCTCCTGGGCCAGGCGGACAAAGTCGGCAACATCAAGCGTTTCGGCGCGCGTGGTGGATGCGATACCGCAAGCCTCAAAGGCGGCATCGAGCACGTCCTTGGCAAAGCCGTTGGCGCTCATGGAGTTGCGAATGGTCTTGCGACGCTGAGCAAATGCAGCATCAATCAAGCGGGCCACAAACTCGCGGTCGAGTCCTTCGGGCACCACGCCGTCAACACGGTCGATACGCACGACGGCCGAGTCCACGTGCGGCGCCGGCATAAAGCAACGCGGCGGCACCTCAAAGCGACCCGTAACCTGCGCATACAGGCCGAGCTTTGTCGTGTAGCCGCCATAGGTCTTGTTGCCCGGCGTTGCGGCAATACGATCGGCAACCTCCTTTTGCACCATGACGACGGCGCGCTTGAGCGCGGGCATCGTCTGGAAGAACTGCAGGATGATTGTCGCCGCCACGTTATAGGGCAGATTCGCGACAAACACCGTGGGTTCACCACCGGCGGCCTGCTCAATCTGCTCCGGCGTCACTTTGAGCGCGTCGCCCATGATAAAGCGGAAGTTGGCATAGTCAGCGGCGTGAGCATCGAGCACCGGCTCGAGCTCGGGATCTGCCTCAATCGACGTAACGCACGCCGCCTCCTGCAGCAGGGCCAACGTCAGCGTGCCGCAACCCGGGCCGACCTCGAGCACGCGCTCGTCACCTGCAAGCTCAGCGAGCTCACAGATACGTTCGATCACATGGTTGTCGATCAGGAAGTTCTGGCCCAGGCGATGCTTGGTCGCAAGGCCAAACTCCTCTAGCAGCTCCCTAGTTGCCGTGGGGTTTGCCAAAGGCGAAGTTGTCATGGTTGCCTCCTTAACATGGTGGCTGCATCGTAAAGCAAAAGGGCATGGACCGTTGCGGCCATGCCCTTACAGCTAAACAGCAAATTGCCGATATGGCGCGCAGCGGCTTAGCCCAGACGCGGGAACAGCGGCTCGCCCTTCTCGACGGGCTGACCACCGGCAAGCAGGCCCCAAGCGCAAATGCCCTTGAGGTCGTCGCTCGCGGCCTCGTCCTCGCAGGACAGGCGGCGCAGGGCCTCGGCAGAAGTCTGGGGCATGAGCGGCATCAGCAGGTGAGCGGCAATGCGGATGGCCTCGAGCAGGTTGTAGATCACAAACGCCAGCTCGTCAGCCTTGGCCTCGTCCTTGGCAAGCGCCCAGGGCTCGGAGTCCTCGATGTAGTGGTTGGCGGCATGGATGAGCTCCATGACCTCGTCCTTAGCTCCACCATAATCGAGCACGTCCATCTTGGCCATGTAGCGATCGACCAGGCCATCGGCAATCTTTGCCAACGGGTTGTCGAACGCATCGAACGATGCGGGCTTGGCGGGCGCGCAACCGTCAAAGTACTTGCCGCTCATGTTGAGCGAACGCGAGATAAGGTTGCCCCAGCTGTTGGCCAGGTCGGCGTTGTAGACCTGCTCCATGCGGTCGAAGCTGATGGCGCCGTCGGTACCGGGGACGACGTCGGTCATGAAGTAGTAGCGATAGCCCTCGACGCCCAGCATGTCGATAACGTCCTGCGGAGCGATGGCGTTGCCGCGGCTCTTGGACATCTTCTCGGCCTTGCCAGTCTCGGCATTGCGCACGGTCAGGAAGCCGTGGGCAAAGACGTGCTCGGGCAGGGCCTCGCCAATGGCCATGAGCATGGCGGGCCAAATGACGCAGTGGAAGCGGATGATGTCCTTACCCACGATGTGGAACTGCGCGGGCCAGCGATAGGCCAGCTCGGCACGCGCCTCATCGGTGTCGACACCGTAGCCGACGGCCGTCATATAGTTGAGCAGCGCATCGAACCACACGTAGGTCACGTGACCCTCGTCAAACGGGACCTGGATGCCCCAGTCAAAGCTCGTACGGCTCACGGAAAGGTCATTAAGGCCGCCCTCGACAAAGCTGCGTACCTCATTCATACGGAACGCAGGCTCGACAAAGTCGGGGTGCTCGTCATAGAGCTTGAGCAGCTTGTCCTGGAAGGCGGAAAGCTTAAAGAAGTAGGACTCCTCCTGCACGCGCTCAAGCGGACGGTGGCAGTCGGGGCACAGGTGCTGGCCGACGCTGCCGTACTCCTCGTCGCCCTTCTGGACCTGCGTATCGGTGAAGTAGGTCTCGTCGGGCACACAGTACCAGCCATCGTAGCTGCCCTTATACAGGTAGCCGGACTCCTTCATGCGCTCCCACAGGTACTGCACGGCATGGTGCTGGCGCGGCTCGGTGGTGCGGATGAAGTCGTCGTTGGAGATCTCGAGCTTGCTCCAAAGCTCCTTGAAGTGCGGAGCCTGGCTGTCGGTCCACTCCTGCGGCGTCATGTTGTGCTTGGCTGCGGCCTCGGCGACCTTCTCGCCGTGCTCGTCCATGCCGGTCAGGAACTTGACGTTATAGCCGGCGGAGCGACGATAACGGGCCTGAACGTCGGCGATGATGGTGGAATAAGCCGTGCCCAGGTGCGGATCGGCGTTGACGTAGTAGATGGGCGTCGTGATAAAGAACGAAGGCTTGCTTTGATCCATGGGGTTTGTCCTCCAGAAAAACGTTGCATACAGGGGATGATTCTAGCGCAAGGGCTGGATATCCTCCATCTATTGCATATCGAGCACCATGGCATAGACATCGCGCTTGCGGCGCGAATACTTCTGAGACAGGCGCTTGGCCACCGCAGAGGCGGGCTCCCCCTCCTCGAGCGCGGCGCGGATATCCTCGCGCAGGGCCTCGTCGGGATCCGCTGCCGCGGCGCCAACCGGCACGATACCGGCCTCCTCATCCTCGCTCGGCGGTGCGATGACCAGCGCAATCTCGCCCTTTACCTCGCCGCGAGCACGCAGCTCCTCGGCAAGCTGGGCAGCGGGCCCGCGCAAGACCTCCTCGTGCAGCTTGGTGAGTTCGCGGCAGACGGCAACCTCACGCTGGGGAAAGACCTCCGCCACGGCCTCGAGCGTCGCCACGATGCGATGTGGAGACTCGTAGAAGATGAGTGCGCCGGGAACCACGGCAAGGCGCTGCAAACGACGCACGCGGTCGCCGTGCTTTCGGCCCAAAAAGCCCTCAAAGAAAAAATGCTCACAGGGAATGCCGGACGAAACGAGCGCCGTGACGCAAGCGGAGGGCCCGGGAACAACTTCGACGGGCACATCGGCCTCACGTGCCGCCTCGACCAGCGCCTGGCCGGGATCGGACACGCTCGGCATGCCGGCGTCCGAGGCAAAGGCGAGGGTCTCCCCCGCCAGCAGACGGTCGACCAGGCCGGCGGCGCGGCTGGCGATCACATTCTCATCGCAACGGACAAGCGGCTTGGAAATGCCCAGATGCATCAGCAGCTTTGACGTCACACGCGTGTCTTCGCAGCAAATGACATCGGCGGCGGCAAACGCCTCGCCAACGCGCGGGGACAGGTCGCCCAGGTTGCCGATGGGCGTGCCGACCACATAGAGTTTGCCCGTATGGGCGCTGTTTTGCGTCATATCAACCTATTCAATCATGCCACGCTCGAGCGTACCGAGCGCCGCGCGGGCGTCCCATGCTGCAATGCGCTTCTCGGTCTTCCACGTTTGGAAG
This sequence comes from Collinsella sp., assembly GCA_048342875.1. Taxonomy (GTDB): domain Bacteria; phylum Actinomycetota; class Coriobacteriia; order Coriobacteriales; family Coriobacteriaceae; genus Collinsella. The sequence goes on along the minus strand of DBGDEA010000004.1, from coordinate 166,021 downwards.
AACCAACCGGCAGCCGGTGCAAACGAAGCCAGTTGGTTGGCGATAAACACGCGCTCGTAGGCATTGCGGCCCTCGGGCGTAACCGACGAGTTGGCAAAGATCGCCGCGCCCGACCATTCGCCCACCAGCACGGGGAACCCAGTCGAAATCGCTTCTTTGAGCTCGCGCTTGTTACGCGAAATCGCCGTCGTCAGCCCGCGGGGGCTCGTGATGTCGAGCGCATGCTCGTCGCGGTAATGGTACAGGTGAAGGTCCATGTAGACGTTCTTGTACTTGGCGCCGCGCATAAAATGCTTCCACTCGCTGGGATGCCCCGACGACGAGAAGACGACGATCTTATCCTCGGGCATATACGAACGGACGAGCTCGTAGGCATCGCGATAGAAATTGCGCAGGTAGTGAGCAGGAATGCCATCCGTCATGGTGAAGAGGCTCTTGCGGACACTCATCTGCGGCGTATCCAGCAGCTCAATGCCCAGCAGGCTCTCGGCCTCGCCGTAGCGATCAGCCAAGCGCTCGAGCACGTCGAGTGCGACATGACGGCCGTTAGTGGACGAATGCCACTCGGCAACAGCCTCTGGCGTGGCGGGCGAATCGTTGGAATCGCCCTGGCCACCGGGCACAGTTGCTAGATCAAGCAGCACGCGGATGTCGTACTTGGCAGCCCACTCAATTGCACGGTCGATGTAGTCGACAACCGAGATGTAGGACGCATCGGACTCCTGCGAGCCAAAGGCATACCAGGGCACCGGCAGACGCACGGCATTGAGACCGATCTGCGCCATGCGACGGAAATCGTCCTCGCTCACAAACGTCTCGTAATGACGGCGCATGCGCTCGTTATAGGCGGCGGTGCCCATGGCCTCCTGCAGCTCGGCCGCGTTGGATGCACCGGTCGCCGCGTATAGCGACGGGGTCACCCAAGGCTCGGGAATAAACCAGCCAGAGAGATTAACGCCGAGTATCCTCTCCATCACTGCCCCCTTCGGATCGTGCAGGCCGAGCCTGCATCGTATTGCATAGGAAAAGTATCGTTTTGAGTATACCCGCGCGTGCGGACAGACGACCGAACGGTCTGTAAAGTGGCGCAAAAGCGGGAGGAATGTCTGAGCGGGCGGGCCCGAGATGGCGCGCCGAGATGTACATATGCGCCGGAAGTAGGCGGCCGAAAAGCGCATCCCGTTTTTCGCAAAAGACTGGGATGCATTTTCCGTTCGAGGCCTCAACCGGAAAATGCATCCCGTTCTGAGCGCGGGATCTGGGACGCAGTTTCCGCCAAAGACCGCAAAAGGAAAGCACATCCCATTCTGACGCCGGATTCCGGGTCGCGCTTTCCCAAGCGGCCTCAAAGCGGAAAACGCATCCCACTCTGAAGCCAAATTCCGGGACGCAATTTCCGCAGAGCCCTCAATAAAAGAAAAGGACCCCTTTGCAGAGGTCCTAGTCAATTCAAGGTGGCGGGGAAGGGAATCGAACCCCTGACACGAGGATTTTCAGTCCTCTGCTCTACCAACTGAGCTACCCAGCCATTTGAGGTGTGCCTTGTTTCAAGGCTTGATTAGTATAACCAAGGACGCGTTCCGGTCAACCGAGAATTTTAAAAAAGTTTTTGAGCACAGCCTCGGTTCTATAAATCGGCACGTCAGAGGCATCAGCCGGCAGCAAGAAGTTTTTCGCTCAGAGCCGCACGGGCAAACTCACTTGGCGTCATCCCCTCGGCAGCCGCCCGTCGACGAATGGCCTCCTTCATTCCCAGAGGAATCTTGACCGACAGCGTTGCCGTCCCCTCACCTGAGAGCGGGGGCCGTCCATGCACGATCCCACCAACGGTGTGTTCGCCATCCGGAAACTCTCCGCGCTCGTACGACTCGCACCACGCGTCAATCATTTCATCCGTTACAACCTGACCATTAGCGGCCGTATACGTCTTGCCCATCATCGACCCCTTTGCCGAGCCTGTTCAATCTCCTGCCAAAATTTCTTCTGGACTGGAGACAAGGCATGAATGATAAGCCACCCACGGACAAGCTCGACCGCGACAAGCTCCACGCTTCGTCCGTCTGGGAGCCATCCAATCGCAAGCCATCTCGGCGGCTCGTCCTTCGACTCGCGACGAATGCACTCAGTAACCGCAAGCCAAGCGCTAAGCACCTGCTTTTCCGTCAGGTGCTTTTTAGCGTTGGGATGAATCTCAACATCCATGCATCTTCTCCTCCATCTTACCCAATTTCGTATGACGAAAGTCCACTGTCGCCAATTCTTAAGCCGGCACGCGTTGGAGAGCAGGGGTCGAAACAATGATTGAAGGACGCTCTAGTACGGCCCAGGCGCCGGGGCAGGAGCACATGCGCCAAGGGCGGACGTTTTCGTAGCGCGCGAGGATATTGCCGTCGCGATCGATGAAGGCGATGTCGATGGGATAGGCCATAAAACACGTATGGACCGAAGAGCAGCGTGGAAACGCCATGACGAGCGGCAGGCCGTTGGCGGCAACCGGACGCCGTCCCAGCATGCCGCGCAGGCGCACGACAAACGACTCCGCCACCACAAACTCGGCCGGCGTCCAACCCAGCCTATTGAGTGCCCGCGCGTAGACGATGTAGGACGAGACCGCGGTCACATGACCACCCCCGGACGCCATGGATCGACCGTCACTGCACGCTCGTGCGACAACGTTGTCGGCGCCCCCAGCGGAACGCCAGCGATGCTGAGAGAAGTCGGCCACGGCTCATAGTGCATGGTGCAGGTGTAGGTCCTAAACGTACCGGATAGGGAGAGCAGGCCACCATCCGATGCCTTCGCGCCTTGCTCGCTCGACACTTCGATCTGCAAGTCATAGCCTTCCATGGCATTCAGAATTTGAGTCTGAACCGTCGCCGAGGCATCGGCAGAGCTCTCGTCACCCTCCCCGCCCGGCGCCACAGCGTGCGCCAGCACGATGTCGGGCACCACGCGGTCGAAGCGCGCGACAGCGCCGGCAAAGATCATGACGTTGTACACGATGAGTGCCAGCACCAGCAAAACGGGCGTAACCACTGCCATCTCCACCGTCGCTTGGGCGCGCTCCTCACGCAGACGCATGCGAATACTCATTACGACCCACCGCCCAGAGCGCCAACCAGTGTCGCGACATCGACGGTGAGTGGGATGGAGCCGCCGCCGGGCAGAGGAATCTCCGCAAGCGTGAACACCGTACCGCTAATGGTGCATTCGACTTGATATTCCAACGCCTCGCAAAGCGCCTTGGGATCGGTCACGCCCAACGGAATACTTCGCAGTTTGTCTTGCGCTTGAGAGAGACCAGCAATGTCAGACCCCGGACTCTTAATGACGTTGGCGGAATCGGTCAGCACCGGCTTTCACAGGCGCAAGTCGCACGGTTCCAAACCCAGCGCCGCCACGGACGCCGAAACGGTATCGCCGAGCCACGATGCAATGGAGCCCAACGCACCGCTGCCCCCTCCTAGGTCTTTAATCATCTCGTCCATAAGTTCGTCGGCCGAACCTTGGATATCACCGTATCCCACGAGCAGCCGTCCCCAAACATCCATGACGCCGTCGAGCACGCCGGCAACGCCGCCCGAGCGTTCCTTCAATGTCGAGAAAAATCGCGAAAGCACGTTGTTTTGCGCCGTCGCCTCATCGGGCGCCAGCACCGCGGCAGAGATAGCACCGCGATCGCCAAGCCTGACTGCCGTGTTAAACGAGGAGTTAAGTTGATCGGGGCTGGTAATGTCACCCGAAACTGCAAATGCGACCACGCCGTTGCGTCCAGGTGGGGCGATACGCGGGCGCTCGCCGGAAAGCGCTTTAATGGCCTGGTCAAACGCATTGCCCGCACGGTCGGCCTCATCCTCGGTCTGACGCTCAAGTTCGAGTTCTTTGTTGCGGCATTCGACGTAGTCTTCCAGAGCCTCTTTGAATTCATTGAAGTGGTATTCGAAGCCATTTCTGATGGACGAAGGCGGCATAAGGGCGCTTCCAAGCGCAACCACGCCGAAGCCGCACGCTTCGCATGTATCACGACCATCATAATCAGCAACAGATGCCAGCCCACTCGGAGTCCCTTTCTGATAGACGGGGCATTCGGCTCCATAATGCAGGTATGTTCTGCCGTCATTGTTGCTTACAGGCCATGCAGCATCGGTGTAAAGCTCGGTCGGCCGCACCTCGTTTGGGACACGCGGCAATAGTGGGATATAGGCAGAAAACCGTTCACCATCATCTTTTATGTATGCTCGATCGACCTCTTCAATCGCATAGGCATAGAACGCTTTTCGAGCGGCTGACTGCGCTTTCATCTCGACGCTCGATCCCTGAGGTTTTTCATTCGCCAAGCGCTGCCGGTAATAGATTTTCGCGCGATCGAGCGCTATTTGCGGCTCCCATGTGATGCTCGACTTTTCATGACGGTTCTGACTGTCAGATAGTTCTGCTAGTTTTTTCGCACGCTCCCACATACACGAGTACTTGCCAATCGAACTCTTGTCCGACCCACCACAATCCGCCAGCCAAGCGCGCTCTTTAGCCTTCGCCGTGTCCTCAGAAGCCTTCCGCAGCTCCTCGGCCGCACGCTCTAAATCATCTGATGTGTCTTTAATGGTATCGGTCGAGATCTCTGACCCTTTGAGCGCAGCGAAGTCCGATTCGGATGTCCTGGGCACGGCAAGCGCCGTACCGGTATAGGCCACACTATCGGTATCCTGCGCCGACACCGCCTGCGTGGCACGCGCGGCGATCAGATATGGCAGAGCCGTCTCGATTTTCTGTAAGCCTTCCGATGCGCTTTTGGCAAACTTGTTGCGCGTTTTAATGATCTCAATCCCGGTGTCGACCATATTGCCGGCAACTGGTTCGGCACCTGGGATGAGGATGGCGACCAGGCCCGTCCCGATTGTGGCAAACCCCGCCAGCCCCAGACTCAAGATGCTCGCATCAACCACCGTGGCAGCCGTGTGATAGGACGACACCACATTGGCGCCTGCCAGCGCGCCGCTATCGGCAGCCACCTGGGTGCCCCCCGCGCGCGACATGCTCCATATCGCCGCCGTCGACGAAAACAGCAGTGTGAGCACCACCAAGATGACCACCGCAGAGGAAAGCGTGGTGTAGGCACCGTCTTCGATAAACAGGTCGATACCGGCTCGACCCATAAAGCCGCCTCGCTTGCGATGGCAGCTCGGACGGCGCGTCAAAACGCGTCTAGACCAGAAACGCTTAATCCCATGCAGCAATCCACGAATCATAATCTCCCTCCAGCCATTCGGGACGTGATTGATACGAGACATCGACCTTGAGCTCAACGTAGCCGCCCTCGGCGGTACCACCCATAGCCTGCGCAAACGCACCGATCACAGGCAACGGCTTGACCTCGCCGGAAACGGACACGGACGAGACGCCACCCGCATCGGCCCGACCAAGCTCGATATCCCACGACAACGGCCCGCCGGCATGAAAGATCGAAACGTTGGGCACTGCGGCAAGCCGGCGGCGGGTGAACTCCTTAAGATCGTCGTCCTCCGCCGTCGTCGTGGTCATGAGCCGCGCGGTCTCGGCGGCGGCAGACTCCATGACCGCGCGCGTATAGAGCAGGCACACCGGTTGCAGTGCGAGAAGGATGAGCGTCAGAAACGTCGGCAGCAAAAAAGCGGCCTCGACCGTAGACTGCGCCCGGTCCTCGCGCGCGATATCAATACAACGCGATGTCCTTAGCGTCCGCAGCGGCGTCGATAACCGACGTCGAGGCAACGCCATGGGATGCCGCCCGCTCAACCAGCGCCGCCAAGTGCCCATCGGTGCCAGCACGCCAAAGCCCCGCAATCGCCAGCACGATCGATAACAGCGCCACCGTGACGATGGCGTATTCGACCGTCGCCTGGGCAGATTCCTCGCGCAGGACGTCATGCATTTCACGACCCCTCCTTTGAGCTTATTGTTTGCGGGGCCAGGCGCACCGCGCGCAGACGACACGAAGCATCGCCAGTATCCGCGGCAACCGTCACCATATCGACCCAGCCGTGCCCATCGCGCACAATGGCGCCCCATACGTTACCCTTAATATCGAGATAGCCGCTCAGGGCGAGCTGGGCCGTTGGCACCTCGCGGTAGGCGCGTAACATATCCGCCGCTGCCTCGGTCATCGGTCGGTCCTCGGACCATGCAAGCCGGACCGCAATCGCGTTGTCCTCAGGCGAATCCGTCGCAGTGCCAGACCGCTTGTCGAGCATCCGCAGAAAGGTTTGCGCCGTGACAGCGACATCCGAATCGTCCGCATCTCGCATCTCATCTTTTTGAGACGCCACCGCCGAATCTGAGCCCGAATCGAAGGCGGCCCCAGGACGCTGCTGCCGCGCGGCGTTTAGCCCCCAAACCGCCACCGCCACCGCCACAACCACACAGGCAAACACCAGCAGTGCGCCGGCAGGCCGCCTACCCTCTACAGGCTGTTGATGCCCTCGCTGATAGCGTTCCATAGATCTTGGACCTTGCCCTTAAATGCGACAATGGCAATGATGGCGATCACCACGAGCACGCCGACCAAGATGGCGTATTCGGTGGTGCCCTGCGCACTCTCCTCCTGCAGTAGCTCCCCGGCATGCTGGCGAGCGCGAATTGACTGGCAAACAGCCCAGCTCCAGACCTTGCCAGCAACGTCAGTCATCGTGTTCATGTATTCCTCCCTACATCATCCCGCCTGCTCCCAACAGCGGGCCCAATATGGACAGAAGCAACGCCGGCAAGATGAGCGTGCCGGTGGGAATCAGCAGCTTGACGGGCGCACGCTCGATCTCGCGCTCGACCGCGGCGCGATGAGCCGCACGGATCTCGCGACTTTGAGCGGCCAGTGTCTCGGCAAGTGGGGCACCCAGAGCGAGCGCCTGCCCCACCGTGATGGCAAAGGTCTCGAGCGCTCGCACGTCCAGGTCGCGTGCGGCGGCCAACAGCTCGTCCTCACGCGTGCCCACGCCCACCTGCCACGCCATGCAGGCCCGCTCAAGTCGAAGAGCCAGCACTGACCGGCGGTTGGCGCAGAAAATCTCAAGCGCCGCATCAAACGAAAGACCGGCCGAAAGACCCAAGCGCACAACATCGATCATCTCGGACACTTCGCCGAGCGATACTCGCGCCGGGCCGCCCGCTCCAACCGCGCCCTTCATTCGCGCGGCCAGAGCATCGACCACCGAGCGACCCGCGGCAGCGACCAGCACCGCCTCGCGCTTGCAGGCCTCTGCGATCTTGCGTGCATCCGCCCGATCCAAACCCGTTGCGACAAATACACTCAGAGCGCACAGGCAAGCCGCAACTGCAACCGGGGCGCTCATAGCTTCACCCGCATAATGCGCCGGATAACCACCAGGGCAACGGCGTTGAGGGCAAGACCCAGCACCACAGCGCCCGCGCCGGCAGGCGTCGCAAGACCGCGACGAAAATCTGCCGAAAGCAGCGCCAACACCGCGCACATGCCCGTCGGCATCGCCGCGACCATATGCGCAGACATGCGAGCCTGCGACGTCTTAACATCCAGGCGGCGCTTGAGCTCAATGCGCTCCCCCACCATGCTCGACGCCTCGGACAGTAAGTCGGCAAGCGGAGCACCGGTGCGCTGAGACACCTTAAGCGCCAAGGTCACAAGCGAAAGGCCAGGGGCGTCGATGCGCACGAGCAAGTCATCGAGCGCGTCGGTCGCCGAGATGCCGCAATCGATCGCCGCCGCCACCCGCAAAAACTCGGTATGCATCGGCTCTTGCGCATGAGCGCCCACAAAGCGCATGCCCTGGGCCAGCGAATGTCCCGAGGCAAGCGACATGGAAAGCGCGGTAAACGCCTCGGGCATGGCCTCTTCTACATCGCGTTGCTCGCGCCGGCTCTCAAAGCCATCCCGGGCGGCGCCAACGGCAAACGGAGCAACAAGTCCCAAGGCAAATCCGAGGGGCGATAACGACACCATCGTTAGTAAAACGCAGCAGACACCGCTCGATAGCAGTAGAAACGCCAAACGCCCCGAAGCATCTTCGATCACGAGGCCAAGGCGATGCGCCGGAGCCAGCGATGTCCACGAACGGGCGATCTTTTTCAGCAGATCGTTTTCCACCAGCTCACGCGGCAGCCTCTCTGCCACCGTCTCGAGCGCCTGACGCGCCAGCTCCGCCGGCGGCACCTGCGGCACACGAGGTTCCGCCCCGCACGCCGTCGCAACAGAAAACCCTGCCAAACCCCCTACGACGAGGGGCACAGCGACCTCCATTCGTCCACCTCCTCTTGTGTGAGCGTCCCCGACCGCAGGCCTTCTGCGATAAACGGCGGCTCGCGGTCAAGCGTCCAGGTGCGCTCGGCGGCATCGAAAGTCACATAGCGCTCGAGCTCTACGCCGCCCGACGCGGCGCGACGCACCCCCGAATACGAGGAGACGAAGCGCCTGCCATCGGCGTGGCGCTCGGACATCACGATGCCGTCGAGCGCCATGGCAATCTGCTCCTCGATGAGCTCGCTCGGCAGATCGATGCCATAACGCGCAAGCAGCGTCAGACGCACCACGGTCTCCTGTTCTGAACCCGCATGAAGTGTGGTGAGCGACCCGTCATGGCCCGTGTTCATGGCCTGTAACATGTCGCAGCACTCGGCACCGCGCACCTCGCCCACCACGATGCGGTCGGGGCGCATGCGCAGGGCATTGGTCACCAGGTCGCGGATCGTCACCGCGCCCTCGCCCTCAATTGAAGCCTCGCGCGCCTCTAGGCGCACCACGTGCGGATGATGCGCAAACTTGAGCTCGGCAGAGTCCTCGATCGTCACGATGCGCTCGCCGGTGGAAATCTCACATGACAACGCGTTGAGCAGGGTGGTCTTACCAGATCCCGTGCCTCCCGCAACCGCCAGGTCCTGTCGCAGCGACACCGCGCACGACAACAGCTGCGCATACCAAAGCGGCAGCGACCCCAGCCCCACAAGCTCGTCCAGCGAGCAGATGCGGTCCGAGAACTTTCGGATGGTGAGAATCGGTCCGTCAATCGCCACAGGTGGAATCACCGCGTTGACGCGATAGCCCGTTTTGAGGCGGGCGTTGACGATGGGGCTGCGCTCGTCGATACGGCGGCCAAGTGGCGAGATGATGCGGTCGATAAGCACACGGATCTGCCCATCATCCTCAAACGCATGCTCGATGGGGTGCAAGACGCCGCCGCGTTCAAAGAAAGCCGAGCGGCAGCCGTTGATCATGATCTCGGTAACGGTGTCGTCCTCGATGAGCGGCTGCAACGGCCCCAAGCCCACCACGTCATCCAAAATCTCGTCGATGATGGTCTCGCGCTCGGGCGTCGCGAGATCGGTCGGCTCTTCAACATTGAGCGCCGCCTCCACCGCGGGACGCAATTCCGAGCGGGCAAGTGCCGGGTCGATATAGGCGCTGATACGCGCCACTTCGTCGTAACCCATGCGGTCCATCACGGCGCGCTTGGTACGTCGTTTCACCGCGCGGCGACGCCCCGCATCTACAGGCGCTGCCTCCGCTGCAGCGCCGGCAGCCTTAATCCTCGTTTGCAGGCTCATCGCTGATCACCCTCGCGCGACCAGGGAAGGCGGATACGCGGGCGATCGGTGCGCGTTGCACGGTCGGCGACTATATCGCTCCAAGGGCCGACGGCGCACCCCAGTTCCACGAGCATCTCGCGCGTGGCCTCGCGCACGCTGGTCGCAAAAGCGCTGGTCTGCCCCACTGCCTCGTCAGCGCGCCCAAACGCCATGAGCGCGGCGAGGTCCTGCCCGCCATCGGCGATGCGAATCTTGGAGCTCAACGCACAGGCAATCTCAAAGCGCATGGCGACGTCCTCGTCTGCCCCGCGCGCACCGAACCGGTTGAACACGGCGCTCATGCGCGTGCGCGGCACACCTACTCGACTCGCCAGTTCAATGACGCGCGACGCCGATGTCGCGGACGACACCGCCGCATCGCCAACGACCAGGCAACGGTCGCTCGCCGCCACCGCAGCCGCCACGGCGTCGCCCCAAAAGACCGAGGTATCGATAAAGACCACGTCGGATTCGCGACGCAGGACATCAAGTAGTAGCTCCACCGGACGTGCCATGAGCTCGGCTTGCTCGGGCGCCGCGACGGGACCCCAGAGCGTAACGCCTGGCGCCACGCGCATCGAAACAGCTACGATATCCGGCTCGGTGAGCGCGCCCGCCGCCGACGGCTCGATAAGTGCCGCCATATCGCGCGGAGCATCGACGCCTAACAAGTCGTAAAGGTTTCCAAACATCAGGTCCAGGTCGAGTACGGCGGCACGCAAGCCCAGCAGCGACGATGTGTGTGCCATGGTGGCAACGATCGTCGACTTGCCGCAACCGCCCGAACCCGAAATGGCGCAGATGACCGGAGCTCGATGCTGCGGAGCAGCGGCGTCTGCCGGCGGCATCGGAGGCGGCGGGGCGGGCGCCGGTGACAGCGTCCCCGTCTCCCCCGCCGCAACCACACGCTGCGTCCAAGCCGGCATGGCAGCTTGTTCGGTCTGCAAGGCAGGCTCGTTCTGCGCAATCTGCTTATGCCGCATCAGCGACAACTCGCCGCACCCGACAAAGCCCTCAACTTCGTCGAGTTCATCCGCCAGATTCACGCCGTGCACGTATCCCATATCTACAGCCAGGGAGTCGCCAGCGTGCTGCGCCGGCCCTCCAGCATCATCGTATACAAGGGGGTTCCGGGGGCGCCGACCATGCTCGGCTTCCGCTTTCCCATAATCATCAACACGCGGGCCTCTTGTAGCGCGAGGCGCCCCGGGTTCCCTATCAACAAAAGCGTCGGGCTCAATCGTCATGCGCCGATCGGAATCAACCGCTCCCTCGCCCGCGCGCCCGTTGCCGCATATACTGTGCGCAGCGATGACCTCGGTCGCCCCCGCGCGAAACAGCCCCTCGATATCCGACGGATCGAGCGCTTCTATCAACACGACCACGCGACTCACGCGGCCTTCGGCCGTCAGGCGCGCAACAGTCTTGCGCACATCTTCGGTATCAAACAGAGACGCCGCGATGATGGCAGCCCCGCGGCGCGACGGAAACGCCCGCGCCATGGAAACCAGCCCGTCCAGGTCACCCACGCGAAGCACCTGTGCACCCGCATCACGGCCCTCGACTTCCTGCTGCAACAGCCCGTAATCGCCGCACGCGCAGCACGCAAGCCAGATCGCCTTCATCACTCGTCGCCTCCGCTCTTTTTGCCGCGCGCCGTGGCGGGAATCGTCAAGCTGACCGTTCCTTTGCCCGAGGCTCCCAGCAGTTCCTTGACGTCTTCGGGGTCAGCCGCCAGCGTCACCCATTCGATCTTGCCCTCGCGCGTGGCACCGGAATTCTCACTGGTATCGATCACGTGCGCGCCGCACAGTCGATCGGTTACGCCATCTTTTTGCACGTACACGTCCACATAGCTGCCCACGCCCGTGGCACCGCCGACCGAGTGCTCGGCATCGACCGCCACCGAAACGGCGACCTTGCCCTTAGGCACCTCGAGCTTGTGGCTCTCGGCCTTGGTGTAGACATTGCAGATCACGGCGTTTTTGGGAATACGCGAAGTCGTCACGTCGCCGCGCACCTGGCGCAGCTCGGTCGCCGCGTCACGCGGCAGCAAACTCGTCAGCCATTCCTGGGTTATGACATTGGTCTCATCGAGGGTCTCGCCCACATCGATATCGCGCGCCGCGACGCATACCTCGACGCGATCGCCACCGTACTTGGCCAAGGTCTCAGCCTGGACCTGTTCGGCTTGTGAGCGGATCGACGAGCCGTAAACCATGCAGAGCAGAGCAGCGAGCACGCCCGCGACCAGACTGATGGCGATGCGCTTGCTCTTGTTCACGGCCGCTCCTCTCATGGCAGTGCCGGGCGAATGCCCGTACCACCATTGTCTGGGCGGTCAGAGTGTAAAGCGGCGCAATCGCGATCTTGGTTTTCGATGTCAAACCAATCGCCGACCAAAAGCTGACCAGCCCGTCAAGCTCATGGCAAGGTTTTGGTCAGCACGTCAGCAAACTGCATGTTTCGAGGCTTTTCCGCAGCAAAAAAGCCGTCTCCCGAACAGTTGGGAGACGGCTGCCATAGGAAAAATCAATTACAGATGAACATCGGGATCGAGTATTTGAGCGCTCACGCGCATGGATGACGCCAGGTTTTGGAACGTTTCCAGCCGCAGGCTGTCGATCTGCCCGGCGTCCTCGGCCTCGCGAACGGCGCAGCCCGGCTCATGGGTATGTGTGCAATCGCCAAACCGGCACGCGCGCGATGCCTCGACAATCTCGGGGAAGGCGCGCGCCAGACCCCGCTCGTGACCCACGAGCGGTAGACTGCGCAGGCCCGGGGCATCGGCGATCACGCCGGCGTCGCCCGGCAGCGCCACCATCACGCGCGCGACGGTTGTGTGACGGCCCTGGTCGTCGCGTTCGCGCACACCGCCGGTCGCCAACGTATCGTGGCCCAGCAGTGCATTGAGCAGCGTCGACTTGCCGGCACCCGACTCGCCCAGAATCATGGCGCAGCTCCCGGCAGGCACGCAGGCACGGACCTCGTCCAGGCCGCGGCCCTCGGCAGAGGACGTCACGATCACGCTCACGTCCGGACCCACCAGGCGGCGCACGCGGTCCAGATCGCGCTCGAGCTCCTCGGCATCGCAGCGGTCAGCTTTGGTGAGCACCACCACCGGCTCGGCATCGCAGTCGAGCGCCAACACCAGCGAGCGCGCCACGCGGTCGAGCAGCACCTCACCGGCACCGAGCGCCTGCACGATTAGCACGCTATCCACGTTGGAGCAGAGCACCTGGCGCTCTCCACGGGCACGGCCGCGCCAACGCTCAAAGCTCGTACGGCGCGGCAGCACGCACTCAATCACGCCCATATCGTGCCCGGGAGCGCGGCGCACCGCCACACGGTCGCCCACGGCAGGCAACAAGACCTCGTCCTCGCCGCGCGACTTGGCAAACCCCACGGCATGCTCGGCGCGAAAGGCGTCGTCGGCAGTGGCCACCAGCGGAAACCCGCGATCCAGGCGAATAACGGCACCCAGCTGCATCTGCTCGGGCTCCTCGGCATGTGCGCAGAAATCATCAAAGGCAGTCTGCTGGGCTTCATCGACCGGCAGGTCATCAAACGCCGGAACGTCCTGCAGCGCATCGAGCCCCGGTACGCTCGCCAACAACTCCTCGGCAGACACGGGCGCTTCGGTCGCGAGTTTCCGACGACGGTCACGCTTAGCCCGTGCCCCCGTCGTCTTCTTCTTCGCTTTAGCCTTAGCCTTGCCCACAAACGCCTCCCAGCACCATAAATCACAACTGAGCAGGTATTTTAAATCAAAAAGAGCTGGCCGGGCAAAGCCCGACCAGCTCACAAACTTTCCCTCAGCCCTTTTCATCCGCACGGAAGAAAAGCCAGCAAGGATACCGCAGGGCCCGCCCCGGAAGCCCTTTCTCCCGAACGATCCCGCAGTGCGAAGCGCGAGGACCAGTGAGGGAGAAAGGGCGTGGGGCGGGCCCGGACGAGTACGCTACTCTTTCTCCACAGCGCACATGATCGCCTTGTAGATCTCCATCAGCGGGATGATCAGGAAGGCCAGACCCAGCGCGGCAAGAACGCCCTTGAGTTCAAGCGTCACAGGGCCGAAGAACATCTCGGCAAGCGTCGGCTGCACGGTCACGATCACCGTCAGCACCAGTGCCAGCGCGGCAGAAGCCCACAGCCACTTGTTCTGCTTCTTCATGGTGAACAGCGACGCACGACGGCTGCGCATATTGAAGCAGTGGAAAATCTCGACCATGTTGAGCGTGATGAACGCCATCATCACGCCTTCCTCGTCGGCATTGCCGGCGATCATATCGGCGATGTGGATGTAGCCCATGTCAAAGTACACGCCCACAAAGAAGCTCGCCAGCACCAGCACGGTGATGATCAGGCCCTGGACCACGCAGTCCAGACCCATATGTCCGGCAAAGACGCCGTCCTTGGCGTTGCGCGGCTTGCGCTTCATGATGTCGCCCTCGGCATCCTCCATGCCCAGCGCGAGCGCGGGGAAGCAGTCGGTGACCAGGTTCACCCACAGCAGCTGCACCGGCTGAAAGATGGTAAAGCCGATGAGCGTGGCGATAAACACCGAGAACACCTCGGCAAGGTTGGCCGAAAGCAGGAACTGGATGACCTTGCGGATGTTGTCGTAGATGCGACGGCCCTCTTCGCAGGCACCGATGATGGTGGCGAAGTTGTCGTCGGCGAGCACCATGTCGGCAACGTTCTTGGTGACGTCGGTACCGGTGATGCCCATGCCCACGCCGATGTCGGCACGCTTGATGGACGGGGCGTCGTTGACGCCGTCGCCCGTCATGGCCACGATCTGGTCGCGCGACTTCCAAGCCTCGACGATGCGGGTCTTATGCTCGGGCTGAACGCGGGCGTACACGCCGTAGTCCTCGATGTGCGCGTCGAGCTCCTCGTCGCTCATGCGATCGAGGTCGGCACCGGTGATGGCATGGCTGCGATCGGTGACGATGCCCAGCTGCTTGGCGATGGCCACGGCGGTGTCGATGTGGTCGCCCGTAATCATGACGGTGCGGATACCGGCGTCGTGCGCCTCGCGGATGGCGTCGGCGACCTCGGGGCGGACCGGGTCAATCATGCCGGACAGGCCGCAGAAGACCAGGTCATGCTCGAGCGCGGCGGGGCTGCAGTCGGCCGGGACCTCGGTGTAGGTGCGGCTCGCCAGCGCCAGCACGCGCAGGGCCTCGTCGGCCATGGCCTTGTTGGCGGCCACGAGCTCGGCGCGACGCTCCTCGGTCAGGGGGACAACCTTGTCGCCCTCGTAGATATGGGTACACAGGCCGATCACCACGTCGGGCGCGCCCTTGGTGTACTGCTCGTACTCGCCGTCCAGGGTCTCGACGACCACGGACATCATCTTGCGGCCCGAGTCAAACGGGGCCTCGCCCACGCGCGGATGCTCGGCAGTCAGGCCAGTGAGCCCCGCCTTGCCGGCATCGTTGACGAGCGCACACTCGGTCGGCTCACCCACAGCCTCGCCCAGTTCCTCGTCCCACTGGGCGTCGGAGCACAGCGCCATGCCGGCCAGGAACTTCTCCTTAGGCGCAGCGAGCTCGTGCTTGACGACGGTCATCTTGTTCTGGGTGAGGGTACCGGTCTTGTCGGAGCAGATGGTCTGTGTGCAGCCAAGGGTCTCGACGGCGGAAAGCTTGCGGATGATTGCCTGGCGCTTGGCCATCTTGGTCACGCCAAGCGACAGCACGATGGTCACGACGGCGACCAGGCCCTCGGGGATGGCAGCGACGGCGAGCGAGACGGCGACCATAAAGGTATCGAGCAGGGCGGTCGGGTCGGTAAGAACGTTGCCCACGCCGTGACGGATGATGTCAACGCCAAAGATAACGACGCAGATGACGATAACCATGATGGTGAGGATGCGGCTGAGCTCGGCAAGCTTCACCTGCAGCGGCGTGAGCTCTTCCTTGGCCTCGGCCAGGGCGCCGGCGATCTTACCCATCTCGGTGTTCATGCCGGTGCCGACCACGACGGCGCGGCCGCGGCCGTATACCACGGTGGAACCCATGTAGCACATGTTCTTGCGGTCGCCGAGCGGCACGTCGTCGGTGCCGGCGGCGAGCTCAATCACGTTGGCATGCTTCTCGACGGGCACGGACTCGCCGGTAAGGGCGGCCTCCTCGATCTTCATCGTGGCGCTCTCGAGCACGCGGCAGTCGGCCGGGACGGAGTCGCCCGCCTCAAGCATGATCACATCGCCGGGCACGAGCTCGGCGCTCGGCAGGTGCACGAGCTTGCCGTCGCGCAGCACCTTGGACTGCGCCGCGCTCATCTCCTGCAGGGCCTCGAGAGCCTCCTCGCTCTTGGCCTCCTGGACCACGCCCAGCACCGAGTTGACGATAACGACGAACATGATGATGGCGACATCGGCAAAGTCCGCCTCGCCCTTGACCATGCCCGTGAGCGCGCTGATGACGGCGGCAACGATCAACATGATGACCATGGGGTCGGCCATCTGCTCAAAGAAGCGCTTCCACAACGGCGTCTTCTCGGCTTCCTCGAGCTTGTTAGGGCCTGTCTTGGCGAGGCGCGACGACGCCTCGTCGTTGCTCAGGCCGAGGTTCTCGTCGACACCTTGGTCGCTGAGTACCTCCGCCGCGGCGGACAGGTATTCCTTTTGCATATAGAGTCCCCTCCTGGGATTCGGGCCACTCAGCAGATTGATGCCCGATCATAATTCCCAGGAGAAGGGCAAGGGCTCATCAAGGCTGCCGTGCTGAGCGGCAGTTGATAGTGGAGCTATGGTACCCCAAAGCGGCGCGTCTAGCCAAAACATTCCAATTGGAAACACGGCTCGAGTGCAACGATGCAGACCGTATGATGTTCGACATTGATAAAACGTTTTTTCTTCGGTGCATCATGAAATATCGCCCAGATAGCAGCGGTTAGAACGGTTGGTAAAGTTTTTGCATATACCGTTTATTCGCAAAAAATGAACTTCTAATTCGGCATACGGTCGATTTTTTGGGGTATTCGGTCGGCATTTCGTTATAATCATCTCAGTTTTATTTCTTATGGTTTATCTATCAGCGCAAGACGATGTCAGATGGAGGTCTGAATGTACAAGCGCACCAAGATTGTATGCACCATGGGTCCCGCCTGCGATAGCGACGAGACCATCCGTGAGATGATCAAGGCGGGCATGAACGTCGCCCGTTTTAACTTCTCGCACGGATCCTACGACGAGCACCACGGTCGCATCGAGCGCGTCCGTCGTATTTCCAAGGAGCTCGGTCTGCCCGTCGGCATCCTGCTCGACACCAAGGGCCCCGAGGTCCGCACCGGCCTTCTGGTCGACGGCAAGAAGGTTGCCGTCAAGACCGGCGACAAGATCGTCGTCACCGCTCAGCCCACGTCCGAGGATTTCCACGGCACCTCTGAGCACATCTCCCTCGACTACCTGGCTCTGCCCTCCGAGGTCGAGAAGGGCTCCCTCATCCTGATCGATGACGGCCTGGTTGCCCTCGAGGTCGAGTCCGTCGACGGCCAGGACATGACCTGCGTCGTCAAGAACGACGGCCTGATCGGCGAGCGCAAGGGTGTTAACATGCCCAACGTCAACATCTCGCTGCCCGCTATCACCGAGCGCGATCGTCAGGACATCCTCTTTGGCCTGACCGAGAACATCGACTACATCGCCGCTTCCTTCATCCGTGACGGCGAGTCCGTCCGCGGCATCCGCGAGCTTTGCCGCGAGAACGGCGGCGAGCACGTGACGATCTTCCCGAAGATCGAGTGCGCCCTGGGCGTCGAGAACTTCGACGAGATCCTCGAGGCTTCCGACGGCATCATGGTCGCCCGTGGCGACCTGGGCATCGAGATCAAGCCCGAGCTCGTTCCGCACATCCAGAAGGAAATCATCGCTAAGTGCAACGCAGCCTACAAGCCCGTTATCACCGCTACGCAGATGCTCGACTCCATGCAGCAGAACCCGCGCCCGACGCGCGCCGAGGTTGCCGACGTTGCTAACGCCATTTACGACGGCACCGACGCCGTTATGCTCTCTGGCGAGTCCGCTGCCGGTAAGTACCCGGTCGAGGCCGTTAAGATGCAGGCCAGCATTGCTCTCGAGACCGAGAAGTACCTCCCGGCTCACGCTCCGCTCGAGGTTCCGGCTGACGCTCACGGCACCCGCGTCGTCAACAACGTTGTGGGTATGTCCGCTGTGAACATGGCCACCACCGTTGGCGCCAAGTGCATCACCGTGCCGACGACCACCGGTCGTACCGCTCGCCTGATTTCGCACTTCCGTCCCAACATGCCGATCTGCGCGTTCTCCCGCCACGAGTGGGCCGTCCAGCAGATGATCATGTACTGGGGCGTTATCCCGCATCAGGCCGAGATTACCCAGGGCACCGTCAACGGCACGATCGTCAAGGCGATCGAGACCGCTAAGGAGCTCGGCTACGTCGAGGCCGGCGATCTGACCGTCGCTACCGCCGGCGATCCCCGCATGAGCGTCCAGCTCGAGGACAAGGTCTCCTCGACCAACGTCGCATACGTCGCTCAGGTGCGCTAAATCGTACTTGCAAGCAGATTTGCATTGCAAAGGGCCCGGAAGGCATTGCCTTCCGGGCTTTTTTAAGACCTTCTTCATATGCCGCCTCATCGATTTGCGTTCAGTCGCAAGCCTCTCCGATGCCGAGCGCACCACCGAAGACGCCTGCGACGGGAGCCGTTGGTCAATTGGGATGAACTGTTCACCGTCAAGCCGGCCGGCTAGCAGCTAGCGATCAGGGGGACTGCGGGGACGTCAGAAGCGGCAACGCGAGCCGCAAAGCCCGCCTCGGTCAGCTCGATGACCTCGGTAAACGTTGCGTCGAAGAATTTCTCGGTCAGCAGGCGGTATGGCGGATGGTCGGGCTCGCCGGGGTTTTCGCGCACGATCTCGTGCATAACGCCGATGGTCTTGAGCACATACTCCTTATGGATGGGATACTGCCCAAAACGCGTCGCCGCAGTATACAGGCGATCGGTCGCGCGCGGGATAGAAACGATGCCGAGCGTCTTGCCAAACCAGTCAAAGTCGCCTTGCTTTTTAATGCGGAATTCCTCGCACGGCTTGCCGCCGTGCGCCTCCAGGTACTGATTCACGCGCGTATTCCATACGGTATCGGCCACCAGATGCGACCAGACACCCAGCGTCAGATCGAGCAGCGACTGCGCCACGTCCTCGGGCGCGAGCGAAAGCTCGCTGGCACCGGGACCGACAACCGGCTCGGAGTCCCTGTAGCGATGGGGATAGTGCACGCGATTCAGTCGCTCGCGCTCCTCGACAATCGAGGTAGCCTCGGCGGGTTCGCCCGCGGGTGCGCCGTTAAGCAGCGGCGCCACATAGGTATCCCAGAACTCGTGCTCACGCGGCTTAGGGATAGGCTCGGGCTTGGCAAAATGCGTAATGCGGTACGGGATGGGATCGGCGATGCCAGGAACCATATAGCCCACGAAAATATCCGGAACCACGCAGCCAAACAAAAAGGCATTGCGGTCGCGCACGCTCCTGGCAAGCGCACCGGTGCGCTCCAGCAAACGCTCCGTCTGAGCGATATGAATGTTCCAGCTTGGCATAGCCACCCCCATAAAAACCTGGATAACTATACCATCTCGGCAAAGCCACGCGGGCGGCTACGCACGCTCTACGCAGCAACTAGTCCGTCGCACCGCTTTCAGTTCCATACGACGGCGAAGGTGCCTCGACCACGTGATGATATCGATCGATATAGATGGCGCGGGCACCCAGGCGTCGCACCAAATCCTGGTGATGTGTGCTCATCAAGACCGTCTTACCCGCCGCGACGTAGGCCAGCAAGAAGTTGACCACGATGTCGCATGAATCCTCGTCGAGTCCATTGGTAGGCTCGTCGAGGACCAAGATATCCGGGTTCATCGACACCACCGCAGCCAGCGCAACGCGCTTCTTTTGCCCGCCCGAGAGCTGATAGGGAGAGGCGTCGGCAAGGTCGGCAACCTGGAACAGCCCCATGGCATCGCGCACGCGGCGCTCGAACTCGTCTGCCGGCAGCCCCATCTGCGCGGGACCAAAAGCAACTTCCTCGCCCACCGTAGCGCAGAACAGCTGAGCATCGGCATTTTGAAACACAAAGCCTACGCGCTGATGAAAACGCTGAGCGGCCGCGGAATCCTTTAGAAACGCCGCATCGATCATGTGCCCGTCAAACAGGTATGCCCCTGCGTCCGCGAGTTCAAGGCCGTTGATAAGGCGCATAATCGTCGTCTTACCGCAGCCGTTGGGACCGAGCAGGGCAACGAGTTCACCACGGTCGACCTGCAGCGACACACCATCGACAACCGTATGCCCCGCATAGGAGAACACCACGTCGCGCAGCTCGATGAGCGGCGCGCCCTCGGCGCCGCCCACACCGTTCGTGCCCGCCGCACTATTCATATCGATCGTCAAAACGTCGCCCTTCCCTATTTGCATCCCCAGCCGGAACCAGCAGCGCCTACAGCACGGCGCACAACACCGCCAGCAGCGCCACACCGGCCGCATAGACCGCATCGCGCCAGCCAAACCCGACGCGCGCGGGCGCCGGATACGCACCGGCAAAGCCGCGGCAAAGCATAGCCTCGTCCATTGCGCGACTGCATTCCATCGCCTTGATAAAGGTCATGCCCATGATACCCGCGATCGAATCGGTACGCGAAAATCCCTCAGGCGCACGGCCAACGCTGCGCAGCATGACCGATTCGCACAGATTGTGCGCCGTGCGACCCAGCACCTCAATGTGCTTGAGCGCCATATCAAACGTAAAGATAACTTCGTCGGGCAGATGAAGCATCTTGAGCGCCGCCGACATGCGGCTCCACGTGAGGGTCCACGAAACGCCCAGCACCAGCGACACATTAATGAAGGTCTTGAGCGCAATCTTGAGCATGGCGCTCGTGGCAGACGCGCCCAGCAGCAGGGCAGGCAGTGCCAGAACCACCGCAAACCCCGCGGCAGCCAACGCCGGCACAAAGGTTGCCCGCAGCCCGCGTACGGGGCGCACGGCAACGAGCACCAGCGCGATAGCCGCCATCAACATGAGGTGCAGCGGGCTCTGCGTCAGACACACACACAGGACGCAAACGAACATCCCCACCAAACGCACCGGCGCCGAAACGGAAGAAAGGGCGCGGTCGATTATCGACCCGCCCTTGTGCGCGCCTCCACCCAGGCGAACCCGCTCAAGCAGGCTCGCCAGGTGCAGGACATTCTTTTGCATCACGCGATGCCGAGCTCCCGCGGGCTCATACCGCTGCTCGACCGCAAGCCAGCTAGGCAGTTCGACCGTCGCCATGCGTTCCGCTTTCCTTAACCGTCAGCGAAATCAGACGGAATGCGATGGTGAGCACCGCCACGCCAATCACGCCGGACAGGATATACATGGCAGCCTGACCGGCAAAGCCAAGACCCTGTTCCTCGGAATAGGCCTGCAGGTAATCACCCGTAGGCAGAGCGTCGGCAAAGGTCGGGGCATCGAGGCCGACCGAAGCCTGCAGGCTGTCGTCGCCAGCCTCCTGGACGGCAGTTGCAGCGCCCTCGGCGTCCCACTCACCCCAGGCGTCACCGGTAGCAAGCAAACCCAGCGGCGTAGCCACCACGAGCACAGCGACCAGGATGAGCGTGGGGACCAGCGAGGTCTTCTTGGCGGTTGCGCCCTCGGACTCCAGCAGGCCGTCGGAAGCCTCGGGCCCGACGATAACGCTCGGCGCCGTCTTCTTAATGAAACCGTAGATTGCGGCCGTCGCCACGCCCTCGACGACACCGGCGACCAGCATATGCGGGATCAACATGGCAGGGATAGCAATAGACAGCGGAAAGGGGCAGTACAGCGGAGCGCCCGAAGCATTCGTGAAAAGCATCGGCTGAATACCAAACTCGATTGCTGCGCACAGGGCCGCCAGGCACAGGCCGACCCAGCCGCTTACGATGGCCGAAACCGAGGTGCCCCAGCTCTTGTCGTGCAAACGGCTGTTAAGCGCACGGAACACGATGGCTGCGGCAAACGGCAGCACGAAGGCCATGTTAAAGCAGTTAGCGCCAAAGGACAGGATGCCGCCGTCGCCAAACAGCAGCGCCTGCAGCGCCAGCGCGACCGAGACAGCAATGGCCGCGGCCTCCGGGCCCAGCAGCAGCGCGATGAGGGCACCGCCGACGGCATGACCCGTGGTGCCGCCGGGCAGCGGCACGTTGAACATCATAAGCAAGAAGGAAAATGCGGCGCAGATGCCCAGGAAAGCCATGTGCTCGCGATCGAGCGTGGCGCGCACCTTCTTGATACAGTGAACCCAGACGGGCACCATCGCCACCGCCATGACGGCATCGGTCTGCGGGGACAGATAATTATCTGGAATGTGCATGTACGCCTCCCGGTTATCGGCGCACGGAATTGCAACGCCGCTTGAATCACCTTTCCAGTGTTACGTAATGTCAGATTCGTAACACGCCACGGGCTATCATAGCAAAACGGCGCACTGCCGACAAAGCAGCACGCCGTTATGTAATGCGCGTGTCATATATGCAGGCTCAGCAGCGCCTTATACCGGGCATAACAGTCACGTAGGATTCGGCAGCAGCCACCGCTGACCCATACCCCGGCGCTGGACCTAGCCGCGGACCTCGCCGTTTACGCCCTTGCACACCTTGGTAACGATCTTCTGGTGCGCCTTTTCGACCTCTTCGCTGGTAAGCGTGTGGTCGTCGGAGCGATACGTAAGCGCAAAGGCCATGGACTTCTTGCCCGCTCCGATGCGGATGGGATCGCGGTAGACGTCGAACAGGCGCACGCCCTCGAGCAGCTTGCCGCCGGCGCTGGCAATACGGCGCTCAAGATCCTCGCAGGTCACAGCGTTGTCGACCACGATAGCAAGGTCGTGCTCAACAGCCGGATACTGCGAGAACTCGCGGTAGTTCTCCTGGTTGCGGGCGCCCTTGATCAGCTTGTCCAGGTCGAGCTCAAAGGCAACGACGACCTCGTCAATGCCCATAGCCTCGCGCGCCTCGGGGTGAATCTCGCCAACCCAGCCCAGCACGGTACCGCCCGAGAGCACCTCGGCAGCACGACCCGGCTGCAGGAAGGCATAGCCCTCGCCCTCGACGGGACGGAAGCGAACCTTCTCGATGCGCAGCTGGGCGAGCAACTCCTCGACGATGCCCTTGCCAAAGAAGAAGCGCAGCTTGCGGTACTTCATGTTCCAGGACTGCTCGCTCCACTGGCCCGAGAGCACACCCGCCACGGACTTGGTCTCCTTGGGCAGGCTGGCATTCTCGCGACCGTGGAACAGGCTGCCGACCTCGTACAGGTGTACGTTGGGCGTACCGTGCGCCTCGTTGTAGGCCACGGACTGCAGCAGGCCCGGCAGCAGCGAACGACGCATCTCGGTCTGCTCGGCTACCAGCGGGTTCATGAGAACCACGGGGCAGCCGCGGCCCTCGGTGGACATGCCAATCTTCTCCAGGTCGCCCGGGGCGGCAAAGCCAAAGGTCGTGGTCTCGTTGAGGCCACAGGCGCGCAGGATCTCGCCAACCTTGCGGGTAAGCTTCTGCTCGCGCGTCAGACCGCCGATGTGGTTCTTGGCAGCCGGAATGGTCGCCGTGACGCGACCCATGCCCCACAGGCGCAGGACCTCCTCGATCAGGTCGATCTCACGCGACAGGTCGGGACGGAAGCTCGGCGGCGTGACCATAAAGTCCTCGCCGTCGCGCTCGACGGTGCAGCCCAGGCGGGTGAGCGAGCGCTCGATAAAGTCGGGCTCGATGTTGGCACCGCAGATGGCGTGCACGCGGGCCAGGCGCAGCTTAATGCTGTCGATGGTCTTGGGCGCGGGGAAAACGTCGACATAGCCGGGAGCAACCTCGCCGCCGGCGATCTCCTCGATGAGCGCGCACGTGACGTTGGCGACATCCACGCAGCCGGTCTCGTCGACCTGGCGCTCAAAGCGAATGGAGGCGTCAGAGATCAGCGACAGGTCGCGGCTGGTGTGCGAGGTGCGGCCGGCGTTGAAGCAGGCGCTCTCGACCATCACGTCAACGGTATCGTCCTCGATCTCGGAATCCATGCCGCCCATAACGCCGGCCAGCGCCACGGGACGCTCGCCGTCGGTGATGAGGCCCATGCCGGCGTCGAGCACGCGCTCCTCGCCGTCGAGGGTCGTAAACTTCTCGTCCTGTTGGGAGGCGCGAACCACCACGCGGCGATGGCCATCGCGCTCGGCAAAGGTGTCGAGGTCAAAGGCGTGCAGCGGCTGACCGGTGAGCATCATCACATAGTTGGTGATGTCAACAATGTTGTTGTGCGGGCGCACGCCCAAGGCGTTAAGGCGCTTGACCATCCAGTCGGGCGACGGGCCGACCTTGACGTTGCGCACGATGCGGGCAACGTAGCGGTCGCACAGGCCCTCGTCGGCAATCTCGACGGAAAGCTCGTCGTCGGTCACGCGGCCGGTCTCGGCCTTGATGGCGGGCAGCTCAACGTGGAAATCGCGGTCGAAGATGGCACCGGTCTCGCGGGCCATGCCGATCATGGACAGGCAATCGGGGCGGTTGGGCGTAATCTCGCAGTCGAGCACGGTGTCGCTCGAGCCCACGTACTCGGCAAACGGCATGCCGCAGGGCGTATCCTCGGGCAGGATCATGATGCCGGAGTGGTCGCCACCCAGGCCGAGCTCACGCGCGGAGCAGTTCATGCCCATGGACACAACGCCGCGAAGCTTGCTCTTCTTGATCTTGACGTCGCCGGGAAGCACGGCGCCGATCATTGCCGTGACGATGTGGTCGCCGGCCTCGAAGTTCTGCGCGCCGCAGACGATCTGCAGCGGAACGGGATTGCCGTCGGGGTCGAGGTTCTTGTCGCCCACGTCGACCGAGCACACATACATGTGGTCGCTATCGGGGTGCGGGATCTTGGTGAGCACCTTGGCGGTCACCACGTGGTCGAAGGACTCGCCCACGGTGTCGATCGCCTCGACCTCGGTGCCGGTACGGATATATTCGTCCGAAAGGTTCTTGGGATCCTCCGGAATATCGATCATGGTCTTGAGCCAGTCGTAAGAAACGCGCATCTAACTGGTCTCCTTTCATAAATGCGGCTTTGGGCCGGAAACTGCAACTAAGAAGAAAGCGTTCTAGAACTGGTTCAAGAACCTCATGTCACCAGTCATCAACGTGCGCAGGTCGGGCAGGTCGTAGCGCAGTGCCGCGACGCGCTCGGCGCCAATACCAAAGGCGAAGCCGGTGTACTTCTCGGGGTCGATGCCGCAGTTGATCAGGACGTTGGGGTCGACCATGCCGCAGCCCAGGATCTCGATCCAGCCGCTGTGCTTGCAGAAGTTGCAGCCCTTGCCGCCGCACACGTGGCAGCTCACGTCCACCTCGCAGGAAGGCTCGGTGAAGGGGAAGAAGTGCGGGCGATAGCGCGTCTTGCGATCCTCGCCAAACATGCACTTAACAAAGTAGTCGAGCGTGCCCTTAAGATCGCCAAAGGTGATACCCTCGTCGACGACCAGGCCCTCGATCTGGTTGAACTGCGGCAGGTGGCAGGCGTCGGCCGTGTCGGGACGGTAGACGGTGCCCGGGCAGATCATGTAGATGGGCGGCTTCTGCGACTCCATGGTGTGGATCTGCACGCCCGAGGTCTGGGTGCGCAGCAGCACGTCGGACTCGCCGTGAGCGTGAGCCTCGGGGTGCGCGACGCTGCCGGGGTTGTTGTCGACCACATAGAACGTGTCGCGAGCCGAGCGACTCGGGTGATCCATGGGCGCGTTGAGCGCGGTGAAGTTGTAGTAGGAGGTATCGACCATGGGACCGGACTCGACGGTGTAGCCGATGCCGCAGAAGATGTCCTCGGCCTCCTCGATGATCTGCTTGATCAGGTGCTGGTGACCGATCTGCGGACGGATGCCCGGCAGCGTGATGTCGACGGCCTCGTGCTCGAGTGCGTGCTTGAGGGCGGCGGCCTTCATCTCGGTGGTGCGCTCGTCGAGCATGCCCTCGATCAGCTGGCGCATCTCGTTGGCGCGTTTGCCCATCATGGGACGATCCTCGGGAGCGAGCTTGCCCATCATGCGCATCAGGCCGGTGATACGGCCCTTGCGGCCGAGCAGCTCAACGCGCGCGGCCTCGAGCTTGGCGGCGTCGTCAGCGCTAGTGACGAGCTCCTTGGCCTCTTCCTCGAGTTTGACCAGATCATCAATCAGACTCATGTCTTCCCTTTCGTCTCTCGCACATCCGCGCTCCGGGACGGCTGACGCCGCCCGATGTTGCGGATGCGCGGCCCGGTTCGGTAACAAAAAAACCGCCCTCGGGCATGTACATTGCCCAAGGACGGTTGAATTCCGCGGTACCACCTTGTTTGACCCGGCGGATGTCTGGCCCGCCGTGCCCACTCTGCGCCCCTTGTCGCGAGGCTCACGGCTTCCCTACTGGGGCTTCGCCGCCGCTGGCCGCGCGCCCGTTGAGGTTGCTGCTCGGGAGTGAACGCTTGGCCCTTGCCACCGCAGGAAGGCTTGCAGCCCATGACCTTCCCTCTCTTGCCGGCGACGCGGCGGGCAAAACCCTCTCCGTCAACGCATTGGGCTATAGGATAACACATTTCGCGAGCGCATCGCCGCGTTCCGTTTTGTTCGCGCTGGGTACAAGGCAGGTAGCTGTGCAAACTGGCCGCGCCGCCGCGTGCGACGGGCGACCTGCGAGATCAAGGATATGGTATGGGAAAGAACAAGGATAAGGTGGCCAAGTCCGCAGCGGACAAGACGCCCAAAGGCATGAAGGTCGATAAGGCCGTCAAAAAATTCCGCAAGCTCGAGGGCAAGCTGTGGACTCGCGAGTACCTGCTCAAGATTGCCGAGTTTGACGGCGCGACCATTGCCCCCGCCAACGGCGCCGCAGCGCGCGCCGACGCCATGGGAACCCTTGCCGGCGAGCATCACAAGCTACTGACCAGCGAGAAGTCCGTTGAGCTCGTACGCTCGTTAGCGCGCGAGACGGTTGCAGGCGGACACGTAGACGACCCGCAGCTGCTCGACGAGATCCGCGTGCTCGGCCGCGACCAGCGCGAGGCAAGCGTCATCCCCACCGAGGAGGCCGAGGCCTGGACCAGGCTCACCTGCGAGGCCGACGCCGTGTGGCACAAGGCCAAGACGGCCAATGACTGGGCGAGCTTTGAGCCCTATGTGGATAGAATCGTCGCCCAACTTAAGCATCAGGCCGAGCTCATGGACCCTAAGCGCGACCCATACGATGTTTGGCTCGACCAGTACGAGCGCGGCCTTTCTGTCAAGAGCTTCGACGCGTTTTGTGACGAGGTCAAGGCCACGGTCGTGCCGCTCGTGCGCGCCATCGGCGAGCGCGGCCAGCAGCCCGATGCCGACTTTTTGCACGCCCACGTACCCAAGGCTGCCCAGCGCGCCATGAGCTTCGACCTGATGAGGCTCGTCGGCCTGGACCTGGACGACACCACGCTTGCCTTTACCGAGCATCCGTTTAGCGAGGGCTTCTCGGTGGGCGACGCGCGCATCGCCACGCACGTCTACGAGGACGACTGCATCTCCAATGTCTACAGCATCATCCACGAGGCGGGACACACCATGTACGAGCTGGGCGTCAATCCCGCCTATGCGCGCACCTGTCTTGAGGGCGGCACCTCCATGGGCATCCACGAGAGCCAGAGCCGCTTCTTTGAGAACACCGTGGGCCGCAGCCGTGCCTTTATGGGACCGCTGCTCGAGGTGCTGCGCCGCCACGCGCCCGAGGTCTACGGCGACGTCGACGAGGACACGCTCTACCGCGCCGTGAACATCGCGCAGCCGTCGCTGATCCGCACCGAGGCTGACGAGCTCACCTACCCGCTGCATATTATGGTGCGCTACCAGATCGAGCGCATACTGTTTGCCGGCGAGGCCACGGCCAAGGACATCCCCGCGCTTTGGACTCGCTTTATGAACGAGTACCTGGGCATTCCCGTTCCCGACGACACGCGCGGCTGCCTGCAGGATACGCATTGGAGCGGCGGTTCATTTGGTTACTTCCCCACCTATGCGCTGGGCAGCGCCTACGACGCCATGTTCGTGCCGGCCATGTGCCGCGACGGTGTCGACCTTACCGGTGCCTGCGCGAGCGGCGATCTGGCGCCCGTCCGTGCCTGGCTGGGCGAGCACATTTGGCAGTGGGGTCGCGCCAAGGACGCGCCGGAGCTCATCAAGGGCGCCTGCGGCATGGACTTTGACGCCCGCTACTACTGCAGCTACCTGCAGGACAAGTTCACCACACTGTACCAGCTGTAAAGCTTAGGCAACACGCCAACGCAAAGGAGCGCCGCGGGATTGATCCTGCGGCGCCCCCCCTTGCACCTAGTCGTTGAGGAGTCGTGGCCAAAAAAGGGCAAATATGAGTACTGTTGCCGATTTTATTGCATTTATTTCAGGTAAAAATAGGCCCTCAAATGGGAATTGGTCTCATTTGAGGGCCTATTTATTGGACACATGTAGAAAATCGTTGGCCTACAGGCTATTTGGGAGACGCTAAGATGCCCTTTGGAGGCAGAAATTGCTGCTACCAAATTAGTGACGGTACTCATATTTGCCACTTTTTGGCCACAACCTATTAGTGACCCCCTGCTAAACAGCCCCGAAGGCCCCTACAGGGCTTCCAGCGCGTTGGCGATGCGCTTCATGGCGGCGTCGGCGGCGGCTTGGTCGGGGGCTTCGGCCAGCACGCGGATAACCGACTCGGTTCCGCTCTTGCGCACGAGCACGCGGCCCTCGCCCGCCAGCGCGGCCTCGGCCTCGGCGATCGCATTCTGCACGCCCGTGTTCTCGAGCGCGACGTCCTTGTCGGCCACGCGCACGGCAACCTGCGCTTGCGGCAGCAGCTTGCACGGAGCCGTGAGCTGCGAGAGTGTCTCGCGCTCGGCGCGAATCACTTCCATCACGCGCAGCGAGGTCATAATGCCGTCGCCCGTGCGCTCGATATCGCCAAAGATCGTATGACCCGTTTGCTCGCCGCCCAAGCTGTAACCGCCCTCGCGCATCTTGGCATACACGTGACGGTCGCCCACGCCACTGGTCACGGCGCTCAGACCGGCAAGCTCCAGCGACTTGACCAGGCCAAAGTTGCTGGCAATCGTCGGCACCACGGTACCGCCCGAAAGGCGACCGTGCTTGTTCAGATACACGCCGCACACGTACAGGATCTGGTCGCCGTCTACCACGCGACCGCGCTCATCCACGGCCAGGCAGCGGTCGGCATCGCCATCGTAGGCAAAACCCACGTCCAGGCCCTGCTCCACCACATGGCGCTGCAGGCGCTCCATATGCGTGGAGCCGCAGTCGACGTTGATGTTAAAGCCATCGGGCGCGGCGTTGATCACGCGCACGTCGGCACCGAGCGCGTCAAACACCGGCTTGGCCACCGAAGAAGCCGAGCCGTTGGCGCAGTCGATACCGATCTTGACGCCCTGCAGCGAAAAGTTCGCACTTGCAATGAGCGAAGCAATGTAGCGGTTGCGGCCCTGCATGTAGTCCACCGTAGCACCGATGTGGTTGCCCGTGGCCAGCGGAACTTCGCTCTTGCCATCGATGTAGTCCTCGATGAGCTCCAGCACGTCCTCGTCCATCTTAAAGCCGTCGCTGTTAACGAGCTTAATGCCGTTATCGCAAAACGGGTTGTGGCTCGCGCTGATCATGATGCCGCAATCGAAGCAGCCCTCCACGGTCTGATGCGCTACGCCCGGCGTGGGGATCACGTGCAGCATATAGGCGTCCGCACCGCTCGCGACCAGACCGCTCACCAGCGCCGCCTCGAACATATAACTCGAGCGACGTGTGTCCTTGCCCACGATGACGCGCGCCTTAGCACTGCGGTTGGCGCCGTAATACCAGCCCACAAAACGGCCAATCTTATAAGCGTGCTCTACCGTCAGCCCAACGTTGGCCTCACCGCGAAAGCCGTCGGTGCCAAAGTACTTCATGCGCTCTCCTTACAAAATAGGGGCGAACAGATTACCTGTCCGCCCCAAAATGGTACTCGATTATCTGCGCTACCAGAAAAACCCTATGCCGACGCGCTGTCGCGAGCCGCCTGGCATGTAGGAGTCTGACGCAGCGTAAGCGGCTTGTCCCCCGCCTCGGCCGACGTGGTCAGCGTATACGCGATCGTCGTCGTCTCGCCAGCATGCAGGTCAACGGTGCCCGAATAGAAGGGGATTCCATGCCACGTGGCGGCACCAAGACCAAACTGGGTGCCCTCGACGGTCAGATCAGTAATGTTGCCGCCCGTCGGGGCAAACAACGAGACATTCAGACGCTCGTCGTCACGCGCGGCATCGGGTGCGCTCGCCGCAACGTAGTCGGGCAGCCTGCCAGCCTCCTCCTGCGTCATGATGTTCGTCAGGGTAACGGTGATGCGATGGGAGCACGTGCCGTCACCGTTCTTGATGCCCTGGCCAATCTGCGTATCGGCGTTCAGGTACCAGTCGAGCTTGGAGAAGCTCAGGTTGTTAAAGTAAACGCCGGCAACAGGATCGGCACTCGGGTCATCCGGATCGGGCAGCGAAGCGTCAATGCCCGTCTCTTTGATGGCATTCTGCTCATCATCGTTTCTCATCCACGCGATCAGACGGCCCTCTTCGGCACCGCGCTCAACGGCGCTGACAAGCTTCGTAACATCGACATCGCCGATACCGCCAAGGATCTTGTCGAAGGCAGCGCTGGCGACGGATGCAAAGATGCCGTCCGACTCCTCGACCGGATAGTTCCAGTACACATCGTGCATGAGGACCTTTGCGGCGTTGGTGCCGTCGACAACCGTTCCGTCGGGCAGCGAGACATTACCGACCAGGCCCAACAGATACTGCAGGAACACCGGGTCGATACCGATGACGCCATCAACGTCCTGTCCATACTGGGACTTCCACAGCGCGGCGACACGCTGCGAGTTGCGGGGCCAATCAGGCGAATAGGTATTGCCCGAGTTGTACAGGTTACTGTGGTTGCCGAACAGCGCCTCATCCTCTTCGTCGACGCTCTCGACTGCCTCATCCTCGCTGAGTCCAATGCGGGGAACAAACTCGCCAATCGACATCTGGCCGTCGGTGACCGAAATCAGGCCCTGCGAACCGCCAAAGCCGCCGCAAGCACGAATCTCGACGTTGTTCATGGCGTACATAAGGTAGTTGCGCGTCTGGCCGTTGGCGCCGAGCATCTGGGGAAGGATGGGGGCGACCTTCTCCGCCGCGTCAACCGCACCGTTGAGGGTGGCAAAGCCGTCCTTGGCCTTATCGACCAGCTCGGTCACCTGAGAAATATGAGTATCGCCAATGCCCTGGATCTTCTCGTTGGCGCTCTTGAACACCTTCGAGCTGCTGGAAAGCGAATCGGCGACCGCCTGCAGCGCGGACACGTTAATCATGCCGTCCTGGAACAGTTTGCCGGGCGTAGCCTGCGAAAGGTTATCGGCCATGGGAACCAGCGCATTGCTCGAGACATCGGACAGGGCATCAATCATGGTGCGGGCTGCGTTGATGTCACTGCCATACACCGGGATAAACGAAGCCGCCGTCCACAGCGGGCTCGAGGTCTCCGCCTTCATGCTGTTGCAGAGCTCATCGATCTTCTTCGCGTCGTCGGGCAGCGTCGAAAAATCGCCCGACGTGACCTTGTCCTTAAGGCCACCGACGATCTCGACAGCCTCCTTCGCTTCGCCCTTTACGGTCTTTGCCGAGTTAAGCAGCATAAAGCCGCTTGCGCCAAGCGCAACGAGAAGCACCGCGACTACAGCGGCAATAATGGCGCCGGTGTGACGCTTTTTGCGCTCGCCCTTGCGATGGCGATGACGGACCAGGCCGTCAGAGGTCGAACTCGACGAAGCATCGCTACCGTAGTTCAAGCCAAAATCGTAATAATCTTCCTTGGAACCCGAGCCCGCAAACTCGGCACCGCTATCATCCAGGCGGGCGAACGTGCCAGTCTCGGAGGCGCCGGTGTAAATCGTGCCAAGGTTACCCGTAAGCCCCGCGCCACCGGCAGAGGGAGTATTGTTGGCGGCCTTGCCGGCATTAACGTTGCCGGCAGCATTCGCGGCGTTGGCGGCACCTGCGTTGTTCGCAGGCACCGAAGGAGCCCCGTGTCGCTGAGACGCGGAGGTTGCACCGCCCGCAAAGACATTCCCTCTTGCACGGCCGGTCTTTTTTGCCTTTTGAGACTGCTCGTACAGAGCGGTAAACATCGCTGTCTCGCCCGGGGACACGCGCTTACCGGAGCCGCCCTGTCCAGCGTCGCCCGGCGTGCCGGCCTTACCAGCCCCGTTCGGACGCGGCGGAACTGCAGGACGGCCGCTATCGCTGCCCTTAAAGTGATTACCAGCCATAAAGAAATCCTCGCAATTGAGTCGCAATGAAAAAGTCCATAACGTTACTAGTTTATGGCATTTTGAGCATCGACAGCTAAACTCCAGACACGGACATCAATTGGCGAAAATGCGGCACAACACCTTTTCTGTCTTGGCGGCGGCGTCAACTACACCGTAAGGAACATCATCACGATGATCATGGAAAAGCCGATAAGGTCGGTCGGCAAAAACACCGTGCCCAGCATAACGGCGCTGGTGATGGTCGCCGAAACCGGCTCCACAGTTCCGATGAGGCTCGCACGCACCGAGCCGATGTCCTTAACGCCCTGCATATAGAGCATGTAAGCAAAAAACGAGCCGATAACCACGAACACCGCGAGCGCCTCGA
Organism: Collinsella sp.; assembly: GCA_048342875.1. GTDB lineage: Bacteria > Actinomycetota > Coriobacteriia > Coriobacteriales > Coriobacteriaceae > Collinsella. The sequence goes on along the minus strand of DBGDEA010000004.1, from coordinate 133,700 downwards.
TGCCGGCAGCGTCGAGCGCCGGCATATGCGCCCAGGGCTGCACGAAGACGCACGAGACCACGCCCGCCGTGAGCATTGCCGAACCCGTGACGATGGGGCTGCCGTATTCGGGCAGGATCTTGGCGGGAATCACCGCCATGCACGCGGCGCTGACCGCACACATAAGACCTGCTGCCAGGCCAAGCGGCGAAATATTCAGGCTGGTGGGGTCGCCGCCGGTGGCGATTAAAAAGGTTCCACCCAGAGCCAGGCCAATGCCGATGACTTCGCGAGTACGCGGCATGCGGCGATCGATCACGCAGGTGTAGCCCATGATGATAACGAGCTGCAGGCACTGGAGCACCGTCGCGGTTCCGGCGTTCGTCAGGCGCACGGCCGAAAGATAGCAAAACTGGTTGAACAGCAGGCCAAAGGCGGTAAAGAGCAGCAGCTGCTTGCGATCGGCGGGCGTCGTCCAAAGCTTGACCAGGCGCTCGCGGTCGCGCGTAACAACCACGGTCATAAAGAGTAGACCGGCGAGAATCTGGCGCACGCTCATAAGCCACAAGGTGTCGACGTGATAGGTATCGAACAGAAAACTCGCGCTGGTGCCCGAGAAGCCCCAAAACGAACCACCCACCAGCGTAGCCAAGACGCCTGTGATCAACTTGCGCGTCGAAGCGCTGTTCAGGCGCTCGCGCCAGGCGCGGCGGGTGCTGCGGCTGAGCTCGTCGGTGCCCTCGGGCACATCAATGTTCGATATATCGGTCATCGGCACCGAAGCCCCTGCGCCTTCGACCCGCTCGACACACTCTTTGCTCATTCCACTCCCCCGAAACAGTCTGGAAGCAATTCGGCTTACCTTACCACGGCGAAGTCACCAGCTGGAGGCTTGTCCGCTTATCGGTAGGACAATTCCGCAGGCGTCTTTCCATAGCTCGATACCGCAATGGCCTTGCATTATGCGACAGCCAAATCGCGGCAGCAGACTCTTTTGAAATGGATACGACAAAGCCCCCGAATTCCACAATGTAAGCGATTTTTAAAAATGTTCTTGCCACCGAGTTCAGGCTCCGTTATATTATCCCTTGCGCGCTTGCGCACCCTTGATCGGGCGTTTAGCTCAGGGGGAGAGCGCTTCCCTGACACGGAAGAGGTCAGAAGTTCAAATCTTCTAACGCCCACCAAATGTTCGCAGCTCAGAGGCTATGTCATCTGGGCTGTTTTGTTTTATGTCGCCAAATCAGCTGACAGCTCCAACCGCCCAACTAGCCAAAAGCCGACCATCTGCTTGCCGATCTATCCATCGGCATAACCAATCAGTCCGCACCGCAAGTTCTCCGCAAAACGCCGCGATGTCTGCGCCCTGCGGTATCCTTGAGCCACTTGCACCTGCAGCACCAAGGAGCCGCCATGCGCACCGAGCTCGATGTCCCCTTTTCGCACAAAGAAGAAGCCAAGGCGCTGGGCGCCAAATGGGACCGGACCAAGAAGATCTGGTATGTACCCAACGGCGTCAACCCCGAGCCCTTTGCCGAGTGGCTGCCCGGTGTTGACCGATCCGACCCCTCAGCGCCGTATATATATCTAGTACTGGGCAAGCGCGAGTGCTGGAAGTGTCACAAAGAGACCTCGGTCGCGGCCTTCGGCATTCCCTATCGAACCGATAACGACGAGAGCATCACCATCGCGCACGCGCCCAACGAAGCCGGGTACATTGCCATCGACACGGCCAACGCCAACGCACTCGCCATCGTGCCCGCTCTTGGCTGCGTACCGGGCGAGATCCGCGACTACCTTCATAAGCGCTGCGGCTACAAGCCCGTAGGCGCGCGAGCCTCCAAAACCCCGTCGCTCGGCAACACATGCACCAGTTGCGACGCGCTGCAAGGCAGCCGCTATCTGTTCGAGGAGCCCTCGTCCCCGTTTGCCCTCACTGCCATCAACAAGCTGCCGGCACTGGAGTTTATACGCGTCGAAGTTGCCGGCGTCTTTGGCGTCCCGGCCACGCGTACCGACTTTGACCAGGCTCTCTTTACCTGGGCACGCGACCATCACGCCGAGTTCCACAAGCAACTCGGTGAGGGGATTTATTTGTAGAGACGGAGAAGCCTTCACAGCCAGCTCCTCCGCATCACCTATCCCTCGTCGCCGGCGTCATACACGATATCGAGGCCACAAACAGGGCATTTCTCCGGATACACCGGCATATGAACGCCTGTCTGTTTTCTCACTTCGTCGCTGAGTCTGTCGCGCGCATCGATGAACCGAATGTCGAGACACGGTATTTGCGAGCCGCAGCAAGGGCAGGTGACGACAAACGACCCGCAATCAACCTCTACGCTCGGAAACATATTGTTGTCTATAAGGGCACACGGCAGTTTTCCGTACTTCCCCATCGCAATATCGCCTCGCCAGCTCATACACGCTCCCCTCTCGCTATACAAATCAGGAAGAGCATGCACCGGCGGGCGTGCGCGAGATTGCATCGCCACGCGATCCGATCAAACAATACGATCGTCAAAGAATGCCAAAGCCAAATACGCTAATACGGCAGAAGCCCCGCCTTTTCACGCTTCTTTTCCGAGCGATCGAACTCAATGCGATGGGCCTCAAGAAACACCGTATCGGGTCGCCACTGACGCTCATTCGGCTGCCTTAGCGTCGCACCCGCAAAGGAAGCGTAGTCGGTCTTATCCAGCAGGTACGATCCGCACAGCCGATATTCGCCGCAAACAGGCTCAAACGAAATCAGGTGAGCATCAAATAGGGAATGAAGATCGCGCCGAAGCAGAATACCGTTGCTGGCAACCTGCGATTTGGGTCCCGAGTAATTCTCGATATGTGCAGCCTCCAGAGCCTCGCTGACGCCGCAGTCCGACACCGCGCAACGGCCATCATAGGCGGCAACGAGCTGCTTGCGGAACCATTGCTGCCCCAATCGCTCGCGCCTTAACGCATAGCGGACCTTTTCGTCGTCGGTCACACCCTGTCCGGCAAACTCAATATCGACGGGTATGTGCTTCAGATAACTCATGTCGGGCGCAAAACGAGGGTCCGGTCCGCCTTTATGAACAGGACCGTGCAGAACAAACCATCCGTTTTCGGGCTCGAACCGCTCAACAAACGCAAGGCCGAGCACCTTATAGCCCACCTCGGTTGCAAATATGACTCCGACTGGAACGCCACATTCCATGCAGTTGAGCATTTTACGGTTGTAATTCTGGTCTCGAGAACCAACGGCGCCTGGCGCTTGAACCGAATACTTAATGACCCACGTGCCATCGTCCAAATAGAGCGGAGGCACATCGGTGTAGAAGCTCTTTTTAGAGTTATGGACCGAAAGCGCAAAGATCTTATTGGGATCTTGCTTCACCCGATCCTGGCCCGGCCAGAAGATCCCTGAATCCCGCGTTAAGGGAAAGAAGTCCGAGCCAATTCTCAAACGATACTGATACTGAGGGCTATCTTCCTTGGTGTGGTGCGGAAGACTGGTCCAAACGCCGCCGCGCTGTTCCTCACCCAGAAACCACTCCCATGCCTCAACGTATTCGGAAGGCACGAGACTGCAGGCGTGGTCATAGCTTGGTCCATCCATCAACGGAACAGTAAGGTCAATGTCGTTCATCGCCAGCACCTACAACCATACGAACGCGAGTCATGCCCCTCAATAATATGGCCGAGAGTCAATTATTGCGAGATCTCATTCCGCGATCGGCACATCGTTGATGCTCTCGGTTTGCCGCTGGCGCGCTTGTACCCCGCTACCCCACTTCCCTGTATACTGATGTAGCACGTGTTTCATCCGGGTTTGTTGGACCGGGTCGTTCATGGGAGGTTCTTGTGGCTGTTTCGAATCCGCCTAAGGGAAGCGTTTCTTCTTCGTCCATCAAGCCGGTTACGCGCAAGGCCGTGCGTTGCCAGCGCGAGGTCGCTTGGCTTGTCACGCAGGCGGCGGGCAGGCTTGTGGCGACCACTCAGGACGTCAATGCGCCTACGCCGAGCTTTGCGTTAGCGGCGGCGCTGGATTTTGTGCGCCAATTGGAGCTTGCCGCACAGGATACCAGCGGCCACCTCGACTACCAGAATGTTATGGCGCCCGACCTGTTGACCTTTTGTCGTATGGCCAAGTTGCCCGCCGCACCCAATGCGCTTTCGGACGCAGGCTACATGTTTACGCTCTCGGGCGCGGACCTTATCCGCGATATCTATGCATACTGCAGCGAGCTCGCCGAGCGCAGCGTCTTTGGCGCGGCTGAAGTCAAACCGGGAAATGTCATCAAACTGGTTCTTAGGCTGTTCTTGATGGACGGGTTCGGGGCCATGCCGGCGTAAGCCGAGTCTTCAGCATCACCGTCGACTGAGCAACAACCGCTTTACCTTAGTGGGCGCCAATTGAGGGTCGATTATTGGGTCGCCTTGTCCACTAACGCAAGATGCCTTGGACGGTCGAGGTACGGCGCAGGTTTTTGGCGACAGCCGCGACAGTATCCGAAATCATCTCGTCCAACTATCCCTCACAGATTGTGCGGTCCATGAACCTCAGCGACTCCGCCGTGCCTTTCCGGGTCCCCGCATAGACAACCATGTCGATAAAGAGCTTGGGATAAAACTGCTGAGGGCAGGTGCCCGCAACTTGGAGTCCAGCCTTGGTGACATTGCCCTGGGAATCAAGGAAATCCGCGGATAGATTTCCCTCGTCTCTCAGTTATCTCTCAAAATTATCTCTCATCTATTTCTCTATCTCTCTATCTCTCGGCTTAGCGATAAGAGATAGATAGAGATGGAATGTCTACCATTTGCTTCATTTATACATATTATTGCTGGTAGAACAATTGGTATTGAGACAATACCATGATTGCCTGTCTCTTTGCTGCTCAGTTATCTCTCGTATTTATCTCTCGTCTTTCAGTTATCTCTCGTATTAGTGACGAATGAGAGACGAGAGATACGTGAGTGATGGACGAGCGTGGATTTTTGGACGGTCGGAAAATCCCTCAAACAAAAAAACGGGGCCGGCCTTACGCCGAGCCCCGTTTTCAAACGGTCAGTTAGTTATCCAACGCGCGAGCATAGCAGTCAACATTACGCCGCCGCGAACACTCCCAAGCCCGTTCCGATGATGCAGATTGCAAAGATGCCCAAGATGATCCAAATGGTCTTGACGCCCTTTTTGTACAGGGCGACGCAGGCAAAGGTTGCCAGCAAGGGCAGCAGGCCGGGGAAGATCGAATCGAACAGATCCTGCAGGACAATCTCCGAACCACCCACGTCAAAGGTCAAAGCAGTGGACAGGGAGACCTGTGCCGCAATCATGGCGCCGATAACGGTCATTCCGAGGACACCGGCAGCATGCGTCATGCGAGACATAAGGTTGTTCTCTTCGGACTGCTGCAGGAACTTGGTACCCAGGTCGTAACCCAGATGGGCTGCGACGATACGCGTTGCAAAGTTAATCACGGAGTAGATGAGCGCGTACACGATGGGGCCGAGCGGGTTGCCCGTCGAAGCGATGCCAATACCAATGCCGGCGGCGACCACGCGGAACGTACCCCAGTAGAACGAATCGCCAATGCCGGAAAGCGGTCCCATGAGGCCGACCTTCATGGCGTTAATCGAGGACGTGTCGAAGTTCTTATCGGCAGCCGCCTGCTCTTCCATCGAAACCGTTAGGCCGGCTACAAACGGAAGCACATGAGGCGTGATGTTAAAGAACTCGGTATGGCGATCGAGCGCCGCATAGTAATCGTCGTCGTTGGGATAGATCTTTCGCAGGGGCTTCTGAATGGTGTACATGAAGCCCATTGCCATCATCTTGTCGTACGACTGCGAGCACTGGCTCGTAAACTGGCGAAGGAACATGCTCCGATACATATCGGGGCTCATAATCGCGTCCTTCTTGGCCTCTTTGAGGTCGGTGTTCTGGGTAGCCATTAGAAGTCCTCCTCTTCATCTGCAGCAACCGTCTGCGGACCGGACGAGCCCTCGCGGAAGGCCAGGAGCAGTGCGACGCAAATGGCAGCTGCGGCGACGCCGATAACGTCCATCTTGAGGTAGATGACCATAATGAATCCCAAGAACAGCCAAGGAAGCAGCTTGTTATCGCCCATGGTCCTAATAAGAAGTGCGAAGCCGATGCAGACCATGACGCCGGATGCAACGTTGAGGCCGTCCATCACAAACTGCGGAATCGCGTTGAGCGCATTGTTGATGAGGTCGGCACCAAAGAACAGCGAGCAAAACACCAGCAGTGCAGACGGAATGCCAATCGACAGCGGCACGACGGTCAGATGGTACAGGTTCGCCTTTGCAAGATCGCGATTTGCCAGAGCGGTCTCAATCTTCTTGCAGGCAAAGGCACCCGGAACGGCGTAGCAGAAGTTGCGCCACACCTGAAGGAAGACGGAGACGGGAAGGGCGAGCGCGACGGCAGTTGCCGTGCCCGTACCCGTAATGACGGCAAACGCGCAGCCAAGCACGCCGGAGGCATAGACCTCGGGAGGAACCGCCGCGCCGACCATGATGGCGCCCATGAACATGGACTCCAAAGCAGCGCCGACGATAACGCCCTGCTGGACATCGCCAAGGATCAAGCCGACAAACAGGCTCGTAAACAGCGGACGACCAAGCATCGTAATGCCAAATAATTGCTCGTCCATGGACGCAATAAATGCGACCAGTGCAACTAGAAGATACTGGATAACCATTTCGATCAACCCCAGAAACAGGTCTGCAGGCGAGGCGTTCTGCGCAGCTCGCCTGCAGACAACCGCAGCAATTTGAGAGGATTAGTAGTTCATCTGGTGATAGTAACGACGCGTGGTGAGCGGGTGGTTACGGACGTGCTCGAGATGGCAGCTCAGACGCTCGGTGATGGTGTAGGTGACCATCGGGGAGACGATCTTGCGGAACTCGGGGTCGCTGAACGGCAGCTCGACCTCGGCGGTGTCGAACTTGTTCACGCGGACATGGACGCCCTTCTCGTCGGCGAGCATGTGAGTGAAGTTGTCCACGCGGTCCATGAGCTTACGGGTGTCGTCCTCGCCGTAGAGCATGATGAGGCTCGTGCCCTCCTCGCAGAGTTCGATGGTGCCGTGGAAGAACTCGGCGGCGTGGATAGACTTGGTCTTGATCCACTGCATCTCCTCGAGAATGCACATAGCGTAGTCGTAGGCCTCACCCCAGAGCATGCCGGAGCCAATCACCATGTGGTAATCGGTGTCCTTGAAGTCCTCGGCCATGGCGGCGCAGCGCTCGTCCTGAGCGTCCTTGGCCTTGATGAGGTACGGAGCGATGTTGCCGAACTCCTCCATGAAGGTGTCGTACTTGGGGAAGGCGCCGGCGTTCTTGAGGAAGCGGGCGACCAGCGTGATCTGGTAGGTGTAGATGGCCTCGCACAGAACGTCGTCCTCGGCGAAGCTGAAGAACTTGTAATCGGCGTACTCAGTGGCCGGGGTGTTGTCGTTGGAGACATACATCAGCGTGCGGGCACCCTGCTCCTGGCAGAACTTGGCGGCCTCGATGATCTCGGGGGTGGTGCCGGTACGGGTGGAGAAGACGCAGACCGAGTCCTTGTTGAAGGTCTTGGGCGGGCATGCGAGGAACTCAGCGGCAATCTCGCAGTGGACGTCGACGTCGGCCGTGGTGGTCTCGACCCAATACTTCATCGGGAGCGTGTGGGCCCAGGTGCCGCCGCAGCCGATGAAGAAGATGTTGGAATAACCCTGCTCGCAGACCTTGTCCACGGCAGCCTCAATCTGAGGACGGAGAGCGAGGGCATCGCTCACAACCTTCTCGTAACGAGGCCAATCGAAATTGAACATCCCTTACTCCTAACTCACTTGGATGAACCCTTCATTCATCCCATGACGTTATAATACTTTATATAACTAACTATGCAAGAACTATTTCAGATTTTTTTGATTTTTCTTTAATAAAAAGCCCGCCGATCAAATGATCGGCGGGCATAGACATAGAGTATCGGCTCAATAAATACCGAACACCAGCATGTTTTCGGCTAAAAAACGTCCTTGGCAAACACCTTAGCGTCATTGGGAACCTGACGGATTTCGACGGCCACGCCATCGCCCAGGAGCTCTTGGATATGCTCGGCATCTTTCTCGGTCGCAAAGATTGCAGGGGTCGGATGAAGCGTGGTCTCAGGGGTCTTTCGGGTTCCACCCAGATTGATCTCTTTGATGTCTTTGCAACCCTTAGCGAGACGATAGACATCTTCAATCGTCTCAGTGATGATAAACAGCGAATACTTGTCGGTAACGCCGCTGTTGAGCGCCTCGATAGCAGCGCCAACATCCTTGATGACGAGTTTAACGCCGCTGGGGCGGGCGAGCCTCAAGGCCGCCTTCCTCATGTCGTCTTTTGCCACAGCATCGCTGGCAAGCAGGATGCAATCTACATCCAAAGCGTGAGTCCAGGACATGGCAACTTGGCCGTGAATCAGTCGGTAATCAACTCTCGTAAGCTTAATCATCGTTATCATCTCCGCACGTGATAAAGGAATGACAGGCGTGGCCCTTAGCTAGGGCTCGAACCAGAACTAACTAGAACTCTTCTTCCTCGGCGCCGGCAAGCATGTCCGCCGCCTCGCAAAGCTGAATAAACGGACGCGACCCCTCGACCGCGGCTTTGGCCTTGTCCGCATCCAGGGAATCCAGCTGTGTAACCATTTCCACCAGCAGCGGCAAGTTCATTCCGGTAATCAACGTAAACGATCCGGTGGTCTGTCTCTGAATGAATTCGTTGTTTACAGAGCCGCCAAAGATGTCAGTCACGACAAACCAAGAGTCGGCAGGGTCCCTCGTCTCCATCCATGCATCAATCAACGCCGCGACGTCCCTTGAATCGTCATCGACATAGGCGCACAGGCACTCGATTCGGTCGTTGGTGCCCATCAGAATCTCCAGAGAGCTTTTCATGCCTTGGGCGAGATAACCATGACTCGCTAGCAATATCTTATTCATAGTTCTCCAATACCAATAGGACGTACTATATTGTCATAACGAAGTATATTAGCAATCTGCCCTACGTGGTGTGTCTATTTTCCAAATCCGCGAACGGTAACAATTGGTCGGTAAACCGACCAATCTATCTCTAATTTACAAGTAGAACTTCAGTCGCTCGGTGCAGTACACCTGACGGGAGATGAAAAGCGGCTCGCCGCTTGGAGCATAACGTCTATCGACAAACAGAAGCAGCGAAGAGCCCAGCTCCACGTTAAGGTATGCCGCCTCGAGCTCGCTCGCATAGCAGACCTCGAGCGTACGCGTGTTGGGACCCATCTTGATCCCCTGGCGATCGAGTACCGCCATCAGCGAATCATCGAGGGATTCGTGCTCCAAAAAAGAAAGCGCAGCGGAATAGCTATTGGTTTCCAGCATCGTGGGCTTGCCATCCACAAGGCGCAAACGACGACTACGCAATACCTTTTGGGTATCGTCTACGCCCAGGAACTTCGCGTCTCGCAGGCTTGGGAAGTCCCAGCCCATTTCGAGAACCCTGGTAGACGCCTTTTTTCCCGCAAGTTGGCACGAATGGGTAAAGCTCTCACGGTCGTCCGCGGCATACATCTGTGTGTCCGACGAAACGAACGTGCCCTTGCCGCGGGCTCTCTCAACAAGCCCAGCATCTTCCATTTCTTTAATTGCGGAGCGAACCGTTATTCGGCTCACGCCAAATTGCTCGATAAGCTCCGCCTCGGCCGGGAGCTTATCTCCCGGACGGTACGTGCCGTTGGCGATCGAATCAGAAAGCGCACGGACAATCTGTTTGTACAGGGGGATAACGCTATTTGCTTCAACCATATCAACCATACCTTTGCAAGGAATCAGCAGTTTATAGATAGTTGATTTATATTGTATTAGAACTTTTTAGGAGTCCATATATTTCCTAAATGATTCGGTAAACGGGGTGTTATTTCACTTTAGCGGGGTGCAGCGGCTACCCGCGGCATGCGCCGTCAACCCAGCACAGCCGTCCACCAATATCGTTGCCAGTTCGCCGCAGAGCTGCGGCCCCATATGGGTATACTCTCGAGGATTCGACTCGATTCGCCCCCGCTGGGGCGTCAAAGGAGACTGCATATGCCCACCACCTCAACCGACCCGCGCGCCGCTGCTACCGCACTGCTGGTGCCCGGTACCATCTGTCACGGTTTTGCCGTCGAGCGCTGCGAGACCGTGCCCGAGCTCGACTCGGACGCCTACGTGCTGCGCCACACCGCATCGGGTGCTCGCCTGCTGTACCTCGCGTGCGACGACGAAAACAAGGCCTTTGCCATTGGATTTAAGACGCCGCCGGCCGATTCCACCGGCGTGTTCCATATTCTTGAGCACTCGGTGCTGTGCGGATCGGCCAAGTTCCCCGTCAAGGAACCGTTCGTGGACCTGATCAAGAGCTCCATGCAGACGTTCCTCAACGCCATGACCTACCCCGACAAGACCATCTACCCCGTTGCCACCACCAACGAGCAGGACCTGTACAACCTGATGGACGTGTACCTGGACGCGGTGTTCAACCCGGCCATCTATACCAAACCCACCATTTTTGAGCAGGAGGGCTGGCATTACGAGCTGGACCTGCCGGAGGGCGCCGAGGGCGAGGACGGCGACAGCTCCGCGAGCCTGCGCGAGGGCACGCTGCGCTATAACGGCGTGGTGTTCAACGAGATGAAGGGCGCGCTGTCCGACCCCATGAGCGTGCTGGACGACGCCGTCAACGCCGCGCTCTATCCCGACACCGCCTATGCGCACGAGAGCGGTGGCGACCCGCGCGCGATTCCCACGCTCACCTACGAGCAGTTCCTGGACACGCACGCGCGCCACTACAATCCTTCCAACTCCTACATCACGCTCTACGGCGACCTGGACGTGGACCGCGCGTTAGCCTTTTTGAACGAGCGCTACCTGTCGCAGCCGAGCGCCGCAAGCCGCCGCATGGACGCAGCCGTTGCCGCCGGCGAGGACCCGTCCACGCTGGCACCCAATCCGTTGGACGCGCAGGCGCCCGTGACCTGCGAGTACAAGCGCATCGAGATGGCCACCACACCCGAGAACGCCCTGGTGGGCCTGGGCCTTGTGCTGGGCAGCGCGCTCGACCGCAAGCGCACGATCGCGGCGGATATCCTGTTCGAGGCGCTGCTGGGCTCCAACGAAGCGCCGGTTAAGAAGGCCATTCTGGCCGCCGGCCTGGGCGGCAACGTGGTGAGCTACACCGCGGCCGAGAGCCTGCAGCCCTACGAGCTCATCATGCTGCAAAACGCACAGCCCGGTGTGGCGCGCGAGCTGCGTCGTGTGTTCCAGGACACCTGCCGCGACCTGTGCGAGCACGGAGTTCCGCGCGAGCGCCTGGAGGCCATCATCAGCAGCAACGAATACGACCTGCGCCAGCGCGACTATGGCATCGCCGACGGCGTGGCCATTGCGTGCGACGCACTGAGCACGTGGCTCTACGATGACGACGCCGCGACGCTGGCGCTCAAGTACGGCCCGGTGTACGAGAAGCTGCGCGGCGAGCTGAACGGCACTTACTTTGAGGACCTGTTGCGCGAGCTCGTGCTGGAAAACGATCACATGGCGCTGGTCGAGCTGGTGCCGGTGGACGCTGCCGAGGGTGCGGAGAGTGCCGAAGCTGCCGAGCTAGCTGCCAAGCGCGACGCCATGACCGATGCCGAGCTGGCGGACGTGACCGAGCGCACGGCCGCGCTGCGTGCCGCGCAGGAGGCCGAGGACACGCCCGAGGCCAAGGCCACGCTACCGCGCCTGCGCGTGTCCGACATTGGCGAGGCACGCCCCGAGCCGCCGCTCGTTGTGGACACAACCGTGCCCATCCCCTGCCTGCGCCATGGCATCCCCACTAACCGCCTGGCCTACGCCATGCAGTACTTCGACCTGAGCTGCGTCGCATTTGAGGACCTGCCCTACGTGACGTTGCTCTGCCGCCTGCTCAAGCAGCTGCCCACGCGCGAGCACTCGGCCGAGGAACTCGACAACTTGCTCGCCGGCAAGCTCGGCTTTTTGAGCTTTACGACCGAGGTCATGACGCAGCCCGACGTGGACGACGTGCGCCCCTACCTGCTGGTGAGCGCCGGCGCCCTGTCCGAAAAGATCGACGCACTGGCAAGCCTGCCGCGCGAGGTGTGGTCGAGCACGCTTTTGGCAGACGCCGACGCCGACCGCATGCGCGACGTGCTCACGCAGATTCGCATTGGGCTTGAGCAGGGCTTTATCAACAACGGCCACTCGGCGGCGCTGGGTCGCGCGATGAGCTACAGCTCGCCTTCGGCCGTGGTGCGCGAGCAGCTTTCGGGCGTAGATTTCTACCTGTTCCTGCGCAATCTGCTCGAGCACTTTGACGAGCGCGTGGACGGGCTGCGTACCAAGCTTGCCGAGCTGGCGGAGCGCATCTTTGTGGCCGATGGCTGCATGGCGAGCTTTACCGGCAGCAACGAGGACTTTGACGCATACTGGGATGCCGCGGGCGACCTGGGGCTGGGTGCGGGCGATGGTGCCGATGCCGGCCGCGACGCTCTCGTGGTGCCGACGCCGCGCGACCGCCACGAGGCTTTCGTCATCCCCAGCGATATCTGCTTTGCCGCACGTGCGTGCGATCCGCGTCGCCTGGGCATTGACGTGACAGGCGCTTGGGCCGTGGCTGCCAACGCGCTCTCTTACGACTACCTGTGGAACGAGATCCGCGTGAAGGGTGGTGCGTACGGCTGCGGATTCCGCGCAGCCGGCGAGCGTCAGGCGGCGTTCTACACCTACCGCGACCCGGCAATCGACCCCTCGATTGAGCGCGTGGCGCACGCAGGCGAATGGCTCGGCAGCTTTGAGCCCGACGAGGCCGCCTTTGAGGGCTTTATCGTGAGCTGCGTGAGCGGCATGGACGCGCCGGTGAAGCCGTACGCGCTCACCAAGCGCCGCAACACGACCTACCTGGCCGGGCTCGATCCACATGCACGCGAGGAGCGCCGCGCCCAGATGCTCGCCGCCACGCCCGGTGAGCTTCGCTCGCTCGGTGCCGACGTGACGCGCATTGCGGCCGAATCGCCAACCTGTGTTTTTGGCGGCCGCGACGTCATCGCCAAGAGCAACGCCGGCTTTAACGTAGTCGACCTGCTGGGCTAACCACAAAGGTAGATTTTTAGGACATGCCTGAAAATCTACCTTTTCTTTTGCCGCGGACCGGTCAGGTGATCCGGCTTCGGCCCGCCCCGTCCCACCGGTTTGTCTAAATCTGTAACATCTAGGCGGCAATATTGGCCCCAGATGTTACAAATCGAGACGTTTCCGAATGGCGCCGCCCCTTTGTCTCAATCTGTAACAGCTAGGCCCATTTTTGCCGAGTTACTGTTACAGATCGAGACAAACCGCCGCAGACACCCGCTCTTCGTCAAAACCACCACGAAGGTTTCCACGAACTGCCCCCCCCCTTGCGATGGTTTGTGCGATGGTTTGGGTATTTGCCCAGATAAAACCTGCCAAAATAAACCTGTCCCTTTTTGGCAGGTTTGCTAGAGGAGGTTGGGATGGATAAGGTTGAGCTGCGACGGGCGGTGATTGCTCGGCGCGATGCGATTGATTTGGATGTGCGTGCTGCGAAGTCTGCCGTTATCTGTGCGCGGCTTGTTGAGCTGTTGGATCGCTTGGGTGCCGCGGTGCCGCGCATCGTTGCCGTCTATGCCGCGATGGGTTCCGAAGTCGATCCTGCCGCGTTTGCCGCAGCGGCCGCCAAACGCGGCTGGCGCGTGGCCTATCCGTGCATGCTCTCGGCAATTGATGCCGCAGCTTGTGGCCAGCGCATGTGCATGCGAGCAGTTGCCGCCGACGATGCGTCCGCGGCTCCGTTTATCGCCCACCCCGCGCGGGCCTTCGCGGCCACGGACATCGACAGCGACCGCTTCCCCATCGTGCCTGCCGAAGCACTCGACATGACTGTTGTGCCGCTCGTGGCCTTCGATCAAACCGGCACGCGCCTGGGCTACGGCGGCGGTTGCTACGACCGCTACCTGCCCATGCTCTCATCCGCATGCCAAATCATCGGCATCGCCTTTGACGAACAACGCATCAACCACGTCCCCACCGATGCCCACGACCTGCCGCTGCCCAACATCATCAGCGCCTAATCGCTGCCACATCAGCCACGGCTACAGCGGTACCATCGCAGCCTAGTGCTCCTCGCCGGCGCGGGCTAGGTCGTAGGGCGTGGTCTGGTAGACGTAGTAGTTGAGCCAGTTGGTGTAGAACAGCTGAGCCTGACTGCGCCAGACGTTGCGCGGCTCGGCGGTGGGGTCGTCACCCGGGAAGTAATGCGCCGGCACCTGAGGGTTGAGCCCGCGTTTCACGTCGCGCTCGTACTCCAAGCGCAGCGTGTCGGTATCGTACTCGGGGTGCCCAAAGACAAAGAAGCGGCGGCTGTCGGTCGACTTGACGATGTACAGGCCCACCTCGTCGGACACAGCCACGACCTCAAGCTGCGGCTCGGCCTCCACGTCCTCGCGACGCACATCGGTGTTGCGCGAATGCACGGCATAGAAACGGTCGTCAAAGCCACGGACCAGCGGGCTTTGCGGCTTCACCAGATAATGCTCGAACACGCCGCTCGCCTTTGCCGGCAGGTCGTACTTCTGGATACCGTAATGATGGTACAGACCGGCCTGCGCGCCCCAACAAATGTGCAGCGTGGAGTGCACGTGCGTGGTGGACCAATCCATGATCTGGCAGAGTTCGGGCCAGTAGTCGACCTCCTCGAACGGCATCTGCTCCACCGGCGCGCCCGTGATGATCAGACCGTCGTAGTGGATGTCGCGGATGTCGTCGAACGTGCGGTAGAACGTCTCCAGGTGACCGGCGCTCACGTGCGTGGCCTCGTGCGTCTTGGTGCGCAGCAGGTCCACCTCCACCTGCAGCGGCGTGTTGGAGAGCTTGCGCATGATCTGCGTCTCGGTGGCGATTTTGGTGGGCATGAGGTTGAGGATGAGCACGCGCAGCGGACGGATGTCCTGGTGCAGCGCGCGGTACTCGGTCATGACAAAGATGTTCTCGCTCTCGAGCTGCGCGGCGGCAGGGAGGGCGTCGGGGATGCGAATGGGCATGGATGCTCCTTACGAATCAGTTGCAGCTATGGTACAACGAGCGGCCCCATCCGCGCGAGCACATCGCTCAGCGATGCCGTCAGCGGTCCAAATCACTCCAAAAGTAGAGATTAAGGCATGTCTCAAAAATCTACGGCGCTTTAGCCTAGCAAAGTAGCAGCAGGACGCTACAATGGTTCGACGCGAAAAACTCGGCCGAAAGGATACTCATATGTACCAGACGCGTAAGATCGGTGTGGTCGGCCAGGGCCACGTAGGAGCACATGTTGCCAACAGCCTGCTTATGCAGGGCATTGCCGACGAGCTGTACCTGTGCGATATCAACGAGGCCAAGGTGACGTCCGAGGTCCAGGACCTGCGCGACTCCCTTTCGTTTGTCCCGTATAACACCAAGATCGTCAACTGCTACGACCACTACGAGGAGCTGGCCTGCTGCGACGTCATCGTCAACGCCGCCGGTAAGGTCGCGCTGGCAGCTGGCAACCGCGACGGCGAGCTGTTCTTTACCACCGACGCCGCCCGCACCTTTGCCAAGCGCATCGTCGACGCCGGCTTTGACGGCATCTTCGTGAGCATCTCCAACCCCTGCGACGTCGTGTGCACCGAGCTGTGGCACCTGACCGGCTACGATCCCAAGAAGATCATCGGCTCGGGCTGCGGCCTGGACTCCGCCCGCCTGCGCACCGAGATCTCCAAGAAGGTCGGCGTGAGCCCCAAGTCCATCGACGCCTACATGATCGGCGAGCACGGCTTTAGCCAGCTGGCTGCCTTTAAGGCCGCGACCATCGCCGGCAAGAGTCTCAACGAGCTTCAGGTCGAGAACCCTGACAAGTACGCCTTTGACCACATGGAGGTCGAGGAGCTCGCGCGCAAGGGCGGCTATGTGACCTACCAGGGCAAGCAGTGCACCGAGTATGCCGTCGCCAACTCCGCTGCACGCGTCTGCGCCGCCGTTCTGCACAACGAGCACGCTGTGCTTTCGGCCTCTACGCTTATGACCGGCCAGTATGGCGAAGAGGGCATCTTCACGTCCCTGCCGTGCGTGATCGGCGCCGAGGGCGTCGAGGAGGTCTACACGCTCGACCTGTCCGAGTACGAGCTCGAGGGCTTCCACAAGAGCTGCCAGCACATCCGCGACAACATCGCCCAGCTCGACTGGTGGGACGCCGAGGCCTACGACGCAAAGTAGGCCGCTGGCTGCCGCAACCTTGCGAATCTAAGCGCGATGCCAAGCGGGCCGCGCCGGAAATCCCCGGCGCGGCCCGCTTTTTGACTCACACGACACGCTTGCGAATCGAAGGTGAATACTTTTCCCGTTACCTAGTACTGCTCGATGCCCATGTAGCGACGAATCTCGGGGCTGTGGTCGAACACCTTGCCGCGGGCGGCGCGCAGCTCGCAGCTCATCGCGTAGAAGAAAATCGGCTCCAGGAACGAACGCACGCTGGCGGGCACCTCGCCCACGCCGTACTCAAGCGCATCGAGCACCATAATCGTATCGGTGTGCGTGTTGAGGAACGCGAGCGCGCGCTCCTCCATGGGGCGGCACTCGCCCGATCCGAGCTGCACAAAGTAGAACACGCCGGGCTCGGTTGCCTCGAACGGGCCGTGGAAATACTCGCCGGAGTGAATGTAGCAGCAGTGCTGCCATTGCATCTCCATGAGCGAGCAGATGGCCATGGCGTAGGTCTGGCTAAAGTTGGGGCCGGAGCCCAGGATGTAGAAGAACTCGTGCTGCTGGCAGAGCTCGGCAAAACGGGCGCCCAACTCGGCGTTGACCTTCTCGCGCGCGGCGGGCAGCAGCGCGTCCATCTGCTTAAGTCCTTCGTACATGTCGGCGAGCGCCTCGTAGCCCTCCTGCTGGTCGAGCAGCTCGGCGGCGATCAGAGCGCCGATGCCCTGCGGCACCTCGGCCTGCGGCACGCCTTCGCCCCAGGGATAGACCCAGGTAGTCCACTTGCCGTTATCAATCTTGGAGCCCTCGCAGTCGGTGAGGGCGACGACCTCGGCGCCGGCAGCCAACGCCATCTCGCAGCCGTCGACGACCTCCTGCGTGTTACCGCTGTGGCTGCAGGCGACGACGAGCGACTTCGGCCCCAGGCTCTTGGGGGCCATCAGGCAAAACTCGCGCGCCGTGTAGACCGTCGAGGTAAACGTGGTTGCCTCGCGCTTGAGCAGCTCGTTGGCCGGCATCAGGTCGATCATCGAACCGCCGCAGGCAATCCAAAAGACGTTCTCAATCTTGCCCTTGCGCTCGATAATTTCCTGAACCAGATCGTGTGCGTTCACGGTGATGCTCCTCCTTGTGTGGCGGCTTTGAACGACGGCAGCTCGTACCTGCGGTCATTCTATGTTGTCCTATTTATAGCACGCACGACGACGCCCGTGAAGCCATTTCACCAAACTCGTTCTATATTGTTCTATCTGTGGACGTTAGATGTCGAACACATAGCGCGAGCCCACGATCTTTTGGCGTCCGAGCAGCAGAGGCCGCTCGTCCTCGTCGGTAAAGTACGCCTCCATATAGAAGAGCGGCTCGCCGACCGGCACCTCCAACAGCGGGGCCGCCTGAGCATCGGCAAGCGCAATCTCCACGGTACAAGGGTCGGACTTGAGCGGCGCGCGGCCCGAATGCTCGGCAACGAGCGCAAAGATGGAGTTGTCCGCGAGGTCCTTGTCGGCAAGCGTCTGCAGATAGGGATGGTCGGCCAGCACAAAGGCGTTGTTCTCGAGCATGACGGGCACGCCGTCTGCCGTACGCACGCGCTCGACAACGATGAGCTCGCAGCCGGGTTCCACCCCAAAAAACGCCGCGTCCTCGCGCGTCGCCGCAACCACCGTGCGCGACACCAGGCGTGCTCCGGCCACCATGTCGTTGGCGACACAACCCTCGGTAAAGCTCTGAACGTCACCCTTCTGGACAATCTTGCGCTTGAGCTTGGGCGCGCACACAAACGTGCCCCTCCCCTGCTGGCGGTTGAGATACCCCGCGCGCGACAGCTCCTCGATGGCGCGGCGCACGGTGATGCGTCCCACGCCGTAATACTTCGCGAGCTCCATCTCGGAAGGAATGCGCGAGCCGGATGCGTACACGCCACGCGCGATCTCGCCCTTTAGGTCGTCCATAACCTGCTGGTACAGCGGCACGGCGGATACCTCAGTACGCTCGGTTTTATCGTCGGATGCCATCGTTACGCTCCATCCCGCGCATGCTCGGACTCAAACTCTTCAATCGCCACCATAAACTGCTCGCCAAAGGCGTCGGCCTTTTTCTCGCCGATGCCGTTGACCTGGATAAGCTCATCTCGCGTCTGAGGGCGCAGACGGCACAGGCCGCGCAGGGCCTTGTCGGAGAAGACCATGTACGGCGCCATCTCCAACTCGGTCGAGATCTCCTTGCGGAGGGCACGCAGGAGCTCGAACAGCTCGGCATCGTCGCCAACGCGCGGGCGCTGATCCAGCTCGGCCTCCTCGCGCAGCAGATCGACGGCGCGGCGGGCGCGGGCCGAGGCCTTGCGCTTGGACGCGCGACGCTTAACGGTAAAGGCGAACGCCTCGTCCTCGACCTCGCCGGCACGCGGACCCAGTCCCACGACTGGGTACTGCCCCTGCGAGGTGGCCAAATAACCGCGACCGCACAGCTGGCCGATGATGTCCTTGATGCGCCCGACCGATTCGCTCGACAGCTCACCGTAGCCGCGCTCCTCGTCCAGATGCATCTGGCGAATGCGCTCGGTGTTGCCGCCGTGGAGCACGTCGGCGATCAGCGACTTGCCAAAGCGCATGGGACGCGTGGCCACATAGCGCACGGCGGCGCGGGCCATATCGGTGACGTCCTCGACCTCGAACTGCGTAAGGCAGTTGCTGCAGTTGCCGCAGCCCTCGGCGTCATCCGTGGCGGTGGCGCCCGCACCAGCCGCAGCAGCATGCTCGGCCGCGGCCTCGTCGCCAAAGTAGCGCAGCATGTATTCGCGCAGACAGCCGGTGGTATTGCAGTAGCCCTCCATCTGGCTGAGCAGGCGATAACGGTTCTGGAGCGCCCACGCGCGTTGCTCGTCGTCGAGCGCCTCGTCGACCGCATCGCCGCGGTCGATCAAAAAGCGGCGCATACGAAAATCGTTACCGTTCCACAGCAAGTGACAGCTGGCCGGATCGCCATCGCGGCCAGCACGGCCCGCCTCCTGGTAGTAGGCCTCGATGCTCTCGGGCACGTTGTTGTGGATCACGTAGCGCACGTTGGGCTTGTCGATGCCCATGCCAAAGGCGTTGGTGGCAACCATCACCTGAATGTCGTCGTCGATAAAGGCACGCTGGCTCTGGCGGCGGGCGTCGTTGCCCATGCCGGCATGGTAACGGCCCACGCGAATGCCGCTGGGTCCCAGCGCCTCGGCAAGTTCGCCCGCCAGCGCGTCGACCGTCTTGCGAGTCGAGCAATACACGATGCCGCTCTCGCTCGAATGCGCAATCACGTAGTCGCGCACCCAGGCAGTCTTGGCCTTGTCGCCCATCTCCTCGCAACCAAAGTAGAGGTTCTTGCGATCAAAGCCCGTCACCACCGTCGCGGGGTTTTGCAGGCCGAGCATCTGCTGAATGTCCGCACGCACGCGCTCGGTCGCCGTGGCGGTAAAGGCCGCCACGATGGGGCGCTGCGGTAGGGAATCGATGAACTCACGAATCTGCAGATAGGCGGGGCGGAAATCCTGGCCCCATTGGCTCACGCAGTGGGCCTCGTCAATGGCCACGAGCGGCACGCCAATGCCGCCGTCCGCCGCAGCCTCCTGCGCAAAGGCTAAAAAGCGCGGCTCGAGCAGGCGCTCGGGCGCCACGTACATAAGCTGGTAGCGGCCCTCGCGTGCCCGTTTGAGCACGGTATTTTGCTGGGCCGGAGTAAGGCTGGAGTTGAGATAGCTGGGTCGCGCACCCGCCGCGAGCAACGCACGGGTCTGGTCCTCCATAAGCGACAGCAGCGGACTCACCACAAAGGTGATGCCGGGCAGCATGAGCGCGGGCACCTGGTAGCAAATGGACTTGCCGGCGCCCGTGGGCATAACACCCAGCGCATCGCGGCCTGCAAGAATCGCATCCACCATGCGGTCCTGCCCCGGGCGAAACGAGGTGTAGCCAAAATAGGCGCCGAGCGTGTCAAGCGCCATCTGCTGCATGCTATCGGTCATGGTTTCCTAACGTCCAAGTCATCTGCCGCCGATTATACGCCGCCACGCGGACCGATGCCGCGCCGCTGTCGGCCACGGGCGATGCAGTCCAAAGGGAACGAGCGTGGATTTTTGGACACTTTCCGGATGAGCGTGGAAACGTCGCCGGTTGAGCATAAGTCAGCGAAAACGCCCCTAAGCGAGCAAGGTGACGTGAAAGAGGAGGGAAGCGTACTTCGGTACGCGACCGACGATTGAACGTCAGATTGCCGCTTAGGGGCGTTTGCAGCGTCGACAGATCCGCCGTTCGTCAGAACGGCGGAACCAACCCTACATGACCATAACGTAGCGCGATCCCACGTAGTACTGCTTACCCATCAGGACCGGCTCGCCATTGGGGCCGATAAAGCCGGCACGCAGGTTGAGCAGTGGATCGTGCGGAGCGATGCCCAGCTCGGTCGCCTGCTCGGTATTGGCGCGAACGGCCTCGACCGTGCGGTAGCCAACCGAGACAATCGGGGTTCCGCCAACACGCTCGACCTCGGCAAAAATCGACTTGTCCTCAAGATCGGCCGTCAACAGCTCACGATATGCGTCAAAGGGCACAAAGATGTTCTCCTCAAAGATGGGCTCGCCGTCGGCCGTACGCACGCGCTTGATATGCAGCAGCAGCGCATCCTTCTGCAGGCCAAAGAACTCCATCTCGTTTTGACGCGCCGGAACAATCTGACGATCGACCACGTGTGCACCGGCCATCATGCCGTTGTCGGCACACAGCGCGGTAAACGTCTGCAGCGTCGAGGCGTGAAACTGGCGATTGATGTGCGGCGTGGAAACAAAGGTGCCGCGGCCCTGCTGCTTAACCAGGTAACCATCGGAGCACAGCTCCTCGACGGCGCGGCGCACCGTAATTCGGCTCACGTCGTACTGCTCGGCTAGCTCAAGCTCGGACGGAATACGCTCCTTGGGTGCATAAACACCTTTCTCGATCGCATCCTTGATTTCGTCGTAAATCTGCTGGTAAAGTGGTGCATTTTTGGGCGCAGGCATATCTAATCACTCTTATCAAAATATCGAAATAACTAATACGTATATAACGTCTTTTTATATGTTACCTCAGTTGGATAAAACGATACACCACATACAGCAAAACCTTACTTGCCGTCGTCCTGTTGCAGGCTGTCCTGTTCGCTGAGGCGCGCCTGCCTGCTGGCCATGCGTGCGGGCTTGTCGGGATCGGGAACGGCCGTGGGCATGGGCTCGTCGACATGACCACCCCACCAGCCGCCCACAAAGTTGAGCGTGTGGAACACGTTGATCACGACGCCGGGATCAACGTCGCACACCAGCTTGATAATGTCCTGACTCTCGTAGGTCGAGACAACGGTGTTCAGCAGGTACATCTTTTCGCGGCTATATCCGCCGACGACCTCGGCGCAGCTAATGCCGTGCTGAAAATGGTTTACGTAGGCAGTCATGACCTCGTCTGCCTTGCGCGTCGTGATCTGCAGCGTCACGCGATCGTAGCGACGATAGAAACTGTCGATGGTCTTGGTCGAAATAAACTGGAACACGATGGAATACGCCGCCTTGTCCCAGCCAAACATAAAGCCAAAGATCGCCAGGATAAAGCCGTTGAAACCAAAGATGACGCCCCAGATGGTCTTGCCCGTGTGGTTGGAAACCCACAGCGCGATAAAGTCGGTGCCGCCGGTGGATGCGCCGGATTTAAGCGCGATGGCAGCGCCCAGACCCGAGACCACGCCGCCAAAAATGATGAGCATGATCTTGTCGCCCAAAAATGGAGCGAAGTGAAAGACGTTGAGGAACAGCGACGAGAGCACGATCTGCATCATCGAGAAGATGACGAAGCGCTTGCTAATGCCGCTCCAGCATAGGAGCGCCACGGGGATGTTGAGCGCGAGCATACCGAGCGAGATGTCGATATGAACGCCGCCCAGCGAGGTAACGCGATCGAGCAGGACCGCAACGCCGGTGAGGCCGCTCGGAAGCAGGTCGGCGGGCTGAATGAACGCCTGGATCAGGAATGTCTGGAGGACGGCAGAAATTGTGACCGCCACGGCGGTAATGGCACGGCGGACGATGGTGAGGCGGCCGAGCACGAGCACGCGGTCCGTGAGCTGATCGATGGCGTTCGCCACGGAGGCTCCTTTCGAAGGCAGATATAGTTGTGGGGCATGCCCGCGATTGTAGCATGGAGTGTGCCGGGGCGCTTCAATTCACCCTCTCTCGACAACCAAAGCGGGACCAGCAACCCCACGACCAAAGGCCCAAATTACAAGTGAGTAGACTTTACGCGACCTGCAGAGCACACCCAAAACCGCCACCCCTGTGACCTGCGGTTTTACTAGAGCAGATGCGCTTTGTGCTCGTCCTGCACCAAAAAGTCTACTCACTTAGTCCGAATCGAAGCCAAACGGATCCAAATAGATGACAAATTAAGCCAATCCGCAGCAAAAGACGCGTGAATCAGTGCTTCTCGCGGCGGATTGACGCTACAAAGCGGCCAAAATGTCAGTCAGATTATCGATAACGGCATCGGCTCGCGATTGATCTAGGTTGACGCCCTCGTGCGGACGCAGCGCCAGGACGCGAGCGCCGGAGCGCTTGCCGGCCTCGATGCCCAAAGGCGAGTCCTCGATAACCAGGCACTCGGCCGGCTCCACACCCAGCGCCTCCATGGCGCGCAGGTAGATCTCGGGGTCGGGCTTAAACGCGCTGCACTCATGGCCGCTGATGGTGTAGTCCAGCACGTCGGCGATACCGGCAATCTCCACCAGTTCGTCGATCAGCTCACGATAGGACGAGCTCGCGATGGCACACTTCACGCCGCGCTCGTGCAGCTCACGCATCACCGGCTCCGTCTGCTCGTTGAGCAGCTCGGCATACGGAACGGGGTGGTCCGGGCTGTAGACCTGCTTGTACTCCACGCGCAGGCGCTCGCGCAGCTCAACATCGTCGGGCACCAGTGCCTCCCAAATGGCGGGCTCGTTAGACCCCGAAAGATCGGGGATCTCGTCAAAGTGGAACCCCTTCTCTTCCATAAATGCCACGCGGCGACGGTTGTAGAACCACTCGGTATCGACCAGCACACCGTCCATATCAAACAGCACTGCCTTGATCATACGCATCTCCTCTCAAAAGCAAAAAGGGGGATGGGGCGCAAACCCCATCCCCTCTCAATCAACCCGTAAGGTCTACTTACTTGTGATTAGTAGGAAAGCTTCCACATGTAGCGACGCATGGTCAGCGGGTGCTGACGGGCCTCGGCGATCTGGTTGCCGTACTCGCGCATAACGGCGAGGTGCAGCAGCGGGTTGAAGTAGGTGACGACGCTCGCGGGCACGGCGTCAGCCAGGCCGTAGTCCTTGGAGTCGATCAGAGCGACCTTGGCGCCCATGCGCTCAAGGAAGGTGAGGGCGCGGGCGTCCATCGGACGGGTAGCGCCATCGGACATGAAGAAGACGTAGGGCTTACCCTCGGTGGAAACCTCGAACGGGCCGTGGAAGTACTCGCCGGTGTTGTAGGCGGCGGCGTCGATCCACTGCATCTCGGTGAACAGGAAGGCGGCGTGAGAGTAAGCCATCTTCTCGGAGGCACCGGAAGCCATGAAGTAGATCATCTTGTCGTCCTTGAAGTCCTCGGCGAACTTCTTGGCGAGCTTCTTGCAGTGCTGAGCGGCGTTCTCGCAGAGCTCGAAGACGTTGGTGAGGCCGGTGATCATGTCCTCGTAGTGGTCATAGCCCTCGGTCTGCTGAAGGATCTCGACAGCAAGAGCGATGGCGTAGCCGGGTTTCTCGCACTTGGCAGCGAAGTTGGCGTGGAAGCCGTGAACGATGACGTAGTCAGCGTCGACGGTCAGAGCGGAGCCAGCCTTGTTGGTGAGGGAGACGACCGGGCAGTTGTGCTTCTTGGCGGTCTTGTTGGCCTCGACGGTCTCGGGCGTGGAGCCACCGAGGGAGCAGGTGATCACGAAGGTGTGCTCGTTGACCCAGGAGGGCGTGTCGTAGTTGAACTCGTTAGCGGTGAAGATCTGAACGTTCAGCTTGTCCGTGTTGTTGGCCAGGAAGTACTTGGCGGGGTACAGGTCGGACATGGAAGCGCCGCAGCCGACGAAGGCGACGCTGTGGATCTCGTGGTTGGACAGGACGTCAGCGACGATCTGCTTAGGGAGGTTAAGGTCGATCTCGTACATCTGACACATTCCTTTCGATTTTTGCGGCGCCACATTGCCGGGCGCTCGCAGGGTTACCGTGGTTTGGACCGAGTCGCCGGCCCGTTGAGGATGTGACAAAGGGACTGCCCTTTGTCACGTATAGGGATGGAAGCCTGCCTGGGGTATGGGATGCCAGGCAGGCCCCCGGGGGAAAGCGGTTAGGCGCTTAGTCGCGACTAGGCCAGGATGCCGGCCGCGGAGAGGGCGATGCCGCCCACAATGGCGATCACGAGAAGCCAACCGGTGTTGACGTTCTTCTTGATGAGCCAGTACATAAGGCCGGTGAGGCCGAGGGAGATCATCTGGGGCATCATGCCGTCCAGGATGTCCTGGATAACAACGGTGCCCTCAGCGAACTGCAGCGGGGTGGTGGCGCCGATCAGCGTGGCGATCATGCCGCCCACGGACATAAGACCCACGATGCCGCAGACATACATGAGCTTCTCCATGAGATCGCCGCCCTGGAGCTTGCTCAGGTACTCGTGGCCGCCCTGATAGCCCATCTTGGCTGCGAACCAAGTGATCAGCACAGAGGGGACGATGGAGATGAGCATGGCCAGGATCGGGCCCATGATGGAGCCCTGCTGAGCCAGCTGAACGCCCAGGCCAAAGGCGATAACGCGGATGGTGCCCTGGAAGAAGGAGTCACCGATGCCGGAAAGCGGACCCATGAGGGAGGTCTTGACCGCGTTAATCGAATCGGGATCGAAGTTCTCGGGATCCTTGGCGTACTCCTCCTCCATGGAGGCGGCGAGGCCCAGGATGAAAGCGCTCGTCTGCGGGGTGCAGTTGTAGAACGCCATGTGACGGTGGTAAGCCTCTTTCTTAGCAGCGAGCTGCTTGGGGTCGGACTCATCCGGATAGAGGCGATCAAGCGTGGGAACCATGCCGTAGAGGAAGCCCATGTTCATCTGACGCTCGTAGTTCCAAGAGGCCTGGATGGCCCAGGAGCGCCAGAAGAACTGGCTGACCTTCTTGTTCAGGGACACGTCCTTGGTTGCGGTTGCCATAGTGTGTTCCTCCTTAGTCTTCGTCGTCTTCGAGCGGATCGTAGTCGGAATCGACACCGGCGGCTGCATGGGAACCGTTGAACTTGAAGCCCATGAAGACGACAGCCAGGCACACACCGATCAGAGCGACCGCGATGACGGACAGGTTGAGGTAAGCGGCGAGCAGGAAACCGATGAACAGGAACGGAGTCATACCCTTCTTGATCATCATGGTGAGCAGCAGGGCCAAGCCGTAGGCGGTCATGATCTTGGTCGAAACGTTAAGACCAGTGGACAGCCACTCGGGAACCATGTTGACGATGGCCTGAACCAGGTCGGTGCCAACAAAGACGGCGAGGAAGATCGGCAGGAAGTACATGACGGCGTACAGACCGGAGCCGGCGCAGATGTGCATGCGGTAGGCGGTCTTGAACTTTCCGTTATCGATCGCGCTATCTGCCACATGGGTGAGGGCGGCGATGATGGAACGGAACACGATGCCGAGGAGCTGACCCAGGACGGCGACCGGGATGGCAATCGTCATGGCGGTCTCGGCGGAAGCATCGGTCAGGCACGCAAAGGCAGCGGCCACGATGCCGCCCAGGACCATATCGGGCGGAACGGCAGCGCCGACCTGCACCAGGCCCATGGACACGAGCTCGACGGCGGCACCGACGGCAAGGCCGGTGGGCACATCGCCCAGCAGCAGACCGACGAGCGTAGCGCCAACGAGGGGCTGCTCGAAGTTAAGACGACCGAGCAGGCGGGAGTCCCACATGCAGAACACGCCGACGAGGCCGACGAGCACCGCACTGATGAACGTATTCATACCCTTCTCCTTTCAGTCAGGCAAAAGCCTGGTTGATTACAGCTTGGCGTCGATGTCGACGCTCTGATACGTAGGGGTCTGCTGGACATAGAGCTTGATGCCCATGTCGAGCAGCTGGTTGACGTCGGCCTTCTGGGCGGCGTCGAGGAAGACGGAGCTGTCCTTGCCGCCGACCTGATCGGCACCGTCGTGGTTGGCGGTGGCGCCCAGGTTGATGGCATCGAGCTTGTAGCCCTGGCAGAACTGCAGCATCTCGGCCGTGTTGCCAAAGACGAACATGACGCGCTCGCCGAGGGTGTTGAGCTTGTCCATCTTGGCGAGGGCACGCTCGACGGTGAAGACGTTCAGGCGCACGCCCTGGGGCTTGGCCAGCTTAAGAGCGCCCTTCTTGATGTCATCGTTGGCGGCAGCGTTGTCGACGACGATGATGCGCTCGGCCTGAACCTTGGTGGTCCAGGTAAAGACGACCTGGCCGTGCAGCAGACGGTAGTCAAGACGTGCGAGGACGATCTTGGCGGGACCGGAGCTGTGATGGGACGCCTTGGCCTTCTTGGCGGGAGCCGCGGCGGCCTCGACCGGTGCGTTGGGGTTGGTCAGACCGGTGCGGGCCTCGTTGATGAGGGCCGCGAGCTCGGCGCCCTTGACGGGGACGGGGCTCATAGCGAGCGTGAGCGCCAGCGGGATGTTGAAACCGCTGACAACCGTGAACTTCGTGCCGTTCTTGGAAAGCTCGACCATGCTGTTGTTGACCGAGCTGCCGAGCATATCGGTCAGCACATAGACGGTGTCGTCCGCGTTGAACGTGGCGATCATAGCCTCAACCTTATTGGTGATGGGCTCCTTGTCGTCACGAGCAAGCGACACGACGTGGACGTTCGACACGTCGCCGAGAACCATCTCGAGCGTGTCTTTGGCGCCTGCGGCCAGGCCGCCATGAGATGCGAGAATGATCTGATTCATCTTGCCTCCTCCTTTTCGTTATGGTCATTATAACGTCTTATACGTTGCTTATATTGCTAATTAGTATAAAGACCGTTCGCGGGTGAAAATCGACCGTTGACGGGTTTAACGTACTTGAAACGTTGGCGCAGGGTAGGCCGGCGCGGGCTGGATAACCCCAGATCAGACCCTACGCACAATCCTCTATCGCACGAAGTACCAGGGACTTTCCTGCACGGTGGGCTCCAGCGCGATGCCGGTGCGCTCCTTAAACAGATCCATGTCCTGAGATTTTTCGGTCCACCACGCGTTGGGCTTAAAGGTCATGCTCTCAACGACATGACCGACAAACACACTGTTGCGCAGCTTGGAGAAGTCGGTGTTCATAATCAGGATGGACGCGAGCACCAGCACGATGCCCAGGACTTTGATCGCGCCGGCGGGCTCGGCATAGACACCAATGCCCACCAGTACGGTGACGACCGTCTCGAAAGACATTACGACGGGAACTTTCGATGTCTCGAGCCCCATGGACAGACCCTGCATATATAAGATGTAAGCCACGGCTGTGGGGATGAGTCCAAAGCCAAGGAACAACAGCAGCAGCTGTGGCGACATTGCCGCGGTGACATCCGGCCACGGAGCCGCGATAGCTGCCATAACCGCACCGCCAAAAACAAAGCCCCAAAACGTGACAGCCAGCGGGTGGACCGTCTTGGTTGCCATTCGGCTAAACACCGCGAGCGACGCACCACAAAGGCCTGCAATCACGCCCGACGTGACGCCCCAAACCGAAAAATGAAAACCGGAAAGGTCGCCATTGGTCACCGCGAGCACGCAGCCAACGATGTTAAAGACAATGGCAACGAGCTTGTTAGGGGTCACGTCCTCGCGATAAAGCACGCGGCCGAGCGCGACGCCAAACACCGGCGAGGTGTAGAGCAGCACCGAGGCCGTGGACATGCCCACCTCGCCCATGCACTCGTAATAGCAGGTGTTAGCGGCGGCCAAACCGACGATACCGACAAGTGCGCAGGGAACAAGCTCTTTAGGGCTTGCCTTGAACAGGGCCAGCGGACCCTGAGCCACGGTAGACCCCTCACCCGGACGGCAGCCCATAAACATCAGAACCGGCGCCAAGATAAGCGCTCCGACCAACAAGCGAAAGGCCGCCATGCTCTGGGACGAAACGCCCATGGCCGCAATGCCGTTTACAAAGATTCCGATGCTGCCCCACATAAGCGCGGCGATCAGCACCAGCACATAGCCCAGATTGCTTTTCTTCAACGCAGCCTCCTAGGTATTGTTTCCAATATGTTTCACACTACGTTATAGTCGTTATATACATTTTTCAAGACACAAATCGGCGAGCGGAAAAATCTGCTCTACCGCTACAACCCATTGGTGCAAAGGGGTCAGGTTCATATGCGCCAACTTGGTGCAAAGTAACCTGTCCCCAATGACTAGGACTGTCCCCAAGTGCCGAACGTCTCCAAGTGCCGCATCTGGGCCAAGGCGACGCCGATGCTTTGGCAACGCCAGCGAAAACCCACCTGAGCGAGCAAGGTGCCTTGAAGCGAAGCGGCATTGACCTTCTGGTCATGCCGCTGAAGCTGAAAGGCAGATTGCCGCTCAGGTGGGTTTGCAGCGTCGAGCCGTTACGGCGTTTGGTAAAACGCCGTAACTAATAATCAAGCTTCCACATGTAGCGGCGCGTCATGTAGTCCTTGTGGGTGACGGCAGAGAGCGCACGCATGTAGACGTTGTTGAGAATCGGGGCAAAGATCAGGTGGTTGAAGTACTCGCTCACGCTGTCCTTGATGTCGTTGAGGCCGAGCTCCTTGGCGTCGAGCTGATAGACGCGCTCGCCACCATACTGGTTGACGAAGCGGATGCCGCGCTCGTCGTTGCAGCGGCTGCGGCCGACGCTGATGAGCTGGAACAGCGAGGTGCGCTTGTCCAGGATCTCGAAGGGGCCGTGGAAGAAGTCGCAGGTGTTGATGGTGCAGGAGTCGATCTGCAGCATCTCCTGCACGTTGCAGATGCTAAAGACGTAGGCGGCACCAAAGAGCGGACCCTGAGCCATGACGTTGATGCAGGGCTTGTCGGCGTTCTGCTCGGCCCACTTGGCAGCAAGCGGACGGGTGTACTCGACGGCCTTGCGATAGATGGGGTCGACCAAGTCAAACGCGGCCATAGCGGTCTCGTACTCGGCATAGCCCTCGGTCTGCTGCGTAAGCTCCATGGCGATCATGGTCACGACGGCGGAGTTGGTGCGGCCCATGCAGGACTCGTCGACGGCCAGGCTGTCGTACTGGATCTTGTAGTCGCAGACCTCGGTGAGGCCGGACTCGTCAACATAGATGGCGATGGTGCTGGCGCCGTGGTCCTTGGCGACCTGGGCGGCAACGATGGTCTCCTTGGTGCCGCGCATGGACACGACGACGGCCAGGGTGTTCTCGTTGACGTAGGCCGGGGTGGCGTGCACGAACTCGTTGCTGGTGTAGCTGGAGCTCACGACCTGCGTGGCCTCGTGCTCCATAAAGTACTGGGCAGGATAGTTGCCGCCGTTGGATCCGCCGGCACCAATCCACACGACGCGCTTGATGCCGCCCTTGTCTGCCTTGTCAGCCAAAACCTGGGAGACGACATCCTTAACCTGTTCCTGAGTAGTCATCGTGCATCAGCCTTTCTTCTCGTTTGATGCTCTCGATGGCATACAAGTTACATACATGTTTTGGTTATGTCGACTAGTTGTATGCTATATTTATCTTAGAAATTTTGCTGATGAGGTTTTTGATAACTAGCTACCAGCGGTTTTGTTGTTGTATTGGATACATCCTTGATTCGATAAGCATACAAGTTAGATACAGGTTAATCGAATGAGCACTTCGTCAAAAAAGAAACTGGCCCAATACGAGCGCTTGGCGGGCATGCTGCGCGACCGCATCGCCACCGGCACCTACGCACGCGGAGACAAGCTACCATCCGAGATGGAGCTCATGGACGAATCGGGGCTGTCGCGCAGCACCGTGCGCCATGCCCTTAAGGTGCTCGTTGATGAGGGTCTGGTTCGAACCGAGCGCGGGCGCGGCGCCTTTGTGGCCGACACGCCGGCGCTCCACGAGAACAACCTGGTGTTTTCGAGCTATACGGCGCAGGTCCAGGGTCAGGGCATGAAGCCCACCACGCGCACGGTGGACTCGGGCTTTACCAAGGCGGGCGGCAGCATAGCTAAGTTCTTTGATGCCGCCGTGGGCAGCAAGCTCGTCAAACTTGTCCGCCTGCGTTATCTGGACGATGCGCCGCTGTGCCTGGAGACCACCTATCTACCACCGAGCTTTGGGGCACTCATCGATCGCGATATCAACGGTTCGCTCTACGCCACGCTGCGCCAAGAATTCCATCGCGCGCCGGCGCAGGGGCACAAGACCTTTGAGGTGTGCTATGCCTCGCAAAACGAGGCGTTTTTGCTCAACGTTGAGCGCGGGCAGGCGCTGATCCTGATCACCGATTACGTCTACGACACCGACGGCCGCCCGCTCCATGTCTCCAAGCGCATCCAACGCACCGACCGCGCCAAATACACCGAGCCCATCGGCTAACCTGCCAAAATAAACCTGTCCCTAAATGGTAGGTTTGGGGAGGTCGGGGAACCAGGTTGGCTTAGGTTGGTTAGGGACGCGCTCGGCTAGGACCAACTCCATCCAACACATGTCGTACCAGCGGCCGAACTTTTGGGCGCAGCGGTCAAAGGCGCCCACCAGGCGGTAGCCCATATGGGCATGGAAATCCTGACTGTTGTGCGTCAGATACTCATCGTCCTTGTCGTGCGGCACGGCGATGAGGGCGCACATGTTGGTGATGCCCATCGCAATCAGGCACTGCTTGAGCGCATCGTGCAGCTTGCGGCCCAGCCCGCCGTGTCGCACATCGCGTGCCAGGTAGATCGACGTCTCGACCGACCAGTCGTAGGCCTCGCGGCTGTTAAGCGCGCTCACATAGGCATAGCCTACCGGACGCCCGCCCAGCTCCATCACCAGATACGGATAGCGCTTGAGCGTGCGTTCGATGCGCCCGGCGAACTCCTCAACGCTCGGCACCTCGTATTCGCAGGTAATCGCCGTCTGGCGCACATACGGCTCATAGATGGCAAGCAACGCCGGCGCATCATCGGGCGTCGCCAGGCGAATCGTCGGCTCGGACATCTCGGTCATACAACTCTTCTCCCCAAAAGCAAAGGCCGCCCTGCGCCAAACCCAGCGCAAGGCGGCCCCTCGTCATTACATCAGGCTACAGGACAGCCGCCAGCGCGTCGATGTCCTCCTGCGTCGTGGCCCAGCTGGTGCAAAAGCGCACCACCGTGTGGGTCTCATCGTACTTTTCCCAGTACTCGATCGAGGCATGCTCGCGAATGCGGGCCATATCCTCGTTGGGCAGAATCACGAACTGCTGGTTCGTGGGCGTCTCCAAGAAGAACTGGTAGCCGCGCTCGTGCAGCACACGACGCAGCGCCTGAGCGGTCTCAATCGCCTGGCGACCAATCTCAAAATACAGGCCATCGGTAAAAAGAGCCTCGAACTGCACACCCGTCAGGCGGCCCTTGGCGAGCAGTGCGCCATGCTGCTTAATACGCGGAATGGGGTGCGCCGGGGCGTGCATGCCACAGAACACCACAGCCTCGCCGCAGAGCGCACCACACTTGGTGCCGCCGATGTAGAACACGTCACACAGCTGCGCCAGCTCGGGCAGGGTAATGTCGCACTCATCGGCCGCCAGCGCATAGGCCAGGCGAGCACCGTCCACAAACAGCGGAATCTCGCGCTTCTGGCACACCGCATGAATCGCCTCGAGCTCGGCCTTGGAGTACAGCGTGCCGTACTCGGTCGACAGGCTCACATACGCCGCACCCGGAAACACCATGTGCTCATGGCTCTCGTTTTCGTAGAACACCTGGATATAGTTCTCGAGATCCTCGGCGTGCATCTTGCCCTCATAGCCGGGGATGGTGAGCACCTTGTGACCACCAAACTCGATAGCACCCGCCTCATGCCCGGCAACGTGGCCGGTCTCGGCGGCAACAACGCCCTCGTAGGGCGCAAGCAGCATGTCAATCACCGTCGCGTTGGCCTGCGTGCCGCCCACCAGAAAAAACACGTCGGCATCGGGGGCCTGACAGGCCTCGCGGATAAGCTGCTTGGCACGCTCGGTGTGTGCATCGGTACCGTAGCCGGGCTGCGGCTCCATATTGGTGTCGACGAGCGCCTGCAGCACTGCCGGATGTGCGCCGTGGGAATAGTCGTTGTTAAACGCGAGCATGGCAATCCTCTCTAGCCGGGCACGGGCCCGATGATTCAAACGGGGCTATTGTACGCCGTTGGGATAGGCAATGCGCGCGGCAAGGCACTCAAGCGCCAGCACCAGGGCAAAGCCGCAGCTCACGTCGCTCAAAAAATGCGCTCCGATCACGATGCGGCCAAAGGCGACGAGCGCCGCGACCACAACCGCCGCCCAAAAGACCACGCGACGGCGCGACGGTTTTTCCTTAAAGGCCGCCGCGGGAAGCCCGGCGAGCATAAGGCCGATCGCCGCGTGCGCCGTATGTCCGCTCGCAAACGACTTGAAGCCGTCCTTGATCACGCCGGCGGCGATAAAGGCCCACTTGTCGGGGTTGCCAATCACCCACCACGGCTGAAAATCGAGCCCCTGCGTCACCTCGATCACGCGCATGCGCGGGCGCGACCACAGCGGCTTAACAATGACGTTGAGGATGATGGCTTGAGCGGCCCACACGGCCAGCACCATCAACGCCCAGCGCATAAGCTCGTCGGGCGCGGTGTCGCGCGTGAGACGATAGACGATAAAGTTAGCAGCAATCACCAGCACAAACGTCAGCACCAGCTGAACGGCAATGAGTTTGCCGCCAACCCGCAGGGACGAAACGATCTCGTAGCCAGCCAGACCAACGTTAACGAGGATGCCGAGCACGGCGAGCCATTTGCTCCCCCTGGAGTCGGGACGCACCGCTCGCACGAGCATAACGCCTGCGATGCTCGCCGTCAGCTCAAACGGCAGCTCGCCGGCAGCCTCGATAAAGCGGCCGTACATGCTGCCGATGTTGAACAGCGCGCACGAGATCTGATAATCGAAGAAGCTGCCCACGCCCAGACAAAGGCACAGGACAACCGCGATAATGGCGACATCTTTCTTATAGATGTATCCGAACATGCTTTCCTTTCGGTCGGGCGAAGGGCGGTCAACCTGCAATGTGGGTGAGACGAAGATGGCTTCGTCCCGTAAATACCCTTACAGGTTGAGCATAAGTAAGCGAAAACGTTCCATTTGTGGCAAGGTGGCCCGAAGGAGGAGGGAAGCGTACTTGCGTACGCGACCGACGAGTGAGGGTCAGATTGCCCAAATGGGGCGTTTGCAGCGTCGACCCGTTAGTCGTCGTCGCTCGCACCCAGCTGTTGCAGCAGCATGAGTGCCGCGGCCACGGGGCCGGTGCCGTCGTTGGCGTCGAGACCGCGACCCAGGCCGCTGCCCGCGCCGGCGCCCGCCTTGTAGGGCACCGACAACTTGCGGCTCTTGGGGAAGTTCACCGCGCCATAGCGGGTCTTAAGCTCAAAGGCCACCTTCTTGGGCACGTCGACGCCCAAAAACGTGATGCGACCGCCGCTGAGCGTGACGCTCTCGAGCCCCAGGCGCTCGCCGCGAATGCGGATGCGCGCGCGATTGAACAGGTTGAGTCCCGCCAACGGCAGCTCACCATGCGCTGCCTCGGTCTCTTCCTGCACCTCGTCAATGCTCTCCAGGTCCTCGGCCGCTGCGAGCTTACGGTACACGAGCACGCGCTGGTCCACCGCCGGCAGGTACTCCTCGGACAAGAAGTAGTCGGCCGGCAGGTTAATACCCACGCTCGCCGCCTCCACGCCGGCGTCGTCATCGCCGCGCGCCTCGGCCACGGCCTGGCCCAGCATCTGCGTAAACAGATCAAAGCCCACGCTCGACAGGTTGCCGTGCTGCTCGGCTCCCATAAGCGAACCGGCGCCACGGATCTCTAGGTCGCGCATGGCGATGCGCATGCCGCTGCCCAGGTCCTGGAACTCGGAAAGTGCGGTCAGGCGCGCCGTTGCCTCCTCGGTGAGCGGCAGCTCGCCGGGGAACATAAAGTACGCGTAGGCCTGCGTGGCAGAGCGGCCCACACGGCCCTTGAGCTGGTAGAGCTGCGCCAGGCCAAGGCGCTGCGAGTCCTCGATGATCAGCGTGTTGGCCGTTGCGTTGTCGATGCCGCTCTCCACGATGGTCGTGGCGATGAGCACATCGATCTTTTTGGTCGCGAACTCAATCATCACGTCCTCGACCTCGCGCGGGCTCATCTTGCCGTGTGCCACGCCCACGCGCGCCTCGGGCGCGGCCTCATGCACGCGCGCCACGGCGTCATCGATGGTCTTAACGCGGTTGGACACGTAGTACACCTGGCCGCCGCGGCCCACCTCCAGGCGAATCGCCGCGCTCACCACATCGGGGTCGTACTCCCCCACGTGCACGATCACGGGACGACGCCCGGTCGGCGGCGTGGTGATCAGACTCATATCGCGCACGCCGCTCGTAGCCATCTGCATGGTACGCGGGATAGGCGTGGCCGAAAGCGTGAGCACGTCAATCTGCTCGCGCAGGTTCTTGAGCTGCTCCTTGTGCTGCACGCCAAAGCGTTGTTCCTCGTCAATGATCACCAGGCCCAGGTTTTTGGGGTTCACATCGGCCGAAAGCAGGCGGTGCGTGCCGATAAGCACGTCAATCGTGCCCTCGGCAAACGCCTTGAGTGCGCGCTTTTGCTGCGCCGGTGTGCGGAAGCGGCTGAGCACCTCGACCTCAAGGCCAAACGGAGCAAAGCGCTCAAAGAACGTCTCGTAGTGCTGCTGGGCCAGAATGGTTGTGGGGCAGAGCACCATGACCTGACGGCCGGAGTCCACGCACTTAAACGCCGCGCGCAGGGCAACCTCGGTCTTGCCGAAACCCACGTCGCCGCACAGCAGGCGGTCCATAGGCTTGGGCGCCTCCATGTCGGCCTTGATGTCGGCGATAGCCTCCAGCTGGTCACGCGTCTCGTCGTAGGGGAAGCTCTCCTCCATCTCGATCTGCTCGGGCGTATCGGGCGGACAGGCGATACCGGTAATCGACGAGCGGCGTGTATACAGGTCGACCAGGTCAAACGCCAGCTTTTTGGCGTTCTTGCGTGCCTTGTTGGTGGCACGCGTCCAGTCGGCGGTATTGAGCCTGGTCAGGCGCGGCTTGTCGCCGTCGGGGCCAACATAGCGTGTGATGCGGTCGACCTGCTCGAGCGGCACGTAGAGCTTGTCGCCGTCGGCATATTCCAGCAAAAAGTAGTCGCGCTCCTTGCCGCCCACTTCCTGGCGCGCGATCTCGCTAAAGAGCGCGATGCCGTGGGTGGCGTGCACCACGTAATCGCCCGGCTTAAACGGGAACGTGATCTGCGTAATGTCCACCTTGCGGCGGCTGCGCGCGCGGTTGGCGTCCATGCGGGCGTTGAGGTCGGCGATCGAGAACACGGCCAGGTTGGCATCGGGCACCACCACGCCCTGCGGCAAGGCGGCATCGACAAAGGTCACACGTCCGCGCGAAATAGTGGGCACGGCGGCGCCGGCGGCTGCCTGCGCGGCGCCCGCCTCGAGCGAGCGGGCGTTGAGCGCGTCGGCCTTACGCTCGCGAATGGAAGCATGGGCCTCCTGGCGTGCGGCACGGTCGGCGGAATCCGCCGCTGCCACGCGAACGCGGTCGCCGATAGCGCCGACATTTTCGGGCGCCGCGGTCAGCGATTCCTCAAAGGTAATGCCCTCGTCGCCAAAGGTGAGCTCCATCGACTCGCGCGCACCGCGGTCGGGGATGGCAAACACGCAGGCATAGCGCTTGCCCACGACCTCCTGGATGCGCGTCATAAAACGGTTGTCCGAGCCTGCGATGGCCGGCTGCTCAATCTTGAGCTCGGCCGTCACCGCACCGCCGGCACGGATGAGGCTCACGTAGTTCAGGCGCTGCTGGGCACCAAAATCGAGCTGCTGGGCGCGTACATACAGGCCATCCAGTCGGTCGACCCCCGCCTCGCCGGCACGGGCCTCGATATCCTCGTAGGCACGCAGGCAGTCGTCGAACAGCGAGCGCGGCTCGGACAGCACCACGAGTGCCTTGCCGCTCACATGCGACAGCGGGCTCACGGTCTGGCCGTACATCACCGGCAAAAAGCGGTCGAGCTCAGGCGTGACGATGCGCGCATCCACCATCTCGAGCAGCGCCGCCAACTTGCTGTCGTCCTGGCTGGCGCGGTAGAGCGCCACATGCATGTTGTGGACGGCCTCGTCGGTAAGCGCCAGCTCGCGACAGGGGAAGATCTCGATGCTATCCTCGTTGCCGATGGTCTGCCCCGTGGAGCTCACCATGCGGCGGATGCGATCGATCTCGTCGCCAAAAAACTCGATGCGCACGGGCGCCTTTTCCTGCGCGGGGAACACCTCTACGGTGTCGCCGTGCACGCGGAACAGGCCGGGCGCGTCGGCGGCGCCGGCATTGGTGTAGCCCATGCCCACTAGGCGCTGCGGCACCTCATCAAAAGGAATCTCCTCGCCCACCGCAAAGGTCGTGGACTCCCAATAGCGGCTCTCGACCGGCGGCACGCAGCGCAGCAGCGCGCGGGCCGAGGCAACCATGATACAGTTGTCCCCGCGCACGATGCGCCCCAGAGCCTCGCAGCGCTGCGCCACCACGGCATCGTCGGGCGCCTGCTCGCGCCACGGATAGTCCTTGCGCTCGGGAAAACGGCACACGTGCGCCAGGCCCACGTAGGCGGCAAGGCTGCGCGCGGCGCGATCGGCCGCATCCTCGCCACTCACAATGTAGACCGTCGGGCGCGGACGGCGCGCAAACTGGGCGGCCGCCATAAGCGTGCGGCCCGACTGCGACACGGCCAGCGTCACGTCCTCGCCGGCATCGAGTCCGGCCTCGACGGTCTGCAGCGCCTCGGCAGTGTAGAGCTGCGCGGCTATACGGTGAATGAGCATGCTGTTCCTCCGGCATCGCAACGCCAAAAGCCCGCCGGGGCAAGCTCGGCGGGTCGTACGTCAAATACATTGTCTGTCATGGTAGCGCATGGAGAGGACTCCGGCTCAAGGGCAAACCCAGCCCCGCAAAAAACGCCAGACGAAGATGCGTTCCGCCCTACCCCGCTACGCGCACGCTGGGGCACAAATCTGCCAGCGGACACTCGTCACATTTGGGTTTGCGGGCGTCGCAGATCTCGCGACCGAAGGTGATCCACTGATGGTTAACCGACTCCCAATACTCGTGCGGCAAAATCTTGAGCAAATCCTGCTCGGTCTTGAGCGGCTCCTTTGCATGCGTCTTGGGACTCAGCATCAGGCGGTGCGCAATCCGGTTGACGTGCGTGTCCACCGCAATGCCTTCCACGATGCCATACCCCACGTTGAGCACGATGTTCGCCGTCTTGCGTCCCACGCCCGGCAGCTTCACGAGTTCCTTCATGTCGGCCGGTACCTCGCCGCCATAGTCGGCGACAATCATCTGCGCAGCCTCGACGGCATGCTTGGCTTTGCTCTTGTAGAAGCCGAGTGACTTGATGGTGCCTGCCACGTCAGCCACGCTCGCCCCGGCCATGGCCTCGGGCGTGGGCCACTGGGCAAACAGCCGCGGCGTCACCTTGTTGACCTGCGCATCGGTCGTTTGCGCCGAGAGCAGCACCGCGATCAGCAGGCGGAAGGGATTCTCGTGGTCCAAAAAGCACTCGACCGGGCCATAGCGACGGTTGAGGCGCTCGCACACCTCAACGGCGCGCTCGCGTTTGGCGGCATTGGTCTCGCGTGGCATAACGACTCCTCGGCTCAACGGCACAATAAACTTATGGGCACAATTGTCCCACGTCCGAGACGCTTACGCCTCCAAGAATGCGCCGGTCTGACGGCCCCACAGGCTCGCATACTCGCCACCCGCCTCGACGAGCTGCGCATGCGTGCCGTCCTCGACGATCTCGCCATCGGCCAGCACCACAATGCGGTCGAGCGCCGCCACGGTGGACAGGCGGTGCGCCACCACAATGGAGGTACGTCCACGCATCAGGTTTTCGAGCGCCTCCTGCACCAGCGCCTCGGACTCGCTGTCGAGGGCAGAGGTCGCCTCGTCGAGCACCAGAATCGGCGCGTCGGTTAGGATGGCGCGGGCGATAGCCACGCGCTGACGCTGGCCGCCCGAGAGCTTGACGCCGCGCTCGCCCACCATGGTGTCAAAGCCACGGGGCAAGCGGTCGATAAACTCCAGGGCGTTGGCCAGGCGCGCGGCCTCGCGAATCTGCTCATCAGTGGCGTCGGGGCGGCCGTAGGCAATATTCTCTCGAATGGAGCGGTGGAACAGCAGCGCCTCCTGCGGCACGTAGGCAACCTGGCGGCGCAGGCTCTGCTGCGTACAGCGCGAGACATCCTGACCGTCCACGAGCACGCGGCCGCCCTGAACATCGTCCAGGCGCAGCAGCAGCTTGGTGAGCGTCGTCTTACCCGAACCCGATTTGCCCACCAGGCCCACGCGCTGGCCCGCCGCCACATGAAGTGTCAGGTTATCGAACACGCTCTCGCCCGCCGCAGCGTCACGGTACGCAAAACTCAGGTGCTCAAAATCAATCGCGCCCTCGGTCACTTTGAGCTCGGGGGCGTCCGGGTCATCTGCCACCAAACGTGGCTCGTCCAGCACGCGCGTCATCTCGGCCGCATCGCCGAGCGCGCGGTTGATGCGCTGCATCATGGAGCTTACGTAGTTCAGGCGCATGGTGAGGTTATAGGTGTAGGTAAAGATCATGACGAGCGAGCCGGCCGAGATGCCAAACCACGCGTTGCCGCCCGCCACGAACACACTCACCACGGCCATGGTGATGACGATAAGACCCGAGGTCGTAAAGTTGCGCTGCATCATGGCGTGCATCGAGACCGTCTCGGCATCGCGCGCGGCACGATCGGCGGCGTCGAACAGATCGCGTTCAAAGTCCTCGCGCCCGCAGGTCTTAACGGCCAAGATGTTCGTGACCGCGTCGGAGAGCACGCCCGAGAGCTTGTTCTGCGCAGCGGACGTCGCGGCCGAAAGCGGCATGATGCGCTTGTACATAAGCCAGACAAACGCAATGTAGACGACCATGATGCACACCAGGATCACGGTAAACGTCGGTACCACCGGGGCGAGTGCGGCCACGGTGCAGACGACCGAGGTGATGGTGGGGATGAGCGAATACACCGTCACGTCCACCAGCCCCGTATAGCCGCTCATAAAACGGCTCGTCTGGCTCACGAGTGATCCGCCAAAGCGGCTGGTGTGAAATGTCATGGATTGGTTGGAGAGCGTGTCGAAGCATAGACGCGCCAGGTGATAGTTGCCTGCGATCTCGAGCTTGTAGACGGTGTAGTCCTGTAGCTTGGAGAGGATCTGACCCACCAGATTAACGAGTACGAGTGCCAGGATATAGGGGCCGAAGACCTCAAACACCTGGTCACCCGCCACGGGACCGGCTTGAACGCGGTCGACAATGAGGGCCATCACATAGGTATTGGCAAACGTCAGCAAAAAGATGTAGCCCGCCGACGAGAACACCGAGAGAAAGACAATCAGCGGCTGCGTGCGCGTGACACCCCAAAACCGCTGCAGCGTGCGGCGCACGGTGGAGCGGCTGAGCGGGCTGGTGCTTCTCTGAGACATGGGCTTCCTTTCGCGTCTGATAGGGCGAAACGCCATTGTTGCACATTGGAGCACACTCCAGACAAGTGCGATACGAAAAGCGGTGGGGCGCCCGCGTTTGCGCCGGCGCCCCACCGTCTTGTTGCAATTAGCCTTCGTCTTCTTGGTCTGTGAGAAGGTCCGCGGACGTGAGTCCCAAGATCTCATCGGCTTGGTCGACGTCTTCCAGTGCGTCGATGTCCTTGAGCTTGCGCTCCATGACGTTGGTGCGCGTGGTGATGATGCCCTCGACCGTTTTGCCCGCGGTCTCGATCTGCTGCTGGGCGCGGCGCAGCGCCTTTTGATAGCGCGGCAGCTCGGCCTTGACGGCGGAGAGCACGCGCAGCACGTCGTCGGTACGTTTTTGCAACTTAAACGTCTGATAGCTCATCTGCAGACTGTTGAGGATGGCCGCCATGGTGCTGGGACCGGCAACGTTGACGTGATAGTCGCGGCCCAGGGTCTCGATAAGCCCGGGGCGGCTGACGACCTCGGCGTACAGTCCCTCAAACGGAACGAACAGAATGCCAAAGTTGGTGGTCGCGGGCACGCTCAGGTACTTCTCGCAAATGTCCTTTGCCTCGCGCTTGACCATGGTGTCGAGCGTCTTGCGCGCAGCCGCCACGGCCTCCGCATCACCCGACTCCTGCGCGTCGAGCAGGTGCTCGTACGCGTCGCCCGGGAATTTGGAGTCGATCGGCAGCAGCACGGGATCGCCCTCGTCTACCGGCAGCTTGACGGCAAACTCAACGCGCTCCGAGGCGCCGGGCTTGGTGGTGACGTTTTCCAGATACTGGTCGGGCGTAAGGATGTCCGCCAGGATCGCACCCAGCTGCACCTCGCCCAAAATGCCGCGCGCCTTTACATTACCCAGCACGCGCTTAAGGTCGCCAACGCCGGTGGCGATAGATTGCATATCGCCCAGGCCCTTGTACACGGCCTCGAGCTGGTCGCTCACCTGCTTAAACGATGCCGACAGTCGGTCGTTGAGCGTGCGAGAGAGCTTCTCGTCCACCGTCGCGCGCATCTGATCGAGCTGCACGTTGTTGTCTTTGCGGATGGCGCCCAGCTGAGCATCAACCGTCTCGCGCACCTTGTCCAGACGATGCTCAATGCCTTCGCGGTTGGCGCCGAGCTGTTGGGCCGTCTCGCGGCGCAGGTCATCCATCCGGTCACCAGCTTGCGAGAACTCGCGTGCGATGGTCAGGTAGCGTTGCTGCTCCACGGCCGCATCGGTCGTCTGCTGCTGCGCGATGGCATTGGCCGTGCGGCGGGTTTCGGCCAGCGCGACGTTCAGGGCATCGAGCGCGTTGTTAGCCTGCTCGAGTGCTGCCAGCGTTTCCGCGCTACTGTCGCTACGCTCCCGCAACTCGGCACGCAGGCTCTTGAGTTGGAGGGCGCAAGCCACAGCAACCCCCACCGACACCAAGGCGATCACAACAAGCACAATATCAATAGCAGACATAAACTCCGCCCAACAAACCCAATCGAGCACCAATCAATACCGAGATCAATCTTACCCCGCCATACGCACCGGGCGCCCGGTCCCTTCTTGGGCGCCCCTCTCCTCCGCATATTCCATAATGCGGCGCGCCGTTTTCCTGCTCACCTTTGAGTCATCGCCGGCCAAGTATGCGTATACGTTTCCTTTATTCAGGCGCAGAGCACGGCAGAGGCCATAGCGCGTTACACCCGATTCCTCCAATGCTTCCAGCGTTTTCTTTCTCATCAGGGCGTTCACCCTTCTATCGGCCGCCGGCTTTTCCTTCACCGCTCTATATGCACGCCAAACGTTGGCATAACGATTAGGGAGCTCACTTTTGGCGCATAGAGACGCCATGCTACCCGCTTGGCCGTACAAGGATAAAACGTCTCGGTAATCCTGTTCCATCCACGAGCCCTCGGATAAGCCCAGAACGTATTCGGCTTTACCCTGTGCCAAAGCGAGCAAAAACAGGGGCTCCGCCACGCGCGGCGCAACCGTCGTCGCTTGCTTAACCAGTTTTCTAAAACTGAGCGACTGCTGTCCGGATAGCTCTCGGCAATAGCCTTTTAAGAATCCCTCAAAGGTCAGATTCAACCGAGCACCTCCTTTTTGTATTGCCTGTATGCACAGACCATCTCTTGATAACTCCGCTCCGAAGGCGACGACGCCAGCGCCTCTCCCTCGTCGAATATAAGCCGTTCGAGCAACCCCCAATCAAGTCGGTCGACGAATGCCTGACTATGAAGATCGATGATGTCGTTCGGACGACAGGCATAGAGCTTCATTACCGCCAGGTCCTCCAAGGATGGCGTAAAGTACCTGATAAAACGCGCCCCAATATCCAAGGGAATCAAACGATCTTCGTAATTGAACGGCATCTGATTACAATATGCCACCGCCATACCATTCACCTCGGGGTATCGAGCTATGATCTCGCGGAGGCACCTATCTGCCTCAAACACATCAATGTCATGTGTAACCGAACGATTCGTCACATCGTTTAGCATGAAGGCGCTTCCTCCCACCAATACAACGTTCGGCCTGTCGTCTCTTGGACCTATTTCCAGCTCCGCCTCTTCGTCAAGGCCCAAAAGAGTCTGTTCTAAATCCTGCTTATACATAACAAATCCTATTATTATTCATCTTCAATAATACTATTAAGTCGCATGACAGGACCCACAGGATGCGAGGATTCTACTCATGGCGATAATCCCTACACCCTAGAAGTCCTAATGTGACAAACGCTAACTCTCCCAGCCGGCGCGGATTGTTGTTATGACATCGCCTAGGCGCTGGCCGAGGGCTGACAGATGTTGGAGCACTTCGCTGGGCGAAGCACCGTTAAGAATGCAGGTGAGCGCATACGACGCCAGAAAGATGACTGCAAGCCCCAGCGGGATGAGCACGATCATCGCCAAGGTGCGCAGGCGCTGGCCCACGCGGCGACGACGCGCACGACGCTTGTCGAACGCGAGCTCCTGCGCATATGAATCTTGCTGTACGGAATAGGCCTCTGGTGCCGATTCGCACCCGGGCACAGCTGCGGGTACAGCAGCGGGCACGACATTCTGCGCAAAGGGCTGGACTGCCGCCCCTTGCATTTGCATCTCCATGAGTCGTTGCTGCTGACGCAGCATGCGCTCGGCTTGTTGCTGCGGAGTCTCAAGAAACAGATCCATGCTGGCCTCCAAAATCGGAGCATTCGACGCTTACGACCAGCATCCCGCACCGCCATGACCGCGACAACGCAATCGCCGGCAATAGCCACAAAGTTTCTTTTGCTCAAAAGCTGTCGAAAAGCTCAACAACTCCCCTACCAGCACTTTCTCTGAGCTTTTTTCGTCAGCAATCTTTTGGCCTTCCACCCTTACGCCAACTGACCAAAATCTAACCAAAAGCTTGACGGAAATTGTGGAGACCGGGACCCCACACAAAAACGTGCCGCCCCATAAGGGGCGGCACGCTAACTTCTTATCAGTTTTTCAGTAGCAAGCACGCGACGACCCGAAGCCGGAGCACAGGGTAGGGAAACACCTTTACCTCGCGCGACCTGCGCAGCCGTGAGCGAGAGGGAAAGGTGTTTCCCCGCCCCGTGCTCCGCAGTCGGTGGAGGCAGCTTTAGATGCCCGCGAGACCTCGGGTGGCGGTGGCGCACAAAAACGCCAAGGCCAGAATCACGAGCGAGCCCGCGATGTCGACCAGCACGCCCATTGCGCGGCGCTCAAACAGCCAACTCTCGAAGTGCGGGGCAACGTTGCGCCAAACACGCCACAGCAAGATGCCCATACCGATGACGCCTGGGATATTGAGCAGTAGGATCTCGGAGCACAAAAGACCGATCAGGTTGCCGGCGGCAAAACCAGCGTCGCCCTCGCAGTATTTGCGATAAATCATGTACAACATGTACGCCACAAACGGCTGCAGGCACGCAGAGATAAACGTAACCACCATCGAGGGGTCCTGAGAAAAGACATCGGTGAGCTTATCCACGCTCGT
The DNA here is from genome assembly GCA_048342875.1 of Collinsella sp. Lineage (GTDB taxonomy): Bacteria > Actinomycetota > Coriobacteriia > Coriobacteriales > Coriobacteriaceae > Collinsella. Next base: position 89,697 of record DBGDEA010000004.1, on the reverse strand, counting down.
GGCATCCTTAGAGGCCAGGAACAGGCCAATGACCACCACGGGCACCACGCCCAAGATAACCTCGACCAGAGTAAACAACTTAGCAGTCAAATCCTCACTAGCCGAATTCAAATGGGGCGCCCACTCAGGATGAGCATGCACGCCGACTTTCTTGTCCTTCTCAGCACGATCGGCCTTTTTACCCTCGGCAACCCGACGACCAGGATCCTTGCGAGTCCCCGCCGCAGCAACCCGAGCCCGAGACTTCTTACCCATAACCAACACCTCACAAGAGGAAACGAATAGCCAACGCTACCCAGTGTACCCTCTAAGCAACGTCACCGCCCCAACCGGCCCCCACAAAAACGTGCCGCCCCATAAGGGGCGGCACACAAACTTTTTTATCAGCTTTTCTGTAGCGAGCACGCGACGACCCAAAGCGGGCCGGGAGGGCCGGACTACCTTCCCTCAACGCGACCCTGCGAAGCCGTGAGCGAGGAGGGAAGGTAGTCCGGCCCTCCCGGCCCAGCTCACGCTAGCGCCACGCGCTAGTAGTTCACCACCTGCTCCTCAAAGTACGCCTTGGGGTGGTTACACACCGGGCACACCTCAGGCGCCTCGGCACCAACGTGCAGGTGCCCGCAGTTCAGGCACTTCCACACCTTCACGCCCTCGCGCTCAAACACCTCGCCCGACTCGATGCGCTCGACGAGTTTGTTGTAGCGCTCCTCGTGGGCCTTCTCGACGGCGGCGACACCACGGAACTTCTCGGCGATCTCGGCAAAGCCCTCCTCCTCGGCGGTCTTGGCGAACTCGTCGTACATCGTGGTCCACTCGTAGTTCTCGCCCGCGGCGGCGTCGCGCAGGTTGTCCAGAGTGCCCGGAACGGCGCCGTCGTGCAGATACTTAAACCACAGCTTGGCGTGCTCGGACTCGTTGCCCGCCGTCTCGGCAAAGATATTCGAAATCTGAACGTAGCCATCCTTCTTGGCCTTAGATGCGTAGTAGCGATACTTGGTGTGTGCCTGGGACTCACCGGCAAAAGCGGTCTCGAGGTTCTTCTTGGTTTGGGAATTCTCAAAATCCATAGGTGTACTTCCCTTCAACACGTGCCGCCCATAGGCTTTGAGCGACCTTGTCTTTAGGATGCCCTCAAGCCGCGAATTTAAACCTTACAATCCCGTTCTTCAGATTTGAGCGGGCTACACACTCAGCCAGCGATCGCCCTCAGCTCGGCAAAAGCCCTCACGCTCCAGGTCGGCTAGAATGCCCGCGATCAAGTCGCGCTCGACCGGCCCACGCCCAGCCGCCGCTTCCATCTCGTTAACGCCCGCCACGGCATCAGCAAGCGTAATCCCCGCCGGCTGGCCATCGCGCGCTGCCAGCAACATACGCACGATATGCGCGCGCTTTTGGCGACGCGAGCCCTCAAACTTTGATTGACGGCTATAGCCCGCCGAGCGCCTGGACGGATTGGGCAACGTCTTTTTTAGATATGCGCCGTAATCTAGCAACGCGTAATACCACGCGCGCGGCGTGTCGGCATCATCGAGCGGCACGGCAAAGGGAGCGATCTCGTCGGTCGCTGCACCGGGAGCCGCCGGACAAGCAGCCTGGATCAGCGGCACCAGCTCGCGATCGGGAACAGCCGGTACATCGGGAAAGAAGTGATGCAGAAAGACTGTGCGCACATTGGTCTCCAGATACACGCCCGGAAGATCAAACGCAAACGACCGGATACCCTGCGCCGTTGCCGGGCCAATACCAGGCAGAGCGACCAAGTCACGCGTCTCACGCGGAAACTCCCCGTCCCAGTCCTCTACAACGCGCTGAGCGGCCCCATGAAGCGCCAGAGCGCGTCGGTTGTAGCCCATGCCCTGCCAAGCGTCCAAAACATCGGAAGGCACGGCCTGGGCAAGCGCCTGCACAGTCGGAAAACGATCGAGCCACACCGGCATGCGCGCCTCCACACGCGGCACCTGCGTTTGCTGCAGCATGACCTCAGAAAGCCAAATGATGTACGGATCGCGTGTGCGGCGCCACGGAAGGTCACGATAACGCAGGACCCCTTCCGAACGAATCATCGAACGAAAGGGGTCCTGAATCATGGCTATGCTCCTTATGCGGCGCTATTCCTCCCGGTAAGCGCACGCGCAGGTGGCGTACTCGGGAAACGCTTCGCGGTCGGCGAACTTGGGATCGACGGCCGGGAACTGGCGGTGAGCGACGATGTCGCCGAGCGAAACGGAATCGAGGTAGTCGCGCATCAACGCCTGGGCTCCGGCCCACAGGGGATGATAGCAGCACGCGCCCATGCGCGCACAGTCACCATCGGGCGCGGTGCAATCGTTCATAACCATAGGACCCTGAACGGCCTCGACGACCTGGCGGATAGTGACGTCGTCCGGACTGACCTTGAGACGCATGCCACCGTGGACGCCACGCAGGCTCTCCACAATACCGGCCTGGACCAAACCGTGCTGAATCGAGCGGGCAAACGAATACGGAACATTGACCTCTTCGGCAGCGGTGCGAACAGAAAGCAGACGCTCCGGGTCCTCGGCAAGCATCGCGAGCATGCGAAGGGCGTAATCAGTCTTCCTCGATATGTCCATTTTTCCCCTTTCAAGGAATAGGAACAGCTCGAACGAGCTCCGGAGCCGAGCTTACGTCGAGACACCAATGACCGTATGGACGCCCAAATAGCAAAACGGGCGCCCACTGAATGCCGTGTTTGAAGCCTCTTGCATCAAAAACGGCCCATAGTGCAATTTAGTATAACCTAACCCCCTGCTTCGTTGAACTGGTGTTGTGCAACAAACGCCTTGTTTAAACACATGTCTCAAACGGAGCTTGTCCGGGAATTGGAAGGATTTGGTTTTGGGCGAAAGGGGCCGATGGGATCAAGGTCCTATCAAACGCAAAAAGCCACGTCCGAAGACGTGGCTTTAATTGCGTTGGCGGGAAGTACGGGGCTCGAACCCGCGACCTCCGACGTGACAGGCCGGCGCTCTAACCAAACTGAGCTAACTCCCCAGGCAGACGTTCGCGTTTGTTTCCGTTCGCGTGCGCTGCGGGGATTAGTATACACAGAAGTCTGTCCGGCGCGCAACAACTTTTTTGAAAAAATTTTTCGGTCCCTCCGGGAGGGTCTCCGGGGCCGGCTGGCGCGGGTTAAGTTTGCTGCTCTACAGTCCTGCGCAAGACGGAAAGCACATTAAGTGCTTTCCTTTGCGTGCGGAACTCGCGACAAACTTAACCCGCGCCAGCCGGCCCCGGAGACCCTCCCTGCCGTCACATTGTTCGAGCCGTTGTTGTTGCTCGCCGCTTCGCGGCTCGGCGGCCCCGTTCTCCGCGGCGGGGTTGGTCTGATGGATCTTGTTGAAGCTCGGCCATTGGCTCAAATGGAAACGGGGGACGCATCTGCATCCCCCGTTTTTGTTGTGATTACTCTAGGTCAATAAACTTAGTGCTTAGGATCTTGCCGTCTTTTACTAGCATTCTGGCCATGGTGGGGCCTCGAGTGCCTCTGGGGTAGCTGGCGCTGCCCGGGTTGAGGACTAAGCAACGGCCCACTTGGGCTTCTTTGGTTACGTGGGTGTGGCCGTTGATGGCTACGTCTACGGATCCCACCGGAAGGTCTTCGCGGTAGTGGGCTACGGCGAATTTAAGGCCTTCGTAGGTAAAGAGCGCAAGACGGTCTACATCGGGGCCGTAGTCGCGGTAGTAATCGTTGTTGCCCAGTACGGCCCGAACGGGGGCGATGGTGCATAGGTGCTCGTAGTCCATCTCTGACGTGAGGTCGCCGGCGTGGATAATCAGGTCTGCGCCCTCAAGCTCATCCAGGAGCGCAGGCGAAAGATAGCCGTGGGTGTCCGAGATGATGTCGATGCGCTTGGCGCTTGCACTGTTCATGGGATCCCTTCCGCAAAAAACGATTCGGCAGATACATGCAAAAAAGGCCCCACGGCTCCGCAGACGATGGGTCTACAGGGCTGCGGGGCCAGTGTGCTAGAGACTCAGGGCCTTCTTGAGCGGCACGACGCGGCGGCGCGAAACCGGCACGCGTTCGTCGACGCCCGTAATGCCCAGCTGGATGGCACCCGAGGGCACCGTCTCCACGTCCGTGACGCACGCCAAGTTGACGATATAGCGGCGGTGAACACGGAAGAAGCCAAAGTCGCAGAGCTTGGCCTCAAACTGCGCCAGCGAGGTCGTCGACAAAAAGCGATCATCGACGGTATAGATGCAGGAGTAATCGTCCTTGGCCATGATAAAGCGAATGTCGTCCACGGGAATGAGCACCTTGCGGCCGCCCTTTTCCACCGGGATACGCTCGATGGTCACCTTGCTGTCCGTAACCGGCTTGGTGCGTTGCATGACCTTCTCGATCGCGCGATCCAAGCGAGCTTCCTCGACCGGCTTCATCAGATAATCGACGGCATCCACGTCGAATGCCTCGACCGCATGGTCACTATACGCAGTCACAAACACGATCGCCGGCGGATTTTTGAGCTTATGCAGCGCCTCGGCAAGTTGCAGGCCCGAGGCACCGGGCATCGAGATATCGAGAAACACGACATCCACGCGACTTTCCATAAGCATCTCGATGGCGGAGCGGACGCTCGACGCCTCCGTGATCGTGCCGATCTTGCCCGTTTGCTCGAGCAGGAAGCGAAGCTCCGAGCGAGCCGGCGCCTCATCATCCACAATCATCGCACGCAGCATAGGGATAAAACCTTTCGTCAACTAACTACGCCGGGCATCCGTCGCATGACGTTGAGCCCGTAGCCTTTTATTTTACTCTTGAATGTCGAAGATGCTCTCTGACAAATCAAGATGAAGGAGCACTTTGGTGCCCTTGCCCGGCGCCGATTCGACACGCGTATAGGAGTGCGGCCCATAAAAGCGATGGATGCGCTCCGAAATATTGTGCATGGCCACACCGGCGCCGCCACCCTGGGGAGAGCTGGCGTCGGGACGGGCAGAACGCTCGTCAAACAGTCTGGCGGCGGTACCCTCATCCATGCCCACGCCATTATCGGCCACGGCAATCAAGATTGCATCCTCGCCGTCTTGGTGAACGGTCACGTCGATCCTCAGGGCGTCGTCATCGCCCATACCATGACATACGGCGTTCTCGACAATCGGCTGGATCACGAACGCCGGCACCAGCGTATCTTCCACGTCCTCGGACACATCGAACGTCGCAAGCACGCGGTCCTCGCCAAAGCGGGCCTTCTCAAAGGTAAGGTAGCGCTTGGTCTGTGCGACCTCGCGCGAGACCGGAATAAGCGATCCCGAGTTGTCGAGCGTGGCACGATAGAACGATGAGAACTCACGAAGCAGTTCGCGGGCCCGCAGCGGGTCGGTGCGCGTAAACGATGCAATGGTGTTCAGCGTGTTGAACAGGAAGTGCGGGTTAATCTGCGCCTGCAGCGCACGCACCTCAGCGCGCGCTGTGAGTTCCTTTTGCACCTCGAGCTCGTGGATGGCGAGCTGCGTGGACAAGATCTCGGCAAAGCCCGAGGCAAGCGCGTACTGGGTACGGTCGACGGCGCGCGGGGTCTTGTAGTAGAACTTGAGCGTGCCGACGGTACGATCGCCCACCTTGATGGGGGCGATAATGCCGGCGGGGACTTGGTTGTGCGAGCCGTCCGAGCCCACGACATCCACCATACGGTTGAACGACTGCACGATGCCATGTTCGATAACGTAGCGTGTGGCAAGCGTGTGGATGGGAGAATCTGGCAGTAGTTTTTCCTCAAACTCTCCCGCGCAGGCAAGCACGTTGCCCTCGTCGGTGATGGCCACCGTCATGGCGCGCGTCTCGGGCAAAATGCGCCGGCACACCAAACGCGCCGACTCCTGCGTCAGACCGCCCTTAATGTCCTCGAGCATGGCCGAGGCCACCGAGAGCGTCTCCTCGGTGTACTGGGAGCGCACCGAATCGGGATTGAGCGTCAAAAAGATAAAGATGCACAGAAAGATGCACAGCAGCGCGCAGGCAATCACCGTGGCGATCGGCTCGATACCGGTCACCAAGGCAAAAATAAAGTACACCAGCACGCAAATGGCGCAGGCAACGGCAATGATGCGAAAGATTGATATTGAACTATCGCGCTGGGCGCGGCGGTCGATCATTCGGCCCCCTCCAGGATACTGATCAGTTGTGCGTCACGCCAAAGCCCGTCCATGATCTTGGGCCAAAAGCTCTGGAAACGCAGATAGCTTGCAGCGTTTTGGCGCGCATAGGCCTTTGCCTCGCCGATACCATGGCGCCAGATGCGCAGGTAGCCCTCATGCTCGCGGGTAAACACGCTGCGGACCATAGCGGTCTTGCGCACGCGGTCGTCGAGCTCGCGCGAAATCCACGGACCCGGGTAGGGCATGAGCGATGCCGCCGTAACGGGAATGAGCTCCTTTTGATGCGCGGCGAATGTCAACTTGGCCCGTTCGTAGTACCAACGGTATACATCCTGCATAAAGCGCGGTGAGCGCTTTTCGGACTCCGGAGGCAGATGGCGCACGGTCCACTCGTTATCGAACCACACGTCGTAGCCAAACATGCGCATGTTAAAGAGGTAATCCAAGTCCTCGCCGCGGGTGATAAACGGGTCAAAGGCCACACGCGTAAAGGCGCGGGCGTGCAGGGCCATCAGGCCGCCGCACACGTAGTTGGAGCGCGAGATGCGGGTGCCCGAGAGCGCCTTTTTCATCCAACGGTTGAACTCGATGCGCTTGGTCCACCAACGATGGCAGATGCCCGCCTTGTCCGTGGGAGCCAGCGGCGAGCCGTCGCGATCGTAGAAATAGCCGCTCTTGACCAAGATCGGCAAGCCCTGACGCGTCTGCTGCCCCAACGCATAGGTCGCGCGCTTCATAAAGTCGGCGTCGATGACAGTCTCATCGTCATCCAAAAAGATAACCGCGTCATGCCCCAGCACAGCGGCACAGGCTAGCCCCATGTTGCGGATGGCACCGTAGCCTCGCAGGCTCACGCACTCGCCCGAACCCTTGGGCGCGATCTGAGCAACCCGGTCTGCAATGCGCGAGGCCTGGGTGTTGGTGACAACGGTGACCTTGAGCGTGGGATGCGCGTCGACAATCTCGCGCACGCGCAGCGACACATCGGCTGTGGCAGAAACGGGACAGACCACCAAAAGGATGATGCGCGGGATGTCACGTACCTGCTCAAGCGAGGCCAGGCAGCGGTCGAGTTCGGGATTGTCGGCGTTGAGTCGCGTCGAATGGTCATAGGTGCCAGGGGCGTTTGCGCAAGCGTCATCGCCCGCCCAATACGTTGGAATCACGACTGTGGCGTTCATGCCTTACCCTCCCTGCAACACAAAAACGGGACGCCGCCAAACACAGGCGACGCCCCGCGACCTAGCTGATTCCATCATACCCACTTGGGCAAATCATTGCTCGCAAGTCGCAATGTTTATTGCGGATAACCCCAAAAGAGTACCGTGGACAGGCACAATAGCCGCTCGCTCCTATGCGGCATGCTCTGCCGCCCGAGTCATGCGGGACAGGCGGACCAGCAGCATAAAGCCAACGATCAGCAGCACGCCAATGGAAAGGACGCCCAGCGACGGGTTGCCGGTCAGCGAGGTGACGACCGACACTAGGAAAGTGCCCATGACGCTTGCATAGCGACCGAAGATGTCAAAGAAGCCGTAGTACTCGTTGGACTTTTCCTTGGGGATAATGCGACCAAAGTAGCTACGGCTAAGCGCCTGCACGCCGCCCTGGAACAGGCCGACCATAATGGCAAGCACCCAGAATTCAAAGGCGGTCTTTAGGAAGAACGCGGCGAACAGCACAATGCCCATGTAGGCGGCGACTGCCACCAGGATCATGTTGAGCGTGCCCACACGTCCGGCGAGCTTGCCGTAGATGATGGCGGACGGAAAGGCCACGAACTGCGTGACGAGCAGCGCCAGGACCAACTGGGTCGAATCGATGCCCAAAGCCGAGCCGTAGCTGGTAGCCATGGAAATGACCGTGTGCACACCGTCGATATAGAAGAAGAACGCAATCATGTAGACCAGCACGGTCTTGTTGTGGGCGATCTCGCGCATGGTGTGTCCGACCTCGGAGAACACACCACCCACGATGTGGCCGATGGTGTCCTCGGGACCGCGCTCGCGACCGTACTTTTGCTTATAGGTACGAATGAGCGGCAGGGTAAAGATGAGCCACCAGGCACCAGTGATGATAAACGACAGACGCGTTGCCAGCATGGTAGGGACGCCAAGAGCGGGGCCACCCATGATGAGCGCCAGGCAGATGACGAACGGCACGGTGGAACCGATGTAGCCCCAGGCATAGCCCGAGCTGGACACGGCGTCCATGCGCTCGTCGGTGGTAATGTCGGGCAGCATGGCGTCGTAGAACGTCATAGAAGAGTTAAGGCCGATGGTGCACAGCACGTACACGGTCAAAAATGCCATGGCGGACATTGGGATAGCCTGCGCCAAGCAAAGCACCAGGCCCGTGAGGAAGAAGCCCAAGAAGAACTTGATCTTGTTGCCGGCGTAGTCGGCAAGCGCGCCCAGAATGGGCATGAGCATGGCGATGACCAGCGAGGCAATCGTCTGCGCATTGCCCCAGGCGACCACCAGGTCGGCCGAAGAAGCGCCGGTATTGATGGCGTTAAAGTAAATGGGCACCACCGAGGTATTGAGCAGCACGAGGGCCGAATTGCCCACATCATACATAACCCAGTTACGCTCGAGCTTGGTGTATTTCATGGACAGGGACCCTTCGTATTCGCCCGATATGCAGTTAGTTCATCGTACCCCAATTGTCCAGAACCGCCGGTAAGGATTCGGCAAAGGGGCACGCACGGGCCCTATTCCTCGCGGTCGAACTCCTCATCGGCATTGAGCACGCGACCGCTGTAGTTGACGTGACTGGTCACGGCATCCATGTCACCGGTCTCGATAAAACGTGCGACCGTGCACTCGTAATCGACCAGCGCGCGATCAAAGACCTCGGGGAAACTCTCGTTCGAGACCTCGTCGGTAAAGGGATTCTTCCATGTCAGATGGCCCAGGTTACCGGTGCGCTCGGGCAGCTCCGTCGTCACGCGATGGGCAAGGCCATCGAGCAGCGAGTAGTCGTGCACCAAGCCCTCAACCAGCGAGATCGCGCGCGTCTTTGCGGAGCCGGCCGGCTCAATCGCGCGGTAAAGTCGCTGCATATTGGCAACGGCAGCACCGTACTCCCCCGCCGGAATGTCAATGCCGTACACGCGTCCGGCAACATAGCTCATCAGCACGCCGGCCACGCGATTGATGCGATCGGTGGTGACGATCTCGCCCGCCGGCGGGTAATCGTCGACCGTAGCGCCGGCGCGTTTAAGCTGCAGCATCAGTACATCCAGGTCGCTCTCGATCACGGCATGAACCTGACTGCTCGAATCCTCAAGCTCTGAATCGGATTCCACGATGCCAAACTGCTGCTCATAGACAAAGGGGTGGGCGTTGCGGTCGAGCACGTAATGAGACAGCAGGCCCAACGCAAAGGCGCGACCCAAGCTGGCGTCGCGCGGCAGCAGATGCGACACGCCGTCGCGCAGGCACGCGAACTGGCGAGACATGCGCGACCGATGCATGACCTGCGCCAGCAGCGTGCAGTCGGAAACACGCGGTGTCAGAATGTGAAAGAAGAACGGGTCGGGGCCTTGGTTGCCCAAGATAAAGGCAATGCGCTCTTCATCGGACGTGATGACGCCCTGCGGAAGACGGTCGATGCTTTCCTCGCCAAACAGATGATGGGTGATAAGCGCGGGCATAATGATCCTTTCGATTTCATTCGATGCCACCCATTATGCCCACCGCGCGCCCATGCCAAACCTGCGATGGTAAACGACGGCACGCAGACCGTCTACGCAAGCCCCAAGTGTGCTTTAACCTCGGCAGCGCGACGGCGGGACACGGGCACCGTCGAGGTTACGCGATCGAGTCTGAGCTCCATAAGACCCGTGGAACCGATCTCGACATTGTGCACGTCTTCCAAATTGACCAGATAGCTGCGATGAACGCGAATAAAGCCCTCGGAGACCAAGCGACGCTCGAGCGAAGAGATCGACTCATTGATCAGGTACGTTCCCTCGGCGCAGATGGCGTTGCAAAAATCGGCGCGCGCCTCAAAGTAGCAGACGTCTGCGGCGGGAATGAACACCTTTTTGCCCCCGCGGTCCACCGTCAGACGCAAAGGCTGGCGCGGAGCGTGGATAACACGACGGGCACCCAAGGCTGCCTCGATCTTGTCGAGTGCCTTTGACAGGCGTGCGTCCTCGACCGGCTTGACGACATAGTCGACCGCATCGAGGTTATACGCATCGGCGGCAAACTCGGCAAACGCCGTCACAAACACAACCACCGGCGGCGTCTTTAGGTTCTGCAGCGTCTCGGCAAGCTCAATTCCCGAGCGGCCGGGCATCGTGATGTCCAAAAACAACACGTTGGGCTTGTTCGAGAGAATCGACTCCACGGCCTCGGTGACATTGCCCGCCTCGGCAATCTGGCCCACACGCGTATCCTTTTCCAACAGATAGCGTAGCTCAGCCCTAATGGGAGGTTCGTCATCAACCACCAAGATGTTCCAGCCTTCGGACATATGTGCTTCCCCTCTTTTTCTCTCAATCCAACCGCGTGCTACGCCGTCAACGGCGCCGGCTCATGCGGCTCGCCGTTCAGCTCGACGATGACCTGCGTTCCCACGCCCTCCTGGGACTTCACGCGCATGCCGGAATCTTCTCCGTAAAAGAAATGGATGCGCTGAAGCACGTTGAAGAGCGCCAGGCCGCAACCTCGCTTGACGGAGCCGTCGGCGGTAATGCTCTCGGGCTCCTCCAGGCGATGTTGCTCAAACAGATGCGCGCAGACTTCTTCGCTCATACCGATGCCGTCGTCCTCGACGATGATCTCCAAACCGTCATCGGTCTCGAAAGCCCTAACATGAATAGAAAGCGGCTCGGTCTCGCGCTGCGCGTGCTTGATGCAGTTTTCGAGCAACGGCTGCAAGATAAACGGCGGCACCATGCAATCGCGCACCTCAAAGTCGATATCGACCGAGACGCGCAGACGGCCGTCGCCATAACGAGCCTGCATAAGATTGATATAGCGAGTGCCCTGTTCCACCTCGTGCTCGAGCGTTGTGAGGGTATCGGAATCAGAAAGCGTCTGACGGTAGTAGTTGGAGAAGTCGATCAGCAGCGATCGCGCCTTGTCGGGCTCGGTTCGAACGAGCGACACGATGGTGCTGATGGTGTTAAACAGAAAATGAGGATCGACCTGCGATTGCAAGGCGCGCAGCTCCACGCGGGCCGTAAGCTCGTCCTGGCGCTCGAGCTCAAAGCTCGCAAGCTGCGTGGAAATGAGGTCGGCAAAGCCCGAGGCAAGCGCCGTCTGGCGCATATCGATGCTGCTCAGACGGGGATAATACAGCTCGAGCGTGCCCACGCAATGCCCGCGCACGGTAAGCGGTGCGACAATACCGGCGCGCAGGCGCGGAAAGTAGCCACCTGTCTCGGTCGAGGCATCGCGCGAGAACACGCTTTGCTCACCGCTGTTGATCACGTTGAGCGTAGTCCGCAGCACCACCGGGGTGCCCGCGGGGCATTTTGCCGAGTCCTCGCCCCAGCTTGCCAACACCTGCTTGCCGTCGGTAAAGCAGATGGCAGAGGCGATAGTTTCGGACAGGATGATCTTAGAGGCGCCCAGGGCAGCTTCGGGCGTAAGGCCGCGCGACGTGTAGGCGAATATTTTTGAAGCGATGGCGAGCGTGCGGTCGGTTGCGCTCGATGTGAGGTCGTCGGGAACGACAAAGACGTACGAGAAGAAGAAGCACAGCATGACCAAGCCGGCAATGACGACAACGGCCGGAACGGGATTGGGATTATCGGTTAGATCCCAGATGAGCAGCAGGATAAGCAGCGGAACGACAATACCGAGCAAGATGGCTTGAACCACATGCTGAGCGGTACGAAAGACCTTGGTAGAGTTGTAGCTCTTGCCCAGAATCAGCCTATTGAGATCCACCGTCATCTCCTTCTTACCGACGCACCCCATAGCAATAAAGAGGGCCGCAAGCGACCCTCTCCATTGCATTATGCAATCAAATACTGTGTTTTACATCAAGCCATCGATGAACGGTAGCTTAGGCGCTGTACTTGTTTGCCTCGCCGAAGGTGCCGCCCTCGACAATCCAGCCGTCCTTCATGATGACGTCCATGTTGTCGGTGTTGAGCACGTGGATGTCGGCGGCGACGTCACCGTTGACGACCAGCAGGTCGGCGCACTTGCCGGCCTCGATGGACCCGGTCTCGTCCTCGATGTGGCACATCTTGGCACCGTTGAGGGTGGCGCAGGTGATGGTCTCGACCGGGGTGAAGCCGATCTTGTCGACGAACTCGTACATCTCCTCGATGGAGCAGGTGCCGTACGGGGTGACGAAGGAGAAGGAGTCGGAGCCGATCGTCATGACGACGCCGCGCTTCTTGGCCTCGCGCAGGCAGTCGTAGTTGCGCTGCAGCTCCTTCTCGACCAGGGTGCCCTCGTACTTGTCGTGCAGCTCGGGGACGTAGACGGGCGGATAGGTGGCGTACCAGGTGGGCAGGAAGGCGATCGTCGGGGTGAAGAAGGTGCCCTGCTCGGCCATGAGGTCCATGGTGCGCTCATCGATATCGAAGCCGTGAATCAGCTGCTCGCAGCCAAAGCGAACGGAATCGTAGGCAGCGGCGTGGTTGTTGTAGCAGTGGCTCCACACGGGGATGCCGACCATCTTGGCCTCTTCGACCACGGCCTGAATCTCCTCGGAGCAGTAGTGCTGGTCGCGGCCGGAGTCCCAGCGCCAGATGCCGCCACCGGTAGCCCAGATCTTGATGGCATCGGGGTTCTCGCGCAGGCGGCGACGGACGGCCTTGCGCAGATCCCAAGGACCATCGACCTGATCGCCCCAGGGGTGCGATTCCTTGTTGAGCTCCTGGCTGCAGTGGTGGGAGTCGCCGTGGCCGGCAACGCGGCAGAAGCCAAGGCCGGTGGCCAGAACGCGCGGGCCCTTGAAGACGCCCTTGTCGATGCAGTCACGGATCTGGATACCAAAGCGACCGATCTCGCAGACGGTGGTGAGGCCGTGGGTGAGGCAGTCGTAGGCCTGCTTGACGGCGACGGCCTGCTTCTCGAGGAGCGGCTGCATGACCCAGTCGGTGTCATCGTCGGTCAGGTTGCCCGAGAAGTGCAGGTGGGTGTCGATCAGGCCGGGAAGGACGGTCTTGCCGGCGGCGTCGATGACCTCAACGCCCTCGGGAAGGTCCTGCATGGCGCCGGCGTACTCGATCTTGCCGTTGTCGTCGACGAGAACGAGGGAGTTCTCGACCGGCTCGGCACCGGTACCGTCGATGAGCTTGCCGCCAACGATTGCATACTTAGTGGACATGGTTCCTCCTTATGGATCCATATAGTGGGCGAGGCCGTGTTGGGTTAAGGCCTCACAAAGCTACCCAAGTGGTGCCGGGTTCGGTGCGCGGAAGAGAGGGTCCCGCGCACCTGATCCGCCCCGGCTCGGCGTTACTTTTTGCGGGAATTGGTGAAGGCCATGAGAGCCAGGCCGACGGCCAGCCAGCCGATCACGATGCTCCACTCCACCATGTTGAGGGAGGCGGGAGAGAACGGAATCACGAGCAGGCCGATGATGATGGCGCAGGCACCGATGGCGAGGCCGATGCCAAACTTGCCGCCGGGCACCTCGTAGGGACGAGGCAGGTCGGGCTCGGTGAAGCGCATGCGCAAGCAAGCGAGGGCGACCATGCCGCAGGAGAAGATGAAGGCGAGAGCCGACACATTGGTCAGCGGGATGAGCATGTTCTTGCCCAGGAACGGACCGACGACGGTGATGACGCCTAGAACGACGCAGGCGAGCTTGGGAGCGCCGGAGCTGGGATCGACCTCGGCGAACTTCTCGGGCAGCTGGCCCTTGCGGCCCATGGCGAGCATGATGCGGCTCGTGGCGCCGTAGAAGGAGTTCATCGGGCCCATGGGTCCAAGCGTGGCGATGACGAGCATGGCCAGGTACAGGAGCATGTTGATGCCCTTGAGGCAGGCGAGCGCGGGAACCGGGCTCTTAACGAACTCATGCCAGTCGAGGATGGTGCCAAACGAGTAGATACAGACCATGTAGAAGCCGCCGGCGGCCAGCAGGGCCAGGGAGATGATCTTGCCGAACTTGTTCCAGTTGAGGCCCTCGGCTGCTTCCTCAGCCTGCTGAGGAATGGTGTCGAAACCGGCGTAGAAGAACGGAGTCAGAACCAGGACCGACACGATACCGGCGAACAGGCTGGTGCCCTCGGTGGCGGCCTTACCGCCGCCAGCGCCGGCGACCTGGGAGAACACAGGCATGGCGTTGTTCGGCGAACCGGTGAACAGCGAGACGCCCATGGCGAGCAGCATGCCACAGAGCAGGGCCTTGGTCAGGAAGGCCTGGAGCTTGGCGGCCGAGCTGGCACCGCGGAAATTGAGGAAGATGACGTAGGCTGCAAAGCCGAGCGCGATCAGCGTCGGGAACAGGTAAACGTCAGCGCCCAGGATGGTGTAGAGCTTGACGGCGCGCAGCCACTCAAGGCCGGGCAGGCTGCCGAACATCTCGGACACGAGGGTCGAGATGGCGATGGCCTCCCACGGGCACAGGATGCCGTTGCCCAGGGCCAAAAGCCATCCGGTGATATAGCTCAGCGTACGGCCAAAGCTACGATCGACATACTCGACGATGCCGCCCGAAATGGGGATAGCAGCCGTGAGCTCACCGAAAACAGCTCCGACGGGCACGAGGAAGATTGCACCCAAGAGGAATGCGATCATAGCGGGAACGGGACCGCCGCCCACGACCATCCAGTCGCCGACTTGCAGAACCCAACCGGTACCGATGATGGCACCGAAGCCGATGGTGAAGAAGTTCCAGAGCGAGAGCGTTTTCTTCATGCCGCCGTTATCCTCGACTGCAACTTCTGCGTTCTTGTCCGCCATTGTTCCCCTCCTTTCCTATTTGACGCCCTTGGCGTCACCCCTTGCGCGGTCCGTTTTGCCGCGCGCTTTTATTCCACGGCTTTAAGATACGGCCTTGGCGCAGCAGCGCCGCTCGCAGCTCGACCGAAGGCAGAACTGCAAAACGAGCGGCGCTGTTTTTGGGACGAACGGCGGGAGACGTCATTCGTCTTGGACGCCTTCATCTTGTCTGCTTTTGAATACCTGTTGCCGTGACGCTTGGCGCGCGGCGCGGCAACGTTCATACCATTTGTCAGGCTTTTGGCGCACATACCCATGTGTCGTGCATCTTTTTATGTAGGATAGACAAGTTACACATGAGACAAGGTGATTCGAATGGCATACGGATACAATGACGGCGACCAACGGCCACAAAGCGTGCGCCTTGCCGGCCGCACCACGCCAACGCCCAGAAGCACCTCCGACAACGACAACCCGCAGCGCCCCCAAGAGCAGCCCGGGGCTTCTTCGCGGCAACAAAGCCGTACCGCGCAGCAGTCAGACCGCGTGAGTACGAGCACACGCCAACGCCAGACCGACACATTGCAGCCACGCCGCTACGATCGACATAAGACCGACTACTACGTTAAGCGCTCCTTTTCGCGACCTCAACGCGATCGCGGCAATTCCGCCCCTCACCCCGCGTCACATACCACAAGCCACGCGCTTCCGGCCCGCCGCCTACGCCTTGCGCTCTGCTCCATCGCCGCCTGCCTCGTCTTTGTGTTTTTGGGATCCTGTATCTCCCACGGATCAGCCGGTCTTGAGCCCACTGCCGAGGACAAGCTGCTTAAAGCTCCCGTCGCGCCCGGTTACTCCTTTGCGTTCTCGACCCCACGCTCGCAATGGCAGGCCGGCGCCATGCCCCACATCTACCAAATTGACCCCGCATGGTCGGAGCTGCCCTATGCCGGTGGCACTATTCGAGAAAACGCTTGCGGTCCCACTTGCCTCACCATGGTCTATATCTTTAAGACCGGCCACACCGATAAGACGCCGGTCGATGTATGCGCACTGGCCGAAGCCGGCAACTACGCCCCCACTGGTGCCACCGAGTGGTCGTTTATGACAGGCGGCGCGTGGCAGCTGGGGCTCAACGGAACACAGCTCTATAACGATCGCGAATCGATTACCCAAGCACTTCGCTCGGGTGCGCCCGTCATCGCCGCAGTGCGCCCCGGTACGTTTACCAACGTAGGCCACTACATCGTGCTCTACGGCATCGACGATGCCAACCAGATTGGCGTCTACGACCCCAACTCGGCCAGCCGCAGCTGCCGCCGCTGGGGCGTCGTAGAGGTCCTCAACGAAGTCGAAGCCATGTGGGCCTACTACTAGTCATTTAAGAACGTCCCCAATGACTAGGTGAACAGCAAAAGCCCCGCAGTCGGAGCGGACTGCGGGGCTCATGAAGAGAGGCTAGTTTGTGGGCGCTTTGCCTGGCGCCCACGAGAGAGGCAACAGAGTAGAGACTACTCGTGGATGCGGGTACCGGAGAGGCCGGCCATGGTCTCGGCGGCCTTGTCCAGAGCGCCGATGATGCAGGTGCGGCCCTTGCGGGAACGGGCGAACTTGATGGCAGCGCGGACCTTGGGCTCCATGGAACCCTTGCCGAACTGGCCCTCGTCGGCCAGGCGCTCGGCCTCGTCGGCGGTGAGGTCCTCGAGCTCCTCCTGGTTGGGCTTGCCGAAGTTGATGGCGACATGCTCAACGGCGGTCAGCAGGAACAGAACGTCGGCGTCGCAGTCCTCGGCCAGCAGCTCGCCGCCCAGGTCCTTGTCGATGACGGCGGGAACGCCCTTGTAGCAGCCCTTGTTCTCGTAGTCACGGACGACGGGGATGCCGCCGCCACCGCAGGCGATGACGATGAACTCGTTGTCGAGCAGGTTAAGGATGGAGTCAGCCTCGACGATCTTCTTGGGATCGGGGGAGGCGACGACGCGACGCCAGCCGCGGCCGGAATCCTCGACGAAGACCTTGGAGGGATCCTCGGCCATGAACTCCTTGGCCTGCTCCTCAGTGTAGAAGGGGCCGATCGGCTTGGTCGGGTTCTTGAACGCGGGGTCGTCCGGATCGCACTCGATCTGGGTGACGACGGTGGCGGCGTGCCAACGCTTATAGCGCTTGTGCATCTCGCGGCCGATGCCCTGCTGCAGGTGATAACCAATGTAGCCCTGGGACATGGCGCCGCACTCGGGCAGCGGCATCTCGGGGGTGCCGATGGCGTCGTGGGCGGCGGCGAAGGCGTTCTGGATCATGCCGACCTGCGGGCCGTTGCCGTGGGTGATGATGATCTCGTTGCCCTGCTCGATGAGACCGAGGAGAGCGTGGGCGGTATTGCTCACGGCCTCGATCTGCTCGACGGGATTGTTGCCGAGGGCGTTGCCGCCAAGGGCGACGACAATACGATCGGGCTTGCCAAGAGGCTTAGACATTGCTGGAATCCTTTCTGTAAAAGGCCTACAACCCATTAATAACCCGCGTCCGTGCGATACGCGAGTTTATTAAGGTTTATATTCTCTTTATCGCTCATTTTATTCATTTTGAAAATAGCAGAACGGTGAACGGTCGTTTTTATCCGCTCAGCGTACAGAACTCCAGCTCAGACATATCTACGTAATTTACGTGCGACTTTATTTAAATGAAGCGAGGATTATGTCGGATTATGCAAACTACATCTCTGCTAAACACAAAACGGACAGCGCAATATCTTACTCGCGCTATACGAGATTCTATGCACTTATAAGTCGAGTATGCACCCCTGCAAAAACAAGGGGCTTTTCATCCAGCAAAAGGAATAAAGAAGAGCTCCGAAAAGGCGGCAACAGCCAAGTCCCCCATCTATCTCTAAAGTGGCGCGAGGTTTCGCGGCAAAGCCGCGAAACAGCGAAGGGGACGGAATACCCGACCAACCACGTCCGTCATCCGCCCACACAATCCGAGGACGTAGCCGTAGCAGGATCTGAGGGCTAACCTTCGCGGACACTCCGCAGGACGGAAGAACCCCCGCCGCACGTAATGCGCAGCGGGGGTTCTTTCATGTCCGAGGACGTCCGCGAAGGTTAGCCCTCAGATCCTGCGGTGGGAGACCTAGGCCTCGTTGTACACCGTCTTGAGCTTCAGCAGATGCTGATAGCGGTCCATGGCGGCCTGCTCATTCTCCTTGAAGAGCTCCTCGGCGCGCTCGGGGAAGGAACGCGTCAGCGAAGCGTAACGGGCCTCGTTCATCAGGAACTCCTGATAACCGCCCGCGGGCTCCTTGGAATCGAGCGAGAACTTCTTGCCGGCAGCAGCCTCGGGGTTGAAGCGGAAGAGGTTCCAGTAACCGCACTCGACAGCCTTCTTCATCTCGGCCTGGCAGTTCTGCATGCCACCCTTCTTGATGGAGTGCATCTCGCAGGGGCTGTAGCCGATGATGAGAGACGGGCCGTCGTAGGCCTCGGCCTCGTGAATGGCCTTGAGGGTCTGAGCCGGGTTGGCGCCCATGGCGACCTGCGCCACGTAAACGTAGCCGTAGCTCATGGCGATCTCGGCCAGGGACTTCTTCTTGGTCACCTTACCGGCAGCGGCGAACTGAGCGACCTGGCCCAGGTTCGAGGCCTTGGAGGCCTGACCGCCGGTGTTGGAGTAGACCTCGGTGTCGAAGACGAAGACGTTGACGTTGTGGCCGGAAGCCAGGACGTGGTCCAGGCCGCCGAAGCCGATGTCGTAGGCCCAGCCGTCGCCGCCGAAGATCCAGAAGGACTTCTTGGTGAGGTAAGCCTTGTCGGCGAGGATCGCCTTGGAAGCGTCGCAGCCGCACTTCTCGAGCTCGGCAACGTAAGCAGCGGCAGCGGTCTTGGAGGCCTCGGCGTCGTTGACGGAGTCAATCCAAGCCTGGCCGGCGGCCTTGAGCTCATCGGACGGACCATCAGCAGCGATGATGTCCTGGGTAGCGGCGATCAGCTTGTGCTGAACGGCCTCATAGCCAACGGCCATGCCCAGACCGTGCTCGGCATTGTCCTCGAACAGGGAGTTGTTCCACGCCGGGCCGTGACCGTCCTTGTCCTTGCAGTAAGGAGCGGTGGCAGCGGGGTTGCCCCAAATGGAGGAGCAGCCGGTGGCGTTGGAAATGAACATGCGGTCGCCGGCGACCTGGGTCACCAGACGTGCATAGGCGGTCTCGGCACAGCCGGCGCAGGAGCCCGAGAACTCCAGGTAGGGCTGCTTAAACTGGCTGCCCTTGACGTTGGCCGCGATGAGCTCCTTCTTCTCGGAGACGTTCTCGACCATATAGTCCCAAACGGGCTGCTGGTCCATCTCCTGCTCGGTGGGAACCATCTCGAGGGCGCCCTTGGGGCAGACCTTGACGCAGTTGGTGCAGCCCATGCAGTCGAGCGGGGACACGGCCATGGTGAACTTCATGCCCTTGGCCTTGGGGCCCATGGCGTCGAGCGTGCGGGTAGCCTCGGGCGCGGCGGCAGCCTCGTCCTCGGTCATCGCGAACGGACGGATGGTGGCATGCGGGCACACATAGGCGCACTGGTTGCACTGGATGCACTTGGTCTCGTCCCAGTGGGGAACGACCACGGCGACGCCGCGCTTCTCGTATGCGGAGGCGCCCAGCTCAAACTGGCCGTCGGCGCAATCGACGAAGGCGGAAACAGGCAGGCTGTCGCCGTCCATGCGATCGATGGGCTCGAGCAGGTTCTTGACCTGCTGGGCGATGGCAGACTTGGTCTCCTCGGAGAGCTCGACGGGAGCGGCATCCTCGGCAGTAGCCCAGTCGGCCGGAACCTCGAACTTACGGAAGGCGGTAGCGCCAGCATCGATGGCCTTGTGATTGGCGTCGACGATGGCCTGGCCCTTCTTCATGTAGGACTTGGTAGCCGCGTCCTTCATGTACTGCAGGGCGTCCTCGGCGGGCAGGACCTTGGCCAGCGCGAAGAAGGCGGACTGGAGCACCGTGTTGGTGCGCTTGCCCATGCCGACCTTAGCGGCCAGGTCGATAGCGTCGATCAGGTAGACGTTGACGTTGTTGTTCGCGATGTAGCGCTTGGCCACGGCGGGCATGTGCTCGGCGAACTCCTCGTCGCTCCACTGGCAGTTGACCAGGAAGGTGCCGCCCGGCTTGACGTCGCGAACCATCTTGAAGCCCTTAACGATGTAGCTAGGGTTGTGGCAGGCGACAAAGTCGGCCTTGGTCACGTAGTACGGCGAGCGAATCGGGGAATCACCAAAGCGCAGGTGCGAGACGGTGACGCCGCCGGTCTTCTTGGAGTCGTACTGGAAGTAGGCCTGGACGTACTTGTCGGTGTGGTCGCCGATGATCTTGATCGAGTTCTTGTTGGCGCCGACGGTACCGTCGCCACCCAGACCCCAGAACTTGCACTCGATGGTGCCGGGGGCTGCGGTGTTGGGCGCATCCTCGGCCTCGGGCAGGCTCAGGTTGGTCACGTCATCGACAATGCCGATGGTGAACTCGCGCTTGGGCTCGTCCTTCTTGAGCTCCTCGAAGACAGCGAACGCGGACGCGGGAGGCGTGTCCTTGCTGCCCAGGCCATAACGGCCGCCGACGACCTTGATGCCCGTCTTGCCGGCCTCGTAGAGAGCGGAGACGACGTCCTGGTAGAGCGGCTCGCCGATGGAACCCGGCTCCTTGGTACGGTCCATGACGGCGATCTTCTGGACGGTCTCGGGGAGAACGTCGACGAAGTGCTTGATGGAGAACGGACGGAACAGACGAACCTTGACCAGGCCGACCTTCTCGCCGTGAGCGTTGAGGTAGTCGATGACTTCTTCGAGCACGTCGCAGAAGGAGCCCATGCACACGACGACGCGATCGGCATCGGGAGCGCCGTAGTAGTTGAACAGGCCGTAATCGGTGCCGAGCTTCTCGTTGATCTTCTTCATGTAGCCCTCGACGACGGCGGGAAGCTCGTCGTAGACCTTGTTGCAGGCCTCACGGTTCTGGAAGAAGATATCGCCGTTCTCGTGGCTACCGCGGGTGTGCGGGTGCTCAGGGTTGAGCGCGTGATCGCGGAAAGCCTGGACGGCGTCCATGTCGCACATCTCGGCCAGATCCTTGTAGTCCCACATGGCGACCTTCTGGATCTCGTGGCTGGTGCGGAAGCCGTCGAAGAAGTTAAGGAACGGGGTCTTACCCTCGATGGCGGCAAGGTGAGCCACCGGCGAGAGGTCCATGACCTCCTGGACGTTGCCCTCGGCGAGCATGGCGAAGCCGGTCTGACGACAAGCCATGACGTCGGAGTGATCGCCAAAAATGTTCAGGGCGTGGGAAGCGACGCAACGCGCGGAGACGTGGAAGACGCCCGGGAGCTGCTCGCCCGCAATCTTGTACATGTTCGGAATCATCAGGAGCAGACCCTGAGAAGCCGTGTAGGTGGTGGTCAGAGCACCGGCGCCCAGCGAACCGTGAACGGTACCGGCCGCACCTGCCTCGGACTCCATCTCGACGACCTTGACCGGGGTGCCGAAGATGTTCTTGCGACCCTGGGCCGCCCACTGGTCGACATGGTCGGCCATCGGGCTGGACGGCGTAATGGGATAGATTCCCGCTACCTCGGTGTACGCATACGAAACATATGCGGCCGCCTCGTTGCCGTCCATAGACTTAAACTTACGCGCCATATACCCCTCTCCTCTCATATAGGTATACAGGCCCCGGCGATCGCCGGGATGTTGGCGTGATGGGATTTACGCTGTTGCTTCCAATCATCTGGCAGGCAGGCTCAGCAGCAGGTACGTGGCGTGGAGAGAAGACATGCCGAGGCGAGGGGCAGCTGATGCGCCCCACAGACCCGACCGCCCGTCTTGCACATGACCGAGCGCCGCAAAGGCCGCATGCCGGATGCTCCCGGGCACGCCCCGGCGATGGGAAGCGCCCGCAACGGAAATCCGCATGCGGGTTTATTGTACCCCGCCGTCAGGCCATATTTCGGCAAATATAGGTGGCCGGTAAAGGTTTACCTCGGGTGACTATTGTGCGCCCGGCACCGACGGGCACAGTCCCCTGGAACCCCACAGCAGTTGCGGTGAAATAGGGACTGTTTTTGCTGTTAACGGCCTTAATCAGTCCCTATTTCACCGCAACTCATTGAGGGGATGAGTTAGAGGGCGCCAAGGAGGATGGCGTAGGTGGTGGATTCGCCGAGTTTGAGCTCGTCGCCGGGGCTGAGCCGGGCGGAGCGGCCGGGCTCCACCTGGGTGCAGACGCTCGTGGCCCCGTTTACTACCACTGTGCCGTTGGTTGACGACAGGTCCTCGACAAACCATGCGCCAGACTCGTCGCACCAGATATGGGCATGGCGGGCCGAGACGTCGTCGGTGATGCCGCCCTCCCCCGTTGCCAGCGCGCCGATCTCAACGCCTTCCTCACTCGGCTGAATCCAGCGCGGGACGCTCACCACGTAGCCGTTTTGCACGCACAGCAGTCCCAGCGGATGCGCCGGCGCGACCTCGTGCTCGCCCGCGACCGAAGATGTGCTCAGCGAGCGCGGCGTCGACGTGTCGCCGCCACGGGTCGCATGAGCGCGGCGGCTCGCCCGACTTGGAACTAAGGCGGGCGTGAGAGCAAACGGCATAGGGAACGAATCTTGCGGATGTACTCCTCGACGTCAGGCAGGTAAGCCCCACGAAGTCACCGGGGAGGCCCAAGCGGCCCGGCACCACTTCCAGATTCTGACCAGGGCGAGTCGTTCGCCGGTGGCTGAAGGCTCGTTCCCACCCAAAAGGGGAGATTCGCGTTGTTCCCCAATCGCTCTCGCATCTTTCATTTTGCTCGAGGTGGGCTATAAAAACTTTTCTGGTGAAAGGCGGCGATTGGTTTCCTTTCTTTCTAGAGGAGCGCGCCTGTAATCTGTTTTCATCCTAAATCAAGTTAAGATCGGACCTTCCAGAGGCAAGTCGACTCAAACTGCGAGGCTCCATGTTGGAATAAAGAGCGCTGTCGAAGTGCCAACAACACAAAGCTTGCCAGTCTCAAATAGAACCTTTTGGGAGTCCGATTGGGCCGCACACCGAATCCCCGCTGGTGGTTTTTTATAGCTGCGCAACAATAAACAAGGTTAGTGCCAGTCCAGCATGAAATTGAGGAACGTATGCATTTTTTCTCAGTAAGTGATCGTCGTTACTGCTTCGATGAGGTCACTCGCAATTGCTTTCAGGTTGACCAAGCATCAGAAGATGCGCTTCGCATATTTGAAGCATCGGGAAGAACGGTCAACTCGAAGTTGCTAACAAAGTCACTTGCTGCGAAAGGCTACGACCAAACGACCATAGCAGAACTTGAAGACGACATTGATGAGTATCAACGATTGTCTGAGCGGACTTTCTTAACAAAAGACACGCCTCGAAAACTTAGATCCATCGAACTCCACGTTTCACATGCATGCAACCTTGGTTGTAGTTACTGTTTTGCCGGTAAAGGAGATTATGGAACGTCTCCTCTGCTGATGACAGACGAGATAGCCTTCAAGGCGGTCGACTACCTCGTCGCAAGTTCATCGGAAAACGAAACGCTTGCGATCGTCTTTTTTAGTGGGGAACCCATGATTAACGAGCCGCTGATATGGAAAACGGTCGACTATTCAAAAAGAATATACCCCAATAGAAACTTTACCTATTCTATTACGACCAACGGAACGCTTTTGAATGACACTGCTGTGAATTCTTTCAAGGAGCACGGGTTTTCTGTTCTGATTAGTCTCGATGGTACAGGATGCAAGCACGATGCATCGCGCCCGTACAAGACGGGAGGCGGCTCTTTCTCCGATATCGACAAAAACGTTCGTCGTTTTTCCGAGTCGTTCCCCTTCGGCGCAAGAGCGACCTTAACAAATAATAACTGTAACCTTGTTGAAGACTATCTTCAGTTTAAAGAGATGGGCTTCAGAAGGATTTACTTCTCGCCCGTGAGCTCATTCGATGAGAATATCAAACTCGACGAACACTCATTAAACAAAATCAGGGCGGGCCTAATAGATTTGGCGGATCAATATCTCAAACAGATTGATCAAGGGGAAAAGCCCTTGTTTAGAACATTGAAAACTGCAGTTGATTTGATTATGAGCAACAGGATCGCCTTTGTCGGATGCGGGGCTGGCAGGCGTTTTATTTCCGTGACTCCCGAAGGGGACGTATACCCCTGTCACAGGTTTGTCGGGATGATGCGATTCAAAATGGGCAACATCGTCACCGGAATTGACGAAACTAGGTATATTGAAAACTGGAGTCAGGGTGTCGAAAAAAGAATTGACTGTACGGACTGTTGGGCTCGGTCTTTCTGTGGTGGGGGCTGTAGCTGGGAGGCTGCAGACGAGCACGGCTACTTGCCCAAGAGTCTACACCCTGCATCATGTGAATATAGAAAAATGTGCTACGAGATGGCTTTTGACCTTATTTCCCGCCACTCATCTTCGCAGGAGAAAAATCAACGAGAAGCTACTGTATCGGAATAAGCGGTTCAGCGCATTGCTGTCACCATTGTGGAGGTGTTCGTTCTTCTGATTACCGTCTGCGAAGCTTATTGCTACATTCGCCGAAACCATTCTAGAAATATGGTGAACTAGACATCTTGGTTTGTTATACACAATATTGAGGTTTTTCTGCACTCAAAGGGAGGTAGTCGTGAAGCATATTCATCCGATTAATCCAGGAAGTGGCGACGAGGCAGGCGTGAAGCCGATGTCTTTTGACTGCCTCTTGGGCATTACTGACATCTGTACTGTTTATGATAAAGCAGATGGCTGTGGTGCATACGATTACTGCGACTATGACATGGATGGCGGCAGCATCTGCGTTGTAGATCACTGTGGCATTGATCAAACGTAGTCTCTAATTGGATTAAGGTGAGGAGCTGTTATGAAGCATATCCATCCTGTTGGTTCAAATGAACATCCTCCCGTTGAGCCTTGTTGTCTTGGAGTTGATATATGCAATTTTTACGACATCGCCGAGTGCCCTGTTGCGGATTGGTGCTATGTCGATAAAGAATCAAGCTGTGTTTTGCCAGCAGATTGGTGCGATCCAGTTGACGAGTAGTTTTGTGGCTAGGAACTATTTGGTCCAATTCAGAATAAGATGGGAACAAATACCAAAATCTCGTGTCTGGGAGGAGTTATGCCATTATTGCAAGGTCTCGTTGGATTAGCCTTTATACTTGCGTTATATCTGGCACCTTTTTTAATTCTATTCTTCATTATCCGACTCTTTCTTCGGAGAAAATAGGAGTGTCACGCAAACATTAGCGTAGCTTTCTTCCAATATGAGCCGAGCATTGGCAAGTGGAATAAGAAGCCCGACCGTTCGCCACATGAAAGTGATCGGACGGGCTTCTCTATTTAACCCGGGCCGCCACCCATAGCGGCTTTCCAAGCGTATTCTCAGTGCAAAGCAATCGTCAGTTTAATCCTATGCGCTGATACCGCATTTCATTTGTTCGGCTCGAATTCTACGGCCTGGCAACCCTCGCACTCTCCGGCAAATGGATTGAACGCGAAGGCAGAGATGATGTGTGCGTGGACATCGAGGCTGCTGTAGGCAACATACTGGGACATGGACCCCCGCTGCGCGTGGTATGCGGCCCGGCATATTCATTGCCGTCCAACCCCGTGTAGTTGCAGCAAAGGGTGGAACCTCAATGCTCAGCTCATGTTGTCCGTGGGACACGAGAATCGTAAGTACACTTTGGTGCGATTCTCACGCTGATACTGAGCCACCTGGAATAAGATACGTCGCGACAACACTTCGCTTCACCTCTGTCTCGACAAGATGACGTAGACTAAAGTTTCCTTTAGTAAGAGAACGAGAACTATATCTGAAAGCGTTGCGATGGCGTGAAGGCACCGAGTCCGAACCGCCTGAATGCTACGTGCATCTGCATCGCCTTTTTGTTATCTCTGCCAGTTGGGTAGCACTACACTTGTCATCATTTACCCTGGTACATGCTGCCTAAATCCACTACCCCTTCTACCGCGCCGACCATCTCGTCATCGTGAGAGACAACGATGATCAGCTGGCTTTGCTTGTTGCGCTTAACATAGGCCGCAAGCTCGGCGCGGCTTACAGCGTCTAACCCAGTCGTGGGCTCGTCGAGTACCAAAACTGACGACTTGCGTGAAATCGCCGACCATAAGTACACTCGGCGCAGCTCACCGCCCGAAAGCGCGGAGCAACGTTTCCCGAGCAACTCCTTCACGCTGTTTTCCAGCGAAAGTAGGCCATCTACACCCCGGTGATAGGAAGAAAAGGGCGTGTAGAAATACTCTAACAGCTCTTTCACCGTTTCGTCCGGCGCGAAGCACGACTGTGGGCAGCACGATATCTCTCTCGCACGTATGTAATCCAAGTCGCATTCTTCGATTGGCACGCCGTTGTATTTTACTTTGCCTTTCGATGAGTATAGCCCGAGCATCAAGTAAAGAAGTGACGTCTTGCCTCTTCCGTTTTCCCCAACTATGCAATATGTACCAGGACCGGAAAACTTGAAAGAAAACCCGCCGAGGACCTCTCGGACAGATCCGTCTGGAAGGGCAACCGAGAATTCCAAATCAGATACCGAAATGTCATTTATTTCATCGAGTTTAGCTAAATCGGTCCGATTCCACCCCGATCTCTCCTTTTCTCTCGTCGCGATAGCCGTCCTATCCCATGATGCTTTGGCATCTTGATAGGATTTGAACAATGACATCATACTTTTCAAAGTCTTAAAGAGAACCGCGAAGTATGTACCGATGATAGTGTACTCGCCTATTGACATAGTTCCGTTAATGATTCGTACTCCGGAAACAACAAGTATCACCGCTTGAAACAACGCTGCGAAAAGACCATCGAGCGATGTCAGAGAATATGATAGCTTTCCGGAGCGCAAAACTTTGGGAAAATAGCTCTTAAACCCAGCGTCGAGCGCTTGTTCGCTCTTGCCGTACGAAGATGTCAGTTGAATGTTGAGAATCTGATTAAGCTGCGATGCAATTGCGGCGTAAAAGGCGCTGTCCGCCTCTTTCTTCTCATACGTGACCCTATACAAAAGTTTCCTCAACCCAGTAATTACACAGAAATACACGATGAGGAGAATGATGGAAAACACCGCGAGAGTTGAATCAATTGACCATATGATAAGCAATACGATGGGAATGGCTACAATGGACAGCGGCGCACTGATAAAATTCGCCAAAACGAAGGATGAGACCACGCTGGAGTCGGAAATAATCCGTTGCGTTGTATAGGCTGGATCGATGGTCCGACTCACCAAGTAATCGTCTCTTTCAAAACGCAAGACGGCCTCCCTGAGAAGATCAAAGGAAAGTCTCGTGGTTATGCGAATGGAAAGTGTTCCTGCAAAATAAGTAAAGAGGGTGGAGAAAACCCCTATTGACGCAACCAGGAGCGCGAAGAGTACGGCGTCTCTTTCGCTGCGGTTACCGAGAAGAAAATCTAAGAATTTCCCGTTCACGTATGGCATGGCATAGGAGAGAGCGGTTCCAATCACCGTGATAGCAATGAAGACGAAAGCCCCTTTTGCTCTGATGAACCTCGAGAGAACGCATCGAATCAAGGAAGGCCCCAATCTACCCGCCACAAAACATCAATCACTGATACCTTACACCTCAACACAACAGGAGCGAAGATTTGCCAATGAGACTGCTTTAAGATTGCCTTGGGCCAATACGATCTCAAGCTCTTCCTACAAGAGAGTCGGAATCGGACATCTCCTCCGACGAACCTGGCAATCGGGCGGTTGAAATATCTTTTTCAACCGCCCGATTGCCACAATAGATTTGAGCATCCGCCCACAAACGTCCGCGTTTTATACCCATCAAATCCTTTGCCTTTTGTCGTCTAGACTAGAAAAATCGCTCGAAATAACGCAACCGGCCTGCTCGCTTGAAGAAACCTAAGCCCGTAACGTAGATGTGCAAACTTCCGAAACGCCTTGCGCGGCATAGTGCGTATAAACTTCGTCAACCGCCTCAGAAATATCTGAGTATCGCGCCGGGTCAAAAGCATACGATGTCGCAGCTATACCCTGCACCCATTCGGAACGCGGATTAATTGAATAGCCACACAGCATCATCATACATGCATCTAGACCTGATTTCCCAAGTATCCGACGTATTGATGAGAGCATCGCGGGTCGCCCCTGCACCATCGTCGTCACCCCTATTAGCAGTATTTACCGTTTTTCTCTAAATGCGTATCGCCACCCTTAAGAATACGAAGTGTTTTATCCAGACCCGATTGTCCTCCATCTCAAACGAAGGGATAAGGAATCTCATCCGGAATCGGCAGTAACGGAGGATTCACAACGACAAGCGAAAAACATGAGTCATCTCTCAGAGGGGAGTAAAGGCTCCCCTCAAGCACCCTAGTTTCGTCATCCAAAGAGTTGATGGCAGTGTTTTTCTTACAAAGGTCGACAACAAAAGGGTTGATTTCTACAGATGTTACATCCATGCCACAGTTGGTAAGTATCAGGCCCTGTATTCTGGGGCCAGAACACAAATCGAGAGCCTTCCGTGCGCTCTGCGGTGTAAGGCGCCAATCTCAGCAAATCTGTCCCACAATACTGCGCTGAAGAACAAGACGGAACCCCTGAGCCAAACTCCCCTATACCTTATTAAGGCTAAGACAGGCAAGTTCACGCACCCGGCATATTCCAGAATAACATCCTATTGTTTTAGATGCTCTACAAGCATGAACAGCCGCGAATCGGAAAGATCTTCTAGTTTCGCCCCGACTGACCGCCAAGGGCCAAAATGGCCCCTCCATCCCCGGGCGACTGGCTCTGGCGCGCCAAGGAGTGTCCCCAAGTGCCGGCAGAAAAGGAATGTCCCTATCTGCCGGCTAGAGGGCACCGAAGAGAATGGCGTAGGTAGTGGATTCGCCGAGCTTGAGCTCGTCGCCGGGATTGAGTTGGGCGGAACGGCCGGGCTCGACCTGAATGCAGACGCGCGTGGCCCCGTTTACCACCACGGTTCCGTTGGTGGACGACAAGTCCTCGACGTGCCAGATATTTTGAGCATCGCACCAGATATGGGCATGGCGGGCCGAGACATCGTCGCCGACGTCGGTAATATCGCCCTCACCAGTGGCCAGCGCGCCAATCTCAACACCCTGCTCACTCGGCTGAATCCAGCGCGGGGCGCTCACGACAAAACTGTTTTGTACGCGCAGCAAGCCCAAGGGGTGCGCCGGGGCGGGTTCGCGTTCGCCCGCGGCCATCGACATGCCAAGCGAACGCGGCGTGGAGGTGCCTCCGCCACAGGTCGCGTGCGCGTAGTCGATGGCATAGTTCACCGAGGACCGCACATCCGCCGAACAGCCGACGGCGACAAACAGCACCAGCACGGCCTCGGCGCGCTCGGCAGGCATGAGTTCTGCCGCCTGGGACAGGCGATCGAGCGCGTTGCGATAGAGATTCGTGTCCTGGTGGCACTCTTCGAGTGCGCGTACCATCGGTTCACCTGCAGGACCGCACACCATATTGATCACAGCCGTGGAGTCCATGGGATTTCGCTGGCGCAGGGCCAGTTGCGACATAATACGCGCAGCCGAGGTACCGTATTCGGCAAAGTAGCGCTGCTGAAGCGTGCCGACCGGCGCGCGAACGATAAAGCGGGAAACCCAAGAGCGATCGGCGGCCCGGCTCTGCGGGCTGCGGCCGTCGGCGAGCGGACGGGACGAAAGCACCAAGCCGCACAGCTCGATATGGCTCAGATGCGCCGCGCGCTTAAAGATGTCAAGCATGGCCCCGCATGGGGTGAGCTCAACTTGAGATGCCATGACCTAGGCCTCCTTGGTCGTAGAAATAGAATCGGACGATACCTCGACAGGTCTGCCAAAAGTACGGGCAGCTGCGGCTCCACCGGCAAGCGGAGTCGCCATCTGGGCTTTTGTGCGTCGCGGTGCCGAAACGGGAAGTTCAAAGGCAAAGCCCATCGCAAGCAAAAACCACGTAAGCGCATAGGTTGCAACCAGAGCGGCAACAAGGCCGCCCGTCACGGCGCGTTGGGAAAATACGCTACATGCAGCCACAACCAGCACCGGAACCTCGCAGGCAGAAAGCGCAAGCACACCCTGCAGGAACCCCGAGCGCCGATCGCGCGCAAGTGCCCCCGCGGCAACGCCGGCTATGCCTGGCAGCGCCAACGCCAGTGCGGCAATAATACCCGGTAGCGGCCCAGACCACACGAGCGATCCCAAAGTCGCCGTCACGCGAGCGCCCGACGCCAGCAGCGCGGCCGAAACCACGACCACAGCCCAAACCACGCCACAGACGACCGTCGCGCCGACCATCAGCGCGCGACGAACCGCGCGGCCAGACGCATCCATGGGGCACGGCGTGAGCGGCTCGCCGCGGAGCGAACGACCGACATTTTGCGCATAGTGGTCACAAAACGCCGAGAGCGCCGCCTCGACCGCCGCCGGCTCGGGACGATCTTTTTGATGGCTGGACAGACAGGCCATCACCACGTCGAACAGCTGGGCATCGACAAACGCCAGCGCATCGCGTAGCTCTTCGGAATCCGGCTCAAGCCCTAGCTGCTGGGCCTGCTCGGCCGCAGCGAGCGCCACATCGGGCTCACGACGAAGCAGCTGAGTCAAATCACAACCGGGCGCATGGGCACCAATGGGATAATCGGGCCGCGTTTCCATCTTGAGACGGTAGGGGCTCGCGATGTCGCGCGTCTTTTTGCGCGAACCCGAGGTGCCCGAAGTGCTCGGCGCGGCTTCGTATGGCGCGACGCCGGCAATGAGCTCGTAAACCGTGCTTGCCGCGGCGTAGACGTCAATCGCCGGCGACATACGCAAAGCGCGCAGGTCGGGAATATCGTCGGTGAGCATCTCGGGCGGGGCATAGGCAACCGTCGCGCGACGCAGCGTGGCATAACGCTCCGTAAACGACGCCTTGCCGCCGGTACCGGCCACGGCCGACGCAGGCTCAAGCGCCAGCGACGAGCCAAAGTCGATCAGGCACAGGTCAAAGGTGCCCTCGGCAAGCTGCCGGTCAAGCGGTAGACGCGCCGTGCGCACCATAATATTAGCGGGCGAGATATCGCGATGGACAAAGCCCTCGCCCACCAGGCTCATACGGCAGAGCAAATCGAACAGGTCGCGACCCAGACGCGCCGCCACGAGCGGCGACAGACGTCCGGCATCGTCCACGGCAAGTCGCGAACGCAAGCGGGCAAGCGTCTCGCCCTCGACCCATTCCATGACAATTGCAAGCACACCGTCGACCTCGCCCCAGCCATAGAGGCGGGGAAAGCCCTTAAGGCCCGAAAGGGCGCGATGGCATTCGTATTCCTCGCGAAACGCCGCCTTGAACTTGGCGACCAGCGCCTCGTGAGCGGCATCGTCGTCAAACTCATCGCGCGTCGGCAAGATGAGCTGCTTGAGTGCCACGGCCTCGCCTTGGGCGTTGACAGCACGCGTCACGCGGCCGATACCGCCACGGCGCATGGTGGCATCGTCGGCAAACAGCATCGTAAAACGACGCAGATAGGCAGGCAGTTCGTCCTGACCGAGCGCAATGGCCGGCTCAAACCCGTCGACACGCGCCAGGCGCAGGCCGACCATGGGATCGCGACCGAGCGATTGTGGTGTGGTGGATGCAAGATCGGTCATCATAGGGCAAGCGCCGCTACGTTATTGTTGAAGTTACCGAGCGCGACGTCATCATCGCCGTAATGGCCGACCCATTGACATAGGTTGGTGTAACAGCCCCACAGATTGGCATACTGCTGATACCACTTTGACCGGGGCGAGAATGTCTGACGACCGAACTCGGCTCGAATGACAAACATCTCCCCGACCAGGCTGTCGCACGGTCTGGGATCTCCCGTAGAGTTATAGGTCGAGACCACGTCATTGGCACGAGATACATAGCCGTCGAGCATGTTGTACTTGGTCACAAGCCAACTGTGAATGCTCTCTTCTTCAGCAGCGGAAAGGCCACCGGAGTTTGCATCGTTGTCAGTGTTGCCGCCCGTCGAGCCGCCGTTTCCAGACCCTCCGGTAGAGGAACCCGACCCAGAGCCGCCGCCCGAACTCGATGAATCCGAGCCGGAGCCAGAAGTATCCGAGCTACCGGGCTTTCCGGACTGCTGGGCGTCCTGCTCCTTCTGCTGCTCGACCTTATTCACCGTTGCCGCCACGCTATTGTTGGACAACCGATCGATGATCTTGGTGTTGGTGAGCACGATGGTTTTGCCATTGGCAAGCGTGACTTCGTTGTCCGGGGCCTCGGCGCCGTCCGCATCGTCGGTGCCAAACACAATATGCGCGACTACACTTGCCCAAGCATATCCAGTCGTGGCACCCAGATCGCTTTTGACCTCATGCCCCACGTGCGGTTCGCGTGCGGTATGCGCCTGCATCATGGACGGCACGGTCGTGCCATAGGCAGAAACGCCAGCTATGACCAGCACCAGCGAGCAGGACAGCAGTGCGTACGCCCGCGGCGCCAAGCCCAGTCGGCGCCGCATGCGCACCGCGGCGCCGCGCTTTGTCTGAGTGCCACCGGGCCGCATGCGTTCTCCTCCAACAAAAACACGCCGCTTGGGAGCGGCGCATTCATTCAAATCCATATTTGAGTGTATCAGCGAACCCAAAAGGTTGCGCAACGAATGGGCAAATTAAGGATGCGAGCGGAAGCATCCATGCGATAAGCGGATACGAAGCATCTTTGTTGCACAACAAACTCACAGTCGCACGGGGAAATTATGACTACCCCGTGCGTCGCGAGGAAAACATACGGCAGGAGCAGGCTCGCCACCTAGATCGCGCGACGGGCCTCGATGGCGCGCCCAAGCGTAAGCTCGTCGGCATACTCCAGGTCGCCGCCCACGGGAAGGCCGCTTGCCAGACGCGATACCTCGACGCCCAGCGGCTTGATAGTGCGGGCCAGGTAGCTCGCCGTGGTCTCGCCCTCAATATTGGGGTTGGTGGCGATGATGACCTCATGGATATCCTCGTGGCCCAAGCGTGCCAGCAGCTCACGAATGTGCAGCTGCTCGGGGCCGATCTTGTCCATGGGACTAATCACGCCGCCCAATACGTGGTAGAGGCCGTGGTAGCTGCCCGTGCGCTCGATCGCCTGGACGTCACGCGGCTCGCCCACAACGCAAATGCGAGTGGTGTCGCGCATCGGGTCCTGGCAGATGGAGCACTCATCGGCCGTGGCGTAGTTAAAGCAACGGCTGCAAAAGTGAACCGCCTGCTTAACCTCCAGGATGGCCTCGGCCAGGCGGCGGGCCTCCTCGGCATCGGCCTCGAGCAGGTAATAGGCGATGCGCTGGGCCGACTTAGGACCAATGCCCGGCAGGCGGCCCAGCTCATCGAGCAGTTTTTGCAGACTGTGATTCGCACTCATATATATGCGCGTCTTAGAACGGCATGCCCGGGATGTTGAGGCCGCCGGTGATGGCGCCCATCTGCTTGTTGGCGAGCTCGTTGACGCCGCGAACGGCCTCGTTGACGGCAGCCATAATCATGTCCTGCAGCATATCGACGTCCTCGGGATCGAGGGCATCGGGGTCGATGGTGAGGTTGACGAGCTCCATCTCGCCGTTGACGGTCACCTTGACCATACCGCCGCCGGCAGAGGCGTCGACGGTCTGGGACTTGAGGTTCTCCTGCGCGGCGGCAAGCTGCTCCTGCATCTTGCGGGCCTGCTTCATCATCTGCTGCATGTTCATACCGGCCATGATGGCTCCTTTACGTGCGGCCGCACGCCAAGCTGCAAGGGCAGCCGGAGCACGGCGGGACTTTCAAACTCAAAAATCGTACCACGGCGCGGGACCAGCGAGCGGGGCGGACGTGTTCCCTCAGTCGATATACATGTCCTGGAGTGCAAGCCGCACCCAAAGATTATGCAAAGTTGAATAATTCGCATCTGCATAATAGTGAAAGCTAAATCTTGTAGAGCCGGAATCCGGCATTTTCTGCATCCAGCCAGATAACAAAATGCCGAACCGCTGCTCGAGGCGGCGCCCATGACGGCGGGGTATAATTTGATTGCCATAGATAGCAGCTTGGAGGTGCCCCATGAATGCCCCCGACGTGCTCCAAAACATCCGCTCAAAACACCCCGTTGCATATGTGGTTCTCTATCTCTTTGTCGGCTGGGCATTGCTGGTTATCATCACCAATGCTATAGCCTTTGGAGCAGAACTACTGATAGCCAGCTCGGACCAGCCCGTCGTCAAATGGGAAGCGACCGATGAGTGCACCGACGGAAGTCGAACCATTTACTACAACAGCCCGTCCCTCTACCAAGAGTTCAAGGTCAAGATAAAGGACTCCAAGATTGTCGATGCCGAACTAGGCTCTTTATTGACAATCGGAGCAACCGTCAACGCCGAGCAAGTCGAACACACGGACAGCCATGCGACGTATCGTATCGACCTCAGCATCCTAGGCCGACCGTCACGTACCTGTCTGCTCGAATGCGATGTACACGGCACCACACTACACATGTCCGAAATACAGATGCGCCCGGGCAAAGAGATCTCTTCTTGAGCAGTATACCCGCCCGCACGGTTACTCCACCGGTTTGAAGATGGTGGCCTGACCGAAGACGCTGCGGATGAGGGCTTTGGCCTCGTCCTCGGTCTGCGGGATGCTCGGGGCTGCGCCCTGGTGGCCGAAGGGGCTGCCCGCACCGGGGTTGGACTCCCAGGGAGCCGCAGGGGCGTCGTCGCTTGCGGGGGCCGTTGCAGCGGACTTGGGCGCGGACGCCGCACCCGGCACGTCGAACGGAGGTAGATCGTCCCCACCAGCATCGGCAGCAAAACCGCCGACCATGGCATCGTCGTAGGGCACCTGCTCGGATTCCCACGGCGCAGCCTGTGCAGACGGCTGAGCCTTGGGAGCGGACGAGCGCTCGGGCGCGCGGGGCGCGGGCTCGGTCGGGAGTTTGCCCGTGGCAGGAGCGCCGGCGGGGTTGTCGGAGCGCAGCCAGGGTGCTTTGCCCAGGTCAGACGACTTGGGCGCGGGCGAGGCGGGCTTGGGCGCGGGGACCGGAGCAACCGGTTTGGGCGCAGCGGGTTCAGGCGCCGACGGGGTCGGTGCCGCTACCGGCGCCGCTTTTGGCTGCGTCGCGCTGACGCTCGAGGATGCAGGGGCCGCCGAGGACACGGGTTGCGGGTCCGCAGATGCCGCAGCCCGTGCAGATGGAGAATGCTCCTCATGTTGAGGAGCCGGCGTGCCACCCCCATCCAGGACATAGTCGACGGTACGACGACCGAAGACTGCGCAGACCGTCGGCAGGACCACCGATTGCGTGTCAGCGCGGCCGAGCATCTTGATGGCAAAGGTCGAGCCCGCAGGGAACGAGACGGTGAGCTTGGAGCCGTCGTCGGCCGTGGCGCGGGCGTTGAGCAAAAGCCCTGCATAGGAAGCCTGACGCGCCTTGACACGCTCGACGACCTCGGCCCATTTGCGCTGGAGCTCGCCGGCGTCCTCGACCGCGGGCGTCTCGGCAGCACCGGCGGCGGCAACCTGGGCGGCGTTGTTGGACTTGGACACCGGCACGGTCGATACAGCAGGCGCGGGGGCCGCAACGGGCTGAGGCGTCGAAGCCGGCGCAGGCTGAGGTGCAGGCGCTGCAGACTTGGAAGCTGACACGGACGCAGAACGGGGCGCAGGCTGGGCAGCCGGAACAGCAGCACCACGGTCCCAAGGCATACCGCCCTGGCGCGCAGACGTAGCAGCGGGGGCGGCGGTCGCCGCAGGAGTAGCGGCTCGGGCACCCGAGATCAGCGTCGGCTGCTGGACAGCGGGTGCGGATGCAGCAGGCGCACTCGCTTGAGCAGCAGCCGCGCTCGCCGGCACGGCGCCGTTGGCAACCATGGCCTCCAGGCGTGCCACGCGCTCGGCCAATGCCTCAATCGTTAAATCAGCCTCGGGACGCGCCAGACGCGTGCAGGCAATCTCGAGCACCAGGCGCACGTCGCTCGCGCCCCTCATCTCCAGTGCGGCATCGTCGAGCACTGTCAGCACACGAGCCAGGCGGTCGGCAGGATGCTCACCAAAGGCAGCGGCCTCGGCAGCAAGCGCCTCGGCCTGCTCGGAGCCACCCTCAAACAGCTCGGCACGGGCACCGGCAACGCAGGCAACATACACGTCGCGCACGTGCGCCACCAGGTCGCGTGTCAGTTCCAGCAGATCGTTACCTTCCTCGACCTGCGCGCGAATAAGCCCATACAGCTCGGCAACATCGCGATCGGCAATGGCGCGGGAAAACTCGCCCAGAATCTGGTCCGAAACCTCGCCTAAAAGCGAGCGGGCGTCGTCCGCATGCACAGAACCGTTGCCAAAGACGCTCAGCTGCTCCAGCGTGGACAACGCGTCGCGCATGCCGCCCTTTGCATGGCGCGCCACGATAGCCAGCGCCTCGTCGTCGTAATCGAAGCCCTCCTGCTCGCACACGTATGCCAAGCGATGCTCGATATCCTCGTTGCCGATGCGATGGAAATCGAAACGCTGGCAGCGTGAGAGAATGGTCTCCAAAATCTTTTGCGGGTCGGTGGTGCACAGCACAAAGATCACGTGTGCCGGCGGCTCCTCAAGAGTCTTGAGCAGCGCGTTGAACGCCGCCGTCGTGAGCATGTGGACCTCGTCGATGATATAGATCTTGTACTTGCCGCGCACCGGGGCAAAGTTGACGGAGTTGATGATCTCCTCGCGCACATTGTCCACGCCCGTGCGGCTTGCGGCATCGAGCTCGTAGACATCCGGGTGGTTGCCCTCGGCAATGAGCTCGCACTCCTCGCAAGTACCGTCGGGCATGCAGCCACTTGCACCCTCGGCGCGCGCTGCCTCAGCATTACGGCACAGCAGCGCCTTGGCCAGAATGCGCGCCATGGTGGTCTTGCCCGTGCCGCGCGGTCCGCAGAACAGGTAGGCGTGGGACAGGCGCCCCTCGGTGATGGCGTGCTCGAGCGTCGAGACGATATGCTGCTGGCCCACCACGGAGTCGAAGGTGAGCGGGCGATACTTTCGGTACAACGATTCCATGGGTGCTCCCCCGGGTATACTGAGTCTTGTTGCCGCGGCGGCCATGCGGTCGCACGGCATACTGTATTCATAATAACCCGTACGGCGAGCCCGCCGCGATAGGAGTCCAAAGAGCATGGCAGACGCAGAGAGCAACCTCGTTCCCTCCGAAGCAGCCGACCAGGTCGAGGTCGCGCTCGAGGAGCAGGCCGCAGCCGACGACGGCATCCTGTACCTCAACGAGTACCAGTACGAAAACGACCTGGTCACCGACTTCGCCCGTCTGGTCGCCTCGCCCAGGCGTCGCGGCTCGCTGTATGTCGCCGCGGCAATTGCCGCGCTCCTCGGCATCGGCATGCTGCTGGCCGGCGGCAACTGGATCAAGTTTGGCGTCGTGTTGATCGTGTTCGGCGCCTTTTTGGCCTGGTGGAGCAAGAACCTGCACCACACGCTCGCCCGCGACTTTATCGACGCCGTCGAGGCCGACGAGTCCATGGGTGGCCGCTATCGCCGCGTCGCCGCCAACGAGGACGGCCTGATGGTTTGGGGCAAGAGCGGCAAGTCGCAGTTCTTCCCGTTTGACAAGCTCGACCACGTACTCGACGGCGAGCGCATCTTTGTGGCCATGTTCGCCGACCAGGGCGTGACGATCCCCAAGGAAACCTTTATTCGCGGCGATGCCGAGCAGTTTGGCACCTTCCTTAAGGCGCGTATCAACAAAAAACTCCGCATCGAGACCAAGCGCAAGAAGATGAAGGCAGAAAAGGCCGCTGCCGAAGCCAA
Organism: Collinsella sp.; assembly: GCA_048342875.1. Lineage (GTDB taxonomy): Bacteria > Actinomycetota > Coriobacteriia > Coriobacteriales > Coriobacteriaceae > Collinsella. The sequence goes on along the minus strand of DBGDEA010000004.1, from coordinate 51,880 downwards.
ACAGGGCGACAAGCCCCAGGAGACCAAGGGCAAGCAGCGCAAGCAGAAGAAGAACAAGAAAAAGCACTAAGGCCAAGTCAGACAGGCAGCCTCGCATCCCGCTATCCTCCCCATGCACCTGCGCGTGCTACACTAGCAGCATCTATGCCACCGCGAACGGCTCGGCTCCGCGCCCGCCACTCGCAAACGAACTTTAAACGCACGAGGGTTGGCCATGCCGCTTTTCTCGCAACATACCGCCCGGTTCTCGCCGGACGTTCCCTTGGAGGGCACCAGCTCTCGCGAGCTGCTCAAGCGGTACCAGCCGCTCGAGACACTTGCGACCGGCGGTTTTGGCTCCATCGAGATCTGCCGCGACACGCACCTGCGCCGCCGCGTCGCCATTAAGCGCATCCCCCTTATCAACGGTGCCGGCATGCCCGCCAGCGACATCATGGATGTCCTGCGCGAGGCGCACACTGCCGCTATGCTTCAACATCCCAATATCGTGCAGGTCATCGACTTTACGCACGACACAGCCTATGCCTACCTGGTTATGGAATATGTCGATGGCATGTCGCTGGCCGAGTTTTTGCACCGCGTGGACGGCCACTCACTTACCTTTGACGAGGCCGCAGCCATTGCCGATGCCCTGGGCCAGGCGCTCACCTTCGCCCATAGCAATGGCGTACTCCACCTGGACATTAAGCCCGCCAACGTGCTCATCGACCACTCGGGCAATGTAAAGCTCACCGACTTTGGCATGGCGCGACTGTCGTCCGCCGGTGGCTTTGGCGGCTCGCGCGGCGGCACCATCGGCTACATGCCGCCCGAGCAGCTCGATATCGAGACCGGCACGGTCGATGAGCGCGCCGATGTCTTTGCCCTCGCCTGTGTAATCTACGAGGGCCTGTGCGGCAGCACCCCCTTTATGGCGGCCACGCCCGCCGACTCGCTCGACCGCATCATCGGCGGCGCCACCTATCCCAGCGAGCTGATACCGCACTTTCCCCCGGGAGCCGAGGCCGCGCTCATGAGCGCGCTCTCCCCCATGCCGCAGGACCGCCCCAACAGCATCGAGGCATTTTGCGACCAGCTCCTTGCCGGTCTGGGCAGCGTGCGCGAGGGCCGTCGCAGCCTGGAGCAAATGGTTGGCGAGCTTTCGGATGACGAGCAGGAGCTCGACGATATCGAGCCGTCGCACTACGAGGACGACGCTATCGAGGTCGACCCCGCACTCGGCTGGGCGGGCACGCGCTGGAGCCATGCGCGCGACTACACCATGCGCGCTATCTCGGCGCTAACGTGCGGCACCTTTAGCTTTTTGCTGATGCAAACGGCCGGGGTCGCGGCGCTTCCCGGCCTGGTCATTGCGGCCATCGCGATCGGCGCGGCGGCCGGCCTGGCCCCCCAGATTGGCTCGGCCATCTCGGCTGTGGGCTTTTTGGTGCTCATGGCCAACGCCACCATGCAGGCACAGGGCATCCTGTCGATGCTGCCCGTCGCGGTGATCTTTGCCGCCGCCATGTCCGGTTGGTGGATCGCCTGGGGTCGTACCGAGGCTGCCGCGAGCGCCACGCTCACCTGTGCACTCGCGCTTGGCTGTCTGACCGGCAATACCTTCCTGGCAGCTGGGGTCGCCGCCGGCGTCGCGTCATTTTGGCTCGGCCCGACAAGCGCCGCCGCGGCAACGGGCATGGGCGCGCTTTTTGCCCGTCTGGCCACGGTCGCGCTTTCAGCCGGAGGCGTGCTGGGGCTCGGTAACGTTGCCGCAGCGCTGGGAGACCCGCTCCTTTGGGCTGCCTTTGCGCTGGTCGCGACAACTGCCGCGGCGTCATCCGCACTGCTCAATGTCCACGCCAAGCATGCCAATCAGGGCTCAAACCTTGCCGCAATCGCCGCCATCGCTGTCACCGGCATCGGCTGCGCAGCGGCGTCCTGTCTTGCACACCATATGGAAATTGCCAGCCTTGCAGCCGCGGTCGTCGCCAAGGCGGCGGTTGCGGGAACCCTATCCTCTATAATCGTTGGGATATGCCTATATTTGCTCGGATACCAAAGAACCTATACGGAGAGTGATCTTTCGTGAACTTCCTGAACATCTTCGAGGACCACGTGGCCGGCATCTTCGGTGCCACCCGTGCCCCGTTCTCCTTTAAGAAGCTTGCCAAGCAGGCCGCTCGCGACATGGAGGATCAGACTCTGGTGATCAACGGCGTCAACACCGCGCCGGCACTCTACACCATCCTTATCGCCGCCGACGACGACCCCATGCTCGCCCCGTTCTACCCCGAGCTTTCGCGCGAAGTCCGCGAGTTTGTGAAGGCACAGGCCGAAAAGCGCCGCTATGTGTTTGTCGGCGAGCCCCTCGTGCGCTTTATGATCGATCCACAACTGCGTGCCGGCAAGTTCTCGGTCTTTGCCGAGAACGTCGATGCCCCCACGCTCGGCCGCCTGTACGAAGAAGAGCGCGCCTATCAAAACGGCCTGGGCCAGAACAACTCTGCGGCAAGCCGTGCCGCCAGCGCCCCGCGCGCCGGTCAGCAGCAGTTTGCTGCCCCGCAGCAGCAGCGCCCCGCCGCCATGCCCCAGCAGCAGCCGACGCCTCGCGCCGCCGCTCCCGACCCGCTTGCCGTGGCAGACCCCTTCGCGCCTAGCGTCCCCGATCCCGCCGCCGCACCCATCCCGGTGCCGCAGACCGTCTCGCGCGACGCGCTTGCCGGCATGGGCGGAGCCGCCGCGACCGGTGCCGCCGTGGGCCTAGGCGCCGCAGCCGGCATCGCCTCCAACATGGCGAGCACTCGCGCCCCGCAGCGCCCGCTCGCCCAGCTCGTCGACGTCGTGAGCGGCGAGAGCCATAGCATCACCTCCGCACAGGTGACCATCGGTCGCGAGCGCTCAGTTTCCGACATTGCCCTGCGCGACCCCAACGTGTCGCGCCGCCACGCCCAGCTCACCTTTACGGGCTCGGATTGGTCGATCGAGGACCTCAATTCCACCAACGGCACGCTCGTCAACAACCGCCGCATTACGCGCTGCCCGCTGCGCAACGGCGATCTGCTGACGTTTGGCCTGAGCACCTTTGAATTTAGGGGATAGTCGCTTATGAACATCGATATCGTCCTTTTTGCAGGCCGCATCGTCCTGGTCGCCCTGCTCTATATCTTCCTGTTCGCCGTCATGAAGACCGGCGTGGGACTTGTGCGCGGGCAGCGCCGCGACTCGGCTATCTGGACGATCGATGTGGACAAGGGTCCGCGCGGTATCCGCGGCATCCACGTAGACATGCTCGGCCCCGTCATCGTCGGTCGCTCGCCGTCTTCGGACATCTGCATCAACGAACCGTTCGTCTCGGCCTCGCATGCGCGCTTTTCGCTGCAGGGCCCGGCGCTCATCATCGAGGACCTCAACTCGCTTAACGGCACGCTCGTCAACGGCCGCCAGCTCGTGGAGCCCGCGACGCTGCGTGAGGGCGACGAAGTCCAGATTGGCGACGTGGTCATGAAGGTGAACCGTCGATGATCGACGAGGAGAACAAGTCCGCAACTATGACCGAGGCACCGGCCGCCGCCACAGCTGCGCCGGCCCACGCCGCTCCGGCGGGCTCCGCACCCGTGGAGCCCGAGGACACCGTGTTCTCCCTGCCTCTTTCGCATGTAACGCATGATATTTCGGATCTCGCCGATAACGAGGACGAAGAGGATGCCGCAGCGGCGCCCATCGGCGCACATGCTGCGGAACAGCCCACAGCGCCCGAAGCAACCCCGGCGCCGGCTCACTTTGCAGAGCCCGTCGCCGCGGCAATCAACGAGAGCGCTGCGGTGTTTGCTGCACCCGAGCCCGCCGCGCCGGCGTTTCCCATGGCCCCGGCATCCGAGGTTGCGCCCGCGTCTACGCCGGCGCCCGAGGCAGGGCCATCCCCCGAGGACGGACCTGCACCCAAGACCCCGCAGCCTGCGCCCGCAAGCGAGCGCGATGCCGTAGCCGAGCCCGCCGCCCATTCGCAAAGCACGCCCGCGCCGTCGCACTTTGCGACGCCCGAGCCTATAGACGTCAGCCCGCAAGACGACGAGTCAACCGCCCGCGTGTCCGAGGAGCCCGTCTCCCCGGACACCGGCGATTCCGAATCAAACGCCGAGACCGACACCGTCTCTCCCGGTGACACAGCCGAGATCGACGTTGCCGCCGTTGAGGCCAAGCTCAAAGACCCCGGGTCGACCATGAGCTTTGAGCTCCTGACCGAGGAACGCATCGAGACCGACTCGACCTATGATGCCGGCACCACCACGCAACTCATGTGGGGCGCCCGCTCCGACGTTGGCTGCGTGCGCCCGCACAATGAGGATTCCTACCTGGTGCAGTCGCCGCTCTTTTGCGTATGCGACGGCATGGGCGGTCACGCCGCCGGCGAGGTGGCCTCTTCTATCGCCGTCGAGACTATTGCCAAGACGGCCCCACAGTCCGCCGACGCAGCACGCCTGGCCGCAGCCGTCGAGGCAGCCAACGCCGCCGTAATCGAGGCGGCCCTGAACGGCCTGGGCAAGCCCGGCATGGGCTGCACAGCCACCTGCGCCTACATCGAAAACGACACGCTCGCCATCGCCCACGTGGGCGACTCTCGCGCCTATCTGCTCCACGAGGGCACGCTCATCCGCGTGACCCGCGACCACTCCTACGTGGAGGAGCTCGTGGACGCCGGCGAGATCACGGCAGACGAGGCTCGCGTCCACCCCAACCGTTCGGTCATCACCCGCGCGCTGGGCTCGGACCCCGCCATGTATGCCGACCACTTCACTCTGCATATCGAGGAAGGCGACCGCCTGATCCTGTGCTCCGACGGCCTTTCGAGCATGATTCCCGATAGCGATATCGAGAACATCGCCACTCAGTCCTCAACCGCGCAAATCTGCGTCGACAACCTAGTGGACGCGGCGCTTGCCGCCGGCGGCCACGACAACGTGACCGTAGTAGTCGTTGACCTGGTTGACGATGGCGTTATGCGCGAGGCGCAACGCGTGCGTCGCCGCAACATTACTATCGCCGCCATCCTGGCCCTCGTCTTTGTGCTGGCAGCTGGCATCTGGGCCTACACGGGTGTCACCGGCTCATACTACCTGGGTACCTACCAGGGCAATGTCGCCGTCTGGCGCGGCCTGCCCGGCAAGCCGCTCGGACTCAAGCTCCACTGGCTCGAGAGCGAAACCAGCATTAAGCTGTCCGACCTGCCCGAAGACACGCAAAACCGCCTCAAGGCGGGCATTCCGCAAACAAGTGTCGACGATGCGCAGGACACGATATCCAAGTACCGCCACCAGATCGACGAGGAGCAGACCCGCCAGGTGATCGACGCGCAAACGATTCGCGACAACACCAATCAGGGATCGACCTCCGAATCAGATTCCGAGAAAACCGCCGAACAGTCCGCCGAGGCCGAAGCCTCCGATAAGAACTAGAAAGGGAGTGCCGCTTATGAGTCGCCGCAACACCGAGCTGCTCTTGCTCATCGCCTCGGCGTTCCCCGTCATCCTGCTGTATGCGATGTACGTGCTCACTGCGGGCGCCGCTATCTCCTTTGAGACGCTCGCCGTACCGATCGGCCTCTTTGCCGCCTTTGCCGCGGCCCACATTGCCGTGCGCATCTTGGCGCCCGGTGCCGACCCCGCCATCCTGCCCATCGTATTTATACTTTCGGGCATCGGCATCACGTTCGTGACGCGTCTCGCCCCCGCTCTCGCCATCTCACAGCTCATCATCCTGTTTGTCTCGGTGGCGCTCATGGTGGGAACGCTTGCACTAGTCAAAAACCTCGACGTGGTCATGCGCTACAAGTACACCTTTGGCATCATCGGCATCATCCTGCTGATGCTGCCTATCTTTATCGGCACCACGATCTCGGGCTCCAAGCTGTGGATTCGCATCGCGGGCTTTACCATCCAGCCCGGCGAGTTCGCCAAGGTCTTTATCGTGCTGTTCCTGGCCGGGTACCTGGCCGAGAACCGCGAGCTGCTCTCCATCTCCAACCGCAAGATCTTGGGCTTTAAGATCCCTCGCCTGCGACTGCTACTGCCGTTGTTTGCCGTGTGGGGTGTGTGCCTGCTCGTCGTCGTCTTCGAACGCGACCTGGGTTCGGCCGTGCTGTTCTACACCATCTTCTTGCTGATGCTCTACGTTGCCACGGGGCGCTTTTCGTATGTCGTTATCGGCCTTGCGCTCTTAGCCGTTGGAGCCGTGGGCGCCTACAAGTTCCTGTCGCACGTTCAGGTGCGTTTCCAGGTTTGGGTCGATCCGTTTAAGGACGCCCAGGGTCAGGGCTACCAGATCGTCCAGTCGCTCTTCTCGCTTGCCGATGGCGGTCTGGTCGGTGTTGGCATCGGCAACGGCATGGCCAACAACATCCCTGTCGTCGAGTCCGACTTTATCTTCTCGGCTATCGGCGAGGAGATGGGCCTTTTGGGCGGCGGCGCCGTGCTCATCCTGTTTATGCTCTTTGCCGTGCGTGGCCTCACCACAGCTGCCCGCGCAAAGTCCGACCTTGCCGCCTTTAGCGCCACCGGTCTTACGGCAGCCATCAGCTTCCAGGCCTTCTTGATCGTTGGCGGCGTAACCCGCCTGATCCCGCTGACCGGCGTCACCCTGCCCTTTATGAGCCAGGGCGGCTCCTCGCTGCTGGCAAGCTTTATCATCGTCGCACTCCTGCTACGTGCCGGTGACGAGGCGACCGGACGCGAGGCCGAGCTTACCGGCACCGGCACCATGGCCGCCATCACCGATGATCAGGTCGCATCTGCCGCCGCCCCGACGGGCTCGCGCTTTGCCACCTCGTCTTCCTACGGCAGCGGCAGCCATTCCGTCGGCTCGCGCATGCGCCGTCGCCTGCTCGACACGCCTGAATCCGGTGTGCTCGGTCGCGTGGCGCTCGCCAACCGTCTAACCCGTGCGGTGCTCGCCTTTACGGCACTGTTCGCCATCCTTATCGGCAACCTCACCTATGTCCAGGTCATTAAGGCCAAGGACTATCAGGACATGCCCAGCAACAACCACACCATCACCAAGGCGCGCTACATCAAGCGCGGCTCCATCATCACCGCCGACGGGCTCACGCTCGCCGAGTCCATCCAGCAGGAGGACGGCACGTACGTGCGCTCCTACCCCAACGGCAATCTGGCGGCGCACGCCGTGGGCTATTACTCGCAGCAGTACGGCAGCTCGGGCGTCGAGGCCTCGCAAGACAAGACGCTCACCGGCTCCAAGGACTACTCCAGCTGGCAGAACGCCCTCAACTCGCTCGCCGGCATAACCGAGCCGGGCAACTCCGTCCAGCTCACCATCGACTCGCGCATCCAGGTCGCGGCCGAGCAGGCGCTCGCCGGGCGCACCGGCGCCATCGTCGTGCTGGACCCGCGCACCGGCGCGGTCCTCGCCTGGGCCAGCTCGCCCACATATGACAACACGAACATCCAGGCGACCATCGAGGCCGCCAACGCCAGCGGCGGGTCGGACACCTCCATGTTCGACCGCGCCACGCAGGCGCTATACGCCCCCGGCTCCACGTTCAAGACGGTCACGCTGGCCGCCGCGCTCGAAAACGGCACCGCATCGCTCGACTCCACCTTCGACAGCCCCGGGCGCATGGAGATCGGCGGGGCCGACGTGGTGAGCGTGAACGAGCAGGCCCACGGCACCATCACCCTCGATCGCGCCTTCGCGGTCTCCTCAAACACGGTCTTCGGCCAAGTGGCGGAGCAGCTCGGAGCCGAGCGCATGGTCGCCGTGGCGCAGGCGTTCGGTTACGGTCAGGACCTAGGCACGGACTTCACCACCGCCGCCTCCATCATGCCCAACCCAGAGGACATGTCCGTCTGGGAGCTCGCATGGGCGGGTGCCGGCCAGCCGGTCGGCCAGGGACACACCCCCGGCCCCCAGACCACCGTCATGCAGAACGCCGTGGTGGCAGCAACGATAGCCAACAACGGCATCGCCATGAACCCCCATGTGGTCGGCCAGATCCTGGCACCCGACGGAACGGTCATCAAGACGACCCGCGAGCGCTCGCTCGGCCAGGCCGTCAGCAGCGGCACGGCCGCGCAGGTCAAGGAGGCCATGCTCGACGTCGTCCAGAGCGGCAGCGGCGTGGCGGCCAATATCGCCGGCGTCAAGGTCGCCGGCAAGACCGGCACCGCCGAGACCAACAGCACCACCCCGAACTCGACATTCATCGGGTTCGCACCATACGACACGCCCACGCTCGCGATCTCGCTCGTCTTGGAGCAGACATCCGAGAACGAGACCACGGCGGCGGCAGTCGCGGGACAGGTCCTGCGCGCGGCGCTCGCGGCCCAAGGCATGTAAACCGGTAAACAGAGGTAACGATTCCGCCCTGCGGATTGATTGGTGAGGAGTAAGAGAGATGGCAGAGGCTCAGCGCGTACTTGGAGGCAGGTACCTGCTCAAGGACAAAGTTGGCAACGGAGGCATGGCGAGTGTGTTCCGCGCCCAGGACCAGGTCCTGGACCGCACCGTCGCGGTCAAGATCATGCTGCCGCAATATGCCGGCGACGCGACGTTCGCTGCGCGCTTCAAGCAGGAGGCGCAGGCGGCCGCAGGCCTTCAGAGCCCCTATATCGTCGGCGTCTACGATTGGGGCAAGGACGGCGACACCTATTACATCGTCATGGAGTACCTGCGCGGCACCGACCTTAAGAGCGGTATCAAGAGCCACGGCGCCCTCGACCCCAAGAAGGTCGCCCAGATCGGCTCGCAGATTAGCTCTGCACTCTCGGTCGCCCACAAGCACGAGATCATCCACCGCGACATCAAGCCGCAGAACATCATGGTGCTGCCCGACGGCAACATCAAGGTCATGGACTTTGGCATCGCGCGCGCCAAGAACAGCCACCTCACGCAAGACAACAACGTGCTGGGAACCGCCCACTACGTCAGCCCCGAGCAGACCCGCGGTCAGGACCTCGGCCCCACCTCGGATATCTACTCGCTGGGCGTCGTGATGTACGAGTGCGCCACCGGCCGCGTTCCCTTTGACGGTGACGACGCTATCTCGGTCGCACTCAAGCAGGTCAACGAGCTGCCTGTTCCGCCGAGCCAGATCAACTCCGGTGTCGACGCCGACCTTGAGCGCATCATCCTCAAGTGCATGGAGAAGGACCCGGCAAACCGCTTCCAAACCGCCGACGAGCTGCGTCAGGTGCTCAACAGCTACCTGTCGGGCCGTGCCGTCAACGTCTCGGAGCCCACGCGCATCATCGGTGCCCCCGGTGAACTGGACGCCACCAAGACTCGCGAGCTTTCCGATCAGACGCGCGCCATGGTGCGTCCCGTCTCGGGCGTGAGCGGCCAGAATACCGCCCGTAGCTCGGTTTCGGGCTCCACCGGCTCCTACGAGGTCGAAGAGCCCAAATCCAACAAGAACAAGATCATCGCCGCCGTGGTGGCAGCGGTTGCCGTCATCGGCATCGTGGTGGCCTTTGCCACAGGACTCTTTGGCGGCGAGCAGGTCACCGTGCCCGATGTGCTGGGCAAGGACCAGCAGACTGCCGTCGAGCTGATCAAGGAAGCCGGCCTCGAGGTCGGCACCATCGACCAAAGCTACAACGACGATGTCGACGAGGGCAAGGTCGCCGAGCAGACGCCCAACGGCAACACTAAGAAGGCCAAGGGCACCAAGGTGAACCTGGTAATCTCCAAGGGCCCCAAGCCCTCCGAGAAGGTTGAGGTTCCCCAGCTTGTCGGCCTGACCAAGGACCAGGCAGAAGCCGCGCTGGCAAGCGTTGGCCTGAAGGGCAACGCCTCCGAGGAGGCCAACGAAGCCGATGAGGGCCAGGTCTTTGAGCAGAGCACCGAAGCCGGTAAGGAAGTCGCGAAGGGCACGACCATCTCGTACAAGGTCTCGAGCGGCCCGGATACCACGTCCGTCCCCGATCTGACCGACATGACCGAGGCCCAGGCGCGCAACGCCCTCGATATGGCAGGCTTTGGCGTCAACGTTAGCTACCAGGAGAACGACTCGGTTACCGAGGGCACCGTGATCAGCTGGAACCCCAGCGGCAAGCAGAAGCCCGGCGCCACGATTACCGTCGTCATTGCCAAGAAGTCCGGCAAGGCCGCTGTCCCGGGCAATCTGTACGGTAAGAGCATTTCCGCCGCTGTTACCGCGCTCAACAACGCCGGTTTCTATAACATTGGCTTCTGTGACCAGAACGGCAATCCCGTGAGCGGTAACGAGGATGCCACCGTTACGGGCGTCTCCCCCACCGGCAAGCAGTCCACCGACAGCACGATCACGCTAACGGTCGCACTTTCTAGCTCTGGTTCTGGCTCTGGTTCGGGCTCTGGCTCGGGCACGGGTGACGATTCCGGTACGACCAACTAGTCACCACCCCACCGCCCATCACGGCTCTCGCCGCAAACATATTCGCTCACAGGCGCCCGCTTGCTTCCCCAGCAAGCGGGCGCTTTCTTTATCTGAAGCAGCGAATACTCCGGCATGCCTTAAACCAGAAGAGCCCGGCACCGTAGCGGTACCAGGCTCGATATTTCTCTGGTGCCCCCGGGCGGATTCGAACCGTCGACACCCGCTTTAGGAGAGCGGTGCTCTATCCCCTGAGCTACGGAGGCATGTTGTACTAGTGTAGCAGATTTACTGCATCGCAATACGTCGCATGACTAGACTTCGAAGTTGCGGTGGAATAGTTCCTGCCTGAAGCATCTAAAGCCGTATTTAGGAACTATTTCACCGCAACTTATGAGGAGCTAGTTGCCTTTGTGGAAAAGGTTTTTGATAACGGAGGGGATGCTCTTGGCGCCCTTGGCCGTCACATCGATAAAGTCGGGCGAACGCACGAGTCTATCCTCGTCCACGTACTTGCGCACAGCGCGCAGCGTCTCTTTGTCGTCGCGCGTCGAAAACGTAAAGTGACCGTTGTCCTTGGTGAAGATGGCAAAACGCGTGATCTTCTTGGTGCCGCGTAAAACCTCGGCGGCAATATAGTCGACCTCGTCCCACGGGATTTGAATATAATCCTCGGGATTGCGCTCGTTGTAATACTCGAACGCCTTATTGCCCACCATCACGTTACCGTGGCTGGTAAGCCCCATCAGGCAGGTTGCCGGCGTTGCCAGATCGACCGTGCTGTTCTGAGATTGCGCCATGCGCGCCTCGCCCTCCAAATAAAACAATCGGACCGCATCCAGTGTACCCACCGGGTGCGGTCCGTTTCAATGGCTCAAAAGCCCTTGCCTAGCAATTCTCGGTCTTAAGCCGAAACGTGCTTACATGAAGCCGCAGACGCGACCGATGATGCCGATGGCGAAGAGAGCCAGGATGATGACGATCGGGCTGACCTTCTTCTTGAGGAGCTTGCAGACCAGCAGGGTCAGGCACACGGCGGCAAGGCCGGGGATGAGCTGATCGAGGTTGGCCTGAAGCGTGGTGACCTTCACCTGATCAAGGGCGTTAGCACCGATGGAGTTATACATCGTCAGTGCTTCCTTGACACCCTCAGAACCGGAGGGCAGGTTAGCCCAGTCGATAAAGGCGCCAGCAGACTGCGTGACCTTGGAGACGACCGGGGTGAAGGAGATGGACACCCAGCGCTCGACCAGGGCGCCGATGATGAACATACCCAGGATGGAAGCACCCTCGGTGACCTTGCCCATCAGACCGCCGGAGAGGTCCTTGGCGATGGAGGAGCCGACCTTGTAGCCAAACTCCTGCGTGTACCACAGGAAGGCGTAACGGATGATGTTCCACGCGAAGAAGAACAGCAGCGGACCGGCGATGCTGCCGGACAGGGCCAGGGAAGCGCCCAGAGCGCCCAGAATCGGGCGAAGGGTGAACCAGAAGGCGGGGTCGCCGACACCGGCGAGCGGGCCCATCATACCGACCTTGACGCCCTGAATGGCGACGTCGTCAATCGGGGCACCGTTGGCGCGCTCCTCCTCGAGAGCGAGGGTAACGCCAATGACGGGGGCGGAAACATAGGGGTGGGTGTTATAGAACTCCAGGTGGCGCTTAAGAGCGGCAATCTGGTCATCCTTGCTGGTGTAGAGCTTCTTGATCGCAGGGATCATTGCGAAGCACCAGCCGCCGTTCTGCATACGCTCGTAGTTCCACGAGCCCTGAAGGAACTGATGACGGAAGCAAACCTTCTTGCGGTCAGCCTTGGTGAGCTGAATCTTGTTCTCTGCCATATGTATCACTCCCCTCCTACTCGTAATCGTTCAGAATGTCGCCGAGCGGGTCGCCGGAGCCACCGCCCATGCCGCCACCCTGCTTGGCCAGATCCTTAAGGCCAAGGTAGATGAGGGCAAGGGAGATGCCGATGAGGCCAAGGGCGATCAGCGTGAGCTGAGGGATGGCAGCAAGGACAAAGCCGAGGATGAAGAACGGCCAGGTCTCCTTGGTGGCCATCATGTTGATGACCATGGCGTAACCGACGGAAGCGACCATGCCGCCGCCGACAGCCATGCCGCCGGACAGCCAGTCGGGCATAGCGTTAAGCGCGTTGGTAACGGCCTCGGCCGGGATGATGCACAGAAGTACTGCCGGGATGGCGATACGAAGGCCCTGCATGAGGATGGCAGCGTACTGCCAGCGCTCGATGCCGGAGAAGTCGCCCTTCTCGGCGCAACCGTCCATGGCGTGAGCGATAGCGGTAGCAATGGTACGGCAGATCATGGTCAGGAACAGACCAGCGACCGACAGCGGGACGGCGACGGCGATGGCCGCGGTAACGGCCTTGGCCGAATCAGTGGCGCCGCCGTTGAGGGCGAGCACCATGATGATCGAAGAAGCGACCGAGGCCAGAGCGGCGTCAGGCGCGACGGCGGCGCCGACGTTAGCCCAGCCAAGGGCCATCATCTGGAGCGAACCGCCCAGGAGGATGCCCTCCTGAAGGTGACCGGTTACGAGACCGATAAGCGTGCATGCCACGAGCGGCTGATGGAACTGGAACTCATCCAGAATGCCTTCCATACCGGCAAGCAACGCAACAATCGCAACAAGCAGAATAGTGATTGCAGACATGTATCGGACCCTCCTTTACTATGCTTGAGCGGCCAGTTCGGCCTTAGCTTTCTTCAACATGGCGTCGAGATCCTCGGAAGCATCCGAAGGAACCTTGCGGACCTCGAACTTGACGCCCTTGGCCTTGAGGGCCTCGAGGGTCTTAACGTCGTCATCGCCCATAGCGACGGCGTTGGTGACGACGACCTTGCCCTTGGAGTGAGCCATGGAACCGATGTTGACTTCCTTGATGTCGACGCCGGCCTCGATGGCCTTGAGCAGATCCTGCGGGTTCTCAAAGAGCAGCATGGCCTTGGTGTCACCAAAGCGCGTGTCCTTGACGACCTCGGCCATCTTCTGGATGGGAACGACGTTGGCATGGACTCCCGGAGGGGCAGCCTGCTCGATCATGGTCTTGCGGAGCTCGTCGTGAGCAACGCCGTCGGAAACCACGATGATGCGGTTGGGGTTGATCTGCTTGGTCCACGTGGTGGCCACCTGACCATGAAGCAGACGGGTGTCGATACGGACGTGGGCGATCTTGATGTGCCCATCGCCGATGACCGTTCCCGGAGGGATGGCGCCTGCAGGAGCAGCGGCGGCCGCAGCCGGCTTCTTCTCCTCGGGCTCCAGAGACTCGGGCTTGACGCGCACGCCAGCCTTAGCCTCAGTCACGAGATGTTTTGCGATCGCATGTGCAGTGTTCTTTGCGTCAAAGCGCTGCGAATATGCCTCGATGAGCATAGGCAGGTTGACACCGGTGACGATAGCCCAGGAATCGTGGCCCTCGATGAGCCCGCTGATCTGGTTGAACGGCGTGCCGCCCCACAGATCAACGAGGAAGAGCACCTGCTCCTGGTCCTCGAAGGAAGCGACTGCTTCCTCGACCTTGGCACGGAAGTCGTCGGGGCCCATGCTCGGCTCGAGCGAGACCACGGCAACAGACGGCTGATCGCCAAAGACCATCGAGCCCGTCTGCTTGATTCCAGCTGCCAAGTCCCCGTGGCTAGCAAGAACAATACTTACCATCACATAACCTCCTTTTTGTCTACGTATTTCCTACATGACATGAAAGGAGTATACCTGTTTGGATTGTGGAATTATAGCTAAATCCGCAAAAGGTTGGATTATTTGTTTAAACGTCTATGTTTGTTACAAATTGATTACGTTGCTGGCTTATAGCTCATTGCCTGCTAAAACGTGATTTGCTGATTGTTTTCAAAGACATATAAAGGTGCACCGTTCGTTAAGACCGCTTTTAGGTGAATCCCAATGCGTCTGCGTGCCACCATTTTGTTTAAACAGACATGACTTGACTAACCGAAGCAAATATGTTTAGAACTCTAGCCCATGTAGACATTAGATGTTAGGCGATGTGGAGAGGGTTGGCGGCGTCGACGGCATCGGGGGCGTCGGAGAGGCCGTCAGGAGCAGCGTCTGCCGGGTCCTCGTCGGGGGTCTCGATCTGTTTGATCATGACCTCCTGGCCCTGCAGCAGGTATGTTTCACCGCTGCCGCAATGGGGGCAAGTCTTGCCGTGCTCGACCGTCGCGTAGTCGCGGCCGCACGCCTCGCAATGCGTCACGGCCTCGACAGGCTCCACGATAAGCTCCGCGCCCTGCGTGATAGGCTTTTTATCCGCCGCCCAGCGCCAAGCGTCGAGTAGTAGATCGGGGACGACGCCCGAGACCTCGCCCAGCAGCAGCGTGACGCTCGAAACGCGACGCACGCCATTGGCACGCGCCACGTTCTCAACATCACGAATGATGTGATACACAATCCCGAGCTCGTGCACTTTTAATTCCTTCCGCCGTTCTAACGAACGGCGGTCGGCTTGACGCTGCGCGAGTCCCAGACGGGCGATCTGCCTTTCAATCGTCGGGCATGGGCAAAAGCCCTATGCCCTCCTCTTTCAAGGCACCTCGCCACGCCTGGGACCCGCTCGCTGTCCAACCGCCCTCTGCGCCGTTCACTTACTTGTTAGATCTCTTACTTCTTCCCAAATTTGATTTTAATTGCACGCTTCAAAGCATACTTGCCGAGACTTGGGAGTTTTTGCTCGTATTTGACCATCGTGGAGCACTCGGGGCGGTCGCGATCCAGATGGATGGCGTCGAACGCGCACTTGGTGGTGCACAGGCCGCAGCCGATGCACTTGTTGGGGTCGACGATCGAGGCGCCGCAGCCCAGGCAGCGGGCGGTCTCGGCGCGCACCTGCTCCTCGGTAAAGGTCTCAACATACTCGCTAAACGGCGCAGCCTTCTCGCGTTCGCGGTCCACATGCGCAACCTCGCGGCTCGCGTTGTCGTAGCTCTCGATCACGACATCGTCGCGGTCGAGCGCGGTGTAGCGGCGCTGGTTGCGGCCGATGGTGAGCGTGGAGCCCGGCTGCACAAAGCGATGGATGGACACGGCAGCCTCGTGGCCGGCGGCAATGGCATCGATGGCAAAGCTGGGGCCGGTGTAGACGTCGCCGCCCACAAAGATGTCGGGTTCGGCGGTCTGGTAAGTCTGGGGATCGGCCAGGGCGCCCTGGCCGCGGCCGAGCTCCACCTTGGAGCCAGCCAGCAGGTCGCCCCACACAATGGACTGGCCAATCGACATGACGACACGGTCGGCATCGACACGGCGCAGATCGTTCTCGTCGTACTCGGGCGCAAAACGGCCCTCGTCGTCAAAGGCACGCGTGCAGCGCTTGAAGGTGATACCGCACACACGACCGGCCTCGTCCAGGTGAATCTCCTTGGGGCCCCAGCCGCAGCTGATGTGAGCGCCGTCCTCAACGGCCTCGCGACGCTCCTCCTCGCTGGCGGGCATCTGAGCCTCGCTCTCCAGGCAGAACATCTCAACGTGCTCGGAACCCAGACGGCAGGCGTTGCGGGCAACGTCGATGGCCACGTTGCCGCCACCCACCACAATGGTGCGGCCGGACAGGGTATCGATCTTGCCGCTGTTAACCTCGCGAAGGAAGTCGACGGCCACGGTCACGTCCTCGGCATCCTCACCCGGAATGCCGGCAAGGCGGCCGCCCTGGCAGCCAATGGCAACGTAGAAGGCCTTAAAGCCCTGCGCGCGCAGCTCGTCGAGCGTCACGTCTCGACCGACTTCCACGCCATAGCGGAACTCGGCACCCATCAGGCGAATGACCTCGACCTCGGCCTCGATAACATCCTTCTGCAGCTTAAAGCTGGGAATACCGTAGGTGAGCATGCCGCCCGGGTGCTCGTTCTTCTCGAATACGACGGGCTTGTAGCCCTTCTCGGCCAGATAGAAGGCACAGGACAGGCCGGCCGGACCGGCACCGATAATGGCAATCTTCTGATCGAAGCCGCCAGCGCGCGTCGGCGTCACCACAGGTGGGACATAGCGGGTCGCGGCATCCAGATCGCGCTGGGCGATAAACTTCTTGACCTCGTCGATGGCCACGGCGGCGTCCACACGGCCGCGGGTGCAGGCATCCTCACAGCGGCGGTTGCACACACGGCCGCAGATAGCGGGCAGCGGGTTCTCGAGCTTAATGAGTGCTAGGGCCTCGTCATAGCGACCCTGAGCCGCGAGCTTCAAATAGCCCTGAACGGCAACGTGCGCGGGGCAGGCCGTCTTGCAGGGAGCGGTGCCGGACTCATGCGTCTCGATACGGTTGTCGTTGCGGTAGTTGGGCGACCACTTGGTGTGATCCCATTTGGTGGCGTCGGGCAGCTCCTGGCGCGGATACTCGGGCACCTGTCCGCCGGCCTTTTTGCTGCAGAGCTTCTGGCCGAGCTTGGCGGCGCCGGCCGGGCACACCTCAACGCAGCGACCGCAGGCAACGCACTTGTCCTTCTCGACCTTGGCGACATAGGCCGAGCGCGACAGGTTGGGCGTGTTGAACAGCTGAGAGGTGCGCAGGGCATAACACACGTTGACGTTGCAGTTGCAGATAGCGAAGATCTTGTTCTCGCCGTCAATGTTGGTGATCTGGTGCACAAAGCCGTTGTCCTCGGCCTGGCGCAGGATGTCGTAGACCTCGTCGCGCGTCACGTAATGGCCGCGGTCGGTCTCAACCACATAGTCGGCCATATCGCCCACGGCAATGCACCAGTCGGCGGGGTCGTCGGCGCAGCCCTCACCCATCACGCGACGGCTCGCGCGGCAGCTGCAGGTGCTAGCGGCATATTTGCCATCGTATTTGTCGAGCCAGTGCTCGATATGCTCGATCGGCACCGAGGTGCTCGCGGCGTCGATGGCCTTCTCGACCGGAATGACGTGCATGCCGATGCCGGCGCCTCCGGGCGGCACCATCGGCGTGGCCTTGGACAGCGGTCCCTTGGACGCCTGCTCAAAGAACTTGGCATAGACCGGGTGCTCCTCGAGCTGGCTCACGCGCATGTTGAGGAACTCGGCGGAACCCGGCACCAGCATGGGCAGCACCCACTGCTTGGCGCGCTCGGGGTTTTCCCAGTTGTACTCGAGCAGACCCGTGAGGCTCATGTCGTCGAGCATCTTCTCGATATCGGCTTCGGGCATGCCGGTGAGCTTAACCATCTCGGGCAGCGTATAGGGACGGCGCATCTTCATCTTGCAGAGCACTTCGGCCTGCTCGTCGGTTGCGGCCTCGGCAAACGACCAGTACTCGTAGCCCAACAGCTCGTCGCGATGCAGCGGACGGTTGGTGCAGTGCTCGCACAGCTTGACGATGGCCTCGCGCGGATGCTCCGGCAGCGGCGGCACGAACTCCGAACCGATGTCAGGCTCGGTGTAGCTAATCCCCGGTCCGTTGAGAATCATGGTTGTCCCTTCTCTTGCCGCAGCCCGACGAGGCCGCAGCGCCCCTCTTTTTTGCAGGCCGGGCATGCCCCCATGCCGTTCACCCGCCATTAGTTGACATTGTGTCAAAAATAGTATTGACGAACTGTCAACAATATTCAAGACTGTTAGGCGAACGGTCAGGCAAAAGAGGATGAAAGGCGGCAAAACATGGGCAGCAACACAGCAGATACCTCTGTGGTCGATGCCGTTCCCGCATCCGATAGCGCGACAAAGCGCCTGACGGGCGACGAACGCCGGCGCGAGATCCTCGATGCCGTGCGCACCGTAAGCTCTGAGCTGGGCGTGTCCCACCTATCGGTATCGGCCGTGACCAAGCGAGCCGGCTGCACGCGTTCATTGTTCTACCACTATTTTGCCGATATGGACGCCGCTGTCACCGCCGTTATGGACGAGGCGATCGACGGTTTTATCTCCGAGCTCGAGCAGTGGAATGCCAACCGCACCGTCGGCGATATCGAGGGCGCGCTCGACACCGTCGCCCCGCTCTTTAAGCGCCTGGTCGCCAGCGGCCACGAGCTGCCGAGTACGCTCACCTCAAGCAGCGGCGCACTCTACGGCGGCTTTTTGCACAACGTGGTTCAGCGCGTGGCGCAGTATATCTGCGACACCACCGTGGTGGACTTTGTCGCCCATCATGAGCTACGCATCGACCACGTCTACGAGACGTTCTACACCCTCATCATGGGGTTGTTGATGTATATCCGCACGCACCCCGATGTGCCCGACGAAACGGTCAAGGAAATCATCGCCTCGACGCTCCACATCGAGGGCTATACCGCCAAGTATCCGGAGCGCATGCCCCAGAACTGACGACATTTGGCCAAACTGCCCGCGATCAGAAGAGGGGCCGCGGGCGTGTGAAAGGAGAGCAGCATGCTGTTCGATATTTGGGGTAGCGATACCCTTATCCACTGGGCCGGCTGGGCCATGGTCTTTATTGGTCTCATCGTGCTCAACGAGGTCGGCCGCCGCACCAAGCTGGGCGCGGCAATCATCTTTGGCGTGGCTCCGCTGGCCATGACCATCTACTGCGTCGCCATCGCCATCGGCGTCTCGCAGGGTGCCGAGTGGGCACTCACCAACCCCACCCATGTGTACCAGAACAGCTGGTTCCACTACGCCAAGGTATACGCGGCGCTGGCCGGTTGCTGGGGCTTCATCGCCATTAAGTACCAGTGGGGAAAGATCGGCAAGGCGCATTGGTTCCGCGCGTGGCCGTTTGTGATCGTCGCCATCAACATCTTGATCGCCGTCGTGTCCGACTTCGAGAGCGCCTATCACTTCTTTGTCCTGGGCGAATCCACCTGGGTCACCTCCGAAGGTGCTACGCAGCTGGCCGGCTGGAACAACGTGTTCAACGGCATCGCCGGTCTCATCAACATCTTCTGCATGACCGGTTGGTGGAGCGTCTACGCCTCCGAGGACAAGACCGATATGCTGTGGCCCGACATGACCTGGGTCTACATCATCGCCTACGATATCTGGAACTTCTGCTACACCTACAACTGCCTGCCCACCCACTCCTGGTTCTGCGGCTTTGCGCTGCTGCTGGCGCCCACCGTCGCCGCCTTTATCTGGAACAAGGGCGGCTGGATCCAGAACCGCGCCTTTACGTTGGCCATTTGGTGCATGTTTGCCCAGGTGTTCCCGTACTTCCAGGAGGAGTCCGTCTTTGTGACCCACTCCACGCTCGACCCCGGCGCCGCTACCGCGGTCTCGATCGCCGCACTGATCGCCAACGTCGCCACGATCATCTACATCGCCTACCGCGCCAAAAAGCTCGGCCGCAATCCCTACAAGCAGGATGTCTTTGAGGGCACCAGCGATTGGGAGAAGGCTACCGCTCGCCGCGCCAAGGTGGATTACGCACACGCCGAGTAACATGTTGGTCGCTGTTGACACCTGGGCATAGGCCCGCCTGCCAGATTTTCAATCCAATGTCTCGCAGAGCCCCCGGAAAGCGTTTCACTCGCTTTCCGGGGGCTTTTGTCGTTGCGTCTCTAATCATCATCTATTCAAAAACACGCGCACATATAAAATCGGATTTCAAATCATGCGGCGGCTCTATGGGGTCCCGTTTTTGGGTACAGTGTTGTCCCGATATTGAGCTTGGGGGGATGTATGAATGATGAGACGATGGGCCAAGAGGATGCGGTCCAAGATGCAGAAGCGTGTGCCGAAGCCCTGGAGAGCCTAGACCGGATTTCACTTGATGAGATTGCGTTTGACGATTCGGGCGTTGATGTGCAGGATGAGTCGGAAGCCGAGGCGCAGTCCGATGATCAGGATGCAGACGACGTTGAGCCTGCCGAAGATGAGGCAGATCACGAAGACACCGAATGCGAGGCCGACGACCAGCCCGAATCCGACACGAGCGAGGAAACCATCTTGCTCGACAGCTTGCCGGCCGAAGATTCGCTGACCCGCGAGCTTCCCGGCCTGGGCTCTGCGCCTGCCGTGGACGAGACCATCGCCATGGGCGATATTCCCCTGCCGTCCGTTCCTTCGGCACGCGAAGCCGAGGTTCGTCATCGTAAGATGTCGCCCAAGCGCCGCAACCTGATGGTTGCCGGCGTTGTGGCCGTCGCGCTCGTCGCCGGCGGCGCAGGCTATGCTGCCTGGAACGGATATCAGCAGGAGCAGGCTGCCGTGCTTGCCGCAAACGCCCATACCATGATGTCGGTGCAGATTGGCGTGCATGCCGCGGGCCTCGACTGCTCAACTGGCTCCAAGATTCCCGTGCAGGTGAGCGGACAGGATTCCGACGGTTCTTCCGTGAGCGAAACGCTCTACGTTGACGAGCATGGTCGCGGCATTAAGCTGCTGCCCGGCGATTACACGTTCTCCATCGCCGCCTCCCCCATCGCGGCCGACGGCACCATCTACACCGTCCCGACCACCAAGGCCCAGGTTACAGTCAAGAATGACGGGCAGGATCTGCGCACTCAAGCCGCCTTTAAGCTTAAGGTGCCTTCGGCCGACACGGTGACCGACGACCAGATCGATGCCGCCGCCAAGTATGCCGAGGAGGGCGGTGCGAGCTCCGCCGCGGCTGCCAAAGTGCTCCAGCAGGCAGCAACCGCGCGGCGCGACGCCGCCGCCAATGCCGTGAGCGCGCAAAAGGCACAGGCGTCCCGTGATGCTGACGCTCGCCACAAGGCAACCGACCTCTACCAGCTCGATATTCCCGTCGAGTGGTACGGCAAGGTCGCAACTTGGCAAAACGGAAGCACGCTATGCATCTATCTGGGCGACGACGCCAATACGCCGCTCGTGACGCTCGTCGCGGTGCGCGAGGGCGAGAGCTTTACGCCCGATGAAGGCGATACGGTTTTGGGTGCGGCCAATCTAGGCAACGGTTATACCGTCTACGCCAGCGGCCCCGTCTATCCGTACGTGGTGCCCCAGACCATCAACGGACGGACGCAGAACCCCGTGTCAACCTACCCCATGGACACGGCCATTGAGCTTGTCGAGCTTACGACCGGCAACCGCTATACGTATAGCCAGATCAAGAACGACCTGGTGGGTAAAGACGGCAAGGCCGATGGTGCCACTAAGCTCGAAACCGACTACCTCGCGCAGATCCTGCTGCCGAGTATCAAAGCCCAGGACTAGCCGGGCGCATCATGGTGCTCCCCAACCGTGATAAAGGGGCCAGGAGGTCCTGGCCCCACAGATCCGTAGATGATTAGGCAAGGAGCCACTTCCATGCGGGCACAACGTGTACCGCACCGTGCTCGCATGGAATATCGGCCTGCTCATCCATGGTAACGATTGCCGACTCGCCAAGATCGAACTGGGCCATCGAGGCATCAAGCGCGGCAATTTCGCGCTCGCGCGTTTTCTCACTTGCCATATCCACACTCACCTGAATCAGGCTATAAGCCCGCATGAGAAGTGCGTCCCCAGCCACAAAGTCCACCTCATGGCTTTTGCTCTTCTCTTTGATCAGCAGGCGGCAGACCGAGCCGGTCCTCACCGCGGGAGTCCTTCTTCTTAGCGCATTGAACACTGCGGTCTCGAGCCTCTGGCCCTGGTCCAATGCTGATGCGGGAGAGAATGCTCCAAACATCGCAGGGTCGACAGCGTAGACCTTAGACGCAGACCGCATGTTATTTGCCAATGAACGCGTGAACTCCGGCACAGAAAATAACAGGTAGGCATCCTCATAATACTCAAGTAAATCGCTGAGCGAATTACGACTGACGGGTATCTGTCTGCTCTTGAACTCGTTGTACACTTTGTTCACTGACAGCTCTCGTCCCGAAGATGCCATACACCGCGTCAAGAACAGCGATGCCAGGCGAGGGTTCTTGACGTCGTAACGCTCAATGACGTCCATAGCGACCGTTCGCGAAGCATATTCCTGTAGCAGCTGAATCGCGTCTGCGGGCGTCTGCTCAAGCGTCGCGATGAATCCCCCTCGTTCAAGATATCCGATCAGATGATGTCGAAGCAGCGCTGCATCGCTTGGGGAAAAGGTCGCATCTGGCTCGAAAACGCTCCCCGTCTTATACCGAACGTATTCCGAAAAACTCAACGGAAAAAGCTCTCGAACAAGAGAACGACCCCTGAACTCGCTCTTAAGTTCCGAGGACAGCATCTTAGAAGAAGATCCCGTCACATAGACGGTCGCTTTCTCCGTATCGACCACACGCCGCAGAAACGCACCCCATTCAGGAATTTCCTGAATCTCGTCAAAGAAAATGTAAGCGCCCTCGGTTCGAGCAGCGGGATACAGCGCATAGAATGTATCGAGCACGTCCGCTAGTAGCGATGGCTCATACGGACGCAAGCGCTCATCCTCAAAATTGAAGTAAAGCATTCGGTCAAGCTCGACGCCCCGGCTCTGAAGCCGCCGCATCTCCTGATACAGGCGATACGTCTTTCCACAACGGCGGGCCCCCACAATCACATTTACGATGTTGTCGCGCTTTGGCTCCTGTGGGTTTCCTAGATCAAGGTCTCGCTCAAAGACCTGCTGAACCCCCTGCTGTCCAAAGTCCTTTATTTTCTGGGCGATCAAGTCGTTGAATGCCATGATTCTCCAATCTTGCTCTCTATCTAATCAAAATTATAGCGATTCTTGATTAATTAGAGAGCAAGATTATGTCTGACTTGATTAACACTTAAGCAAGTTTTTTCACTATTACTGCTCGAAGGATGCCGAGTGGCTGAGAGGACAACCAAGCTCGAATGCGACTCCCTGGACAGTCGATTTGGGACGGGGCTTTTTTGACTGCCCTCCCCCTGTAGAAAAATCCCTAACGCAGTTGCGGTGAAATAGGGGCTGTTTTTGCTGGTCAACCGCAAAACAATCCCTATTTCACCGCAACTTATTGGTGGCCTTTTGGGTGGCACTCAGCGCCACGGATCGGCTTCGAACATCGGCTCGCGCTCGGGGCGTCGGTCGCTGTAGGGATCGTAGCCGTCATCGTCCTCGTTCTCGGCACGGATGTAGGGGTCGCGCGGCTTGGGTGCCGGTTTCGGCGCGGGCTTTGGTGCGGCGGACGCTATCTCAGCCGCCGGTGCGTTCGTCTTGTTCTCGTCTTTCATCTGCATAGCTCCTTGCATCGCATCCGCTCAACATCATCGATTGTCGCACGAAAAAGGGCGGCGGACCCGATTGGATCCACCGCCCTTGGCGTTTAGAGACGACTGGCAGATTTTAAGGCATTGCCCAAAATCTACTCGGCGTCGGGAACCTCGTAGGTGGCCACCGGCGTGTTATCGCACACGACGGTAAAGCCGCCGTCCTTGTCGACATCGACCGTCACCTGATCGCCCTCGCGCACCGTGCCGTCGATGATGGCCGCTGCGATGGCATCGACAACCTCACGCTGCACCAGACGCTTGAGCGGACGGGCACCAAAGACCGGGTCCAAGCCGCCCACGGCGAGCAGCTGCTTGGCCGCCGGGGTGATGGCAAGCGTCATGCGTTCCTTGGCCAGACGCGCGCGGACGTCGGAGAGCTGAATGTCGACGATCTTCTCGATCTGCGCCATGCCAAGCGGATGGAACACCACGATATCATCGATACGGTTGAGGAACTCGGGGCGGAAGGTCTGAGCCATGGCCGCGTCGACCTGATGGCGCATCTCCTCCTCGTCCTTGCCGGAAAGCTCAGCGATAGCCTTGGAGCCCACGTTAGACGTCATGATGATGATCGTGTTCTTGAAGGATACCTGGCGACCCTGACCGTCGGTCAGACGGCCGTCGTCAAGCACCTGCAGCAGCACGTTGAAGACATCCGGGTGAGCCTTCTCCATCTCGTCGAGCAAGATCACGGAATACGGACGACGGCGCACGGCCTCGGTGAGCTGGCCGCCCTCGTCGTATCCCACGTATCCCGGGGGCGCACCGATCAGACGCTGGACGCTGAACTTCTCCATGTACTCGGACATGTCGATACGCACGAGTGCGCGCTCGTCATCGAACAGGCACTCGGCTAGAGCCTTGGCGAGCTCGGTCTTACCCACGCCGGTGGGGCCCAGGAAGAAGAAGCTGCCAATGGGCTTGTCCGGATCGGAGAGGCCCGCACGGCTGCGGCGCACAGCTGCGGCGACGGCGGAGACGGCCTCGTCCTGGCCGATGACGCGCTTATGCAGCTCACCCTCCAAGCCCTTCAACTTGTCGAGCTCGCCCTGCATCATCTTGGACACGGGCACGCCGGTCCAGGCACTCACGACCTCGGCGATCTCATCGGAGGTCACCTGTTCGTTGAGGCCCTCGCCGTCCTGCTGCTTTTGTGCCTCGAGCGCAGCCTCGGAATCCTGAATCTGTTGCTGCAGACCCGGGATCACGGAATAGCGCAGCTCGGACGCACGGCCCAGGTCGCCGTTACGCGTCGCGCGCTCCTCTTCGCTCTTGGCCTCGTCGAGCTGCCCCTTGAGCTCCTGCACGTGGTCGATGGCATTCTTTTGGTTGAGCCAGCCGGCCTTTTGCACGTTGAGTTTTTCCTGGACCTCGGCAATCTCTTGACGCAGGGCCTCCAGACGCTCTTTGGAGGCGTCATCGGTCTCTTTCATGAGCGCCTGTTCCTCGATCTGCAGCTGAGTGAGCTGACGCGTGGTGGCGTCGATCTCGACCGGCATGCTGTCGAGTTCCATGCGCAGGCGGCTTGCCGCCTCATCGACCAAATCGATGGCCTTGTCGGGCAGGAAGCGGTCGGCGATGTAGCGATCGGAGAGGTCGGCAGCTGCCACGAGCGCGCTATCGGTGATATGCACACCGTGGAAGATCTCGTATTTCTCCTTGAGGCCACGCAGGATCGAGATGGTGTCCTCGACGGTAGGCTCGCTCACCATCACGGTCTGGAAACGACGCGCGAGCGCCGCATCCTTTTCGATGTACTTGCGGTATTCGTCGAGCGTGGTCGCGCCGATCGCGTGCAAGTCGCCACGGGCAAGCGCCGGCTTGAGAATGTTGCCGGCGTCCATGGAGCCCTCGGTGGCACCCGCGCCCACGATGGTGTGGAGCTCATCGATGAACAGGATGACCTTGCCCTCGGACTTTTGCACTTCCTTGAGCACGGCCTTCAAGCGGTCCTCGAACTCGCCGCGGTATTTGGCGCCGGCGACCAGCGCGCTCATGTCGAGCTCGATAAGGTCGCGGTCGCGCAGGGTGCTCGGCACGTCGCCGGCCACGATACGCTGGGCGATGCCCTCGACGATGGCCGTCTTGCCGACGCCCGGCTCACCGATGAGCACGGGGTTGTTCTTGGTGCGACGGGACAGGACCTGGATGGTGCGGCGAATCTCATCGGTACGGCCGATGACCGGGTCGAGCTTGCCGGCGCGGGCCAGATCGCAGATGTTGCGACCGTACTGCTCCAGTGCCTCAAACTGAGTCTTGTCCTCGGCAGACGTCACGCGGTCATCGCCACGCAGCTCCTCGTAGACTTGCTCGATGCGCTCCTTGGTGACGCCGGCGTCGCGCAGTACGCGGCCCGCCTCGCCCTTGTCCTCGGCAAGCGCCATCAGCAGATGCTCAGTCACCACAAAGCTGTCGCCCATCTTGGTGGCCTTCTTCTCGGCCTTTTCGATGACGCGGACGAGCTCGTTGGACAGGCCCATCTGCTGGCCCTCGCCCGAAACCTTGGGCGCGTGGTCGATGGCATCCTGTGTGGAGCGTGCGAGCTGAGCCGGGTCGGCACCGATGCGCTCGATGATCACGGAGATATTGCGCTCGCCGGCACCGAGCAGGGCAGACAGCAGATGAATCGGCTCCACCGCGCCGGCCTGCGCATCGGCAGCCGTGCTCATGGCGGTCTGCAGCGCCTCGCGCGACGTCATTGCTAGCTTATCGATTCTCATGGAATCACCTCTCTTGGGGTGGCCGCCCTACGGGGCGGCTTCACGTTGTTCGAGAAGTATTGTTGCCAGCTTTGCGCGATCTTATACACAAATCTAAGTCTCTATATATAAGATTTTCTGAGTGATTAAGAGATATGGAGCAGGTGCGCTCACCCGCTGCGCCCTCGTCCCCTTACTATCTCAATCTGTAACATCTAGCGACTGTTTATGGCTCCAGATGTTATAGATTGAGACGAACAGAAAACACCCGGATCAAAAATCTAAATCTGTAACACCAGGCCCACTTTTAGCGGCCAAGATGTTACAGATCGAGACAGACCGAAAACCATCACAAAGAGGACAGGCACCTTTGTGGTGGTCGCGGTCTCTACTCCTTCGCCGAACCCATACTTCCCGATTCGACGGTCCAGGGCATCTCATCCTCGAACAGCCATGTACGGGCAGACCCACTATCGCGTGCAGTCTGCGGGTCAGGCAAGCAGGTCTGTTCATAGGCATCTTGGATACACTGATCCATAAAATCGTTGAGCTCGGTCTGGTCGCCCTCCATGACATAGGCGACATCGCCGTCCATGATGTAGATGCCCGGACCCTCATTGCCCTCGTAGCCCGGATCGTACGAGACATCACATAACTTTGCGCCGTTTGCAGTGTCCAGCTCGATAGAAGAGTGGCATCCGCCAATCATGTCGTTCGCTTTTGCCCGATAGGACGCATATCCGTACCAGCGCTTAAATGTTTTGCCCTTGAGTAGCTCGGACGCCCTATCGATCAGGCTTGTATCCGTGGTATAGCGCATGGCCCCAAGCTGAATACGCGGATAATTGCTAATACCCAGCACAGCCGGCTGCTCATCAAAATCAACGGTAATGGTCTCGGGCTTGTCGTCGCCGGTCAGAAGTTCGACAGATTGAGTCACAGGCTTGACCACCGGCTCCGTCACCGCAGCAGGTAGAAATGCCATACCGACAGCGCCCGCGCCAACCACAGCGATCGCAAGCGCCAAAACAATCAATCCAATACGGGCAGGACTTCTCACAGCAAAGCACCTCACAATGCAAGCCTTCACCACCTGCACTAATGATATCGCCAGCCAGCACTATTACCTAAAGGAGCCGCGCGCTCCTCACCACCACAAAGGGGACAGGCACCTTTGTGGTGGTTTTCGACGCTAACGGTCGACCATCTCGCGCCATGAGATTAAACTTGAATTGTTCTCTGAACATATCCATTTCTGCCTATCCTCAACAGATCTTTGTCTCGAGGAGCGCATATGAAGCCGTCTCATTCCACCGGCCGCAACGTCATCGCCATTCTCGCCATACCCATCGTGATGCTCTTCCTTATCGTCATCACGCCCTTTTCTTTTGGTATCGCCTCGCCCTTCGATCTTTGCGGGATGATCGACGCCGGCTCGCGTGCCACCTCGCTCTCCTTTGTCTGCCGTGGCGTGTTCTACGAATATGCAATTCCCACCGGAAGTTGGCAGTCCAAGTTACCGTTGCTCGGCAAGGTCGACGGATGCTCCCCCTATTTCTGCCTTGAACCTCAGGCGCTAAACTATCTGATCGACGACCAGCCACTCGACTCCATCACCCTCGCCTACGACTACGCACCAAACACCGATGAGCGCCACATGAACCAAGTCCTCGACAAGCTGCTTGGACAGTGCGGGCTCACCGCGGAAGCCGGTCGAACCATCTATAGCAACCAGAAATTAAAGCGAACAGAACTCCGCCGTGTCGGAAAAATCAAAGGGCGAAACGGGGCCGCCTACTGGGATGCCTGGGCAACACGCGACAAGGGCGAATTCGGACACAGCACCTATATGGTCACTGTCTACACCAAAGACGGAATTAAGGACAATGTTGACGATTTCGCGTCATCCAAACTCGGCATCCCCAAAACAATCAAGCCCGCCAGCCCAGATGAAATCCTGTAGAGACGCTCATTAGAATGTCGTTCAGCGAGCACGGCAGCATCGAGCTCGCCCCCCACCACCACGAAAGGGACAGGCCCCTTTGTGGTGGTTTTCGACTCTGGCGCTCAACTGTCTCGATCTGTAACACCTAGCTGCCGTTTTGGACCTCAGATGTTACAGATCGAGACGAAATGTTCAGCAGTTTCCGTTTATCTAAATCTGTAACAACTACTCGGCAAATAAGGGTCTACCTGTTACAGAACAAGACAAACCGCGGACCACCACAAAGATGTCTGCCCCCTTTGTGGCGGTTTTCGACAAAAAGAAGCCGCCCCGACAACAGAGGCGGCATCAAGCAAGTCTATTTTTAGCGTCCCTCAAGACCCAACGAGAACGCAGAAATGTAGCCCGGGGCTTACCCTTTCCCGAACGCGACCTTCGCGAAGCGCGTGAGCGGGCGGGAAAGGGTAAGCCCCGGGCGGACAATTAAGTGCGTTACTCGGCAGCGGCCTTGAACTTGTTGTAGTTGATCAAGCAGCCGGCCTTGACGATGGCACGCTCCTCTGCCGTCATATCGGCAATGTAGAGCTCAATCTGCTCAACCGCACCGTCGGCACGCACCACGTAGGCAGCGATGTTCTTCAGGTCGCCATCGAGCGCGGCACGGATACCCGGCACAAAGACGTAGTCGCCCACCTCAAAGTTGGGCTCCGCCTCCATCTGGAAGGGCACCATGCCCCAGTTCATCACGTTGGAGCGATAGCGCTTGGTGGCGTACTCGTGGACGATGTTGGCCAGGCCGCCAATCACGCGCTGGCAGCTCGCGGCCTGCTCGCGGGCGGAACCGTCGCCGGGCTTCTTGGCATAGAGCATAGAGCCGTACTCGGTCGCCTTGGCATCGGCCGTGACACCCGCGCCGGCCAGTGCCTCAAACACGCTGGCAAGCTCAGCATCGAGTGCCGCCAGGTCGCCCGCGGCCTCGCCGGCAACGCGGCGCTTCTCCACGGCGTCGACCTCCTTGGAGCGGCCCACGTAGGCCGGGTCGCGGCGGCTGAGCGTAAACTCGGCCAGGCCCAGCGGGTTGGAGCGGAAGGAGCTCGTCTCGCCCGAGGGAATGAGCTCGTCGGTCGTGGTGACCGGGTCCATGATCTTGGAGCACACCTTGAGCAGGATGTCGTCGCCGAGAGGCTCCATCGCGGGCCACGGCTTGATGTTGGGGCCCTCGACCAGCTCGTCGGCAGGCTCCGCCTTGCCAAAGCCCCAGTACACGCGCTTTTTGTACGGCGCGTCGTCAAAGGTGTACTCGCAGGCCTCGTCCCAAGTCTCCTCGGGCAGGTCGGTCGCCGGCGTCAGGACGCCGCCGTTGGCAGCCGTCGCCGCAATGGAGCGGGCGTCCATCAGGGCTACGGCACTCAGCTGGCCATTACCCGGCTTGGAACCCTCGCGGTTGGGGAAATTGCGCGTGGTGTGGCGGATCGAAAGGCCATTGTTGGCGGGCGTGTCGCCGGCGCCGAAGCACGGGCCGCAGAACGCCGTGCGCACAATCGCGCCGGCCTCCATAAGGTCGTAGATGTAGCCGCGGCGTGTAAGCTCGAGTGCCACGGGCTGGCTCGTGGGATAGACCGACAGCGAGAACTCGCCGCAGCCGGTGTTGGCGCCCTTGAGCACGCGGGCAGCCTGGACCACGGAGTCGTAGTTGCCGCCCGAGCAGCCGGCGATAACGCCCTGCTGCACGTGCAGCTTGCCGTCGATGATCTTGTCGAGCAGGCTAAAGTGCGTCTTGCCCTCGCCGATCTTGGCGGCCTCGAGCTCCACCTCGCGCAGGATGTCCTCGAGGTTCTCGTTGAGCTCGTCGATCTCAAAGCCGTTGGAAGGATGGAATGGCAGCGCAATCATGGGCTTGATGCTCGACAGATCGACCTCGACGCAGCCGTCGTAGTAGGCAACATCGGCGGGCTTGAGCTCGCGGTAGTCGTCGCCGCGGCCGTGCATGGTCAAAAACGCGTGCGTGTCCTCGTCGGTGGCCCAGATGCTCGACAGGCAGGTGGTCTCGGTGGTCATGACATCGACGCCATTGCGGTAGTCGGTCGTCATGCTCGCGATGCCGGGGCCCACAAACTCCATGACCTTGTTCTTAACGTAGCCCTTGGCAAAGACGGCGCGGATGATGGCGAGCGCCACGTCGTGCGGGCCGACGCCGGGGCGCGGGGCGCCCGTGAGGTAGATGGCGACGACACCGGGATAGGCGACGTCGTAGGTGTCGCGCAGCAGTTGCTTTGCCAGCTCGCCACCACCCTCGCCCACGGCCATGGTGCCCAAGGCGCCGTAGCGGGTGTGCGAGTCGGAGCCCAGGATCATCTTGCCGCAACCGGCGAAGTTCTCGCGCATAAAGGAGTGGATGACGGCGATGTGCGGCGGAACGAAAATGCCGCCGTACTTCTTGGCAGCCGAGAGGCCAAAGACGTGGTCGTCCTCGTTGATGGTGCCGCCCACGGCACACAGGGAGTTATGGCAGTTGGTGAGCACGTAGGGCAGCGGGAACTGCTCCATGCCCGAGGCGCGCGCCGTCTGGATGATGCCGACAAAGGTGATGTCGTGGCTCGCCATGGCGTCGAAGCGAATCTTGAGCGCCTCGGGATCTCCGGACGTGTTGTGTGCCTGGAGGATCGAATACGCGATGGTGCCGCGCTTGGCATCCTCGGGCGTCTGCGTAATACCGCGCTCGGCAGCCTCGGCCGCAGGCACAACCTCGCTGCCGCCGCGCAGGTAGACGCCGTCCTCGTACAGCTTGACCATACTGTCTCCCACTCTGCCCAAAAGATTTGGGCGCATAGCATACATTCGTTCAATATCGTGCCATAGAACGGTTGCGAGTGGGTTACGAATCTACACGTTCACTTTATCTCAGTAAAGTACAGGACAAGCCCGATGTGGGCAGGCAGATTTGGTGCAAGAGCGTCCCTTTCGACTAGTCATTTAAGAACGTCCCCAATGACTAGACGAGGAATGTCCCACAGTGCCGGCACAAAAGGAACGTCCCCAAGTGCCAACCAAAGCAACGCCGCAGGTTGAGGACGGACAGCGAGCGGACCGCATTTGAGGCAAGGTGACGTGAAACGAAAGGGCGCTGACCTTCTGGTCGCGCCCTTGAAGTTGAACGTCAGATTGTCCAAATGCGGCCCGCGCAGCGTCGAGCCGTTACGCCGTTCGGCAGAACGGCGTAACCTAGAGATCCCCGCCTGCGCCCAAAAGCTTGCGCATGACTTGCTCGGGGTTGACTGAGCCGTCGCGCGGGGCCAGGGCGGTGATCTTCTTCTGCATCTTGTACTCGTGCAGCTCGTCCTCGAGCTGGCGCACGCGGGCGCGGAGCTTTTCGTTCTCGCGCTCGCGCTCCTCGGCACGCTCCTTCATATCGAGAATGCGCACCACGCCGGCAAGGTTGATGCCCTCGTCAGTCAGCTGGTTGATGAGCTCCAGGCGCTCGATATCGGCACGCGAATACAGACGCGTGTTGCCACCCGAGCGCTGGGGGTTCACCAGGCCCTTGGACTCGTAGACGCGCAGAGTCTGCGGATGCATGCCGGTCAGCTCGGCCGCCACGCTGATCATGTACAGCGGTTTGTTCCTATTGTCCTCGGCCATGCTACCTGACCCCTTTCCGTCTCGTTATCGTCCATCATAAGCCCGCGGGCGCGGGCGTGCGCCACGACCGCCCTAGTACGTCGCCTTGTAACGGTTGACCTTCTCGCGATAATCGCGCGTGTCGGCCTCGCGCAGCTTGGTCATAGCATCGCGCTCATCATCGGATAGGTTCGCGGGGACCTGCACCTTGATCTCGACGAGCAGCGCGCCTGTGCGGCCACGGTGCTTAACGTCGGGCGCCCCCATCTCCTTAAAGCGGAACTTCTTGCCCGTCTGGGTACCCGCGGGCACCTTCAGACGAACCGTCGCACCGCCGGGCGTCGGCACGTCCACCGTGCAGCCGAGCGCCGCCTCGTAGACCGAGACCGGTACCTCCATAGTCACGTCGGCACCTTTACGCTTAAACAGCGGATGCTCCTCCACGTGCGTGGTCACGACCAGGTCGCCGCGCTCGCCGCCGGCAACGCCGTACTCGCCGCGACGCTTGTAGCGCAGCTTGCCACCATCGACCGCGCCCGCAGGCACTGAGACCGTAATTGTCTGTTGCTCGCCCGTCGAGGGAATGCGGTAGGTGACCTTGTGCGTCACGCCGCGAAACGCGTCCTCGGCCGAAACATCGACGGTCAACGACAGGTCGCCGCCCTTGCGAGCACGGCTGCGGCCCGCGCCGGCACCGGCAGCGCCCGCAGCCCCGGCAAAGCCCGAGCCCCAATCGCTGCCCCAGGCGCCGTTGCCGCTAAAGATGCTGTCGAAGATATCGCCCCAGCCGCTGGCGCCTGCGCCGGCACCGTAGCCGCCGCCATACGCGCCGCCCGCGCCCGGCATGCCGCCAAACATGAGCATCTGGTCGTACTCTTTGCGCTTCTTCTCGTCCGAAAGCGTCTCGTAGGCCTCGCTGATCTCCTTGAACTTGGCCTCGTCGCCGCCGGCATCGGGGTGATATTTTTGCGCGAGCTTGCGAAACGCGCTCTTGATCTCTTTGTCGGAGGCGCTCTTGGATACGCCCAGGATGTCATAGAAGGTTTTGCCTGCAGCCATCGTAGCTCCTCTCCTGTTTCATCCGTCGCCCAGCGGGCGGCGGTTCATGCTTTCATATGGCACTAGGCCAGAAAGGGCCCCGGGTGTTGCCCCGGGGCCCTTCTCAATTACTCCTCGGTGCTCTCGGCCGTATCGGCCGTAGCATCCTCGGGCGCCGCTTCGGGCTCCGGTGCGGGGCGCTTCTCGCCACCGTAGGTCACCGTCACCATCGCGGAACGCAGGATGCGATCCGCCATGCGGTAGCCCTTCTGGTACACATCGTTGACGGTCTCGTCATACTGCGATGCGTCCTCGACGCGACCCACGGCCTGATGCTCGAGCGGATCGAACGCCTCGCCCTTGGGATCGATGGGCTCAACGCCCTCGTGCGCAAACACATCAAGCAGCTTGGCATGAACCGCATCGACGCCGTCGACGAACTGCTTAAAGTCGTCGGAAAGCTCTTGGCTGCGGGCATGGTCGATCGCGCGCTCGATATCGTCGATCACCGGCAACAGCGCGGTGACGAGCTTCTCGGTCGCGCGCTCGCGCTCGGCGATGCGCTCGTTGGCGGTGCGGCGACGGAAGTTCTCCCAGTCGGCCTGTAGACGGGCGGTGCGCTCGGTGGCGTCCTTTGCCTTATCCTCGGCGGCCTTCTGAGCCTCTGCCGCAGCATCGAGCTCGTTGCGCACGTCGGCAAGCTCTTTCTGAGCCTGCTCGAACTTGAGCTTAAAGTCGTTGTCGGCGGCTTCCTCACCGGCGCGGATAGCAGCTTCCACCATCTCGTCCTCGGTCATCGTCGCCTCCTTGTTGGAATCCTCTACTTGGTTCTCGGCAGCCTCGGCGGCCTCGGCCTCGTTGGCCTCGGTATCGTCTGCGGCCTCTACGGGAATCTTCACGTCCTTCTCCTCAGAGTCAACGGGGGCGGCGCCAGCGGCAGCCGCCTCCGTGCGAGCTTTACGGGCGGACATGATTACTTGTCCTCGTCGTCCACAACCTCGTAGTCGGCGTCGACGACGTCATCGTCGGCAGGCTGGGCGCCGGCGGCACCGTCGGTCTGCTGCTGAGCGTCGGCGTAGACAACCTGAGCCAGCTCGTAGGCCACGGACTGCAGGGACTCGCCGGCGGCCTTGATGGCCTCGACGTCAGAGCCCTCGAGTGCCTTCTTGGCGTCGGCGATAGCGGCCTCGGCCTTGGACTTCACGTCGGCGGAAACCTTGTCGCCCAGCTCGTTGAGGGTCTGCTCGGTGGAGTAGCACAGGCTGTCGGTCTGGTTGCGGACCTCGACCTCTTCCTTCTGCTTCTTGTCCTCCTCGGCATGAGCCTCGGCGTCCTTGACCATACGATCGACTTCGTCGTCGGACAGAGCAGTGGAGCCAGAAATGGTGATCTGCTGCTCCTTGCCGGTGCCCTTGTCCTTAGCGGAGACCTTGACGATACCGTTGGCATCGATGTCGAAGGTGACCTCGATCTGCGGCACGCCGCGGCGGGCAGCCGGGATGCCGGTCAGCTGGAACTTACCGAGCGACTTGTTGTCGCGGGCAAGCTCGCGCTCGCCCTGGAGCACGTTGATCTCGACGCTGGTCTGGTTGTCGGCAGCGGTGGAGTAGACCTCGGTCTTGGAGGTCGGGATCGTGGTGTTGCGGTCGATCATCTTGGTCATGATGCCGCCCATGGTCTCGACGCCCAGCGACAGCGGGGTAACGTCGAGCAGCAGGATGCCCTCGACGTCGCCGGTGAGCACGCCGCCCTGGACGGCAGCGCCGTCGGCAACGACCTCGTCGGGGTTCACGGACATGTTGGGCTGCTTGCCGGTCATGGTCTTGACGAGCTCCTGGACGGCGGGCATACGGGTGGAGCCGCCGACGAGGATGACCTCGGTCAGATCGGAGAGCTTAAGCTTGGCGTCGCGCAGGGCGTTGGTGACAGGCTGCTTGCAGCGCTCGAGCAGGTCGCGGGTGATCTTCTCGAACTCGGCGCGGGTCAGCGTGTAGTTGAGGTGCAGCGGGCCGGACTGGTTCATGGTAATGAACGGCAGGTTGATGGTGGTCTGCTGGGCGGCGGAGAGCTCCTTCTTGGCGTTCTCGGCGGCCTCCTTCAGACGCTGCAGGGCCATGGGGTCCTGACGCAGGTCGACACCGTTCTCCTGCTGGAACTTATCGGCCATCCAATCGATGACGCGCTGATCCCAGTCGTCGCCGCCCAGGTGGTTGTCGCCCGAGGTGGACAGAACCTCAAACACGCCGTCGGCGAGGTCGAGGATGGAGACGTCGAAGGTGCCGCCGCCCAGGTCGAAGACCAGGATACGCTGGTCGGTGCCCTGCTTGTCCAGGCCATAGGCAAGAGCAGCAGCGGTCGGCTCGTTGACGATACGCTTGACGTTGAGGCCAGCGATCTTGCCGGCGTCCTTGGTGGCCTGACGCTGGGCGTCGTTGAAGTAGGCCGGGACGGTGATGACGGCGTCGGTGACGGTCTCGCCCAGATACTTCTCGGCGTCGGCCTTCATCTTCGCGAGCGTCATGGCGCTCACCTGCTCGGCGGTGTAATCCTTGCCCTCGATGTCGACGACGGCACGGCCACCCTGGCCCTCCTTGACCTCATACGGCACGGTCTTGATCTCGGAGGTGCACTCGGAGTACTTGCGGCCCATGAAGCGCTTGATGGAGAACACGGTGTTCTTGGGGTTGGTGACAGCCTGGTTCTTAGCGGCCTTACCAACGACGCGGTCGCCGTCGGCACGGAAGCCCACAACGGACGGGGTGGTGCGGTCGCCCTCGGCGTTCACGATAATGGTCGGAGAACCGCCCTCGAGAACGGCCATAGCGGAGTTAGTAGTACCAAGGTCGATACCAAGAATCTTGCCCATTAGAAATTCCCTCTCTCTTGTGCGTTTGCACCGACTCGGCGGTCTGCCGAGCGGTGTTTCGGCTTGTCTTTCAGGATGTAGTGTATCCCCTTATGGGCCGGAATATACAAAATCTAAGTCAATTCATATAAGATTTCTTATTGCTGAGAGTTTAGGTTCTTAAATGCGCAGGTAGATGCGCTGAATGAGTTCTCGGCAAATCTATTGAGATCTATGTAGAGATGGCTGAGGCTTGAGTCCGGAGCCGCACGGAACGGTCTTGGGCGACCCCGAGGAAAGCGCGGCCCGTTTTGAGCATGAATTCTGGAACACAGTTTCCTCTTGAAGGCTCGACCGGAAAGCACGACCCGTTTTGGACGTAGATTACGGGATGCCCTTTCCGCAGGCGCGCCCAATAGCTCAATATTTCAAGTCACCTTTAGCTAACATTTATGCAGCTCAACGGCCCCACCTGCGTGTTTTTTAGTAAACCCTGGCATACTCGGCGAACGGTATGAAGATGCCGGCCAGAGGGTATTGCAAACGGTCGCTCCCGTGGTATGTTTTTGCCCGAATCAAACCGGCGCGCATCGTCTGTAGCGTCGGTCAACAGAGAGGAAACTACCATGGCTCATCCCGTAATTGATGCCGACGAGTGCATCGCTTGTGGCGTTTGCGTCGACTCCTGCCCCGCTGGCGTTCTGGAGCTCCAGGACGTCGCTACCGTCGCTGACGAGGACTCCTGCGTCGCCTGTGGCGCTTGCCAGGACGCTTGCCCCGCTGGCGCGATCACCGAGATCGTCGAGGAGTAACAACTCCCCCACCTGCACACTCAAAAGTACACCGTGCACAAAAAAGGAGGCCTCCGCATCGCCGCGGAGGCCTCCTTTTTTGTGCGGATAACTAATTTGGCACCGTCGCAGGTTGAGCTCACGTCAGCGAAAACACCCCTAAGCGAGCAAGGTGACGTGAAAGAGGAAGGAAGCGTACTTTTTGTACGCAACCGACGATTGAACGTCAGATTGCCGCTTAGGGGCGTTTGCAGCGTCGGCTACGATAGATCGTCCTCGTAGGGCATCAGGTCTGCTAGGTAGCCTTTTTCCTTGAGCATCGCCTCGATCTCGTCGAGGGTCTGTTCGTCCTCCGCCGCAATGCGATGGAAGTGGTAGCCGCTGGTCACCGTCAGCAGCGGAAAGCTCTTGCCGCTCTCGATATCGCGCAGATAGCGCTCGACATCGCGACGATTGCGGATGTCCAGGTCGGCCGTAATCTTACCGTACACGCGGTGATTGACAATCACGTTGAGCACGGCGCCGCCGGCGTCGACGATACTCGTGAGCTCATCGCCTGCCTGCTCCACGCTGTGGCGAACCTTGACCAAGCGCGTAGGCACGGCGGGGCTGCTGGGGGCCTCCTGCAGCACGTAGCCGCGGTTGGTCGCCACGATATCGTGCCCATCGGCGCGCAGCAGGGCGATGTCCTGCACCACGATCTGGCGGCTCACACCCACCTCGCGGGCAAGCGCGCTGCCCGATACGGGCCCCTTGGCCCCCTCGAGCACGGCCATGATGGCACGGCGACGCTCGCGGGCGTTCATTATTTACCGTCCAGCAGACGCAGGTGCTTAAGCGAGAGGTCGAGGATCGGCGCGGAGTGCGTCAGGGCGCCCGAGCTAATAAAGTCAACGCCCAGGTCGGCAAGCGCGCGGATATTGCTGGCATCCACGTTGCCCGAGCACTCGGTCTTGGCGCGGCCGGCGATAAGTTCAATAGCGGCGGCCATGTCGTCATGGGTCATGTTGTCGAACATGATGATGTCGGCGCCGGCCTCCACGGCCTCGCGCACCATGTCCAGGTTCTCGCACTCGATCTCGACCGTCGTGGTAAACGATGCATGGGCGCGCGCCATCTCGATCGCGCGCGTCACGCCACCGGCGGCATCGATGTGGTTGTCCTTGAGCATGACGGCCGTCGACAGGTTGTAACGGTGGTTGCTGCCGCCGCCAATCTCAACCGCCGCCTTCTCAAACACGCGCATGCCCGGTGTGGTCTTGCGCGTGTCGACGAGCACGGTCTTGGTTCCCTCGAGCGCCGCGGCCATGCTGTGCGTATAGGTAGCGATGCCGCTCATGCGCTGCAGGTAGTTGAGCGCCACGCGCTCGCCCGAAAGCAGCACACGCGCATCGCCGCGCACCTGGCCCACGTGGTCGCCGGCATGCACCTCGTCACCGTCGGCAACATCAAACAGCCCCGAGCTCTGCGAATCCAGCAGCTCAAAGGTGCGAGCGAACACATCCAGGCCGGCAATGATGCCATCGGCTTTGGCGATAAGCTCCACCGTGGCGGGACGCGCCGTGGGGCACACGCTCGCCGTGCTCACGTCCTCAAACGTAATGTCCTCGCGCAGAGCTTGCAGAATCAGATCATCGACGACGAGCTTCATGGTAATGGGATTCATGGTCTACTCCTCCACGGCCTGCGTGCCGGCGGCACGGGCCAAATCATCGATTGCCAGAGGGTCGGCGCCCAGGGCGCGATGACGGCCATCGAGCGCGGGATCGCCCGCCTGCTCCACGGCCAGCGACTCGCCGGTACGCATATACCACGCGGCGCGACGACCCCAGACCAGCGCCTCGAGCAGGCTGTTTGAAGCAAGGCGGTTCTTGCCGTGAACGCCGTTGCAGGCCGTCTCGCCCGCGGCGTAGAGCTCGGGCATCGAGGTGCGGCCGTCCTTGTCGACCCACACGCCGCCCATAAAGTAGTGCTGCGTCGGCGTAACGGGAATGGGCTCATCCAGGATGTCGCGACCGTCCTCCAGGCAGCGCGCGCGGATGTTGGCGAAGTGCCCGGTCACCACGTCGCGCTCGACGGGGGCAAAGCTCAGCCACTCGTGCTCGGTGTCATCCTGCTTCATCTGCTCGCGGATGGCGGCGGCGACAACGTCGCGCGGCTGCAACTCGTCGGTAAAACGCTCGCCGGCGGCGTTGAGCAAAATCGCGCCCTCGCCGCGGCAGCTCTCGCTGATCAGGAACGTGCGACCCGGCTGCGGCGAGAACAGACCCGTGGGATGGATCTGCACGTAGTCCAGGTGCTCCATCTTAATGCCATGCTCCTGAGCGATGTAGCAGGCGTCGCCCGTGAGCTGCGGGTAGTTAGTCGAGTGGTCGTAGACGCCGCCAATGCCGCCCGTCGCCCACAGCGTGTGGCGGGCATGGATCTTAAACGGCTTACCGGCATGCACGCCCTCAGCGGCATTTGCCAGCTCGTCGGCGGGGCGAACCGAGTTGTCCTCGTCCACGGCTACGGCGACGACGCCGGTGCACACCGTGGCGTCATCGCGCTCGGCGGTCAGGATGTCGGTCATGGCCACGTGCTCCAAAATCTGCACGTTGTCCAGCTTGCGAACGGCCTGGAGCAGCTTGGTCGTGATCTCCTTGCCCGTAATGTCGGCATGGAAGGCAATGCGCGGACGGCTGTGCGCGCCCTCGCGGGTAAAATTGAGGCTGCCGTCGGCCTTGCGCTCAAAATCCACGCCCATCGCTAGCAGGTCGTTGATGACCGAGCGGCTCGAGCGAATCATGATGTCGACGCTCTCGCGGCGGTTCTCGTAGTGGCCGGCGTGCATGGTGTCCTCAAAGAAGGCATCGTAGTCCGAGCCTTCGGGCAGCACGCAGATGCCGCCCTGCGCGAGCATCGAATCGCACTCATCGACCGCGCCCTTGGAGAGCATGATCACGCGCGTGCTCGTCGGCAGATTGAGGGCCGCGTACAGACCCGCCACGCCGCAGCCGGCAATGACGACGTCGCACTCCATATCGGGGTATTGCTTGGTTTCCACAGGAATCCTCTCCCTTGAATGTGACATAAGGGACCGTCCCTCATGCAACATTGTTCTAGCGTGCTGCGTACTCGAGCATACGGTCGAGCGTGAGCTTGGCCTGGTCTGCTGCCTCGTCCGAGACGCCGATCTGCACCTCGCCCTCGCCCGTCTCCAGGCAGCGCACGAGCTTTTCGAGCGTGATGAGGTCCATGTTGACGCAGGTGGGCTGCACCGCGGGGAAATAGAACTTCTTGCCGGTGCCCTGGCAGCGGCGCTCGAGCTCGTAGAGCACGCCGCGGACCGTCACGATAATGAACTCGCTCGCGTCGGACTCCTCGGCATACTTGATGATGCCGGCGGTGGAGCCGATGTAGTCGGCCTCGGCCAGAACGTCGGCCTTGCACTCAGGATGCGCCAGCACGAGCGCGTCGGGGTGGGCCTCCGTCGCGTCGACGATCTGCTCGACGGTGATGATGTGATGGCGTGGGCAGTAGCCGTTGTTGAGGATGACGTGCTTTTGCGGCACCTGCTCGGCTACGAAGCGTCCCAGGTTTTGGTCGGGAATGAACAGGATATGCTGCTGCGGCAGCTCGGACACGATCTTAACGGCGTTGGAACTGGTGACGCACACGTCGCTCCAGCTCTTGATCTCGACCGTGGAGTTGACGTAGCACACCACGGCCAGGTCGTCGCCGTACTCGGCGCGCGCCGCGTCAACCGTCTCGCGCTTGACCATGTGCGCCATGGGACAGTCTGCGCCCGGCTCGGGCAGCAGCACGGTCTTAGTGGGATTGAGCAGCTTGGCGCTCTCGCCCATAAACTCCACGCCGCACAACACGATGGTCTGCTGCGGCAGGCTCTTGGCGAGCTTTGCCAGGTAGAAGCTATCGCCGACGTAATCGGCAACGACTTGGACCTCGGGCGCCACGTAATAGTGCGCCAGGATCACCGCGTCACGTTGGGTTTTTAGTTGCTGAATGGCCTCGACGAGCTCTGCGGGCACCAGTGCCGCACGCTCCGTTGCCGTCGTTGCCGATGCCAAGCCGGCCGCGATATCGCGTGCAAGCTCCGACGCATCCATGTTCGCGCTCTGTGCCATCAAGGCCCCTCTCTTTTGGCGAATCTTGGGGCTTTAGTATGACACCTAGGTTTACAGCTGACAAGACAGCTGTAAACCTAGGTGTAAAGTTGAAATAAAGATTCAATCATGTGGCAGATCCATATTCGAACTGGCAAGCTGAGGATAGCTGAGCTCTCGATGGCGCAGGAGGCATCTTTCGCCACCGCAATACCGCTTGGCGCGAGTTGCACGCCGTGGGGCGCAAACGGTCCGCACCCCGCAAGCGGCGCGTACCCGATGTGGCAAAATCGAACTACTTAAGGGGGCCGAATGCTCAAGATTATTGCCTGCGACGATGATGTCGCTTTTCTAGATAGACTGCACCGGATGATCGACCGTTGGTCGACCGAGACGGGCACGGCGGTCGATGTTGCGCTCGTCACACGCGGCGAGGACCTGCTGGCCCGCCATGCCGCATCGCGCGCCGACATCATTCTGCTCGACATGATCATGCCGCTCGTCAACGGCATGGACACCGCACGCGAACTGCGCCAGGCCGACACCGCCGTGCGCCTGGTGTTCCTCACCTCGTCGCCCGAGTTCGCGCTGGAATCCTACGAGGTCCGCGCCTTCGACTATCTGCTCAAGCCCGTGACTTACGAACGCCTGGCGCAGTTACTCGACGAGCTTTCGAGCATGCGCCCGGCGGCAACCGACGAGCTCGTGATCAAAACTTCCTTTGGCTACCACGCCCTGCGCCTGTCCGACATCGAATATGCCGAGGCGCGCAACAAGCACGTGGTCTTCCACCTGCGCGACGGACGCGATATCGAGGCACTCGAGTCGTTCCGCAGCGTCGAGGACCGCTTGGAGCAAAACGCAGTCTTCTTTAAATGCCACCGCAGCTACCAGGTCAACCTGCGCAATATCGATCACTTTGACCGCACGGACATCGTCATGCACTCGGGCGCGTGCATCCCGCTTTCGCGCAGTTGCAAGCAGGGATTCCAAGACGCCTACTTTGCGGTGCGCTTTGAGGGTGGGAGACACTGATGGTCTCCTCGGTCGAAATGGTCCTTTGGGCAATCCACCACGCCACGACGCTGCTCTTTGGCGTCTTTGCCTCGGCGGCGCTGTGCGGTGTCGAGATCAACCGGCGTCATGCGCTTGAACTGGTGTTGGTCGGCATCGTGACCGGCGCTGCCTTTTCGATCGCCAATGTCGTTGGCGGCGAACTATTTGCCCGACAGGTTTATCCACTTGCCGTGCACCTGCCGCTTATCGTCTACCTGTGTGCGCGCTACCGCCTGAGCCCGCTGCTTGCCGCGCTCGGCATTACGAGTGCTTATCTGAGCTGCCAGTTCAGCAATTGGATGGGCATCGCCGCCTTTGCCGCAACCGATTCGCAGATCGCGTACTATCTGGCGCGCATCGCGACCACACTCGCCGTCTTTGCCGTCCTGTTGCATTGGGCCGGCGACATCGGTCCACGCTTGGCGATTAAAAGCACCACCGAGCTGGGCATCCTTTTAATCCTGCCGCTCGTCTATTACGTCTTTGACTATGCCACCAACGTCTACACCACGCTGTTCCACTCGGGCTCGGTGGTAACGGTTGAGTTTTTGGCATTTGCGCTCTGTGCCTTCTATCTTATGTTTCTTGCCGTTTACCTGCGCGAATACGAAGAAAAGGAAACCGCCGAGCGAGAGCGCTGGATGCTCGAAACCCGCGACAGCGCCGCCATCAAAGAGCTCGAGGCTTGGCGTCAATCTGGGCGCGAGCTGTCGATTCTTCGCCACGATATGCGCCACTTCCTACGCGGCCTGGCCGCTTTAATTGAGGAGGGCCACACCGACGAGGCGCTCAAACGCATCGATGAACTCTGCGAAGCCGGCGATCGCACCGCCGTACGCCGCTTCTGCGCCAACGAGACCGTAAACATCGCGCTTTCGTCATTTAACTCGGATATCAATAGAAACGGCATTACCGCCAACCTGCGCGCCGCCGTACCCGAAACCATCCACGTAGGTGACGCCGACCTGTTTAGCGTGCTCTCAAATGCCTTGGAAAACGCTATCACCGCCGCGAGCGCCGCGCCCCAGGGAAAGCGATTCGTCGACTTTGACCTGCGATTAGAGGACGGCCAGCTGCTGCTGTTAGTTTCCAACACGTTTGACCGCGCGCCGCGCATGGTCGACGGCATGCCCGTGACCCGGCATGCGGGCCACGGCTTTGGCACCAAGAGCATCAAACTTGCCGTGGAGCGCATGAACGGCAACTGTCAGTTCCGCATTAACGGCGATCGGTTTGAGCTGCGCGCTGTGATGTAGAAGTGCGGCGCCGATCTCGCGGCGTGTCTTGCCCGCCAGGCAATCGCTCACCGGCGCCAATCCGCTACAGCGGAGCGGCCGCCGGGGTCAGCTGCTTGATGTAGGCCCACATGCGCTGCTTGGCCGCTTTGTCGGTCAGCGCCGCCTCAAAGCCATCGAGCGCGAGCACGCGGCGGCCCTGCACATGGGCGACCAGGCCGGGCTTGAGCATGGCGGTGTCGAAGTCATCGATCGCCACGAGCATATCGGCGTAGGTCTCGCGCATGGCGTCAGCCGCGTTGTTGTCGAGCAGCAGCACCGCCTCGGGGTCCAAAGCCTCAAGCGCCTCACGGAACAGCTCGCACGGCAGAGTCTCGCCCACCGCGACCGTCCCATCACCCACGCCGGCGACGCTTGCCAGCACGCAAAAATCCTCGGGAGCGTAGCCGATGGCCCCAAGCGCCTTGCGCAACGCCGCGCCATCCGGGCCGGCGGCAAGCTCGCCACCCGAACGCTCGGCCTCGTCCAGATCGCCTTTGACCAGCACGATCGGCGAGCACGCGTTGCCCGCGATACGCACGCCACGACCCGCGAGCGATGCGAGCTCCTGCTCGGTCGCCTGGGCGATGGCTTCTTTTTTCTGGCTTTGTGACGTGGGCATGCGCTCTCCAATCGTTTGCGTGCCCACCATTATATAAAAGAGCCGCCCGCGAGTGGTTGCTTTGCGGGCGGCTGGGTATAAGCACGGTCGTACTGAGTTTTACGCGGCCGAGCCGCGTCGCATTATGGAGGTCACCATGGCTGACATTAATCAGATTACCCCCGAGAACTTCGATTCCATCGTTAACGACAGCCTGCCCGTGCTGGTCGATTTTTGGGCACCGTGGTGCGGGCCCTGTCGATCCCTCTCGCCCATCGTTGACGAGGTTGCCGATGAGCTGGCGGGCAAGCTTGCCGTTGCCAAATGCAACGTCGACGACAACCAGGACCTGGCCATGAAGTATGGCGTCATGAGCATCCCCACGCTGATTGTGTTTAAGAACGGCGAGGAGATTGACCGCTCGGTTGGCGCTCTGCCCAAGACGAGGCTGCAGGCGCTGCTGGAGAAGCATCTGTAATACG
This sequence comes from Collinsella sp., assembly GCA_048342875.1. Classification (GTDB taxonomy): domain Bacteria; phylum Actinomycetota; class Coriobacteriia; order Coriobacteriales; family Coriobacteriaceae; genus Collinsella. Next base: position 8,018 of record DBGDEA010000004.1, on the reverse strand, counting down.
CTTGTTACTTACCCGCCGTCCATGAGCGCTTTTGCACCGCTCGCCGGACTTCTGGATGCACCGAGTGCAACCACGGATAGTATGGTAGTCACAAACAGCCCCCAGTGAACGGGTGCGGGTCGCACAGACTCGTACCCGTTTTCTTATGCAGCTGCGCGCAGAGCGGGCGTAGTAAAATCTGAACCACTGAACTGCCCCATACAAAAGGAGATTTTCCATGCATGATGTTGGAATGAACATGAGCCAGCTTGCCATGAGCGTCAAACAGGTCGACGACACCATCGAGCTCGCTCATGAGTGGAGCCATCAGCTGCTGCATGCGACCGAGAATTTTGACATGGAGCGCATCGGCGCCAAGCTCGAGGCCGCCATGGCCGCGCTGCACGAGGCGCATGACGCGCTCGAGGGCTACGAGGAAGCCATCGAGGCCGACCACAACTCCGTCGGCTCCGTGAAGCTGGTGTAACGTGGCCGAACATGAGCACGGCTGCGGGTACGAGCACGAGCATCCGCACGGGGCGGATGGTGACGCAGGCTGCCACTGTAGTGGCTCCGGCTCCGAGCTGGCCCGCTTTTCGGTTACCGCACCGGACGACCTGCTGCGCCGTTTTGACGAACAGATCGCGCGCCGCGGCGACGTGGCCAACCGCTCCGAGGCCGTGCGCGACCTGATTCGCGCCTCGATCGCCAAGGAGCAGATGCGCACGCCCGATGAGCATGTTATCGGGTCGCTCACCATGATCTACGACCACCATACCGGCGACCTGACGCGCCGTCTGGACGAAGTGCAGCACGACTACACCGACGAGATCGTATCGACCATGCACGTGCATCTGGATCACCACAACTGCTTGGAGATTCTGGCGCTCAAGGGTCGCGGCGAACGTGTCTACGAGCTGGCTGACCGTCTGCTGGGCCTGCGTGGCGTTAAGCACGGCGAGCTCACGTGCGCCGCCACCAAGCAGAGCTTGGGGCTGTAACAGCACACATTTCAACGAAGGAGGGTCGCATGCGACATGCGCATATCCATGTAACGGGCATTGTGCAGGGTGTCGGCATGCGACCGTTTGTGTATCGCGAGGCCATGGCGCACGGCATTTGCGGCTGGGTGCTCAACGCGGGCGACGGCGTGCATATCGAGGCGCACGCTTCGGTCGAGGCGCTCGACGGCTTTGTCGCCGCGCTGTCGGAGCACGCGCCTGCCGCGACCCGCGTTGAGCATGTCGAGGTTATGGACCTAGCACCCGGCAACTGGGACGCCGCTAACGAGCAGGGTTTTCGCATTGTGGCGTCACAGGATCAAACTGCCCACACGACGCTCATCTCACCCGACATCGCCACGTGCGACGACTGCCTGCGCGAGCTGTTCGACCCCGCCGACCGACGCTTTCACTATCCCTTTATCAACTGCACCAACTGCGGACCGCGCTTTACCATCATTCGCTCGCTGCCCTATGACCGAGCGGCCACCTCGATGAATCGCTTTCCCATGTGCCCCACCTGCGCCGCAGAGTATGCCGATCCGCTCGATCGGCGATTTCACGCGCAGCCCGATGCCTGCTTTGATTGTGGACCGCATATTACGTGGCGTGAGGTCAATTGCGGTGTTGTGCCAACGGCGGTCGACGCGACACCAGCCGTCGGCTCCACGCGCGAGGCCAGCGATGCCATCATCGAACGCTGCGTCGAGCTGCTGGCTGGCGGCGGCATCGTCGCCATCAAGGGTCTGGGCGGATTCCACCTGGCCTGCGATGCCACCAACGAACAAGCGGTACGCGAGCTGCGCCGTCGCAAGCGTCGCAGCAATAAGCCGCTTGCCGTTATGGTGCGCGACCTTGCCGACGCCGAGCGCCTGTGTCACATCGATGGCGTTGAGCGCGAGCTTCTCGCCGGCAGCATCCGTCCCATTGTGCTGCTGCGCCGACGCACTGTTGGCGAGGGCAACGGCGATTCTCCCGACGCCCTCGTACTCGCACCGTCCGTCGCGCACGACCTGCCCGAGCTTGGCGTTATGCTCCCCTACACCCCGCTTCAGCATCTTCTGCTTGCAGCTGCCGCGTCGCACGGCATGCACGCGCTCGTCATGACCAGCGGCAACCTGAGCGAAGAGCCCATCGAGACCGATGACGATCTTGCCTGGGAACGCCTCGTTGCCGCCGGCATTGCCGACGCGCTGCTCGGCAACGATCGAGCGATTCTCTCGCGCTATGACGATTCCGTGGTGCGCGTGGTTGACGGCGCCGTTATGCCCGTTCGCCGCGCTCGTGGATATGCACCCCAGCCGCTGCCGTTGCCGGCGCTCGACGGCGCTCCGTCCTGCGTACTCGCCTGCGGGCCGCAACAAAAGGCCACGATTGCGCTCACGCGTGAAGGGACGAACGGCGAGGCGACCTGTTTTGTGTCGCAGCATATCGGCGATGTTGAAAACGGCGGGACCTTCGATGCCTGGAACGCCGCGCGCACGCGCTTGGAAGATCTCTTTGATTTGGCGCCCGCCGCCTTGGCCTGCGATGTACACCCCAGCTATCTATCGGGCCAGTGGGCGCGCGAGCAGGCGCGAAAATGCAATCTGCCACTCGTCGAGGTGCAGCACCATCATGCGCATATCGCGAGCGTAATGGCCGAGGCCATCGCCGCGGGCCAGCTTACAACCGACGCGCGCGTCCTTGGCATCGCCTTTGACGGCACCGGCGCCGGCACCGATGGGACCATTTGGGGCGGCGAGTTTCTTGTTGCCAGCCTTGGCGGCTTTGAACGCGCCGCGCATTTGCGCACCTGGGCGCTCCCCGGCGGGGCGGCCTCCGTGCGCGACGCCCGCCGCAACGCCTTTGCCCTGCTCAGTGAGCTCGGTCTGCTCGAGCACCCAGGTGCCGCTCGGCTTTTGGACAGCCTCGACGAGCAAACGCGCAGCGTGACAGCCACCATGATCGAGCGCGGCATCAACAGCCCGCGTACCAGCAGCATGGGGCGTCTCTTTGATGCCGCGGCAGCAATTCTGGGCATCTGCGACAAGGCAACCTACGAGGGCGAACCCGCCATCGAGCTTGAGGCTGCCGCCTGGCGCGCGCTCGACAACGAAATCGCCCATTTTCCCGACAACAACGCCGGCTATTTCGCATCTGGCCCATCGTGGCTGGACGGCCCCTATGTTCTGGACCAGAAAGCACTCTTTGAGGCACTTTTGGGAGGAATTGAAGCCGGAGCGCCCGCCGACAGGCTCGCACTCGATTTCCATGTCTCCGTCGCGCGCTCCTCGGCGCGCATCGCCAGCGATATCTGCGTGCACGAGGGCATCGACACCGTCGCGCTCTCGGGCGGCGTCTTCATGAACCGACTTCTGCTTCAGCTCCTCGCCCGCGAGCTCAAAAGCGCAGGCCTTACTGTCCTTGTCCCCCACACCGTACCCGTCAATGACGGCTGCATCGCCTACGGTCAGGCGGCAGTCGCAAGCGCTCGTCTTGCGCAGGTTGCATCGCAGTAGGCTGTTCGGCCAGCCCGCAAGCCGCCGTCTCACAGGTGTAGCGCGTTTGCCCGCAGCGCCCGCGAGCGCTACCATCAACTGATGGATTATTGAGCGCCCGTCCAGCGCAAAGCGTATAAAAGGGGAACAATATGTGCCTTGCCGTTCCCGGTAAAGTAGTCAAACGCGACGACGACCTCAAGGCCACCGTCGACATGATGGGCATCGAGCGCCCCGTGTCGCTGCGACTCGTGCCGACGGCGCAGGTTGGCGACTATATTCTCGTACACGCCGGCTTTGGCATCCAGATTGTCGACGAGCAGGAAGCACAGGAAACGCTCGAGCTTGTTAATGCCATGTCCGAGCTGGTCGAAGAAGACCAGCTGACCACCAACCCGGCGGAGGCTTACTAGTGGCGCCCGAGCAGCCGGCGCGCTCCGGTATCGATTTCTCGGCATTCCGCGATCCCAAGCTGGCTCGCGAGCTCATCGAGCGCATTCATGAGCTTGTCGGCGACCGCACCATCAACCTTATGGAAGTCTGCGGCACGCATACCGTGAGCATCGGGCGCTATGGCTTTCGCTCCATTATGCCGGCCGGGCTCAAGCTGCTGAGCGGCCCGGGCTGCCCCGTCTGCGTCACCGCCAACCGCGACATCGACCACGCAATCGCGCTCGCCAACATAGACGGCGCCATCATCACCACCTTTGGCGACATGATGCGCGTGCCCGGATCGTCCACCTCGCTCGCTGCACAAAAGGCGGCAGGGCGTGACATTCGCATTGTGTACTCCCCGCTCGATGCACTCGACATTGCCGAGCAAAACCCCGATCGCCCGGTTATTTTTATGGGCGTGGGCTTTGAGACCACAACGCCCACCATCGCCGCCGCCATCTTGGAGGCCGAAGCGCGCGGGCTTTTGAACTTCTCGGTCTATTGCGCCCACAAGACCACGCCGCCGGCGTTGCGCGCCATCGCTAACGATCCCGAGACCGCCATCGACGGCTTTATCCTGCCGGGACACGTCGCCACCATCACGGGCTTGGCGCCCTTTAGCTTTTTGGTCGACGAATTCAATACCCCGGGCGTGGTCACGGGATTTGAACCGGTCGATATCCTGCAGGGCATCTGCATGCTGGTCCAGATGGTTGTCGAGGACCGGCCGGCGATTGACAACGCCTACCGCCGTGGCGTCAACGCAGACGGCAACCCCGTGGCGCGCCAGCTGGTCGAGCAGGTGTTTGAGCCATGCGACACCACGTGGCGCGGGCTGGGGCCGATTGCCAACTCGGGCCTTTCCATCCGCCCCGAGTTCTCGCGCTTTGATGCCCGCGTTCGCTTTGACGTGCCCGTTGAGCCGACGGTTGAGCCGCGCGGATGCCGCTGCGGCGACGTGCTGCGCGGAGCCATTACGCCGAGCAGCTGCCCGCTCTTTGGCCGCACCTGCACGCCCGAGCACCCCGTCGGCCCGTGCATGGTGAGTTCCGAAGGCAGCTGCGCGGCGTACTACCGTTACCGAGTCTAGCCCGAACGCCCCCGTGCACTGACACCTCCCACGATTGGAGTTTTGGATATGTCCCATAGCATCACCGATAGCACCGTCCTGTTGGGCCACGGCTCCGGCGGACAGATGATGAAGCGCATCATCGATGAGGTCTTTTTAGATGCCTTTGGTTCGCCCGAGCTGCTCGAAGGCAACGATGCCGGCGTCGCCGCGCTGCCCGCGAGCGGGCGCATCGCCATGTCGACCGACAGCTTTGTAGTCTCGCCGCAGTTCTTCCCCGGTGGCAACATCGGCCGCCTCGCCGTGTGCGGAACCGTTAACGATGTCGCGACCTCGGGCACCAACGTGCGCTACCTGTCGTGCGGCTTTATCCTTGAAGAGGGCTATCCCATGGATAAGCTCCGCCAGATTGTGCAGACGATGGCCGAGACGGCGCACGAGGCGGGCGTGTCCATAATCACGGGCGACACCAAGGTGGTCGAGCGCGGCGGGGCCGACGGCGTCTATATCAATACCGCCGGCGTGGGCGAGGTGCCTGCGGGCGTGGCGCTCAGCGGCGCAAACTGCCAGCCCGGCGATGTCATCCTGGTCTCGGGTACACTGGGCGACCACGGCATCGCTATCATGAGCCAACGCGAGGGTCTGGCGTTTTCGAGCACCATCGAAAGCGACGCCGCGCCGCTCAACCACCTGATTGCCGATGTGCTTTCCGCAGCACCCGACACACGCTGCTTCCGCGACCCCACGCGCGGTGGCCTGGCCTCGACGCTCAACGAGTTTGCGCAGGCCAGCGGCGTTGCCATGGAGATCGACGAGGATGCCGTGCCCGTGCGTCCCGACGTGCAGGCCGCCTGCGAGATGCTCGGCTACGATGTGCTGCAGGTGGCAAACGAGGGCAAGATGGTTGCCGTCGTGCCGGCCGAGCAAGCCGATGCCGCGCTGAGCGCCATGCGCGCCGCCCGCTACGGCGAGAATGCCGCCATCATCGGCCGCGTGCTGCCACTTGCCGAGGGCGCCCATCCCGCCGTGCGCGTGCGCACCGGCTGGGGCTCGACCCGCATCCTCGACATGCTCGTAGGAGAGCAGCTGCCGAGAATTTGCTAACGACAAAGGCTCAGGGCTATTAAAGATATTCAGATTCCAAACATGCCCGGCACGCATGCCCAGTATCATGGGGTGCGTTTTACAACTCAAGCGGCAGGAGCACCCATGGCAGCAGCTTTTTCCCATGTGATCTTTGACCTGGACGGCACCATTCTCAACACGCTCGAGGACTTGGCGGCCGCCGGCAACCATACCTGCGAGACGCACGGCTGGCCTACGTTTGCCGTCGACGAGTACCGCTACAAGGTGGGAAACGGCATGCTCAAGCTAGTTGAGCGTTTTATGCCTGCCGAGTATGCGGGCGACGGCCGTATGCTTGAGCAGACGCTTGCCGAGTTTAGGGCTTACTACGGCGAGCACAAGGAGGACCACACCGCCCCCTATGCCGGCACGATTGAGATGCTCGACCGCCTGCGCGCCGCGGGTGTGCAGCTTGCCGTGCTCACCAACAAGGACCACGTCTCGGCGGCTCCGCTTATCGAGAAGTATTTTGGTTCCGAACGCTTTGCGCTGGTGCAGGGCCGCGTCGATGCGTTTCCCCCCAAGCCCGAGGCGCCTGTTACGCTACATGTGATGGAGGAGCTGGGCGCCAATCCGGCAACCACGCTCTATGTGGGCGATTCCAATGTCGATATCCTGACCGGCCACAACGCCGGCCTTAAGAGCGCAGGCGTCAGCTGGGGCTTCCGCGGCCGCGCAGAGCTGGAAGCCGCCGGCGCCGACTACGTGGTGGACACCCAGGGCGAGCTCGCAGCGCTGATCCTGGGCGAGTAACGAGCGACACTGCTTAACGCAGCTGCGACAATTCTTCCGCGCGGAAAGCGCATCCCGTTTTGGAGCTCCGGAATGGGATACGCTTTCCGTTTGAGGCGCATCAGGGAAACCGCATCCCGTTTCAGAACAATATTCCGGGTCGCACTTTCCGCAACCCACCCCATCCGGAAAATGCGACCCACTATTCGGCCAAAAACCGGGTCGCGGTTTCCCAAGCACTCGATACAACGCTAGCACAAGGAATGTCCCCAACTGCCGGCAGAAAAGGAACGTCCCCAAGTGCCGCCTTCGGCAGCGATGGCAACGCCACAGGTACAAGCGCCACTTTAAGCCAGCCAAGGGAACACCGTTGTTTTGGCAACGACAGACACTATGACCCAATCCGAGGGCACTAAAAAGATAGGAGCCCCCGCTCGTGACCGCGGGTCGGGGCTGCGACAATGATGTTGAAGTGCCATAGGCGCAGCCGCGCCGCAACGAGGTTGGGAGGCTCCCATGCCAAAGTATTCTACCGCGTTCGGGATGGACGTCCACCTGAGGTCGACCACCGTCTGCGCCCTCGACGCGGACACCGGCGAGGCCGTGACGAGGAGGTTCCCCGGCAACCCCTGGGGCGAGATCGCCGGGTGGATGGATGGGTTCCCCGGGCCGTCGCTCGCGGCCTACGAGAGCGGCTACCTCGGCTTCGCCCCGCAAAGGGAGCTCGCCGGGCTCGGCGTCGAGTGCGTCGTCGCCGCGGTCTCGAAGATCCCCAGGTCGGCCGCCGACTCGGCCTCCAAGAACGACAGGAACGACGCCGCCAGGATGGCCAAGGCGATACTCGCCCACGACATCTCCCCCGTATGGGTCCCCTCCCCCGAGGTCGAAGGCATCAGGGACCTCGCCGGCGCCTACGACGGGGCGACCGCGCGCCTGGCGACCGCCAAGCAGCGGCTGCTCGCCTTCCTCGCAAAGCGGGGGTTCGTCTACGGCGGCACCACGCCCGCCGGCAACCCGAGGAAGTACTGGACCTACGACTTCCTGAGGTGGCTCGACAAGGCCAGGCCGGAGGACGATGGTGTTAGCGCTACTGTAAAAACAACCAATTTCGCCATCGCACTTTAGCCGATTCCGCCAACGCAATTTCCCCAATCGCGCCAACGCATTTTCACCATTTCCACCAACGCCGGGGCTTAC
>DBGDEA010000003.1:0-21466 GCA_048342875.1 Collinsella sp. | reverse complement strand
GCACAGGGTTAGGGCGCCGTTGAGCATGAACTTCATGTTGGAGGTGCCGCTCGCCTCCTTGGAGGCCAGGCTGATCTGCTCGGAGATATCAGCGGCGGGGATCACGCGCTCGGCGGCGGTGACGTTGTAGTTCTCGATCATGACGACCTGCAGGTAGGGAGTCACGTCGGGGTCGTTTGCAATCCACTGCGACAGCGTCAAGATCAGATGGATGATGTCCTGCGCGATAGTGTAGGCAGGCGCCGCCTTGCCGCCAAAGATGATGGTGACGGGGTGCTTAGGTCTGTTGCCGTTCTTGATATCGAGGTACTTCCAGATGATGTAGAGCGCGAGCATCTGCTGACGCTTGTACTCGTGGATGCGCTTGACCTGGACGTCGATGATGGCGTTGGAGGGAATGGTCACGCCCTGCTCGAGCGCCATGAACTGGCGCATGATGGCCTTGGCTTCGACCTTGGTGGCGGCCAGGCGCTCAAGAACGTCCTTGTCGTCGGCGAACTTGGCGAGTTTGCTCAGATCGCCGGTGCTGCGCCAGTCGGTGCCGATCACATCGTCGAGCAGGCTGGCGAGCGCGGGGTTGGCCCCATGGATCCAGCGGCGGAAGGTGATGCCGTTGGTCTTGTTGGAGAACTTCTTGGGATAGATCTCGTAGAACGGATGAAGCTCGGTGTCCTCCAGGATCTTGGTGTGGAGGGCGGCTACGCCGTTGATGGAGAAGCCAAAGTGGATGTCCATGTGGGCCATGTGGACGGTGTCGTGCTCGTCGATGATGGCGACGCGCGGGTCATCGTGCTCGGCCTTGGCAACCTCGTCGAGCTTGACGATAATGTCGGCGATGGCAGGGGAGACCTTCTGCAGGCTGGTGATCGGCCACTTCTCGAGCGCCTCGGCAAGGATCGTGTGGTTAGTGTAGGCGACCATGGAGCGTACGATGGTCACGGCCTCGTCAAACTCGATGCCATGCTCGGTGGTGAGCAAGCGAATGAGCTCGGGGATGACCATGGTGGGGTGCGTGTCGTTAATCTGGACCACGGCGTAGTCGGCCAGATCGTGCAGGTTGCTGCCGCGCTCGATGGCCTCGTCGATCAGGAGCTGGGCGGCGTTGCTTACCATGAAGTATTCCTGGTAGATGCGAAGTAGGCGGCCCTGCTCGTCGGAATCGTCGGGGTAGAGGAACAAGGTGAGGTTCTTGGCGATCTCGGTCTTGTCGAAGTCGATGGAGCTGCCGGGGACCAGGCCGTCGTCGACGCTCGCCAGGTCGAACAGGCGCAGGCGGTTCTTGGTGGGCTGGCCGTAACCGGGCACATCGATGTTGACGAGCTTGGAGGTAACGGCAAAATCGCCGAACTCGACGGTGTAGGAGCGGTCATCGTCGACTAGGATGTCCTGCTCACCGAGCCACTCGTCGGGGACGGCCTTCTGCTGGTTGTCGACAAAGCGCTGACGGAACAGACCGTAGTGATAGTTGAGGCCCACGCCATCGCCGGTCAAGCCCAGCGTGGCGATGGAATCCAGGAAGCACGCGGCCAGGCGGCCCAGGCCGCCGTTGCCGAGCGACGGCTCGACCTCGAACTCCTCGATCTTGTTGAGGTCGTGGCCTGCGGCGGTGAGCTGGTCCTTAACCTCGTCGTAGATGCCAAGGTCGATCATGTTGTTGATGAGCAGCTTGCCGATCAAAAATTCGGCGGAAATGTAATAGAGCTTTTTCTTGCCGTTGTTGAGCGGGCAGGCGGCGGAGCGCTCCTGCACGAGTTTGACCAGCAGCTTGTAAATGCGACGGTCGTCGAGCTGCTCGAGCGAGGTGCCAAAAGACTGCTCGGCGAGTTCCATGAGGTTAATTTGGGGCATGTTTTCTCCTGTGATGGGTTGTTTCATGTCTGCAATTCATAAGAAGCCCGCGCGAGGGGATTGGGGTGGCCTCGCGCGGGAAAAGCGGTCGCGTCCGCACGGTGGGGTGGGGTCGGGCGCGGTAGCTCCTATTGAGGAAGCTCGATTTCGGCTTCCGACGGGATGCGGAAGTAGGTCTCGGTCCAGTCGGTGAGTTTGTGCTCGAGCTCGCGGGTGATGGCGCCGTCGAGCATGCGCCAGGTCCAGTTGCCGCCCAGCGTGGCAGGGGTGTTGATGCGCGCCTCGTTGCCCAAGTTGAGCAGGTCCTGCATGGTGTAGATGCACGTGTCGCTCACGCTGGCGGCGATGGTGCGGTTGAGTGCATCTGCCATGGGTTCGCCGGCCTGCTGATGGGTGTACAGGGCTGCCTGCTCGCGCTGACGGGGGGTGGCCGTTCCCTCAAACCAACCGCGCGCCGTCTCGTTGTCGTGGGTGCCCACATAGGCGACGGTGTTGGCGATGTAGTTATGCGGCAGGTAGTACGAGTTGGTGCCCTCAAAGGCAAACTGCAGGATCTTCATGCCGGGGAAGCCCGAGTTGTCGCGCATGTCGATGACGCCGGGGGTGAGGAAGCCCAGGTCCTCGGCGATGATGGGCAGCGTGCCGAGCTTTTTCTCGAGCGTCTTGAAGAACTTGAGGCCGGGACCCTGCGTCCACGAACCGTAGGACGAATCGGGCGAGGAGAACGGCACCTCCCAATAGGCCTCGAAGCCGCGGAAGTGATCCAGGCGGATGACGTCGTACATGTCGAGGGCGGCGCGAATGCGGCCCTCCCACCAGGAGAAGCCGTCGGACTCCATGGCGTCCCAGTCGTAGATGGGATTTCCCCAGTACTGGCCGGTGGCCGAGAACTGGTCGGGCGGCGTGCCGGCGACGCTGATGGGATTGCCGGCGGCGTCAATCTTAAAGAGCTCAGGCGTCGCCCACATCTCGACGGAGTCGCGCGAGACGTAGATGGGCAGATCGCCGATGATCAGGATGTCGCGCTCGTTGGCGTAAGCCTTGAGGCGGCTCCACTGGCGATCGAAGAAGTACTGCGTCATCTGGTGATACAGCATGCGCTCGGGATGGTCGGCGCAAACCTTGCTGCTGGCGCCGCCGCGGCAGCGAAGCTCCTCGTGCCACTCCCAAAACGCCCTAAGGCCGCACTCCTCCTTAACGGTCATAAACTCGCAGTAGGGGATGAGCCAGTCCTCGTTGGCCTGGATAAAGTCATCAAAGTCTGCAGGCTTGTTAGTCGCAAAGCGCTGGGCGGCACGGTCGAGAATCTGACGGCGACCGCCAAAGATAGCGCCGTAGTCGACGTTGGTGGGGTCAGACCCCAGATACACGCCGTCGATATCGCGCTGCTCTAGATAGCCAGCTTCGATAAGCTCGGCAAAGTCGATAAAGTTGGGGTTGCCTGCGCGGGCCGAGAACGACTGATAGGGCGAATCGCCATAGCTCGTCGTCGTGAGGGGCAGAATCTGCCAGTAATGTTGTTTGCACGATACGAGGAAATCGACAAAGTCGTAGGCGTTCCGGCCAAAGCCGCCGATGCCGTAAGGCCCGGGCAATGACGAAATGGGCATCAGAACACCGCTTGCACGCTCCATGGATGCACTCACCGTCCTTTTGAATAAGGGGCTGCGCCGTAGATGGATAGACGGCTCGTCCCGAGTTTCCATTTCTATTGTCCCTATTGTAGAACATGTTGTTTAAACATGTATATAGAGAATGAAAAAGTTGCCGAATTTCGGTGAATGGTAGTGCGCCATAAAGACGATATGAGCAGAACAATGTGAGCCCCTGCTTCGTATCGTCTTTTGATTCGTGGGCCAAGGCTGACAATGGTCGTCGTCATTAAAATCCGGCAGCCAGCCAGGTTGCCACAATGCGAGACTGGCTCACAATGCCACATGTTGCCTCTATTGGCCTTGAGGTGCACGCCCGCAGCATCAAAGGATGCGCCTTCAATCCGTTCACGGGCGAGATCGGCGGGAAGCCCCTTCTCCTACGACCCCACCTCCGTCGCCGACTCGATCCTTTCTATCGAGTCGCCCGGGGCAGTCTACGAGTCCGGCGTCACCGGCTTTCCCTTCTGCAGGGAGCCGCGCTGCCTCGGCGTGGACTGCGTCATCGGCGCGGTCTCCAAGATGCAGAGGCCCGCGGCCGACAAGCGACGCAAGACCGACAAGCGCGACGCCGAGTTTTCGGCCAAGCAGCTCGCACTGCACGAAATCGTCGAGGTCCACGTCCCCGACTGCGAGTGCGAGGGCGCCAGGGACCTCTCCCAGGCCCCCGCCGATGCCCGGGAGAGGTTACCGTGTTATCGTCAAGCAGCGCCTCTCCAAGTACCTGCCCAGGAATGGGCAGTGCCACCCCGGCGGAGACGACCAGAGAAGGAGGCTCGGGACGTGGACCAGGGCGCACTGGGCCTGGATCGAAGCCGCGGAGATGGCCGACCCCACGGCCCAGCAGACCCTCGACTGCTATAAGGAGCGCGTCAAGCGGGCGGTAGACGAGAAGAAGGACCTGGAATCCAAGGTGGAGTCCCAGTCGGAACAGCCCCGATGGAAGCCGACGATGGACGTGCTCAGCTGCATGAAGGGCATCGACGTCGTCATCTCCGCTGTTAGTGTTAGTGTATTTTTCACCGTTCAGTTTAATGCTACCACTGACAGTTGAAACGCCTGTGGAAGGGATAGCCTTGTTGGACGGGGACTATTCGTGATAGTATCGCGCCGCAACATCGAGGCGCGAATCGCCCATGTGGTGGCAGTGCGAGTTTCGTGAGGTGTGGTGTGGACGGGACGCAGCGTTTTATGGGTCTGGCCGGTCCGACTGGTGTGCAGTTCTGTCGGGCCGGCCGAGATTGGTGAAGAGATCGCGTTGTTGAATGAGCGAATTTTACAAGCAGCTCTTCAAGGCGCTCTGGGCGTTGGCTAGGGCTGCGCAGTCAATCGCATGCAGCGATAGGCGAGGTGATTGCTCGATGGGTTGGCGACTAGTTTTGTGCCGTACTTGCCTCGGTGCCGTCGTTATCTGCCGAGTACCAGAATGCGTAGGCCGCAACGACGGCATCGTAGACGGCTGCAACTACGTTATCCACGACGGCTGCGAAGTTGACTACAACGGGAATGGGGCCGGTTTTGGAATCCATCTTCTCTACTTCTGGGGTCTCGTACATGGGAACATCTCCTTAGAGTTGGGACAGGACGCTCAGGTCGCCTAGATCGTCATCGATTAGGTCGATATAGAGGTCGCCGTCCATATTGATGTCTGCAATCAACGATGAGATCTCTTCCATCTCGTCAATCGAGTGCATGCGATTGGCCAACGCGGTAATAACGGGTTTATCCCAAACGGTTGCCATTCCGGCATCGTAGTATTCCTGAAGACTGTGTTTGCGAACGTTTCCAATGATGAGAGGTATATAGGGGGATACGACGATATCGCCATTGGCGTGGATGGCCACTTGGTCAAATTGCATCTGCAGCTGGGGGAATCTGACCAAGTGGTCGATGGGGTCGCCCCACTCAAACATGAAGTAGCCTCGATAGCCTGGATCGTATCGAAGGTCGTTGATCGTGTTGACCAACCGACGGTATTGATTATTTGAAGGGCGAATTGTGCGGTTTTTTCGGGCTCTGCCGAGGAGCATAAGTGGCTGACTCGAAGGTCAATTCGGTCGGTCCTGCTCGACGATTTCAGCTTGTCCCGGAGCATCGTGCAAACTGGTTTGAAATCGTCGACATTAAATGATGTTGGACAAAAGGCAATCGAAAGGTGCAGCGAAGTTTCGTTCAGCGTGATATCGATGGCGTCTAGTACCCGGTCGTATAGCCCCGGGAACCCCCGCATATGTTCATGAGAATCACGTAGGCCATCGAGGCTAAACTGTATGCCGTTTAAACCGGTATGTTCGAGCTCATGCAAAGTAATTGAGCTTGCGAGCAGTCCGTTTGACACGAGGTTGCATTTGACGCCAGATGCGCTGAGCCGCCGCAAGGATTCGATGACAAGGAATGGACTGGAGTGATGGCGATGTCGGACGTTGTGGTTCCAATGGTGGGGTCATGCCTACTGCTGGTGTTCGGAATAATGATATATCGAGGCAAGCTCACGGGATTGCTTGCCGGAATGTCATTGCTATCGGGAGAGCGTTTAGAGGAGGCAAAGCGGACGGCCGAGTCTCTAGGCGCAAACCGAGTGGTGGGGGCGTCTGTAGTTTTCTCCGCAATATGCCTTTTTCTCTCGTCCCTTTTTCCGGACAAAAGGGCTATTCTCGGCCTGATGGTGGCTGCCGTTATAATCGCCGCGCTTGCCTATGCAAATAGGGGGCCTATTCGTATGTATATAAAGGTGAAATGGAATCCTGGGCACCGCAGCCCGAGATAGTGTCTTGAGCAAGGATTAACAACAAGGGATATATGGGAGCGATTAAGCGGCGAACATATTCAGTTTTGGATAAAAGGCCGCTTGATGGGAGCTGGCATGTTTAAGAAGACGGTTCACGAGTTGTTTCGGTGTAAAGGGTCACGGCTTTTCGTGATTCTCATGCTGGTTAATTTCGCTCTCTCGTGCATCATGCCCGCCTTAAACGGTGGGTTTGTAGACTTTCTCGTGACGAATAGGGACCCATCTCGCGTCGTATGGTTTGCGGCCTTTGTTGCGGGCATAGGGATATCGGCCTCCTTCATGTCGTATGCGATGGGCGTGAACGTATCGCGCGTCATCTTGGAGATGACGACGAGACTGATGGGGACCACGTGTGAGTCGTTTGAACGGGGGCCCCTGGAAAAGGGGGAGCAGGCGGATCCATCCTATACAACGCAGAGGGTGTATGCGGATTCGAATGCGGTGTCATCGTTTGTCGTGAACAACTTCCTGACGATCGGGCTTAACGTCGTTCTGGTTGTGTTGATATGCATCATCCTGTTTTCGATCAATCCGGTGTTCCTGGTGTTAAGTGCATGTTCGCTTGTTGCGTACTTCATTTTATTCAGGGCGTTGAAAAAGCCGCTGTACAACAGCTCGCTTGCGAACAAGGAGGGGTTGAGCAAGCTTTTCGCGTCCGTGAGCGGCGAGCTGTCGCAGTTGTTTGACATTAAGTGCGATGGCGCATATGACCAGAGCGCTCGGACGCTCAAAGGGGTATTCGAGGGGTACTACCCGATTTACATGAAAGCAAGTAGGGTCTCGAATCTGGCCACCTCGAGCGACGGCCTGATCTCATCTGTGTTCCGGGGAGCGTTGCTTGTGATCTCCGGAATGGAAATATTAAGCGGAAGAATGAGCATTGGCGAGTTCACAATGGTGAACTCGTATTACTCGATGGCGTTCGGATGCTTCAAATATTATTTGAATTATTTCAAATCGTATCAGGACGCAAGGGCCTCCTTCGACCGATTGGGGGCTCTGACGGAGGACGCCGAGGACCGCGGCACCCTCACGGTTGGGCACGTGGAGAGCATATCGTTGTCCAACATCGCGTACCGATACGCGGGAAAGCCCTACTTGTACCGCGATCTCTCCGTGGACGTCGAGAGGGGGAAACCTATGCCATTACCGGGCCGAACGGATGCGGCAAAAGCACGTTTCTGAAGGTGCTTCTTGGACTATATTCTGCTGGGGGACATCGGGCTTTGGGGTCGGTGCCATATGAAGAGCTCGATATGGAGACGATCCGACATGACCTGTTTGCGGTGTGCCCGCAAAAGCTCTTTATTCCGAATGAAACGGTGGAACACTATCTTGAGAGGGCATCGATTCGGGGAACGGGCGAGCATCTCTGCGAGCTTGTGCCGAGTTTCTGCCGAACCGTCGAATCGTTAAAAGGTAAGAATTGTAGGGACCTTTCTGGTGGAGAGTATCGGAAGCTAAGGATAATCTCAGCACTTTGCAGGCAACCGGAAGTGCTTGTGTTTGACGAGCTGACGAATGATTTAGACGAAGAAAGCCGTCGGGAGTTCACGGAGTATGTCTCTCGAAACCCCTTTAATCAGCTAATTCTTGTTGTAAGCCACGATCAGGATTTGATTTTGGCATGCGATAAGAAACTGGATTTGAATTTCGACTCGAAAGATGGGCAATGCTGATGAGAAACGCTTGGAGTTCGGGATTGCGCGGCGTGAAGCGACCCTCTTCTTATCGAGTTCGTTACAATGTAGGAAAAACAGTAAGTAAGAAGACCTCTGATTGCTTTAGGAGGAGCTGTGGTGAATAGCGCCCAGAAGATCGATAAGTCCATCCAGAAGATGATGACTCTCGGAAGAAGGCTTGGGATTCTGTTTACGGCGCTGTTTATAGCGGTGTGTTGCTGTTCGGTGGTGGTGGTTATTTCCATTGGGCTTATGGCTGCTCAAGGAAACCTATATGATCCATCAAAGACGGTTTCCGTAGTGGTTCCTTTGATGTATCTTCTGATTTCCGGAGGGGCCACATGGACCCTGCGGGGAATCAGCATGGACATGGCTCATGGCGAATCGCCCTTTACCCTTTCGCATGCTCGAAGAATCTCGATTATCGGGTGGCTGTTTGTTGCAGCAGCAATAGGTGACCTCTTGTTTTCTCCGGGGTTTCTTTCGATAGTGATTGGCCCCTTCGACTTGCTGGGGAACGCCTATTCGATGTTTGAAAACCTGGCCCTGCCCATAGATATTGGTGCTGTGCTGGGGGCCGTTTGCTGCTTCTCGATTTCTGCGATATGGCGCTACGGAGCTCTGCTTCAAGACCAGACCGAGGATTTGGTGTGAGGGGCGGCATGGACTATCTGATTATTGAGCTTGAAAGCTTATTGCTTCGACGCGGAAAGACGAGTACGGATATCATTCGGGCGACCGGGCACACACCGGCAAGTATCTCAAAAATACGAAATGGCAAGGTGAAGGCAATTAGGTTAAAGACATTGCTGGATATTTGCGTAGAGCTTGATTGCCAGCCTGGCGATCTTATTAAGCGCGTCAACGAAAGAGAACTTGAGGAACTGGCGACGCGGCGCGCCCGCAACGCGCTGAGCAGGGCGACCGCGACGGGTGATGACCCGGTCCTGGAGTCAGATCATGTTTACGTGGTCGATCTTAGAGACGACTGAGGCTGGAGAATAAAAAAGTATTGAGCAGGTGCAGCCCGTGAAAACAACGGTTTTCACGGGCTGTTCATTCAACGTCCTGCAGTGGCCTGTATTTCTCGCCGCGTCACTGGGGAACGAGAGAGTCATTTCCTGTGCTGGATGCAGGGGGGTGCTTACCTTGTGTAATATATAAATAAGCTTATATTGAAATATGATACATATCGAATTAGAATAACATTATCAATTCGGTATGCAAGGAAAGGAGGGAGAGATGGATTGGATTAACGAGCCGGAGGAAGGCGTTGCACCCGCGTGCGGCAACTGCTTCTTCTACGCGCACGGGGGATGCACGAAGAGGTGCCCCAATCAGTCCTGCACGTTCCGTTTCTAGGGGGCAGAGATGAACTGGCTTTCTACCGCGAAAGGAGGGGAATGAAATGGAATGGATTACCGAGCCGTCAGCCGGGGCTGAGCCCATGTGCAACAATTGCTTCTTTTACGCGCACGGCAGCTGCAGCACCAAGTGTTCTTCACAGGAGTGCACTATCCGCTTTTAGCGGATAGTGCACGCCGTACGGCGTGCACAGACTGTTCAAAGATATTTTGGCCAGCAGCGCCTGAGGGGCTGTGGCATTGCAATATGGGGGGGGCGAACCGACGTTACCTATAACCCCGCACAATTGCCATGTCGTCCCTTTTTATTGACGGGGAGGATGTCGTCCATGCGGGAAGTCCCAGTTGAATTGCGTGCCATATCCAAGAGATATGGCGGGTTTGAAGCGGTTAAATCAGTCTCGTTCTCTTTAATGGAAGGCGAGCTGTGTGCACTCATTGGGGAGAATGGTGCCGGCAAGAGCACGTTAATTCGATTGATCACGGGGCTTTCGGAGCCATCGTCAGGAACGATCTCGATGTTTGGGCAAACCGGGAGACGTGAAATACGGAGCTGCAGGGAAAGGCTGGGTTATATGCCCGACCTCAATGCTTCGTATCCTAATCTGACCGCGCGAGACAACTTGGTCGTTCGCTGTATTGAGTGGGGGCTTCCCACCGATCGTTCCATCGACGGTGTGTTATCAACCGTCGGTTTGGGGGAGGCCGGCGGGAAGAAAGTGAAGAACTTCTCAATGGGAATGAGGAGGCGTCTCGATCTGGCCATAGCGTTGCTGGGCGATCCGGAGCTGTTGATCCTGGACGAGCCGACAAACGGCCTGGATCCGATGGGGATAGTCGAAGTAAGAAAAATCCTTACGCATCTTAACAAAGATCAAGGTAAAACGATTCTCGTATCCAGCCACAATCTTGAGGAGATGCACAAGCTGGCAACTGATTACCTCTTCATAAGTCATGGTCGCCTCATTCGAAGGATGACCGCACCTCAGCTGGAAAAGTCATGCCGCGGTGGTTTCGTGTTGCATGTGGACGATCTGGAGCGAACGAGATCGGTTCTCGGAGATGAGACCTCACATTCTTTTCTGCCGGACGGCAGCGTCCTTATGCGCTATGAGGAGAAAAAGGAAGGGCGGGGCATTGCAATCGAAGCGCTCTCGACCGCAGGTGTGAGGGTTGCGGAGGCGTATTCTCATAGGAAGAGCCTTGAGGAGTTTTATTCGGAGCTCATCGGTCGAGAGAGCGAGCTGTGATGAAACGCGAGTTCATCTCAGCTTTTCGGAGCGAGGTATGGTTGCTCGCCAGGCACCCGGCGACCGCTCTGATGATTGCGCTTGCGGCTGTGCTGTATGTGGTTGCGGCTGCGACTTCGTCTGAGGTGCTGATCATGGTCGCCGGTGATGACCCGTATACGCTTGGAGGGGCTATAGGTTTTATTGGAAACCTAGTGGATGCAGGGGACGTTTTGGGCTCTGTTGCCCGGACGTCTTTTGCGTCTACAGTGGTCTGGATTCCGGTGACGATTCTCTACGCGGTTTACGCTACGTCGAGAGACTTTGAATCCGTGGCTTACGCCGTATCGAGATCGCGAGGGGTGTCGCAGGCGGCGGTTGTGATCACGAAGCTGTTGGTGAACTGCACTCTGGTCGGTGCCGTGTATCTTCTTTCTACGACTGCCCTGTATTTAACCAAGATGGCCCAATGGGACGTTGGGGCCTCGTGCTCAGGGTTTGCCCAATTTGTATCGATTGCGCTGATGATCGCGCTGCTGCTCATTTCGATGTACGCCGCTACCTTCGCCCTGTATTTGCTCACGAGGAGTGTGGTGGCGAGCAGCGTCGTTGCAATAGCGGTTTCGACATTTGTGATGGTGTGGTTCCCAAGTACATACGGAAGCGGTCAGCCCAGCTTGCTGCTCATGCTCTCGCCCGTGTATTACCTGATGAACCTGTGTTCCCTGAGTATGCAGAATGTTGGTGTAATTCAGGTTTTGCTGTATGCGGGCGGCACTGTGCTTGTGTCGGTTGGAGTTGCGCTCGTCTCGCTATTTGTAAGGACGGCGGTTCGATGAATTTTGGGATGTCGGTCAGGGCGGAACTGTTCCGCGCAAGGAGAATGAAACTCGCCGTGATAATAGCGCTGATGTATTTGGGCATCGCGGGGATTTATGTGTTTGCCGGGTCCGGCGCATGGGTCTCCGCAGGGGGAGAGGGCCAGTTCTTTGGCTTTTCCGCCGATCCGGGCTATCTTTTCTCGATAGGGGTTGGGCCAACGGGTATCTCTTCCTGGCTAAGTGTCGTCTCCATGGCGCATACGGTGTTCTTCCCAATCGTCTCTGTTGTTGTGGCGGGGACGCTATTCGGTGATGCGACGAGCGTGTCGGCAAGGGGAGTTTCGATTGCTCGGGGCTTCCGCAGCTGGCAGCTGTTTGCGGCAAAGACATTGGCTTGCGAAGTGTATACGCTGTGCCCCTACATCGTGTTTACTCTCGGTGTCGCTGCGGTCTTTGCCGTGTGCTCCGGAAGCGGTCTAGACAGCCTTACGGTTGGTAATGTGACCTCGGCACTCCTGTCGAATATCGTTATAGACGCCGCTTATACGCTGATGGTTGCGGTTGCATATGAGGTGTTCAGGATCAGATCTCTTGTGTCGGGAGCCTTGCTGGTCGCAACGTTCGCGGGCCTTGTTATCGCGATGAGTTTCCCAACCGTTTTACCCCCGGTTCACATGGCTTATTGGATGAGGGCGTGCGGGGCTGCCGGCGGGACGGTCCTGATGGCTGCATGCGGCCATGCGGTCATCGTGTCGCTCGCATGTCTATTGCTGCTTTCGTGCAGTTTTTATCGAAGAAGGTAGTGCGCTGGCGTATGCGCAGCGTCTGAGGGTCGATATGGATTTGATTGGAAATGGAGATGGTGCGAAGTGAAACTGTCGCAATTTAATGTGGTGCATGAACATAACGGAAGTCTTCTTATCATGAATGCGTGAACCGGCGGCATCCTGTCGTTAAATCCGGAATACGCGCAGAAATTCAAAAGGATTCAAGAAGGGGACGTTCGGGATGCCGATGATCTTGTCGCGGAGCTGATAAGGGGAGGCATCCTAGTCAATGAGGAGAGGGACGAGCTTGGGGAGATCAGGTTGCAAAGTCGCGCCGCGCGCTTTGCGAATACTGCTCTGTCCCTTACCATTGCGCCAACGATGGCTTGCAACTTTTGCTGTCCCTACTGCTATGAAAAGGGACAGGCGTACACGACGATGGGCGAGGAGGTTTTGACACAGCTCTCCAAGTTCGTGAAAGATTACTATCCTGGTATCGCAAGTCTCTCAGTTGGATGGTACGGCGGCGAGCCTCTGCTCGGAATGAAGATGATCGAACGGATTACGTCGGATCTGAAAGATGTCGTGGGGCCAACGTGTGAATATTCCGCATCGATAGTGACAAATGGCTATCTGCTGACGCCTGATGTTGCAAGGAGGCTCGCGGCATGTGGTGTGACGAGCGCGCAAGTGACTATAGATGGATCGAAGTCGGATCACGATTCGAGAAGGATTCTTCACGACGGAAGCCCTACATACGAACGTATTCTCAAGAACGTCAAAGAGTGTGCCGACATCATCGATATTTCGATAAGGAGCAACGTCGACAAGACCAACATCGAGGCCGCTCAAGAGCTATTGGATTATCTCGAGCTAAATGGCCTGATGAATAAGGTTCACTTCTATTTAGCCCCTGTTGACGATATCAATCAGGTATGTGCGAACGACAGCCACTGCTTTACTGTAAAAGAGTTCTCGTATGAGGAGACTGAGTTTTATAAAAGGGCAATTGCGCGGGGCTTCAAAGTTCAACCTTTTGGTGGGACGAATTTCGGGATATGTTGCGCCGTTGGAATCAACTCGTACGTGGTTGATCCCGTCGGAGATTTGTATAAGTGCTGGGATGACATTGGAATGAAGGAGCGGAGGGTCGGAACTATTTTCGAGCCGCCAATGTTGAGCAAGAACATGATTAACTGGATGGCATATGAGCCGGATGACCCGGAATGCCAAGAGTGCTTTGCTTTTCCCATGTGCATGGGAGGGTGCCCCAACCACGCCTTAAACGGTGAGGGGAAACGTTGCGTTTCCTTCCGGTATGATGCCGAGCAGAAAATGCTGCTCTCCCAGATGATGAATACGGCAAAACGGGGTGCGGGGCAAAATGAGGCTGATGCTTAATCTCTGTAGAAAATATATACTGGGCGGTCGATTCTACGCCTATCTTGTCGTAACAGTTTTGGTCGGGCTGCTTGCGCTTGCGGGTCCCTTTCTTACCGGCATAGTGGTAAACCGATTGGCGATGCCGGCCAGCGCCGATCTTGCCGCCGTTCTCGTTTGTTGCCTTATTTTGGTTGCGGTCCAAGCGGTTCGAGCGGGACTAGTGTATTGCTCAGAGATGCTGTACATCAACCTTCAGTCGCATGCGGGGTTCGGCTTAAATGCGGATACGCTTGAGCACGTGAAGCACCTTCCCCAGGCATTCTTCGAGGGCTTCAACGCGTCGTATTATAACCAGCAAATCAATCACGACGCTAATGACCTTGTCATCTTCGTAATCAACTCGGTTGTGGGGGTTTCAAGCAACGTTATCACCCTTTTGTCCGCCCTGTTTGTTCTCGGTAGCCTGAATATCAAGTTGAGTGTGGTCTGCCTTGTTCTTGCGGCAGCGAGTGCCGCTTTTTATGCGGTTTCACGCGCAAGGCTGTTTGAGAGAAGTTTTGACGTACAAGAGCAGAGCGCGAGGTTTTTTTCCTGTCTACAAGATCAGTTGGAGAAAGTTGATTTCATCCGCAAACATGCTTTGTTCGATAGGTCCCGCGCTGTACTGGTCGAAGCTTTTAATGGGCTCTATCCAACGATGAGAGCAAATCAGGAAGTAGGGTCTAGATTTACCTTTGGCAACGCGTTGGTCGCTTCCGCCGCTCAAGGATGTCTTCTTGCTGTGGGCGCGGTTGAAGTGATGGGCGGGAGACTGTTGCCTGGTTTTCTCGTGACTGCTGTTGGATATTATTCGAACTTAAGCTCAGCGGTACAGTATTTGTTGGGCTGGGGAAGGGATTACCAGACTAATCGCGTATGCTATGAGCGGCTGAAAAGAATTTGGGATGTCCCGGTGGAAGCGAATGGCAAATTGGCGCTTGGTCCGATTGAGGAAATCCGTCTAGAGAACATCAAGCTACGTTATCCAGGGGCGGAAAGGGTCGCGTTAAGCATTGAGGGGCTCGCGTTTTCCAGGGGTCGGCTATATGGAATCTCGGGGCCGAATGGTTCGGGGAAGAGCTCGCTGCTGTCAGTGATATTGGGGCTATATCCAGATGACACAGAAGGGGCCGTTCGCTACAACGGGGTGTCACAGCGTTGCATCGATCGATATGCATTGCGGCGGTGTCGAGTCAGCATTACGGAGCAAGAACCCCCTATCGTTGAGGGGACGATTCTCGATAATCTTACGCTGCTTTCTGATGATTACGAGATGGATAAGCTGAATCGGATGCTTGTCATATTGGGGCTAGACGAAATGGTTGCTTCTGTGGAGAACGGGGCAACGGCGATGCTTGACGGCGGGAAAGGAGGGGTGTCCGGCGGCGAGAAGCAAAAGATTGCAATTGTGAGACAGCTGTTGAAATCGCCGGACGTTATGCTTTTTGATGAACCGACCTCAGCACTTGATGCGAAGAGTCGAGGCGCGCTGATCAAATTGCTTCATGAAATTAAGAGAGACCATATTGTAATCGTTGTCACTCATGACGAGGAGATGCTTGCCGCCTGTGACGAGGTCATTTCGACGGCTGGATGATTATCGGATTGTGGCGTTGAAGACCAAGAAACTTGAAATGGCGTGGGCTCTGGGTAGGTCTCCACGGGTACGCCGTCGGTGCTGTACTCGACCGCCCGGCAAGAAGGTTTTATAGCGTGTTTCCCCAGAGAGGTCCCTTTGTCCGGTAGTGGCGAGGGGAGCCTCTCTTTTGCTCACCTCTTGCGGCGGAGGGGGACACCATGCGCCTATGCAGGACAAACTGCGCGTTCTTGTCGAATGATGGGCTATGTGTAGAGATGATGGTCTCGGGTAGAGCCCGTGTCGCGCTCGGCTGCGATGAGCCAGGCAATTCAATCTTCATCCGGGAGGGCCTTGGCAAGACAAGCAGGGCGAAGACCTTGGCGACGTTCGGGAGCCGTGTGGCGCCCGGCTCCACGCTCATCCACGACATGGAGCCGGGCGCCACACGGCTCCCGTCAACAATCTGTCACTGAAGAGCCAGCGCTACAACGCGAAGCTGCTCAAGGGCGTTCCCGACGGCCAGAACCCGCTGGGGCCCGTGAACCGGATGCGCTACTTCATGCAGTACTTCCTGAGGTCTCATCCCGGCTCCAACCGGGACGACATGCGGGGCTGTGGCTATGAGTCCGCCCGAGGACAAGCTTGAGAAGGTCGCGATGGTGCTCGATCGGGCAATGCGATACCCGAAAACGCTCAGGTTCAGGCAGTTCTATGCAAGAAAGCCCAGTTCAGATGAGTTCGACGAGCAATATTTATCAACACAGTGCAAGGGGGGATTATATTTGTATTTCATCCGTGTTGAGCTTCACACGGTGCGCGACTCATCGCAAACTGGCGGGCGCAGCGGAAAGAAAACCGACTGCAGACGAACGATCGATATCGGGAGCAAATAGCCACCGGATGCTTTTCGGTCTCCTACGCGTCGACCTCCGCGATTTCTTCTGCGTCTCGCCAAGTTGAAAGGAGCGATGTCGAAAACTCCTTTTCGGTTAGCGTCAAGACATCCTTCACGCAAAAACCTTTCAATTTGTCAGGAAGCCCAAAACGCGCTTTTTTCCTAATCGAGCTGGCAACCCGCTTCAACGCGGTCTTGTTCTTGTCCTCGTTGTATACCAAAACAAAGACGCAGTGCTCGCGAAACCATCTCGTCCTCTTTCCCCACAGGTCCGAGCAGATCAAAACGCTGTCCTTGCACTTCTCGATGAGGGCGTCCCTTTGGCCAAGATTGATACCAAGCTCTTCGTCATCCTTGGGATTGAGCCTCTTCCCCAGCGTCTCCTTCAGACTGCCGTTTTTAAATTCGACTAGATATAACGTTTCCCGATCGCAATACAGCGCATCGGCGGAGCGCGGGAGTTGCATCCACCTATTGACCTTCTTGCAGTAGCATTCTTTAACAGAGTCAAAATTGACAACAGGCAAATCGTCATCCACAAGAGAGACGCTCCCGTCTCTGGATGTTTTGGAGATGGTCGACGTGCAGTCCCTTAGGATACAGGTCCTGCAACGGGAGCAACCATCGCTGCCATCTGGCACCACGGGAGAGTTCGGATGAGGGCAGGAGGCGCACAGGTCGCTACTCAAGGCCGTACTCCTCTCTCTCAAGCGTATCAAAAGGAGCCGCCAGCTTCTCGTAGGCGACCTCAGTCGAGCCGGTTATTTCGGCAAAGCGAGAGCGTCCATCAGCGCAGGTCTCCGCAAGATAATATGAGCACAATCCATCAACAGCGTGCTTCTTAGAATACACTTCGATCGCATTCAAGAAATATGGACTATGGGTGCTCATTAAGACGTGCATCCCGAGCTCTTTCTGGAGCAGCACGATTATCTCGGCGAAGGCCAGCTGCCATGCAGGATGAAGATGAATCTCGGGTTCATCGAGGATAATAGTCCCTCCGGCATCTAGCGCGCCGGACTTCAAGAGCACCTTCATGATGGCGAACGTCTTCAAGCCAGCAGAAAGGTTCCCAGGCTCCAACCCCCGAGCGAAGCCCTCTTCGAGATACGTAAGGTGACCGCGACTTTCGCTCCTCTCGAAATACCCCGGACATAAGGAGGAGACCTTGTCCATGAGAACCTTCAGGTGCCGCTCCTTCGCGATCTCGTCGAACAGCGAGGACTCGCTGTCATCGTTACGGATGGTCGCCTGAATCAAATCTTGCCGCAGCTCCTCCTGGTGTCCAAGGAGGGGCCTGAACCGAAAAGCGGGGCCGTAGGGCCCTCCGAGAGAATCGATCAGGAACGGGTCGTCCAGATAATGCGCCCTGAATCGCAAAACCCTCCTATCGTGCACCTCCGCCACCTCGTCACCTGCAACCGAGAAAACCGTAGATGCGTCCTTTATCTGGAGTTCGACCTTCCCGGGCTCTTCGCCGAAAACCGAATTGATCTGGCCGTTGAACTCGCTTTGGAACCTGTTTGTCGCAATCGCACGAAATACCTCATCATCGGAGATATCCATGATCTCGATAATCTGATCGGCAACTCCTGCTACGCCATTCGTGAAATCGGATTCGATCTCACGGGAGATCTCCTCCCCGTAATACTCCTTTATCTCATCAATAAGCTCGTCCCTCGTGCACTCGCCCGAAAAAACCCTGTCGATGAAACCATTCATTCTTCCAGCAGTTCGCCTGTGGCGAGACGTGGAGTCGAGAGGGCCTCCCACATATGCCTTCCTGATGGCGCGTTCAACACTATTGCGCCTCATGCGGTCGATTTTGTTCTCCGAATCGGACATGCTGTTGAAGGCCGCATAAAGCGCTTTTCCAACCGTGCTTTTCCCCGTCCCGTTCTCCCCGGCGATCACGGCAATGCCATTAATCTCGATATCGGCCTCAGCGACCCTGCCGATGTTTTTCACCTTGATTTTCAATGCATATCACCAGCTCTAAACTCGCGAGACTCAATAGCTCGATTATCGCACAGGGAGATCGACTTCTCGAGGACTCCCTAAATGGAACGCGCGGGGAGGACATGGCTCGCCGCCGTCCGCTTTGCGTTCGCGCGGGGAAGGGTGACGACCAGGGGCCTCTCCGGGCTCATCAAGAGGAGCGCCGGATCCTCCTCGTCCATTTGAACTGTATTGTATCCCAGGACACTTGACTTAGAGGAATGGCGTTGAGCGGCGATAATCGTTTCAGCGCCAAAAAGAAAGGAGTGTTCAGTCATGGCAGATAGGCTCTCCTGCACAGCGGGGCACCGCACCGAGGCCGCAGACTTCGCCGTCGCGTCGGGGAAGCCCATCGCCCAAGTGGCCGCCGACCTCGGCATCAATGAGAAGATCCTGGGAAGATGGGTGACGGTCAGAAAGAAGGAACTGGCCAACCACCCGGTCGCGGCGGCCGCGGCCAAGACCGAGACCGCCGAGATGAGGGCCGCCCGCAAGTGCATGCGCGAGCTCGAGCTCGAGAACGAGTTCCTAAAAAGCCCCGACCTCACATTGGAGGCCGGGGCCAGTAGATTTTTGGGACATGTCTAGAAATCTACCCATGCGGGAAGCGGCATGTGCCGAGCATGTCGCGTGCTAGGTTTTGAGGCATGCCACAAAACCTAGCACGGGGGAGTGGCTACTCGGCGTCGGCGAAGCCGTTGGGGTTGTGGCTCTGCCAGTTCCAGCTATCGCGGCACATGTCCGCGATATCGTACTGGGCCTTCCAACCCATCATGCGCTCGGCCTTGGAGGCATCGCACCAGTTGGCGGCGATGTCGCCGGCGCGGCGCTCGCGAATCACGTAGGGCAGCTCCTTGCCGCACGCCTTGGAGAAGGCAGCAACGACCTCGAGCACCGAGGTGCCGGTGCCGGTGCCCAGGTTAAAGATCTCGACGCCGGTCTTGCCGTTCATCCAGTTGAGGGCGGCAACGTGGCCCGAGGCCAGGTCGCAAACGTGGATGTAATCGCGCACGCCGGTGCCGTCGGGGGTGGGGTAGTCGTTGCCAAAGACCTGAACGGCCTCGAGCTTGCCCACGGCGACCTGGGCGACATAGGGCACCAGGTTGTTGGGGATGCCCTTGGGATCCTCGCCGATCAGGCCCGACGGATGGGCGCCGATGGGATTGAAATAACGGAGTAACACGACGTCCCACTCGGGGTCGGCGGTGTGGACGTCCATAAGGATCTGCTCGATCATCCACTTGGTCCAGCCATAGGGGTTGGTCGCGGGCTTCTTAGGATCCTCCTCGGTGACGGGCGGGTTGTCCGGGTCGCCGTAGACGGTCGAGGAGCTCGAGAAGATGATGGACTTGCAGCCATGGTTGCGCATGACGTCGATGAGCACCAGGGTGTTCTCGATGTTGTTGTGGTAGTACTCGACGGGCTTGCTCACCGACTCGCCGACGGCCTTAAAGCCGGCAAAGTGGATGACGCGGTCGATCTGATGGGTATCGAAGATCTTGTTCATCGCATCGCGGTCGAGCACGTTGGCCTCGTAGAAGGTGAGGTTCTTGGCGGCCTCGTCGCCCACGATGGTCTTGACGCGGTCGACGGCGACGGCGCTGGAGTTGGAGAGATCATCGACGATGACGACCTGGTAGCCACCATCGAGCAGCTGAACGACGGTGTGCGAGCCGATAAAGCCGGCGCCACCGGTAACGAGGACACAGGTGTCTTTGGGGTCGAGTGCTTTGGACATGTAGTCTCCTATCGAATCAGGAACACTTCTTCAGGGGAGTATAGCGCAGGCAGGGACGCCCAAATCGTGCGCTGTAGGAAAAGCAGAGGATTGTGCTAACGTACTCATAGAAGAGCTTGCGTACGCATAACCTGATCTTTGGCATTTGCTTACGAGCCGCTGACCTTGCAGTTTCCTGCCGTTCGTGGAAATCGTTGGGACGCGCCATATGTACGCTAATATGTATGAGTTGAGCGACATATAAATAAGCATGTAACGGAGTACATATGTCACCAAACAGCGATTCCATCCTTTCCCAGGAGCTCTCGCGCCGCACTGCCCTCAAGGCCCTGTTCGGCGCCGCTTCTGCGGCAGTTCTTTTTGGCCTGCCCGCTCGCGCCCATGCGGCGGAGGCTTCCAAAGAAACCACCGATAAACTGAATGCCGCCCAGGCCCAGCTCGACGAGGTTCAGGCCCAGCTCGACAGCATCGCAAATGAGTATGCGGCGATGGCCAACAAGAATGCCCAGACCCTCAACGACATCGAGAATGTCCAGGGCAAGATTGACGACACGCAGGCCCAGATCGATGAAAAGAAGGCCGAGCTCAAGAAGAAGCGCAACGACCTTTCCGATCGCGTGGCCGCCAGCTACAAGTCCGGCGGCACGAACATCCTGTCGCTGCTGCTGGCCTCTGGCTCGTTTGAGGAACTCGTCGCCAACGCGCATTACGTTGAGAAGATCAACAAGAGCGACCGCGATGCCATTGAGGATATCCAGACGATTCAGGCTGAGCTCGACGCACAGAAGACCGAGCTCGAAGCACAAAAGGCCGACCTGGAAAAACTCAAGGACCAGCAGACGGCTCAGATGCAGGATATGCAGGCCAAGCAGCAAGAAGTCCAGACCGTGCTGAACGGTCTTTCCGACGACGTCAAGGAGCTCATGGCTCAGCGCGATTCCGAGATCCTCGCTGCCGCCCAGGCTGAGGAGGCTGCCAGGAAGGCCGCCGCTGCCGCCGCCGCCGCGAACAAGAACAATTCCTACTCGGGTGGTTCAAGCTCGGGTGGCGGATCGTATGCGCCCGGAACCCCGCAACAGAATGCCGGCTCGGGCAAGCAGCAGGCCGTCGTCAACGCTTGCTATTCCACGCCCTCGCCTGGCCAGAACTGGTGCGCGGCGTGGGTCACCAACGTCTTCCGCAACGCTGGCGTTGGTTACTTTGGCGGCAACGCGTGCGACATGTTTAACGCCTGGTGCTATAGCTCCGACCGCTCGGCGCTGCAGGTGGGCATGATCGTGGCCGACTCATCGCATAGCGGCACCGGCATGCCGGGTCTGATCTATGGCCACGTGGGCATCTATGTTGGCGGCGGCATCGTCATGAGCAATGAGGGCGCCATTACGTCTAAGTCGCTTGATTCGTTTATTAGCTTCTATGGCACTGGCTCTGGCGTGCGTTGGGGCTGGCTCGGCGGTATTGCGCTGTCGTAAAGCCGACGGGGCCGCGTGCCCGCCCGCATTATATTTGATTGCCTGCTCGGGCAGTCCTGCGCAAGACGAAGGCCACATTAAGTGGCCTTCTTTTACGGGCTTTAGCCTGTGCGGGGCGCGCAGCGCGCCGCATCAGAAACCACCCGCTATGCGGGTGGGGCCAAACGGCTTTACAAAGCCGCCCCCTCGCCGGACACTTGCGATTGTTCAG
>DBGDEA010000002.1:0-27777 GCA_048342875.1 Collinsella sp. | reverse complement strand
ATTCCTCGGTAGCTCAATGGTAGAGCACGCGGCTGTTAACCGCGCTGTTGTAGGTTCGAGTCCTACCCGGGGAGCCAGGTTGTAAAACCCGTCGCTTATGCGGCGGGTTTTTTCATGCCGCGATCGCTGTTCGCGAACGTTACCGTATCAACATTTCGTGTCGAGGATGTAATCCCGAGGCCCGCCACCTCAACATGGCGCGGTCGTTGTAGAATATTCCAATGATTGCTCCCACGAGATGGTGCCGCGAGCACCAGAAAAGGAGATTCTTGTGTCTGAGACCATTAACGGCAGCTTGAGCGTCTCGAATGACGTTATTGCCGATATTGCCGGTTATGCCGCGATGACGTGCTACGGCGTCGTCGGTATGGCCGAGCAGCTCCAGGGCGCCGAGAGCGTGCGCCTGCTTGCCGGTCAGCGCCTCCGCAAGGGCGTGCTTGTCTCCGCCGATGAGAACGGCCTCACGGTCGACCTTCACGTTGTGCTCGAGAACGGCGTCAACATGAAGTCCGTCTGCCACAATCTTTCGAGCTCCGTTGCCTTCACCCTGCAGGAGATCGCCCAGATCGATCCCGCCAGCCTTAAGATCGGCATTCACATCGACGCGCTCAAGAGCCGTCTGAACTAGCATCCGAAAACGGAGATTCTAACACCCATGATTGCAAAGACCATTCGCACCTGTTTTCCGATCGCTGCGGCTGCCGTTTCCGACAAGGCCGAGGAGATCAACAAGCTCAACGTCTTCCCCGTACCCGATGGTGATACCGGCACCAACATGTCGCTCACGCTCGCCTCGGTGACCAAGGAGCTTTCTGCTCTTCCTGCCGACGCCGACATGGAAGCCATCGCCGGCGCCATCACCCACGGCTCCCTCATGGGTGCCCGCGGTAACTCCGGCGTTATTACGTCGCAGATTCTGCGCGGTGTGGCCGAGGGCCTTGTCTCTGCCGACGAGCCCATTACGTCCGCCAATATCGCCTTCGCTTTCCGTCGCGCCGTTAAGGTCGCCTTCCAGGCTGTCCGCAAGCCCATCGAAGGCACGATCCTCACGGTCCTGCGTGATGTCTCGACCAAGGCCGATGAGTGCGAGAAGAAGAAGTTCTCGGCCGAGGATGCTCTCGATGCCATCGTCGTCGAGGCGTACCAGTCCGTCGCCCGCACGCCCGACCTGCTGCCCGTTCTGAAGGAGAACGGCGTGGTCGACTCCGGCGCCTTTGGATTTGCCATTTTCCTCGAGAACTTTGTGGCTGCCGCTCTTGGCCGCAGCACCGTTGTCGAGGATTTCTCCGCTACGTTTGACTCCGCCGGCTCTGCCCGCGATGCCGCTCTTGGCCGCGTTGAGATCGAGGCTAACGACGACTGGGAGGGCTCGGAGTTCCGTTATTGCAATGAGTTCCTGTTTAAGGCAGACGCCCCGTTTGACGAGGACGAGTGCCTTAAGTTCCTGGGCTCCATGGGCGACTGCGAGCTGCTGGTGGGCGCTTACCCCGATTACAAGATTCACGTGCACTCCAACACGCCCAACCTGGTGCTCGAGCACATGCTGCAGCTTGGTCAGATCTACGAGGTCTTTATCCACAACATGGAGATGGAGGCCCACGACCGTACCGCCAAGATTCATGAGGACCAGGAGAAGGCTGCCGAGCCCGCCAAGGCGCTGGGCTTTGTCGCCGTTGCCGCCGGTTCGGGCGAGGCCGACATCCTCAAGTCCCTCGGCGTTGACGTGATCGTCTCGGGTGGCCAGACCATGAACCCCTCGACCGCCGACCTGCTGGGCGCCGTCGACCAGGTCAACGCGACCTCGGTCATCATCCTGCCCAACAACGGCAACATCCGCATGGCTGCCGAGGCCGCTGCCTCTGCCTGCACCGATAAGAAGGTCGCCGTCGTTCCCACCAAGACCGTTCCCCAGGCGTTCTCCGCGCTGTTCGCCGTCCTGCCCGATTCCGAGCTCGAGGACGCCGTCGCCGCTATGGTCGACGCCATCAGCGAGGTCCGCGATGGCGAGGTCACCCGCGCCGTGCGCGACTCCAGCGCCTCGGACGGCTCTCCGATTCACTCCGGTGACGTTATGGGTATCATCGCCGGTTCCATCGACGTGGTCGGCTCCGATGTGAAACAGGTCACCCTCGACTGCATCAACCGCATGCAGGAGGAAGAGGAAGGCGACGCGCTGACGATTCTGGCTGGCGAGGAGCTGTCCGATGAGGCCTTCCAGGAGATCGTCGACGCTATCGAGGAGGCTCAGCCCGATCTGGAGATTGACGCCCATCGTGGCGAGCAGCCGCTCTATCCCGTGATCTTCTCGATCGAGTAGGCAACTGCCCATGTCCGAGCTGTGCTCCGTGCCGCGCGTCTCGGAGCGCTTTGCCCAGAGCAATGCGCTCGACGAGGATATCGCGCGACTCAAATATGTTTCGGGTAAACGTGAGGAGGCCCTTCGCCGTCTGGGAATTCGGACGGTGGGGGACCTCCTTCTCCATATCCCTCATCGATACCTCGACTTTACCCGTTCGTGGTCCATCGAGATGGCGCCCATCGGTACCGTGTGCACCATCATCGCCACGGTCGACCGTATCGTCCAAAAGCAGCCGCGCCCGCGCATGCAGGTGACAGAGGTCTCACTTGTTGACGAGACGGGCGTGCTACAGGTCGCCTTTTTCCGCCAGCCCTGGATTGCCCAGCAGCTTAAGCAGGGCGACCGCCTGGCCGTGATGGGCAAGGTCGAGTTTGCCTACGGTTTTAAGCAGATGGCCTCGCCCCACTTTGAAAAGCTCGAGGACGGGCGCGCCGCAGGTACCATTCTGCCGGTCCATTACGTGAGCGATGGCGTGAGCCAGGCGTGGATGCGCCGCATCGTAAGCGGCGCGCTCGAGGTCGTCGGCAATCCGTTCGATCCGATTCCCGCGCCGCTGCGCGCAAAGCGGAAGCTCATGAGCAATGCCCGCGCGTTGCGTTCGATCCACTTTCCCTCGAGCATGGCTGAGCGCGACATCGCACGCCGGCGTCTTGCCTACGAGGAGTGTCTCTACCTGCAGCTGGCGCTGCGTCTGCGCAACGACGGCGGCCTGGTCGATGTGGTGCCCTATGCCCACATCGCGGGCGAGCATCTGGGCGCGCTTAAACAGGCCCTTCCGTTTTCGCTGAGCGACGAGCAGGAGGCCGCATTCCAAGACATCCTGCATGACATGTGCGATGGCGGGCGCGTGATGAACCGTCTGCTGCTGGGCGATGTCGGTACCGGTAAGACCGCCGTTGCCGCCTGTGCGCTGGCTGTGGTTGCCGATAGCGGCACGCAGGCCTGCGCTATGGCGCCCACGGGCGTGCTGGCGCGCCAATATGCTGATAAGACCGGCCCCTTGCTCTCTCAGGCCGGTATAACGTGGGCGCTGCTGACGGGTGCCACTCCGGCGGCCGAGCGCGAGCGGATCCATGAGCAGCTGCAGTCCGGCGAGCTCGATGTCCTCTTTGGCACCCATGCGGTCCTTTCGGATGACGTTACGTTCAAGCATCTGTCGCTTGTTGTCATCGACGAGCAACACCGCTTTGGCGTAGGCCAGCGCAACGCCCTGCGCGCGAAGGGCCCTGGTGCCGATCTGCTCGTTATGACGGCAACGCCCATCCCGCGTACGCTGGCGCTTTCGGTCTACGGCGATCTGGACACGAGTATCATCCGCCATCGGCCCGTCCCTGGTGCTGGCGTGACGACACGCGTGCTCACCGAGTCGAGCCGTGACCTCGCCTATGGCGCCATTCGCGAGGCGCACGAGAAGGGGCAGCAGGCCTACGTGATTTGCCCGCTCGTGGAGCCGAGTGACTCGGCCGATGAGCTGGAAGACGTGCCCGGTATTGCCCGCGACGACGAGGGCCGCGTGACGGTCCCCGTGCCGCTTCACGATACGGCGACCGAGCTCGATCGCCTGCGTCTGGCGTTGCCGGGTCTTGCCATCGAGCGCCTTCACGGCCGTATGCCAGCGGGGGAGAAGGACCGCGTGATCGACGCCTTCAAGCGTGGCGAGATTGACGTGCTCGTCTCGACTACGGTGGTCGAGGTGGGCGTTGACGTGCCCAACGCCACCGTCATGGTCATCGAAAACGGCGAGCGCTTTGGTTTGGCTGCCCTGCACCAGCTGCGAGGCCGCGTGGGCCGTGGCGGCGTGTCGGGCACGTGCCTGGTCATGACGCACTCCAAGGGCAACGGCGGCGCATCGGCGGCGCAAGATCGTCTGCAATCGCTTGAAAAAAGCTCGGATGGCTTTACGCTCGCCCAGATGGACCTGCGTCTGCGCCACGAGGGCGAAATCCTGGGGTACCGTCAGCATGGCGGTGTGACCCTGCGCTTTGTCGACCTGGATGCCGACGAGGAGCTGATCGAGTGGGCCCATTTGGACGCGGTCGAGCTCTTGCGGTATGCTTGCAACCTTGACTCTGTGGCGACGCGCCCTCTGCGCGATGCGGTCGCCATGCGATATCGACACATATTTAAGGAGGTCAGCGGAGGATGAGAATCATCGGCGGCGAATGGCGCGGTCGTAAGATCGAGGAGCCCCGTGGTCGCGATGTTACCCGCCCCACGACCGATCGCGTGCGCGAGGCATGCGCATCTATGGTCATGTCGGCATTCGACTTCGATCTGGACGAGGTCCGTGTGCTGGACGCCTTTGGCGGCTCCGGTGCCTTAGGGTTAGAGATGCTCTCTCGTGGTGCCCGCTCGCTCACCACATTCGAGATCGATCGCAACGCCGCGCGGCTCATTACCAAGAATATCGAGTCGCTCTGCCGTGACCGTGCGCGTTGGCGCGTGGTCACGGGTGACATGCTGGCGAGTGCCTCGCGCGGTCGTGTACCGGGCGGCCCCTTTGATCTGGTCTTGCTCGACCCGCCCTATGCTTTTGGTGCCAAGCCGGTCGACGAGCTGCTGCAGAACCTGGCCCAGCAGGGTCTGCTCACCCCGGGTGCCTATGCTCTGTTTGAGCATGCTGCCGCCGACGCGGGTGCACATCCTGCCGGCTTTGTAACCGTGCGTGAGAAACGCTATGGCATCACCTCGGTCGACCTGCTCCGTTGGGTCGGCGAGGGCGAGGATGACGATACCGCCACCGATGCCGATGACAGCGACGGCACGACGTTTCAGGGGGATGCCCATGAGTGACACCATTAACCGCGCCATCGTTCCGGGTACCTTCGATCCCATCACGTTTGGCCATATCGACGTCATCCGCCGCGCCCGCCGCATTTTTCCCAGTGTGATCGTGGCCGTTGCCGAGTCGCAGGGCAAATACGGTGTGGGCACCACGTTTACGCTCGATGAACGCGTGGCGCTGGCCCGTGAAGCACTCGGTGATATCGATGGCGTCGAGGTCCTGCCCTTTACTGGCCTCTTGGTCGACTTCGCTCGTGATCAGGGGGCGGGGGCCGTGGTCAAGGGTCTGCGCGCCATGACTGACTTTGAATATGAGCTGCAGCAGGCCGACCTTAACTATCGCCTGGATAGCGAGCTGGAGTCCATCTTTGTCATGAGTGCGCCGCAGTACGGCTATATCTCGAGCTCGGTCGTTCGCCAGATCGCCTCGCTCGGCAGCGATGTATCGACGTTTGTCCCGTCCAACGTGGTTGAAGCGCTCAGACATCGCTTTTCGTGACGTTTTTTATTGCCTGGTGGCATGTGGTAAACTAGCACGATGATATGTTACCTATGAAAGGAGACCGGATGCCGGGCGAGAATTTTCCTGGCGATAGGATCGTCAGCTTGGTCGATGAGCTCGAAGGGCTGATCGAGGAAGCCAAGCCGCCTTTCGGCAAGAACGCTCAGTTCAAGGTCATCGACGCCGACGTGTTCTTCAACATCCTCGACGAGATCCGCATGAGCTATCCCGAGGAGTGGCAGAAGTCCCGCCGTATCCTTAAGGAGCGCGAGGAGCTTATGGCTTCCGCCGCCGCTCAGGCCGATTCCATCATCGCTGACGCTCAGCAGCAGGCCCTCACCATTGCCGGTGAGCAGGAGATCGTCCGCCTTGCGCAGCAGCAGGCCGACGACATCCGCGATCGTGCCCAGCAGTACGAGCGCGAGACGCGTTATGCTGCCGAGGACTACGCAGAGCAGGTCTTTACGCACCTGGAGGAGAACCTCAAGAGCCTGACCGGCACCGTTACCCGTTGCCGTCAGCAGCTCAACGAGGGTGCCGCCCAGCAGAATGGTCAGTGGTAATGGCTGAGTTCCCGAGCGTTACCGTCGATCTTTCCGAGCAGCTCGAGTTTCCTGGAGATTCGTATCCGCTGACCGGTAAGGTCGATGTCGCCACCTACACGGTGGGCGAGAAGGAGTACCAGCTACAGGACGGCATCGACTACGACGTTGTCTTTACCAATGCCGGTACCGGTGTCTTGCTCACGGGCATGGTTCGCGCGCACGCCACCGGCGAGTGCGACCGTTGCCTGGAGCCCGCCTCGTTTGATATCGCCGGCGAGATCGAGGAGTTCTACCTCTTTGAGGAGCCCGAGGATCCCGAGGCCTACGAGGATGGCTACGAGCTCCTGGGTGAGGACCGCATTGTCGATCTGGGCGAGCCCATCAATGACGCGGTCGTTATGGACACGCCGTTTGTGGTGCTCTGCAAGCCTGATTGCCGCGGTCTGTGTCCCACCTGCGGTTGTAATCTCAACGTCGAGCAATGCGATTGCGCCGCCCAGGCAGAGGCAGAATGGGCCGCTGCCACGGAAAATCCATTTGCAGCATTGAAGAATCTCAAGCTTGATGAGTAAAACTGTGGTAGTATCGCTACTTGCGCGTAATCGCCACACTGGATAGTTCATAAGGAAGGTCACTATGCCCGTACCTAAACAAAAGCAGGGTCGTATCCGCACTCACACCCGTCGTTCCGCCAACATGAAGATCTCGGCTGCGGCTCAGTCCACGTGCCCCCGTTGCGGCGCTGTCAAGCTTCCGCACCACGTGTGCCCCAGCTGCGGTTTCTACAAGGACCGCGAGGTTATCGTTACCGAGTAACGGTATACTCTGGATGCGATGCCGTTCCAAATGGAACCACAATGGCCGGCTCAATGAGTCGGCCATTTTTGTATAAGGAGCATGTATATGAGTAACGTTCGCGTTTGTGTAGACGTTGTGGGCGGAGACGAGAAACCTCAGGTTGTTCTCGATGGTATCGAGGCTGCGCTTGCCGCCGATCCCGATATCGAGGTCTTGGCAGCTGGCCCCGCCGAAATCGTCAATCCCTTTGCCGCCTCCCATGCGCGCGTCGAGGCCCTGGAGGCACCCGACGTTATCGCCATGGATGACGATCCCATTCGCGCCGTGATGACCAAACGCAAGTCTTCGATCGTGCTGTCGTGCCGCGCCATCAAGAAGGGAAATGCGGACGCGTTCTTCTCTGCCGGTTCGACCGGTGCCATGACCGCCGCTGCCACCGCCTACGTGACGCCGTTTAGGTATCAGGCCGAAGGCAAAAAGCAGCCGGTGCGCCCCTGTCTGACCAATGCGCTGCCCAATCGCGCCGGCGGTCTGACGGTGCTGTGCGATATGGGCGCCAACCCCGATGTCGAGGTCGATGACATGGTGCGTTTTGCCCAGATGGGTAGCGCCTATGCCCGCGTCGTCCTGGGAATCGAGCATCCCCGCGTGGGCCTGCTTGCCAACGGCACCGAGGACGAGAAGGGCTCCAACTTTACCAAGGCCTGCTTCCCGGCCATGAAAGCCGCCGTTCCCGGCTTTGTTGGTAACTGCGAGGGAACGGACATCACCTCAGGTAACTTCGATGTCGTCGTTGCCGATGGCATGTCGGGCAATATTGCGCTCAAGGCCACCGAGGGCGCTGCCAAGTTTTTGCTGCAGGAGCTCAAGGGTGTCTTCATGTCTTCGCTCGGCACCAAGATTGCCGCGCTGCTCATCAAAAAGCAAATGCGCGAGATTAAGGCCAAGCTCTCTGGCGACGCCAAGGGCGGCGCGATTCTTCTGGGCCTGCGCGGCGTGGTCCTGATCGGCCATGGCGCCACCTCGGTCGAGGCTGTTAAAAATGGTACGCTCGCGGCGGCCGAAGCCGTGCGCGCCGGGCTGGTCGAGAATGTCGCCAACTCTATGGACGGTATCGTTTTATAACAGCGGCGTTATGCGTCTTGGGGCGCACGTCGTGGGGTAGAATCAGAACCGTGTCTTGGTACCGCCCGGGCGGTACCATTCTTTTGGTATTCATGCACTATGAGAGGAAGCGCTATGGATCGCTCCGAAATCTTCGACAAGATCGCCGAGGTCGCTGCTGACGTTTTGGGCGTCGATGTTGCCGAAATTAGCGATGAGACCACCTTTGACGACCTCGATGCCAACTCGCTCGAGCGCCTGCAGCTGGTTACGGCTATCGAGGACGAGTTCAACCTCGAGATCGATGACGAGACTCTGCTCTCGCTCAACTCTGTCGCCGACGCCGTCGACGCCATCGAAAACGCCAGGGAGGCCTAGGTCTTGGCTTTGTCTGAACGTCTTATGCGCGCCCAGGAAATTCTGGGCCACGAGTTCAATGACAAGGTGCTGCTGCGCGCGGCCCTTACGCATCCCTCGGCAGTCGAGGGCCAGCCGGTTTCTGCCAGCTATGAGCGCCTTGAGTTCTTGGGCGATTCCATTTTGGGTGCTGTGGTCGCACGCTCCCTGTTTGAGTCCTATCCGGAGTTTGACGAGGGCAAGCTCACGCGCCTGAAGGTGTCGCTTGTCTCGGGCGCTACGCTGTCCGAGGTTTCTCACGAGCTTGGCATCGATGACATCATCATCTTTGGTGCCTCCGAGACCGGTACCGGTGCACGCGGCCTGCATTCGGCGCTCGAGAACGTCTATGAGTCGCTCGTGGGCGCTCTGTACCTGGATGCTGGTTGGGATGCCGCAGCGGAGTTTATTCACCGCACGCTTAAGCCGCACCTGGCTTCCGAGCGCGCCGAGCACCCCGCGAACCCCAAGTCGTTCTTGCAGGAGTGTGTGCAAGCCGACGGTCACGAACCCCCGGCGTACAAGCTCGTTGGCTCCGAGGGCCCGGCGCATGCGCCCACCTTTACCGCCGTGGTGTTGATCGATGGTATTCGTCAGGGTCGCGGCTCCGGCTCCTCAAAGAAGGAAGCCGAGGGAGCCGCCGCGCTCGAAGCGCTCGACCGCATGGGTTACACCACCAACGGCGTTATTCTGAACAAGAAGCGCGTGTAAGCGAGGAACCGTGTATCTCAAGTCCCTCACGCTCAAAGGGTTCAAGTCGTTTGCCGACCGCGCCCATATGACGTTTGAGCCGGGCCTGACCGTCATCGTCGGTCCCAACGGCTCGGGAAAATCGAACATCTCTGACTCGATTCTGTGGGTCCTGGGCGAGCAGAGCGCCAAGCAGCTGCGCGGCCAGGCCATGGAGGACGTCATCTTCTCGGGCTCGTCAGCGCGCAAGCCGGTGGGTGTCGCTGAGGTTACGCTGGTGCTCGATAACTCGGACCATATGCTGCCCGTCGATTTTGACGAGGTCGCCATCACCCGTCGCATGTATCGCTCGGGCGAAAGCGAGTACCTCATCAATTCGAGTCCGTGCCGCCTGATGGACATTCAGGACATCCTGCACGATTCCGGCCTAGGCAAGGATACGCATTCCATCATCAGCCAGGGCAAGCTCGACGCCATTTTGCAGAGCCGCCCCGAGGAGCGCCGCGCCCTCATCGAGGAGGCCGCCGGCATCTCCAAGCACAAGCGCCGCAAGGAGCGTGCGCTCAAAAAGATTAAGTCGATGGACGAGCACCTGACGCGTGCCCGCGACATCAATAAGGAAATCGCCCGTCAGCTGCGACCGCTGGAGCGTCAGGTCGATCGTGCGCGCAAGTACAAAGAGTTGTCCTCGCGCGCGAACGAGCTTACGCAGATGCTGGCCGTCGATGAGCTGCGTTCGCTGCAGTCGCAGTGGAACGACCTGGAGAGCCGCTCCAAGGAGGGCGCGGCCGAGCTTGAGCTTGCGCAGTACCGCTTGGGCGAAAAGGAGCGCGAGCTCGAGAAGCTCCAGGTCATGCTCGAGGAAAAGGGCCTGTTTGTGGGCGACCTGGGCGAGCAACGCCGCCATATGCAAGATGTGGTCGGCCGCATTAACTCCGACATGCGCCTGCTCGAGGAAAAGGGCCACAACATGGTGTCGCGCCTGTCTGACATGCGCGGTCAGATTTCGAGCTCCGAGCATCAGCGTCGTCGCGTGGTCGAGGAGCTCGAGGACGCGCGTGCGCAGCTTGAGGAAGTGACCGGTGCGCATATGCAGGCCCAGGAGGACGTTGACGCCGCTGGTCCTGCCGCCGCCGAGCTCCACGAGCGGCGCGTGGCGCTCGACAATCAGATTTCGAAGCTTACGCGTGAACAACGCGATGTGCAGCGCGTAGCCGATAACGCCGCGCTCGAGCTCGCCAAGGTGAAGGACTCGCTGAGCAATGCCGAGGTCGAGGACAACATGTATGCCTCGCGCCTGGAGCAGATCGATGAACAGCTCGAGGAGGTCACGGCCTCGCTCGAGAGCCGTCGCGACCGCGCCGAGGAGCTTGAGGGCGCTCTTGAGGAGGCGCGCCAGGCCCAGGTCGATGCGCGTGAGGCCACCGAGGTCGCCCGTGCGGCCCTGAAGGACTTGCGTAATCGTGAGAGCGAGGCGCGCAACAAGTTATCCGAGGTGCGCTCGGAGTTTGCCAGCCAAAAGAAGCTTGATGCGCGCATGGCCGACAGCTCGCCGCTCGTGAGCCGTCTGGTGGGTGCGCTGGGCGATGACGTAACGGGTCGCCTGGGCGATGTGCTCGAAGCCCCGCGCGAGCTTGAGGGCCTGGTTGAGCAATTGCTCGCCGGCGATATCGATGCGCTGCTGTTTGATGACGCCGCCACGCTTGAGCGTGCCGGTCGTGCGGCTCTGGACCAAAAGAAGGCCTCGGGCGAGGCACTGCTGGTGGCGCGCGGCGTGAGCGGCTCTACCGCCGCTGAGGGCGCCTCCGGTACCCGTCTGGTTGATCGTCTGTCCGTGCGCGCAGGCTACGGTCCCGTCGTCGAGGCGCTGCTCGGCGGCTATTACGTCGTTGACGATCTTGCTGCCGCGCTGTCGGCGCCGGTCGTTGAAGGCGTGACTTACGTGACCCCCGATGGCGCCCGCGTCGCCTGCGGCGGCCTGGTGCGCGTGGGGCTTGATGCCGGCGAGGCTTTGGGTGCCTTGGAGCGCAAGCGCCGCATCCGTGAGCTCGAGGGCCTGGAACCCGATCTGGCTGCCATCTTTGAGCATGCTTCGGACCAAGTCGTCGAGGCCAACGTTGCCGTCGAGGAGGCCCGTGCCGCCGAGGGTGATGCCGCCGGTGAGATCGCCCGTCTTGAGGGCGAGCGCCGCTCGCTGCTCTCCGAGATCGGCCGCTTGGAGCAAAGCGCCAACAATGCCGAGGTCGAGCGCGTGCGCATCTCCAAGCGCCGCGAGCAGGCTGCCGAGGCCGTTCGTGCCGCGCGCCCGCGCGTTGACGAGCTCACCCGTTCGCGTGACGAGGCGCGTGCACAGGCAAGCGACCTGGGTCTCCAGATTGCCGAGGCCAACGATGAGCTCGATCGCGTTCGCCGTGACGATTCCGAGGCCGCCGGTAAGCTCGCCGATGCCAAGGTGCGCCTGGCCCAGACGAGCGAGCGCCTGCGTTCGCTGAAGGGCCGCGTGCCCGACCTTGAGCATCGTCTTGAGGGCATCGACCGTCGTATCCGCGGAACACGCCAGGCTTCGCGCTCGCTCGAGCTGCTGCGCCTGCGCGTCGACCCCATGCACGAACGCTATTCTGCCCTGTTGGAACGCGCGTCGGATTGGGCAGCGCGCCTGCGTGACCAGGCCTCTCTGGAGGAGGCGGACTCCGCTTCGCTCAAGAAGACCATCGAGGATGCCAAGGCAGAGGTTGCCCGCGCTAAGGAGCGAGTCGATACCGCCTCCGCCGCGCAAAACGAGTTCAAGGTCGCGCGTGGCAAGCTCGAGGTGCAGGTCGAGGCTGCCATCAAGGCCATTACCGCCGATGGCACGACGGTGCTCGAGGAAGCGCTCATGCTTCCGGTGCCCACGGACCGCGATGCCGCCGAGCGCGAACTCAACCAGCTTGTGCGCCAGATCAACAACCTTGGTCCCGTTAACCAAGTTGCCATGGAGGAGTACGAGCAGCTCAAGCGCCGCGCCGGCTACATCGAGGAGCAGCTGGCCGATCTGGAGAGCGCGCGCAAGGCGCTCACCAAGATCACGGTGGCCATTGATCGCAAGATGCGGAAGGCCTTCCTGGTGACGTTTGAGAAGGTCGACGCGAACTTCCGCGAGATCTTCGCTATGCTCTTCCCGGGCGGCCAGGCTCATCTGGAGATGACCGATCCCGAGCATCCTGCCGAGACGGGTATCGAGGTCGTGGCGCAGCCGCGCGGCAAGCGCATCACCAAGATGATGCTCATGTCGGGCGGCGAGAAGAGTCTGACGGCGCTCGCCCTGCTTTTTGCCGTGTACCGCACACGTACGGTTCCGTTCTATGTGCTGGACGAGGTCGAGGCGGCGCTTGATGACGCTAACCTGTCCAAGCTCATCGGAGCCCTCGATGTGCTGCGTTCCGATACGCAGCTCTTGGTTATCTCGCATCAGCGCCGTACTATGGAGGACGCTGACGTCCTCTATGGCGTCTCGATGCAAGCCGACGGCGTCAGTCGCGTCGTCTCGCAAAAACTCGATCGCGAAACCGGAAAGGTCGTGAATGCATAATGGGATTCTTCGATGCTCTCTCGCGCGGACTTGAGCGCAGCCGCGAGGCCCTCAACGAGGTCTTCTACTTTGGCGGTGAGGTCGACGAGGATTTTTGGGAGGACCTGGAGGACACCCTCGTAATGGGTGACATGGGCGCCGAGGTCGCTATCAAGGTCTCCGATGACCTGCGCGATGCCGCGGCCAAGAAGAACCTCAAGACCGCTCCGCAGCTTCGCCGCGCCCTGGCCGAGCAGCTTGAGCAGCACTTTGTGCCCATCGAGCGAGATCCGTTCTCCGATACGCCGAGCTGCGTGCTGTTTGTGGGCATTAACGGTGCCGGCAAGACCACGACGGTCGGTAAGATCGCGAGCGCCATGGCTGCCCGCGGCAAGAACGTGGTGATCGGTTCGGCCGACACCTTCCGCGCCGCCGCCATCGAGCAGCTTGATGTGTGGGGCCAGCGCGCTGGCGTCCCCGTCATCAAGCGCGACCGCGGCTCCGACCCGGCAAGTGTTTGCTACGACGTGCTCGACGAGGCCGACAAGCGCGGCAGCGACCTGGTGCTTATCGATACCGCCGGCCGTCTACACACGAGCCCTGAGCTCATGCGCGAGCTTGCCAAGGTGGTCAATGTGACCCGTAAGCGCGCCGCCAATATGGCCGCCGGTCCCATGCCGGTTTCGGTCGTGCTTGTGATCGACGCCGCGACGGGCCAAAACGGTCTGAACCAGGCGCTCGAGTTTAACGAGGCGCTGGGCCTGGACGGTATTATCATGACTAAGCTCGACGGCACGGCTAAGGGCGGCATCGCCATGGCCGTGGCCGAGAAGCTCAAGCTCCCGATCCTGCGCATCGGCGTGGGCGAGCAGGTCGATGACCTGCAGGAGTTCAATGCCAAAGATTTCTGCCGCGCCCTGGTGGGCGAGTCCAATTAAGGAGTGACTAGTGTTTGATTCCCTGAGCGATCGCCTCAACGACACATTTGACCGCCTGCGCGGCAAGGGCAAGCTGACCGAGGCCGATATTACTTCGGCCATGCGCGATATTCGCATGGCGCTGCTCGAGGCCGACGTTAACTTTAAGGTTGTCAAGGAGTTCGTCGCCAAGACTAAGGAGCGCTGCATGACCGCAGAGGTCATGGAGTCGCTCTCTCCGGCGCAAAACGTCGTCAAGATCGTGCTCGACGAGCTTACCGAGATGCTCGGCTCCACCGAGAGCAAGCTCGTCTTTAGCAACCGTATTCCCAATGTCATCATGCTCGTGGG
Organism: Collinsella sp.; assembly: GCA_048342875.1. Classification (GTDB taxonomy): domain Bacteria; phylum Actinomycetota; class Coriobacteriia; order Coriobacteriales; family Coriobacteriaceae; genus Collinsella. The sequence goes on along the minus strand of DBGDEA010000002.1, from coordinate 13,784 downwards.
CCTGCAGGGCTCCGGTAAGACCACGGCTGCCGTAAAGCTGGCCTACCTGCTCAAGAAGCAGGGTCGCTCGCCGTTGCTCGCCGCGTGCGACGTCTACCGTCCCGCTGCTGCCGACCAGCTGGCCACGCTCGGTGGCGAGATCGGCGTACCGGTCTTCCGCGGCGACGGTGCGCACCCGGTCGATATCGCCAAGGGCGCCATCCAGGAGGCCGTCGACCACCTGCGCGACGTGGTCATCGTCGATACCGCCGGACGTCTTCAGATCGACGAACAGATGATGCAGGAGGCCGTGGACATCAAGAAGGCCGTCAAGCCCGATCAGGTGCTGATGGTCGTCGATGCCATGACCGGTCAGGATATCGTCAACGTCGTCTCGACCTTCGCCGAGCGCACCGACTTTGACGGCGTGATTATCTCTAAGCTCGACGGCGACGCCCGTGGCGGCGGCGCGCTTTCCGTGCGCCAGGTGACCGGCAAGCCCATCAAGTTTGTGAGCATGGGCGAGAAGCCCGATTCGCTGGAGCCGTTCTACCCCGATCGTATGGCCAAGCGCATTCTGGGTATGGGCGACGTTGTCGGCATTATCGAGAAGGCCCAGGAGGCGGCCGACGCCGAGCAGCTCGAGGCCGCCGAGCGCATGCTGCGCGAGGGCTTTACCATGAACGACATGCTCGACCAGATGAAGGCCGTCAAGAAGATGGGCGGCATGAAGGGCATTCTGGGCATGCTCCCCGGTGGCCAGCGTGCGCTTAACCAGATGGGTGGTAACCTGGACGAAGGTATCTTCGATAAGAACGAGGCCATCATCATGTCGATGACCAAGGAGGAGCGCCTTCGCCCCTCCATCATCAACGGCCAGCGCCGTGCCCGCATTGCCAAGGGCGCCGGCGTGACCCCCACCGAGGTCAATAGCCTTATGAAGCAGTGGGGCGAGATGAATAAGATGATGGGCCGCATGCGCACGATGGCCAATCAGGCGCAGGCCGGCGGCAAGAAGGGCAAGAAGAGTAAGAAGGGAAAAAAGATGCGCATGCCCAATATTCCCGGTCTGGATGCCATGGGGCTGGGCGGCATGGGCGGCCTGGGAACGGGCGGCCCCAAGTCCGATATGGACCTGCTGCGCCAGATGGAAGCGCAGATGCGCAACAAGAAGTAACGACTGGTTGAGTCGTGTATGGCGAAGGCCGCCTGGATGGTATTCCAGGCGGCCTTCGCCGTTTGTTCGCCGTTTGTTCGCTGGTTGTCGCACGCGTGGAAGCGCGTTCTCGACGAGGTGCTTGCCGCTAGTGGCATCCGCAGCCTTCGTGCCCGTCATGGTCGTGGTGACCGTGGCAGCCGCTGGACTCGCCATGCTCGTGGATGTGCTCGTGATCATGTCCATGGCAGTCGCAGGTGGCCTCGCCGTTCTGTGCGAGCGTGCCGGCAATGAGGGCCTCGACGCAGGCATCGCAGCTGCCCTGGGCGCCCGCATAGACCGTGATGCCGGCTTGGGCAAGCGCGTTGATAGCGCCGCCGCCGATACCGCCGCAAATGAGTGTGTCAACGCCACCGTTGGCAAGCAGGCCCGCCAAGGCGCCGTGGCCGGTGCCGCCGGTGCCTACGACCTGCTCGTTGAGCACCTTGCCATCCTGGATGTCGTAGATCTTGAACTGCTCGCTGCGGCCAAAGTGCATAAAGATGTTGCCGTTGTCGTACGTCGTTGCCACCCTCATGGTGCCGACCTCCTTTGCTGGCCATGCGGCCGTCGTCGTGGCGATGGGGGAGTACGCGATATTGCCGCCCTCGATGACGAGCGCTCGTCCGTTGACCAGCGCGTTTGCCACCTTGCGATGCGCGCGACTGCTGATTGCCGCCACCGTGGCGCGGGCGATGCCCATGTGCAGGGCGACGGCCTCCTGATTGAGGCCCTCCAGATCGCACAGGCGCAGTACTTCGAGCTCATCGACCGTCATATCGATAGCGTCTCCGCTGGCAAGGCCATCGGGGGTAAAGCCGCGATATTCGGGGATGATCCCAACGCGGCGCAGTTTTTCGCGTCTTCCAGCCATACACTCTCCAAATCTGACATATGTCAACAATAGAATAGCGAACGTGCGGATTTGCGCAAGGAATTTCTGGCATATGTCAGAAAATGAGGGCTTATGTTTGGGCTGTGGGGCCGCGTGCGCCTGGGCTACAATGAATCTCGCTTGTAGGCGACTGACAGGAGGGTCAATGAGCAAAGCTGATCAACAGTTTGTAACCATGTGCCGCGATATCTTGGACCATGGCACCACCACCGAGGGCCAAAAGGTCCGCCCGGTGTGGGAGGACGGCACCCCTGCCTATACCATTAAAAACTTTGGTGTCACGGCGCGCTATGATCTGCGCGAGGAGTTCCCCGCGCTCACCCTGCGCCGTACGGCGCTTAAGTCTGCCATGGACGAGATTCTGTGGATCTATCAAAAGAAGTCCAATAACGTGCATGACCTCAACAGCCATATCTGGGATGAGTGGGCCGATGAGACCGGTTCCATCGGTAAAGCCTACGGCTATCAGATTGGTCAGAAGAGCCATTACGCCGAGGGCGACTTCGACCAGATGGACCGTGTACTGTACGACCTTAAGCACACGCCGTATAGTCGCCGCATTATGACCAATACGTACGTGTTTAGCGATCTGTCCGAGATGCACCTTTATCCATGCGCCTATAGCGTGACCTATAACGTGACGCAGCGTCCTCAGGACGACAAGCCGACGCTCAACATGATTCTCAACCAGCGCAGCCAGGACATTTTGGCCGCGAACAACTGGAACGTGTGCCAGTACGCCATTTTGCTGATGATGGTCGCGCAGTCGGTCGATATGATTCCCGGTGAGCTGCTGCACGTGATCGCCGACGCCCATATCTATGATCGTCATGTCGATATCGTCCGCGAGCTTATCGAGCGTCCGCAGTTTGCGGCACCCAAGGTAACGCTCAACCCCGATGTGCATGACTTCTATGCGTTTACGACCGATGACCTGATCGTCGAGGGCTATGAGCACGGCCCTCAGGTCAAGAACATCCCCATTGCGGTGTAGGTGACGCGCATGACGTGTAAGCTTTCTGCCATCGTCGCCGTGTGTGACGACTGGGGTATTGGCTGCGAGGGCGATATGGTGGTGTCCAATCGCGCCGATATGCGCCATTTTGTGGCCTGCACCAAGGGCTGCCCGGTTATCATGGGACGCAAGACGCTGCTGAGTTTTCCCGGCGGGCGTCCTCTCAAGAACCGCCGCAATATCGTGCTTACGCGCGATATGGGCTTTACCCGCGAGGGCGTCGACGTGGTGCATAGCGTTGACGAAGCGCTCTCTGCGGTTGCCGATGAGCTCGTTGCCTGGGTGATCGGTGGCGGCGATGTCTATCGGCAGTTTTTGCCGTACTGCGTGGAGGCCGAGGTCACTCATAACCACTGCGTGCATGTCGTGGACACGTACTTTCCCGACTTGGACGCCGATCCGGCGTGGGAGATTGCGCAGCGTAGCGGGGTCGCGACGATTGCCGCCGGTGAGGGTGACGAGGGCGTCAATTATGAGTTCGTGACGTATCGTCGCATCGAGGCGTAAATCGTCTGGCGTGAACGGTATCATCGGGTTGATTGAATGCATGGGGCGGCGCTTAGCGTCGCCTCGTTTGGTATAGATGTGCTGTAAAGAAGGGTGCGGGCTGGCTGCTATGACTGATGCCGTTGAGGTTCTGCGAATTGATTCGCTCGAGGACGAGCGGCTCGATGCCTACGTGCGACTGACCGAGCGTGAGCTTCGCTGCGTGCTGGAGCCGCAAATGGGCATCTTTATTGCGGAGAGCGCCAAGGTCATCGAGCGTGCCGTGCGCGCCGGATATGAGCCGGTGAGCTTTCTTCTGGGCGAGCGCTGGCTCGACCAGATGATGCCGCTGTTTGACCAGCTTGTCGTGCGCGAGGGAGCGGGTCCGGTTCCCGTGTTCGTGGCCTCCATGGAGCTCATGGAGCAGTTGACGGGCTTTAACGTGACGCGCGGCGCGCTGGCGGCGTTCCGTCGCCCGCGTCAGATTCCGGTTGATGAGTTCTTGGGCGGCGTCGTCGAGGCGGCGGGGGATCGTCCGGTGCGCGTGTGCGTGCTTGAGGGTATTGTTGATCACACCAATGTTGGCGCGATTTTCCGCTCGGCTGCCGCATTGAACGTTGACGGTATTTTGGTCAGCCCGACGTGCTGCGACCCGCTGTACCGTCGCTCGGCCCGCGTGAGCATGGGCACCGTGTTTCAGGTGCCGTGGACGCGCATTGGCAGCGAGGCTCGTGTGTGGCCGCATGATGGTCTGAGCGCGTTGCACGACGCCGGTTTTTCGTGTGCCGCTATGGCGTTGACGGACGATTCCGTATCGCTGGACGATCCCGTGCTGCAGGAGATTGACCGCCTGGCAATCTTTATGGGTACCGAGGGTGCCGGCTTGGGCGCCAAGACCATTGCCAGCTGTGACCACGCGGTGCGCATTCCGATGGCGCACGGGGTCGATTCGCTCAACGTGGCCGCGGCGAGTGCCGTCGCCTTTTGGCAGCTGTGCCCGCATGTGAGCAATGAGTATCACTACCAGCCGGGTTTGTATCACTAGGCAGATATTTCGCACCTGGCTCTGATTCGGGTTGTTTCGGTCGACGCCAGTCGGTGCTAAGCTGATATTGGCTTTGGTCTTAAATTGCCGTTTTGTTGTTTAACATACGTTGGCGGGGAGGACGTGTGGCTAAGAAATCTACGGCTATCGATGTAACGCAGGGTGTCATTTGGCAACAGCTGCTGTCGCTGTGCGTCCCCATCTTCTTTAGTTCGTTTTTTCAGCAGGCCTACACGCTTATCGGTACGTATATCGTTGGCCAGTTTGGCGGCAAGCTCGCGCTGGGCGGCATTCAGGCCACGATGGTCCTCACCGAGCTTTGCATTGGCTTTTGCGTTGGCGTTGGCGCCGGCTGCGCGGTCATTACCGGTCAGTATTTTGGCCAGCACGATGATGAGCGACTGAGTCGTTCGGTCCATACAGCCATGACGCTCGCGCTGGTGGGCGGTATCGCTTTCTCGATTCTTGGCATAGTGTTCGTTGAGCCCATGCTGGTGCTTATGAACACGCCGCATGAACTATTGGCCGAGGGTGTGGCCTATGCTCGCTGTTATTTTGCCGCGATGGTTGCGGCACTGCTGCTGAATATGGGAACCGCACTGCTGCGTGCCGTGGGCGACACGCGCGGGCCCGCCGTGATCATTGCCTCTGGCTGCCTTGTTAACGTGGTGCTGGATATCATCTTTGTCGCTGTGTTGCATATGGAGGCGCTGGGCTGCGGCATCGCAGTGGCGCTGACCATTTGCTCCAATGCAACGATGATCGTGTTGCGCATGATGCGCGCTCCGGGTGCATGGCGTCTTTCGCTGTCTAAGCTCGGTATCGATCGCGGTATTTGCAAGAGTATGATCTCGTGTGGTCTGCCGCTTGGCTTTCAGTCTGCTGCGTATTCGATTTCCAACGTTTTGATTCAGGTGTCGGTCAACTCGTTTGGCGCCGATGTCACCACGGCGTGGGGACTTTCGGGCCGCTTAGATGGCATTGTCTGGATGGTTACCGAGGCGCTTGGCGTGTCGATCACCACGTTCTCGGCGCAGAACTTTGGCGCGCGCAACTACGAGCGCATGCGCAAGGGCTACCATACGTCGCTCGTGCTGTCGTTTATGCTCATTGGTGGCCTGTCAGCCGTGCTGTTGGTGTTCTCAGGTCCGTTGTCGCGTCTGTTTGTCGACGATGCTTCGATTTCGGCGTACACCACGACGATCCTTCATTTTATCGCGCCGTTCTACGCGATTTTCTCGATTATCGAGAACGCATCGGGCTCCATTCGCGGCGCCGGCGTGAGTTTGCAGCCTATGATGCTCACCATCTTTGGCACCGTTGTCTTGAGGGTGATCTGGGTGTTTGCGATCATGCCCTTCGATCCGTCGCTTGAGCATCTACTGCTGGTCTACCCCGTAACCTGGCTCATCACCGCAACCATGTTCACCATCTACCACCACAGCGGCAACTGGCTAGGCCGCGCCACCGCCTAGCTCATCCGTCGGGTTCCCCTGATAAGTTGCGGTGAAATAGTTCCTGAAAAGCCCTTGCGGACCGTCAAACAAGTTCTATTCCACCGCAACTTCCTTATGAGCTGTAGGTGTTGGCGGAAAACGAATCAATTAGTATTCGATGCCTTGACGGGCTAGGAGGCCTTCGTCGAAGTAGTGTTTGACGGGGCGCATTTCGGTTACTAGGTCGGCAAGGTCGGCGAGGGGTAGCAAGCCGCGGCCGGGGAGCACGAGCTCCGTGGTGGCGGGCTTTATCGCAATCAGTTCCTCGACATCCTCTCGCGCCCCAAAGCAGCCGTCGTCTTGCCCTTGCCGTCGCCTGTATAGATTTGAACCTTGCCGACTTACAGTGATGCCATCTCTGTCCTTTCGTGCCCGGCGTCGGTTTATCGCCGTCCGGGTTGGGTATTCTAGAAAGCATTATCAACCCCAGTAGATGGAGTTCAAGCAGATGGAGATGGATGACAACAAGCGTAGACGGAATATGATCCTCTACGTGCTCATCGCCTTCGTCGTCTACCTCGTGCTCTCGACCGTTCTGTTCCCCAACATCGGTCACACGCAGCAGATTACGAAGACCGATTATTCGACGTTTGTCAAAGCGCTCGATAAGAAGAGCGTCGACAAGGTCGAGTACAACACGGACGATTACACGATTTATTACACCAAGAAGGGCGAGGACGAGAACATCGCCTACAAGACGACCGGCGTGCCGAATGATGCGGGTTTTACCGATCGCGTGCTTGAATCCGGTGCGTCCCTGGAATCGGTCGTTCCCGATAAAAACTCGGGTCTGATGACCTATTACCTGCTCACGCTCGTTCTTCCCATGGCGATCTTCTTCCTCATCGGTTGGTGGCTCAATCGTCGCATGAAGAAAGCCATGGGCGATGACGGCCCGTCGATGAACTTTGGTGGCGGCGGTTTTGGCGGCGGCGGTCTGGGTAAGTCCGGTGCTCGCGTGATCGCTTCCAAGGATGTGGGCGTGACCTTTAAGGACGTCGCTGGCCAGGAAGAGGCCAAGGAGTCTCTCAAGGAGGTCGTTGACTTTTTGGAGAAGCCGCAGCGCTACGAGGAAATTGGCGCCAAGCTGCCGCGCGGTGCTCTTCTTGTTGGCCCTCCGGGCACCGGTAAGACCTTGCTCGCCAAGGCCGTTGCCGGCGAGGCTGGCGTGCCGTTCTTTAGCATTTCGGGCTCTGAGTTCGTCGAGATGTTCGTCGGTCGCGGTGCCGCCAAGGTGCGTGACCTGTTTAAACAGGCCAAGGAAAAGGCCCCCTGCATCGTGTTTATCGACGAGATCGACACGATCGGCAAGAAGCGCGATGGCGGCGGCTTTAGTGGCAACGACGAGCGCGAGCAGACGCTCAACCAGTTGCTGACCGAGATGGACGGCTTCGATAACCATAAGGGTATTGTCGTTCTCGCTGCTACCAACCGCCCCGACAGCCTCGATCCCGCTCTGCTGCGCCCCGGTCGTTTTGATCGCCGCATCCCCGTTGAGCTGCCCGACTTGACCGGCCGCAAGAACATCCTCGAGCTGCATGCCAAGAGCGTGAAGACGCAGCCGCCGATCGACCTGACCGCGATTGCCCGCGCCACTCCCGGTGCCTCGGGTGCCGACTTGGCTAACATCATCAACGAGGGTGCCCTGCGCGCCGTCCGCGAGGGTCGCAAACGCGCCACGCAGGACGACTTTGAGGAGTCGGTGGAGGTCGTCATTGCCGGCCAACAGCGCAAGTCGACGGTGCTGTCCGACCACGAGAAGCAGGTTGTGTCCTACCACGAGATCGGCCATGCCATCGTTGCCGCCCGCCAGAAGGGCTCTGCGCCGGTCACCAAGATCACCATCGTGCCGCGCACGAGCGGTGCTCTGGGCTACACCATGCAGGTCGAGGAGGACGAGCGCTTCCTGACGACGCGCCAGGAGGTTCTGGACAAGCTCGCCGTCTATTGCGGTGGCCGTGCAGCCGAGGAGCTCATCTTTGGTGAGATGACGACCGGCGCCGCCAACGATATCGAGCAGGCCACCAAGCTCGCCCGTAACATGGTGACGCGCTTTGGTATGTCCGATGAGTTTGGCATGATGGCGCTCGGTACCGTTCAGAATGCGTACCTCAACCAGGACACGTCGCTCACCTGTGCCCCCGGTACGGCCGAGCGCGTGGACGCGATTGTCGCCAAGCTGATCGAGGATGCGCACGACCGCGCCCTGCAGATCCTGAAGGAGAACAAGTTCAAGCTCCACGAGCTGGCTCGTTATCTGTACAAGAAGGAGACGATCACGGGCGAGGAGTTCATGAACCTCCTCACGCGCGAGAATCCGCTGATGCCCAAGCAGCAGTAAAGCCGCGGCCGAGCCAGTAAACGCCGACGCCCCATTTGAGCAGCTTTCTCAAATGGGGCGTTTTGCTTGAGAGGGATGGAAATGAAGATCGTGGTGAGCGCCTGCTTGATGGGCGAGAGCTGCAAGTATAACGGGCTTGACAACTATAATCGCGAGTTGGTCGAGGCCTGCGAGCGTACAGGGACCGAGGTCCTCTTGGTGTGCCCTGAGGTCTTTGGGGGCCTGCCCACGCCGCGCGACCCCTCCGAGATCGTGAACGGCGAGGTCCGCACCTGTGAGGGTTTGTCGGTCGATCGTGAGTTTCGCCTGGGTGCCCAACAAGCGCTCGACATGTGCGAGCAAGCGGGCGGGCCGGAAGAGATTGCTGCGTGCATCTTGCAGGACCGTAGCCCCTCATGCGGCGCGGGCCGCATCTACGACGGAACATTCAGCGGAACCCTCACGGCGGGCAACGGCGTCTTCGTTGACTTACTGCTCCGCCACGGTTATCGCGTGATCCCGGCTAGCGAGTTTGACCCCAGCATGCTGGAGCAATAAAAAACCACCACAAGGGTGTTGCTCCCTTGTGGTGGTTTTGGGCTAGGCCTAGAGCGTGTGGCCGTAGGCGTTGGCGGCCTTGATGGCGGCGGCGAATTTCTCGTCGGTGAAGGGCTCGGGGTTCCCCTGTTTCCACTCGTTGGTAGCGTGCGCGTACTCGCAAAGGGCAGGGATGTCGGCCTCGGTAAGTCCGACCTGCTCAAGCGTGACGGGCAGCCCCATCTGCTTGTTAAAGGCAGCATAGCGCTTAAGGTTCTCGGTGTCTCCCGTGTAGGCGAACAGCACGAGCACGCCCAGGCTCACGACCTCGCCGTGCAGGTAGGTGCCCTCACGTGGAATGCTGCAGGTGGCGTTGTAGAACGCGTGCGCCACGCTCGAGTTGTAGTAGTAATCGTTTTGGTTGGTCAGGTTCGAGACATAGCCCGTGTTGACCACGATGTCGAGCGCGATCTGCTTGACGGCCTCGCTCGACAGGTTCTGGCGTACGTCCTCAAGACCTTGGACGCCGTAGGTAAACAGCGGCTCGGAGCAGGTGTGGGCGAGTGCCAGGCCAAGACCAGCGGTGTGCTCCAGGTTGCCGGCGCTTGTGGCGTATTCGACCTCGGGCTGCTTGGACAGGGCATCGCCCACGCCGGCCCAGAAGTACTCCGCCGGAGCCTCGGCGATGATCTTGGGATTGATGAAGATGTGCGCCGGTCGGTTGGGGTACGAATAGCCCTCGAGCGAGCCGTCGTCGTTGTAGACAACGGCAATGGCGGTCGCGGCGGAACAGTTAGAGCAAATCGTCGGCACGGTAAAGACAATCTTCTTGAGCTCGATGGCCGCTGTCTTGACGGTGTCGAGTGCCTTGCCGCCGCCACAGGCGATAAGCACGTCTGCCTGCTGGCAAGCGGGGGAGTTCACGACCTTGGCGATATTGGCGCGCGTACTGTTGGCGCCGTAGACGCGCGTCTCCAGAATCTCGACGTCCGTATTCGCAAGTGCGGCCTCAATGCCGGGCAGCGCGGCAGTCAGGGCTCGTTTGCCGCCAATGATGGCGACCTTCTTCGCGCCGTACTCCGTCAGTGTGGCGGGCAGCTCGTCAAAGCAGTCTTCGCCGACGGTGTAATCACTCATTCCGATTGTGCGCATGGCAGCCTTCTTTCGCTCGATAAAGTGCTTACAGGTATTTTGCTCCAAGAGAAGATCCACGGCCGCAAGAAATTTCGAACGTATAAAACCAGTGTTGAGGGTTTTTCGCCGGCGCGGAACGTGCTAGCATACTCCGCATAAGCGTTGATGGGGACGAGTAGTCGGCCGTCCGCATGCCACAGAGAGCGGGGAGCGCTGAGAGCCCGTGCATGCGACCGATGAAAATCACCCCGGAGCTGCGGTCCCAACGGACGTGCCGCACAGGCACGTCTTAGTAGACATCGCCGAGATGGCCGTCGATACAGGCCAGCCGAGTAACGGATGCGAGCGCGCGAATACGCGGGCGAGGGCATCTAAGCTGGGTGGTTAAGCGAAGAGCTTTTGCGGGCGTACGGCCCGTTTCGTGGCGCTTCGTCCCAGCTTGTAGGGACGGGCGCTTTTTTGGTGCCCAACGGGCGTGCGCGCCCACGACATGAAAGGGGTACCGTGGCAAACGAGTACAAGCAGACGATGAATCTGCCCAAAACCGGTTTTCCCATGCGTGCCGGTCTTTCCAAGTCCGAGCCCAAGCGACTCAAGGACTGGCAGGACAACAAGGTCTACGAGCAGGTTCTGAAGAAGAACGAGGGTCACAAGAAGTTCGTGCTGCACGACGGCCCTCCGTACGCCAACGGCCCGATCCACATCGGCCACGCCATGAACAAGATCTCCAAGGACATGATCAACCGCTACTGGATGATGCAGGGCTATGAGGTTCCCTATGTTCCCGGTTGGGACTGCCATGGCCAGCCGATCGAGCATAAGGTCGAGGAGAAGCTCGGCACCGAGAAGTTCAACCAGACCTCCACGGCTAAGATCCGTGAGCTTTGCAATAAGTTCGCTGTCGAGAACATCGAGCTGCAGAAGGCCGGCTTCCGTCGCCTGGGCGTGCTCGGCGATTGGGACAACCCCTATCTGACGCTCTATCACCAGCATGACGCCGCCGACATCGAGGTTTTCAAGGCCATGTTCGACAAGGGAATGATCTATCGCGGTCACAAGCCCGTCCACTGGTGCAAGCACTGCCATACCGCACTTGCTGAGGCCGAGATTGAGTACTCCGACGAGTCGAGCCCGTCCATCTTCGTGCGCTTTGAGATGACCTCCAAGCCCGTCGGCCTCGAGAACTTCGACGGCCCGGTTGACTTTATCATCTGGACGACCACGCCGTGGACCATCCCCTCCGACCAGGCAGTTTCTCTCAAGCCCGGTGCCGCCTACGTCGCCGTTGAGCACGACGACCGCGCCGAGGTCATGCTCGAGGACCTGGCTCCCAAGTGCTGCGAGGAGTTTGGCTGGGAGTACACCCCGGTTATGGTCGACGGCAAGCCCTACGTGGTTCCCGCCGAGACCTTCCACCACATCCACTACAAGCAGCCGATCTTTGACGGCGTTGAGGGCGTGGCGCTGCTGGCCGATTACGTCGGTGTCGATGACGGTACCGGTATCGTCCACAACTCGCCCGGCCACGGCGTCGACGACTACTTTGCCTGCCTCAAGGAGGGCATCACCGACATCTGCATGCCGGTCGATGACGACGGTAAGTTCTACACCGGCGAGGAGTTTGGCACCGGTGGCCCCTTCAGCGGTATGGATACCGATGAGGCCAACCCGCACATCATCGAGTTCCTGCGCGAGCGCGGCACCCTGGTCCTCGAGAAGAAGATCACGCACAGCTATCCGCACTGCTGGCGCTGCAAGCACCCGGTGCTCTTCCGTGCTACCGACCAGTGGTTTGTCTCGATGGACAAGACCGGTTTGCGCGATCAGGCTGGCAAAGAGGTTCGCGAGAACGTCAAGTGGTATCCGGCCCACGCGGCCAACCGCATCGGTGCCATGGTCGAGCAACGTCCCGACTGGTGCATCAGCCGTCAGCGCAACTGGGGCGTGCCCATCCCCAGCTACACTTGCGCCGACTGCGGCGAGAAGGTCATGAACGACGCCACGCTCGACGCCGTCATCAAGCTCTTCCACGAGAAGGGCTCCGACGCCTGGTTCACCGATGCTCCCGAGAGCTACCTGGGCGAGGCCTGCGTCTGCCCCAAGTGCGGCGGCCATCACCTCAAGGCCGATAAGGACATCCTCGACGTGTGGTGGGACTCCGGCGTGTCCTGGAAGGCCGTTTGCGAGTATCGCCCTGAGCTTGAGTACCCGGCGGATGTGTACCTCGAGGGCTCCGACCAGCATCGCGGTTGGTTCCAGAGCTCGCTGCTCACCTCGGTGGGCGCCAACGGTCACGCCCCGTACAAGGCCGTCGTCTCGCAGGGCTTTACGCTCGACGGCCAGGGCCGCAAGATGTCCAAGTCGCTCGGCAACGTCATCGACCCCAATAAGGTCTGTGACGAGATGGGCGCCGACATCATCCGCCTGTGGGTTGCCTCCGTCGACACCAGCTCCGACGTTTCCATCGACCACGAGATTCTCGCTCGTACGTCCGATGCCTACCGTCGTTTCCGCAACACGCTGCGCTTCCTGCTCTCCGAGCTCGAGGGCCAGTTTGAGCCCGAGACCGATGGTGTTGCCTTTGCCGACCTGCTGCCGCTCGACAAGCTCATGGTTGCCCGCTTGGCCCAGGTCCAGGCCGAGGTCGACGACGCTTACTCTTGCTACGAGTTCCCGCGCGCCTACCGTGCGCTCTACGACTTCGTGGTTACCGAGCTTTCCAACGTGTACCTCGACGCCCTGAAGGACCGTCTGTACTGCGAGAAGCCCGGCTCGCTTGAGCGTCGCAGCGCCCAGACCGTGCTCGCCGAGCTCTTCTCGATGCTCATGCGCGACCTGCAGCCGATTCTGTCCTACACGGTCGACGAGGCCATGGCCTATGCGCCTGCCGGCTGTGTCGATCACCAGAAGTACGCAGCGCTGCTCGATTGGTATAAGTCGCCCATCACGGTCGACGAGGCCAATGAGTTCGAGGGCGTGCTCGAGGCCTCGCTCGAGCTCCGTAGCGCCGTGACCAAGGCCCTTGAGGATGCCCGCTCCGCCGGCACCTTCACCAAGAGCCAGCAGATCCGCGTCAAGGCGGTCGTTCCCGCCGAGATGTATGCGCTGCTGACCGGCGACAAGGCCGTCGACCTCGCCGAGTTCTACATCGTCTCCGATGTTGAGCTGACCCAGGGCGAGGAGCTCTCCGTTTCCATCGAGGCTGCCGAGGGCGAGTGCTGCGACCGTTGCTGGAACTATCGCACCACCGTCGGCGAGTACAACGGCCACTCTCACATCTGCAGGCGCTGCGCTGACGCGCTGTAGGTTATGGCGTTCGTAGAACGCCATAACCTACCGACGCTGCAAACGCCCCTAAGCGGCAATCTGACGTTCAATCGTCGGTCGCGTACCAAAGTACGCTTCCCTCCTCTTTCGCGTCACCTTGCTCGCTTAGGGACGTTTTCGCTGTTGGTGACGGTAATGCGGCGTTTCTATTGTTGGGACTAGAGCCTTTTCTTTCGACCTGTGCTCTTAGTCGAAAGCTATTTAGCGGCATTCTGTTTTTCGGAATGCCGCTTTCGTTACGGGCTTTAGCCTGTGCGGGGCGCGCAGCGCGCCGCATCAGAAACCACCCGCTATGCGGGTGGGGCCAAACGGCTTTACAAAGCCGCCCCCTCGCCGGACACTTGCGATTGTTCAG
>DBGDEA010000001.1:0-22625 GCA_048342875.1 Collinsella sp. | reverse complement strand
TCGTTGCGGCGCGGCTGCGCCTCTGGCACTTCAACAACATTGTCGCAGCCCCGACCCGCGGTCACGAGCGGGGGCTCCTGTCGTTTCCGTGCCCCTGGATTGGGTCATAGTGTCTGACTTATGCTCAACAAGGGCGGTTGGAGGAAGGGCGTCCCCCGCGGGCGCTCATTGGGGACGGGTTTAAATGAGTGCCCAATGAGCAGGTACTCATTTAAGTCTGTCCCCAATGACTAGGTGGAAGGTTGCGGGTTCTTTACGGGAATGTAGTGTGGGCTGCGGAAACGTGATTCTTTCCGTACAATAGTTCAACTCGTGTAAACGCAGGGAAGGGACATTCATGGCAGACATGATCGAGATCAAGCATCTCAACAAGTACTTTGGCGACCTGCATGTGCTCAAAGATATCAACCTCACCGTCAAACGCGGCGAGAAGCTCGTAATGATCGGGCCTTCCGGCTCGGGTAAATCGACGCTCATCCGTTGCGTCGATTATCTGGAGGAGCCCACGTCGGGCGAGGTTGTCATCGACGGTACGCCGCTCACCAAAAAGAATCACCTGGAGATGGCTCGCAAGTATAGTTCCATGGTGTTTCAGCAGTTCAACCTGTATCCCAACATGACGGTGCTGGGCAACCTGACGCTCGCGCCCATCAAACTGCAAAAGAAGAGCAAGGAGGAGGCGACCGAGATCGCCATCGCTGCGCTCAAGCGCGTCGGCATGGCACATAAGGCCGGCGAGTATCCGCAGAATCTCTCGGGTGGTCAGCAGCAGCGCATCGCCATCGCCCGTGCCCTGTGCACCAAGCAACCCATCATCCTGTTTGACGAGCCGACCTCGGCGCTCGACCCCGAGATGGTCCAGGAGGTTCTGGACGTTATGATTGAGCTCGCGCAGGAGGACATCACCATGATCTGCGTGACGCACGAGATGGGCTTTGCGCGCCAGGTGGCCGACCGCGTCATCTTTATGGAGGACGGTCGCATTCTGGAGGAGGGCACGCCCGAGCACTTCTTCGACAACCCCGAGAACCCGCGCTGCCGCGAGTTCCTGTCCAAGATTCTGCACTAGGCGCGGTGATGGACATGACGGATATGACGAGGGCGGCCGTGTCGCGCCGTCATTTTTTGCAGCTGGCGGGCGCCGGCATGCTTGCGCTGACGGGGACCGCGCTTACCGGTTGCGGCAACTCCACCAGCGGCGAGGGCTCCGACAAGGGGTCCAAGCTTGCGGCCATCAAGTCGCGTGGCCATCTGAACGCCGGCGTTAAGAAGGACGTTCCCGGCTACGGCTATTACGACACCGCCAAGGGTCGCTTTGAGGGCATGGAAGTCGATTTGTGCTACCAGATCGCCGCTGCCGTCTTTGGCGTGAGCTACAAGGAGGCCCGTGCCCAGGAGCTTGTCGAGTTTACCGACGTAACGCCCAAGACGCGCGGCCCGCTGATCGATAACGGCCAACTCGACGTGGTCGCGGCGACCTACACCATCACCGACGAGCGCAAGAAGAGCTGGGATTTCTCGACGCCGTACCGCACCGACTACGTGGGACTCATGGTCAAGAAGCGTTCGGGCTTTACCTCGATTGAGGATCTGGACGGCAAGGTCATTGGCGTGAGCCAGGGCGCTACCACGCAGAGCCTGATCGAGCAGATGATCAAGGACAACGGCTTTAGCTGTAAGCCCGAGTTTAGGGCCTTTAGCGGCTACCCCATCATCAAGAGCTCGCTCGATGCCGGCAATATCGACGTCTTTGCCATGGACCGCTCCACGCTGGCCGGTTACATGAACGAGACCGTTGAGCTGTTGCAGCCCGAGGTCAAGTTTGGCGAGCAGGGCTACGGCGTGGCGACCAAGAAGGGCTGCGACCTTTCGGCCGTGGTCGACCAGGTGATTTGCGATCGCCTGGCCGACGGCTGGCTCGACCAAGAGGTCAAGACCTGGGGTCTTGTATAGGCGCATCGTCCAAGGAAGGAATCAAATGCTCGAAGGATTATTTGACGCCGACCGCTGGTCGACGACATTTCAAAACATGGGGCCCTTCTGGGAGGGCTTTGGCGTGACACTGCAGGTGGTCGTTGCCGGTCTGCTGCTGTCGCTGGTGCTGGGCACGCTGCTGGGCGTGTTCTCTACCACTCGTTCGCGCGTGCTGCGCGCCATAAGCCGCGTGTACGTGGAGTTTTACCAGAACACCCCGTTGCCCGTGCAGGTGCTCTTTATGTACATGGCCGGTCCGCAGTTTTTGCAGGCCATAACCGGTGCCGACCAGCCGGTGCGCATCGCGCCGTTCGTGCTGGGCTTCTTGGGCGTGGGCCTGTATCACGCGGCCTACATTTCGGAGGTCATCCGCACCGGTATCGAGGCGGTCCCGCGCGGTCAGATGGAAGCGGCCCAGAGCCAGGGCTTCACCCGTGCGCAGGCGTACTGGTACATCGTGCTGCCCCAGACGTTCAAGATCATTCTGCCGCCGCTGTGTAACCAGGCGCTCAATCTGGTCAAGAACACGTCGGTGCTGGCGCTTGTGGCCGGCGGCGACCTTATGTACCGTTCCGACAACTTTGTGAGTCTGTACGGTTACCTGCAGGGATACATCGTCTGCTGTCTTATGTACTTCATCATCTGCTTTCCGCTCGCCATGCTGGTGCAGTGGCTCGAGCGCCGCTCCAAGGAGCGTCCGCGCGGCGTGAGCCTGGCCGAGCTGGGGCTCGACAACGTAGAGGAGGCCTAGCGCATGGAAATCTTCAACGCGACCAACCTGCTCTACATTTGGGGCGGCTTTGTTAAGACAATCGAGATCTCGGCGCTGTCGATTTTTTTCTCGCTCATCTTTGGCACGGTGCTGGCGCTCGTTAAAAGCTATGCGCCCCGCCCGTTCCGTATTTTGGTGAGCGCCTATATCGAGCTGTTCCGCTGCACGCCGAACCTGCTGTGGATCCTGTTTATCTACTTTACGGTGCAGGGTTTGGACATTGTGATTTCGACCATCGCCTTCACGCTGTTTACCAGCGCTGTTATGGCCGAGATTGTGCGCGGCGGCCTCAACTCGATTCCGCGCGGTCAGTTTGAGGCAGCGCAGAGCCAGGGCTTCGGCTTCTTTGCCACCATGCGCTACATCATTCTGCCGCAGACATTTAAGACGATCATTCCGGCGCTGTTTAGCCAGTGCACGACCGTCATCAAGGACAGCTCGTATCTTTCGGGCATTAACGTGGCCGAGCTCATGTACGCGGCAAACGTCGTGATGGCCCACGCGATCGATCTGTCGCAGGTGCTTATGCTCTACGGCCTGGTGTTTGCGATGTACTTTGTGCTCAACTTTGGTATCTCGCTGCTGGTCCGAGCGTATCAACGTCGTATCGTAGCCGCATAGTCCTGCTTCCCCAAGCACGGCACCTTGCCCCTCAATCGTCACTTGCGTACATTTAGTACGCGGCGCTCCTCTTTCGGGGCAATCTGCCGCACTTGGGAAACCAGGACGGTCGTAAGTGACAAAATGGGAATCAGGAATCGCCTATTTTTCATTTGTTAGAAAGGAATCGCGATGAGCGATCTGGAGAATAAGAAGAATCCTGTGGTCATTACCATCGCGCGCGACTTTGGCGCCGAGGGCCACGAGATTGGTCGCATGCTTGCCGACGAGTTGGGGATTCCGCTGTACGATAACGAGCTGCTGGTGCGCGCGTCGCTGCGCGCGGGCGAGTCGCTCGACAAGATGGCTGCCTACGACGAGCGCCTGGCCGTGGAGAATATGGCGTTTCTGCCCGACCGCTACGATGCACGTTCGTACTCGGACAAGTTGTTCCAAAAGATGAGCCAGGTGATTTTGGATCTGGGCGAGACCGAGAGCTGCATTATCGAAGGTCGTCTGTCCGATTACCTGTTGCGTAACAACCCCAACCACATTGCCGTGTTGGTGACCGCACCCTTTGAGGACCGCGTCGAGATCGTGCGCAAGAAGCGCGGACTTAACAAAAAGAAGGGCGCCAAGTTGGTCAAGCAGCAGCAGAAGGCGCGCGAGGCGTTCTATAAGCGCTATAGCGCCGGCAAGTGGAAGATGACGAGCGGTAAAGACATCGTCGTCAACCGCGCCAAGCTGGGCCGCGAAGGCTGCAAGGACGTCATCGCCGCGGCCTACCGCTACAAAGTAGCGCAGCTCGAAGGCTAACCGACCAAAACCACCACAAAGGTGCCTGTCCCCATCGTGGTGATCGGGCGGCCGGCATAGAAAAAGTCCCCGCCGAGCGTGTGCTCGACGGGGACTTTGCCGTTTAATGGCTAGCGCTGAGGGTGATTACTCGCCCAGCAGGCTCTTGGTGATGGAAGCGGCGGCCTTCTTGCCAGCGCCCATCGCCAGAATGACCGTAGCGGCACCGGTGACGATGTCGCCGCCGGCCCAGATGCGGGGATCGGTGGTCTGGCCGGTCTCCTCGTCGGCAACGATGTAGCCCCACTTGTTGAGCTCCATCTTGCCGCCGATCTTTTTTGCGAAGGGGTTGGCGTTGGTGCCGATAGCCGAGATCGCGACGTCGCAGGGGATCTCCTCGATGGCGCCCTCGATGGGCACCGGGCGACGACGGCCGGACTCGTCGGGCTCGCCGAGCTCCATCTTCTGGACCTTGACGGCGCACACGGAGCCGTCTTCGCCAGCGACAAACTCGAGCGGGGAGACAAGCGGCAGAACCTCGACGCCCTCGGCCTTGGCATGGTGCAGCTCGGCGCGACGGCAGGGCATCTCGTCCTCGGTACGGCGGTAAGCGATGATGGCGTGCTCGGCGCCCAGACGCTTGGCGGTACGGACGGCGTCCATAGCCACGTTGCCGCCGCCAAAGACAACGACGTTCTTGCCGTGCTTGGTGGGGGTGTCGTACTCGGGGAACTTGTTGGCCTTCATCAGGTTCACGCGGGTGAGGTACTCGTTAGCGAAGAAGACGTTGGGCAGGTTCTCGCCGGGGACGTTGAGGAACTTGGGCAGGCCAGCGCCGGTCGCCACGTAGATGGCGTCGAAGCCCTGCTCGAACAGCTCTTCGGCCGTGGCCATGTTGCCCACGACGGAGTTGTACTCAAACTTGACGCCCATGTCCTCCAGGCCGTCAATCTCGCGCTTGACGACTGCCTTGGGCAGACGGAACTCGGGGATGCCGTAGACCAGCACGCCGCCGCCGGTGAAGAAGGCCTCAAAGACGGTAACGTCAAAGCCGTTGCGGGCGAGCTCGCCGGCGCAGGTGATGCCGGACGGGCCGGAGCCGACGACGGCGACCTTCTTGCCGTTCTTGGGAGCCATCTTGGGCGTGGAAGCGAGCTCGGGGCGGTCACCCAGGAAGCGCTCGAGCTGGCCGATGGCCACGGGCTCGGACTTCTTACCACGGATGCACTTGCCCTCGCACTGGTTCTCCTGCGGGCAGACACGGCCGCAGATAGCGGGAAGCATGGAGTCCTCGCGGATGGTATCGAGGGCGCCGCCGAAGTCCTTCGCGCGGATCTGCTCGATAAAGCGGGGGATGTTGATGTTGACGGGGCAGCCCTCAACACAGAACGGCTTCTTGCAGTTGAGGCAGCGCTCGGCCTCGGCCAGCGCCATCTCCTCGGTGAAGCCCTTGTCGACGGGGCGGAAGTCGCAGGCGCGCTCGGCAGCCGGCTCCTCGTTATCGGGGGTGCGGGGCGACTTCATATCGGCAACGAAACGACCGTTAACTAGTGGCATGCGCAGCTCTTTTCCTCATAGGCCTTGAGGGACTCGCCCTCTTCGGAACGGTAAGCGGCCTGGCGGGCACGAAGGTCATCCCAGTCGACCAGGGTGGCATCGAAGTCGGGGCCGTCGACGCAAGCGAACTTGGTCACGCCGCCCACCTCGACGCGGCAGCAGCCGCACATGCCGGTGCCGTCAACCATGATGGGGTTGAGGGACGCGGTGATGGGGGTGTCGTACTTCTGGGCGGTGAGGGTCGAGAACTTCATCATCGGAACGGGGCCGACGCAGAAGACCTGGCTCACGGCCTTGTCCTGCAGCAGGCGCTCCAGCGGAGCGGTAACAACGCCCTGCTCGCCGTAGGAGCCGTCGTCGGTGGTGATGTGGATGTGGTCCTCGTCGAGGAGCTCGCGGAACTGGTCCTCCATGAGCAGGAGGTCCTTGGTGCGGGCGCCCATGATGGCGTGAACTTCGTGACCGGTCTCGACCAGGTGCTTGGCGACCGGGAAGGCAATTGCCAGGCCGACGCCGCCGCCAATGACGGCGCAGGGGCCCTCGGCCATCTCGGTGGGAACGCCCAGCGGGCCCACGACGTCGCGCAGCGACTCGCCGGCCTCGTAGGTGGACAGCATCTCGGTGGTCTTGCCGATCACCATGAAGATGAACTCGACCCAGCCCTCGTCACCGTTCCAGCCAGCCAGGGTAAACGGGACGCGCTCGCCCGTCTCGTTGGCGCGAACCATGAGGAACTGTCCAGCGTGCGCATGCTTGGCGATTGCAGGCGCCTCGATGCGGAACTTGAACACCTTCTCCGAGAACTGCGTCTTCTCCAGGATCTTATACATAGAACCCCTCTCTTGTTAGGGCCGCCGAACCGTGCCTCCACGGAAATGGACGGTAGCCCGAATAAAACCGTACGCGCACAGGCGTTGTGCAGACATACGGTGCAAATTATACCCTCATGGACATGTCGCTTACGTGTATCTTCGGCGGTTGGGAGCAGGGTTTATCCACTTTGGCCTACCAAAGGGGGAGAGGTTTATTTTGGTCGGTTTTATCAGGTAAAACGGCAAAGGGGGCCGGCCTCGGGTTGTGATGAGGCCGGCCCCCTTTGGAGCGTTATGCGTGTATGTCGGCGCGCGGTTGATTGCGATGCCGCAACTGGGGCGTTTCCGCAGGTAAAACCTGCCAAAATAAACCTGTCCCTAAATAGTAGGTTCTAGTGCTTGCCGTTTGCGGAAGCGGCGCCGTTTACGTGATCGCGGGCGTAGATTACGCCGTGGACGATGGCCAGACCGGCGGCATCTGCGGCGCGGGCGCAGGTGTCCTGGAAATCCTCGGCCTCGCGGGCGCGCAGCTGCTTAAGCACGTAGTCGGCGACGGCCATCTTACCGGGAGGGTTGCCGATGCCGGTGCGGATGCGGCTGAAGTCGCGGCTGCCCATCTTGTCGATGATGGAACGCAGGCCGTTGTGACCGGCATGGCCGCCGCCCACCTTAACACGCACGTCGCCGGCGGGAATATCGAGCTCGTCGTGGATGACGAGCAGCTCCTCGGCCTTGATCTTGTACTCACGGCAGAGTTTGGAGATGGGCCCGCCCGAGGTGTTCATGTACGACTGCGGCTTGACCAGTACAATCTGGCGCTTGCCGCCCTCTTCCTCGGGATCGTTGATGTTGATGAGCGCGACCTCGGCGCCTGCTTGGTTTTTCCAGTACGTGACGCCGGCCTGACGGGCCAGCTCGTCGATTGCTTTGAAACCAGCGTTGTGACGGGTCTCGGCATATTCCTCGCCAGGGTTGCCAAGTCCGGCAACCATGCGAATCTTAAGCGGCTGTGCAGCTGCCATGTTCATCCTTTCGTTGATTTGTCGCCTGCTATGGTGAGCGACCCTGTTGCCGCTGTCAAATGGAGGGTAATTGAGGGCGTTTAGGGGCGTTTGGACGGCCGTCGAAATCAGAGGTGGACAGTTAGTTCAGATACGTATAAGTTCTGAGGACTCGAAGTGCTCAATTCAATGCCGATACGTTGTTTCGGAGCTTTAGTTAGTCCATATGGCGCTGTTTTGAAGTCTACCCTGCCTTCAAATAGGGCGAATGGTATAGAGATAGCTGCAAAACAGCCTAATTCAATGTGTCCATCTATACGTATCTGAACTAACTGTCCAGTCCTGTTCGGCGGCGCGCGGGTGATTCGCCGTTTAGACCGGCGCAAGGCCGATTCCGGCCCGCAGAGCGTTGAGCCAAGCGGCCTGACGCTTGCGATAGCCCTTGATACGGTATCGGAATCGGACTCCCGCGAGTCGATGCATCGTTTGGGCGAAGGCTTCGAGTGCAACAAGGTCTTTCATTTGGTCGCGATTGATAACCAGGACGTGGATGCCCATTGCCTTGAGGCCATTATTTCGATTGCCATCGTGGATGCGAGCGTTTTGAAGCTCATGCCCAATTCCGTTGTATTCGTTGTCGACTCCGGCTGCCGGGCAATATAGGTCGCAGATGGCATAGGGGATGCCCGAGGACATGTTGACCGCAAGAGTGTCGAAGTCGATTCGATAGTTGAGTAGCAGGCCTCCCATGGGCAGACTGCAACATCCGAATCCTCCAAAGCGCATGGGCGCTCCGAGAACGGCAAACATTAGGGATTCGGCTGGGGATGCAGATCCGGGTCGGGCAAGTTTGACTGCCGTGCGAAACGATGTGTATGAGCTACTTTTGGCGAAGCGTGCAACCGCCTCAAGCTCTTCGATAGTTGTGGCGGGCTCGCATTTGTAGTGTGCCTGTTCATAGCGGGTTTCGTTCTGTTGCTCGACCACCGACTGGTTGCCCAAGCAATCAAGATCGCCCGTCGCTGCGCAGCCATCGCCCTTGGGCCAGATGTCGTCATGGGCAATGGGGTATGTTGCCCCGGGAGGAAGGGAGTAGGTTCCGAGCAGTTCCATGAGAAGCATCAAGGTTTTGGCGACTGATTCATTTTTGGAACAAAGCATGGCTGTCACGGCAGGAGACGTTGCGTAGATGTCGGCCTCGACGTGCATAATTGCACCTTCAGGAAGCGGAGCGGTGAGAATATGCTGAAGAAGCCGCTTGTCGGGGCGTCTGTTGTCTTCGTCTGAAACGAGAAGATCGAGTAGTTCGGAATCATCTTCATTCCAGGCATCGAGTATCGAAAGTGCGCCAAAGTCTATCGCGTCATTATTGGGAATGCAGCTAGCCAAGGCCTGTGCTTGCTGTTCACTATCAACGGAGTCCCAGGGTAGGGCAGAGTACGCCCGTCGTGCGCGACGAATTGCGCGGAGGGCGGAGAAATGTGAAATCACGGTCGTCATAGCTATAACGTACTAAGTTGGCGGCAGAATGCGACCCCCATACCGTTCTTTTCGCTCAGCGGGGCGCTGCGCGCCATGAACGGCTGGGTGTTATGAAATCGGTTGAGGGGATTGCAGGAAATTGAGCTCTGCCGCGAAGGTTGACGATAGCTACTGGACGGTTAATTCAGATACGTATAAGGCGGCGGGCGTTCGAGGCGTGCCTAAGGCCCTTGAGGGCGATTTGAGGGTAAATATGCAGCGGTTGTACTCGAGAACGATGAGATTTGGACGGCATGGCATCCGCTGGGGAGCTCAGAAGGCTCCGAACGGTCCTTTGGAGCTTTAAAAAATACGTATCTGAACTAATTGTCCAGGGAAGGTTGGCGAGGGATAGAAAAAGGGTCGGAAGCTCGCTTCCGACCCTTTAAAAGCATCAAAGATGATGCGCGGCAGGCTACAGCGCGAAATCGCCGCCGACGAGCGTGGAGACGGGCTCCTCGTGGTAAACGGCGGAGATGGCCTGAGCGAACTCCTCGGCGACCGAGATGGTCTTGATCTTGCCGCCGACCTCGACGGGAATGGCGTCGGTGACGAGGCACTCGACGATCGGGGCGTCGTTCAGACGCTCGATGGCCGGACCGGAGAAGATGCCGTGGGTGGCGCAGACGTAGATGTCGCCAGCGCCCATAGCCTTGAGCTCCTTGACGTTGGCGCACAGGGTGCCAGCGGTGTCGATCATGTCGTCGTTGATGATGCAGGTCTTGCCCTTGATGTCACCGATGATGCCCATGACCTCGGCGGCGTTGTGGCGCGGACGGCCCTTGTGGGCGATGGCCAGGTCGCAGCCGAGCATGTCGGACAGCTTCTTGGCGGCCTTGGCGCGGCCCACGTCGGGGGAGACGACAACCAGGTTGTCGGTGTCGAAGTGCATGTCGTTGTAGTACTGGCCAAACAGCGGCAGTGCGGACAGGTGGTTAACCGGGATATCGAAGAAGCCCTGGATCTGGCCCTGGTGCAGGTCGAGGGTGATGATGCGGTTGACGCCGGCGCGCTCGAGCAGGTTGGCGACGAGGCGGGCGGTGATGGGCTCGCGCGGGCCGGCCTTGCGGTCCTGGCGGGCATAGCCGTAGTGGGTGATAACGGCGGTGATGGAGCGGGCGGATGCGCGCTTGGCAGCGTCGGTGGCGATGAGCAGCTCCATGAGCATGTCGTTGACGTTGCCGCCGGCCACGGACTGAATCAGGAAGACGTCGGCGCCGCGGACGGTCTCGTCGTAGCGGGCGTAAATCTCACCGTTGGCGAACTGCTTTAGCGTAAGGCCCGAAAGCTCGACCCCAAGGTACTCAGCAATCTTCTGAGCGAGGGGACGGTTGGAGGAACCGGAATACACGCGGATGGACTTGCGCATATTCTCCGACTTCTCGGGATCATTAATCGGCATTACCCTTCTCCTTTATATCGAATGCCATATAGATGCCTTGTTGCATTGTAACCGCGCGACGGGGTTAATCGGGTCTTGATAACGTCTTTACCGTCAACGGACACGAACCGACCACTCATCCGGTTGCGCAGGTCACGATAGAAAAAGGAGCCGCCCCCATGGGAACAGCTCCTTAGATGCTTGGTAAAACGTTATACCTCGTCGTCCTCGTGCAGACGGCGGCGGTAATCGGCGGCCCAGCCCTCAATGTTTACCTGACGGGCACGGCCCAGGCCAAGTGCGTCGGCCGGGACCGGCTCGGTGATGACGGAGCCGGCGGCCACGAGCGCGCCGTCGCCGATCTGGGCGGGCGCGACCATCATGGTGTCGGAACCGATGAAGGCGTCCTTGCCGATGACGGTCTTGTGCTTGTGCACGCCGTCGTAGTTGCAGGTGATGGAGCCCGCGCCCACGTTGACGCCGGAGCCCATGGTGGTGTCGCCGATGTAGGACAGGTGCGGCACCTTGGAGCCCTCGCCGATCGTGGACTTCTTGATCTCCACGTGCGTGCCGGCCTTGGAGCCGTCGAGCATGTGGGTGCCCGGGCGCAGGTAGGCGCGCGGGCCGCAGTCGACGCCGTTCTCGATGACGGCCTCGATGGCGATGGTCTCATCGATGGTGCAGCCGCTGCCGACGGTGGTGTCGGTGAGACGGCTGTTGGGGCCGAGCTGGCACTCCTCGCCCACGGTGACGTGGCCAATCAGATGCGTCTGCGGCCACACGACGGTATCGCGGCCGATAACGGCATCGGGGCCGATCCAGGCCTGCGTGGGGTCGATGAAGGTAACGCCCTCGACCATCCAGTGCTCGTTGATGCGGTCGCGCGCGATAGCGGTGAGCTGCGCGAGCTGAATGCGGCTGTTGACGCCCAGGCCGTCGCGGTAGTCATCGCAGTGGAAGATGGAGACCGCCTGGCCGTGACCCTTGAGGATTCCGAGCATGTCGGGCAGATAGTACTCGGACTGCGCGTTGTCGTTGTCGATCTCGTTGATGTGTGCGGCGAGCTGCGCGCCGTCGAAGGCGTAGCAGCCGGCGTTGCACTCCAGCAGCGTGGCGGCCTGCTCGGGCGTGCAGTCCTTCTGCTCGATGATACGCTCGATCTGACCATCGGCGCCCAGCTTGATGCGGCCGTAGCCAAAGGGGTCGGGCGGGGTCATGGTCATGACGGTGCAGGCGAGCTCGCCGGTGGCGACGGTCTGCGCGAACTTGGCGACGGTGTCGGCGGTGATGAGCGGCAAGTCGCCGTTGAGCACGACGACGGGGCCTTGCGTGATGCCGCAGGCCTCGAGCGCGACCTTCACGGCGTGGCCGGTGCCCAGGCGCTCGGTCTGCTCGACGCACTCGACCTTGGTGGCGCTGTTGGCGTAGGCGCCGTCGATGAGGGCGCGCATCTCGTCGGCGTGGCTGCCGATGACGACCACGACGCGGCTGCAGCCGGCCTTGATGGTGGCGTCGACGATCCACTGAACCATGGGCTTGCCCAGGATCTTGTGCGAAACCTTGCAGTGGTTCGACTTCATGCGGGTGCCCTCGCCGGCAGCGAGGATAATTGCGGTTGCGTCCATGTGATCTCCTGTTACGTTATAGAGACGTGTGTTTGGAAACGATACACGGCGCAATATGATACCGCAGGCATATGTTGAGCGCGTAACGATTGGTTTGCGGCGGTTGAGGCTTGCGCCGCCGGCGTGGCGTTTGCACTGCTTGCGTGCGGCGTTGGCGGTGCTGCGGAGTTGTCTTTTGAGCGAGGGGGCGGGGGTGCCCGTGGACAACATGCGAGAGGAGTTTGGCGGCGAGCCCGTCGCGGCGTTCTCGATGTCGCATCCGGCTGTGCCGGCACTCTATATAGTGCTGACGCTGGGGCTCACCATGTTCTCGATGCAACCGGTGCTAATCGCGCTGTCGCTCGCAGGCGGGCTGGCGTATGGATTTGCGACGCGTGGGGCTGCCCGCACGCTGGGCGCACTCCGCTGGCAGTTGCCGGTGATTTTGATTATCGCGCTGGTCAATCCGCTGTTTAACGCCTCGGGCTCGACGGAGCTGTTCCGTATTGGCATGCGCGCGGTGTATCTGGAAAGCATGGTATACGGCCTGTGCATGGGCGGGCTGTTTGTGGCGAGCGTGCTGTGGTTTGAGGCCGCGGCGTCGATGCTCGAATACGACAAGGTACTCGCACTGTTAGGCAACGCCGCGCCGGTGATTGCGCTCATGATCTCGATATGCATGAGGCTTATCCCGCAGTTTTTGCGCCGCGGCCGCACGGTGCTGGCGGTGCAAGATGCGATTGACGTGCCGGGGCGCGCGCCGGCCGACCCCGTGCGCTCGCGCCTGCGGGCATCGAGTGTGTTGATGGGCTGGGGCATGGAAGATTCGCTGGAGCGCGCGGACGCGATGCGCTCGCGCGGGTGGGGTGCCGCGACGCGTCGTACGACGTATGCGCGGTACCGGCTGGGGCGCGGCGATGTTGCCGCGCTGGTGGGGCTTGCGCTGTTTGGCGCCGCTGTGGTGGCAGTGGCATGGACCGCGACGACGCAGTATTCGTTTTATCCGCAGCTCTCGGTGCCGGCGCCGTGGCCGGGCTATGTCGTGTACGCTGCCTGGATGGTGCTGCCTTGCGCGTTGCACGCGATTGATAAGAAGAGGTTTGGCTGATGGCTCGGTTGGATAGGGGCCCGGTGTCGGGCGCGGCGTGCGGCCCGGATATGCCGGCGATTGAGGTGCGGAGCCTGAGCTTTGCCTACCCCGGGGCTGATGATGCGGTGCTCGAGGGGCTCGACTGGTCTGTTCCTCAAGGTGCATTTGCGCTGCTTGTCGGCGGTACCGGATCGGGTAAGTCGACGCTGCTGTCGCTGCTCAAGCCCGAGATCGCTCCGGCGGGCGAGCGCACTGGCGATGCGCGCGTGCTGGGCGAGAACGTTGCCGACATGGACGTGCGCGCGTCTGCGGAGCGCGTGGGCTATGTGTTCCAGGATCCCGAGAACCAGATCGTGTGCGAGACCGTGTGGCACGAGATGGCGTTTGGCCTAGAGAATCTGGGTGTGTCGCGCGACGAGATGCGCCGCCGTGTTGCCGAGACCAGCTATTTCTTTGGTCTGGAGGACTGGCTTCATCGCGATACCGATACGCTTTCGGGTGGCCGCAAGCAGCTGCTGTCGCTTGCCGCCGTTCTGGCGCTGCGTCCGCGTGTGCTGTTACTCGACGAGCCCACGTCTCAGCTCGATCCCGTTGCCGAGAAGAATTTTCTGCACGCGCTGTTTCGTGTGAATCGCGAGCTGGGCTGCACGGTTGTTGTGGCGACGCATCAGCCGCGCCCAATGCTCGAATACGCGACGTGTGCGTACCGGATTGAGGATGGCCGCGTGCACGAGGCGGCGGATATGGCATCTTTGGGACGCCGAGAATCGCTGTTTTCCGATGACACGTTGGGGTGGGGTGCCATCCGATGTGCAAAAAACGGAGTATTCAGCAGGCGTGAGGACAATTTGGGCTCTCTGGAGCCGCCCGGGGGCGTATCGAGCGCGAAAAAAAGATTGGAATTGGACAAATCGTCCGAATTTGTGGCGCAAACGTCGCTCGAGAACGGCTTGGAAGCCTTCTCGCGCACGGATGGAAGCAGAATACTCCAAAAAATGCACGCTGGGTCGGCTACCACCCTGTCGGAAGGTTGGTTTCGCTACGATCGAGCGTCCGGCTGGGTGTTGCGTGGGCTCGATGCGTCGTTTTCGGCCGGTGCGGTGCATGCGATCGTGGGCGGCAACGGATGCGGTAAGTCGACGATGCTCTCGGTGCTGGCGAAGACCGCCAAGCTGCAGCGCGGCCGCATGGTGCGCGGAGCGGCCTCGGCGGCGTTGCTGCCTCAGAATCCCAAAGCATTGCTGGTTGCCGAGACGGTGTGCGACGAGCTGATGGAATGGGCTTCAGCCTGCGGATATGACGAGACCGTGGCGCGGGAGCGCGCGGCGAGCTTGGGGCTGGACGGCCTGGAGACGCGCCACCCCTACGACCTCTCGGGCGGACAGCGCCAGCTGCTCGCACTGGCAAAGCTGCTGCTGATCGGCCCCGAGCTGCTGCTGCTTGACGAGCCCACGAAGGGCTTGGACCTGGAGAGCCGCCGCATCATCGCCTGCGCTTTGCGCAAGCACGCGCAGGCAGGCGGCACCGTCATCATGGCTACGCACGATTTGGACTTTGCCGAGCAGGTAGCCGACGACGTCGCCATGATGTTTGACGGCGAGATTGCCTGCGTGGAGCCCCCGGCCGACTTCTTTGCCGACAACGTGTTCTATAGGGCGTGATGGGATGACGGACTGTCGTTTCTCGCGTTTACTCACAAAACTGGAGATTCCGCTGTTGTTGGCGGTGCCGGCGGTGATGGCAACGGCGTTGCTGGCGGGCGTTGAGCAGGCGGCGCTCGCCATGCTTGTCGTGGTGGCGCTGGTGCTTGCGCTGTTCTTTGCAGGCTATGAGGCGTCGCGACCGGGCCTGCGCCAGATTATGCCCACGCTGGTGCTGGCGGCGCTGGCGGCGGCGGGCCGCATCTTGTTCGGCCCCATTCCCGACTTTAAACCCGTGAGCGCCATCGCCATCATCGCCGGGGCGACGCTCGGGCGTCGCAACGGCTTCATGGTCGGCGCGTTGGCAGCACTGACCAGCAATTTCTTTTTTGGGCAGGGCATGTGGACGCCATGGCAGATGTATGCCTGGGGCCTGGTTGGCTATGTTGGCGGTGCGCTGGCGCATGCCGGTGCGTTCGACCGTGCGGATGGAACCGTGCGCATGCCGGCGCTGATGGCGTACGGCTTTGCTTCGGGTCTGCTGTACGGCGTGGTGATCAACGCGTACGACATTATCGGTTTTGTACAACCGCTCACGTGGGCGGGCGTCGTGGCGCGTCTTGCCACGGCAGTGCCGTTCGATATCACACACGGCCTCGCGACCTGCGTGTTTTTGGCCGCCTTGTACAAGCCCTGGTGCCGTCGCATTAACCGTGTCGTCGTGAAATACGGGCTGTAAGGCATTTCGCGTTTCCTCACGAACTTGCGGTGGAATAGTTCTCGTTTTTGGCTATTTGCTGCCCAAACAGGAACTATTCCACCGCACCTTATAGGGGGAGAGGGGTCACATGATCTGTTTTCCTCTGTCCCCCCAGGAATTACTTGGGGCTAGAGCTCTAGCGTGAGGGTGACGGGGCAGTGGTCGCTGCCAAAGATGTCGCCACGGATACCGGTGTCGCGAACGTTGGCGGCGATTGCGTCGCTTACCAGGAAGTAGTCGATGCGCCAGCCGGCGTTGTTCTTGCGGGCATTAAAGCGATAGCTCCACCAGCTGTAGACGCCCTCGACGTCCGGATTTGCCGAGCGCCAGGTATCGGTAAAGCCGGCGTCGAGCAGCTCGGTAAACTTGCCGCGCTCCTCGTCCGAAAAGCCTGCGTTGCCGCGGTTGGACTTGGGGTTCTTAAGGTCGATCTCCTCGTGCGCAACGTTAAAGTCGCCGCAGGTCACGACGGGTTTGCCGGTCTCGCGCTCGAGCGCGCTCAAAAAGTCGCGGTAGGCATCGTCCCAGGCCATGCGCACGTCGATGCGGGCGAGTTCGTTTTGCGCGTTGGGAGTGTAGACATCCACAAACCAGAACTTGTCGAACTCCAGCGCGCAGACGCGGCCCTCGGTTGCGGCTTGGGCGACGAGCTCGCCCGCCTCGCCCTCGCCGGCGTAGGGTAACAGCGCGTCGGCGTGCAGCACGCGCAGCGGTTCCTGGCGGCTAAAGACCGCAGTGCCCGAATAGCCTTTACGCTCGGCGTAGCTCCAGGTTTGGCGATAGCCGGGCAGGTCAATATCAACCTGGCCTTCTTGCAACTTGGTCTCTTGCAACGCCAGGATATCGACGTCGAGTTCTTGCGCGATCTGGATAAAGCTCGGGTCCTTTTTGAGCACGGCGCGCAGGCCGTTGACGTTCCACGAGGCGAAAGTGTAAGTCTGAGGCATGGTGTCCTTTCGACGGGGTTGGCAGGCTTAAGATTAGCGCAACAGGGGCGGTGGTGGGCACCGCGCGTGCTGACCCAAAGGCCGCATGCTGGGACATCGCCCGACGCTGCCCGACCAACAAGGACGGAGGACTCATATGACGCAGGCGATAACGGACTCCAAACAGGCCTCCGCCGCGCTGGCGGAGCTGTTCGGCACCCACAAGCGCGTGGTCTTCTTTGGCGGCGCGGGCGTTTCCACGGCGAGTGGCATCCCCGATTTCCGCAGCGTGGACGGCCTATATCACCAACAGTTTGCCTACCCGCCCGAGACCATGCTCTCGCATAGCTTTTACGAGGCGCATCCGGCCGAGTTCTTCGACTTCTACCGCACCAAGATGATTGCGCTTGGCGCCAAGCCCAACCGCTGCCACACCAGGCTGGCCGAGCTGGAGCGCGCCGGCAAGCTGAATGCCGTGGTGACGCAAAATATCGACGGCCTGCATCAGATGGCCGGCTCGCAGCGCGTGTTCGAGCTGCATGGCTCGGTCCACCGCAATGTCTGCCAGACGTGCGGCGCAGTCTACAGCGCCGAATGGATTTGCTCGCGCGAGCACGAGGACGCCGCGGGCGTGCCCGTGTGTCCTGCGTGCGGCGGGCGCATTAAGCCCGATGTGGTGCTCTACGAAGAGCCGCTCGACGAGCATGTGTTGACCGGTGCCGTTGCCGCCATCGCCGCGGCCGATGCCCTCATCGTGGGCGGGACCTCGCTCGTGGTGTATCCGGCGGCGGGCCTTACGCGTTACTTTACCGGCGATACGCTGGCCATTTGCAACCTTGCTCCCACCGATCAGGATGCAAATGCCGACCTGCTGATTTCTTGCGACATCGCGGCCGCGTTTGCGTTCTAGCCCGCGCGCGCGGATACAATAGAAAGACTGAGTGCAAAGCGACCCCGCCGCCAGCTCCCCAAGCTCGGCGGCGTGGGCATTTTAGGAGGATGTTCATGGCGAACGACAGCAAGACATGGCGGTGCGGAAAGTATGAGCTCAGCTTTGACCGTCCGCGCATCATGGGCGTCCTCAACGTGACGCCCGATTCGTTTAGCGATGGCGGGGAGCACTTCGACCCGGATGCCGCCATCGAGTACGGCCTGGCGATGCTCGACGCCGGCGCCGACATCATCGACGTGGGCGGCGAGTCCACGCGCCCCGGCTTTACCCCGGTCAACCCCGACGAGGAGGCTCGCCGCGTGCTGCCCGTGGTGCGTGCGCTGGCCAAGGAGGGCGCCATCGTCTCGATCGACACGCGTCATGTGGCGGTTGCCAAGGCGGCCGTGCGCTGCGGCGCCTCGATCGTCAACGACGTGACGGGCTTCACTGATCCCAAGATGGTCGAGTTCGTTAAGACGAGCACCTGCGGCGTCATCGTGATGCATGCCGGCGAGGTCGCCGCGCCCGCCCGCACGCACGCAACGGTGCAGCTCGATACCTCGGCAGCGGCGTTTGTTGCCGAGAAGGCGCGCGAGGCGGCTGCCGAGGCCGCGCGTGAGGCCGAGAAGCCGGCTCGCCGCCGTCGCGGCAAGTTGCTGGGCGAGCCTAAGCCGGAGGCCAAGCTTCCGGGCGGCGTGGTGCAGCCCTCGTTGCCGTTTGGCGAACCGGAGCCCACGTCCGAGCCTTCAAGCGAGCAGGAGACGCCGGCCGCCGAGCAGGCTGCTGCCGCCGAGACCGTCGCGCCCGCGCCCGAGGCCGCATCGGAGTCCAATGACCGCCTGGCCGCCATGATGCGCCGCAGCGCCCGCCGCGAGGAAGCCTACGTGCCCACCTCGCAGCTCCGCCGCTTCACTCTGCCCGATTCGGCGCCCATCATGCGCCGCGTCATGGGCTTTCTGTCCGACCAGGCCCGCACGCTCATCCATGCCGGCGTGTCGCGCGACCGCATCTGCATCGATCCTGGCCCGGGCTTTGGTAAGTCGGCTAACGAGGACATCGTCATCCAGCGCGAGACTGCCAAGATGGCGTCACTGGGCTATCCGCTCATGTGCGCCGTGTCGCGCAAGCGCTTTGTGGGCGCCGTCTCGGGCGTGACCGAGGCCGCCGAGCGCGATGCCGCTACGTTTGGCGTGTGCCTGGGCGCCATCCAGGCCGGTGCCAACATCGTGCGCGTGCACGACGCCGCGGGTTTTGCGCAGTTCCTGAACGGTTACTGGGCGGTTGCCAAGCCGCAGCCGCGCCGCGCGTTTGTGGCAGTGGGCTCCAACTTGGGGCATCGCTGCGACAACATCCGCGCCGCACGCGAGATGATCGCCGAGATTCCACTCACCTGCGTGTCCAACTCCTCCAAGATCTACGAGAGCGAGCCTGCCTACGAGACGCGCCAGGACGCGTTTGCCAACGCCGTCATCGAGATCAAGACCGAGCTGGCGCCGTTGGTGCTGCTCGACGAGCTCATGAAGATCGAGGCCGAGCTGGGGCGCGACCGCTCCAAAAAGGCCAAGGCCAACGGTCCGCGCACCATCGACCTGGACCTGCTGTGGATGGACGGCGAGACCCACGGCGGCAAAAAGCTGCGCCTGCCGCATCCACTGATCGGCGAGCGCGATTTTGTGCTGGTGCCGCTCGAGGACCTGATGCACGACCCGGCGCGGTTCTTCCGCTACAACGGTGTCGAGGTCAAGGAGCCCGAGGACCGCGTGGGCCATATCGTTGGCGAATTGGGGCGTATGTAGATGATCGAGATGAATGCTGTTGCCGCCGGCACCGAGCTCGACGCGGCGCGTAACGCGGGCCGCGAGGGCGTGTCCGCGGGCTGGTGCGCGTGGAGCGCGGGCGATGCTTCGCTGACGTTTTCGCTGGTCGTGCGTCCGGATGTGAATATGCACGCCTTCCACGGCCTGCCGTTTGTGGCCGCAATGGGCATGATGGATGCGCTTGTGGGCACAGTGTCGACGCCGGGCCTGGGCCTTGCCGGCAAGGTGGGTATCCGGTGGCCGAGCGATATCGTGTGCGGTGCGCCTGCGTTTGAGACGTCGCTCGCGCGTGTTGCCGTGAACGGCGGTGCCGCTGCTGCGGGCATGTTCGGTACCGTGACGGTGGATATTGAGCGTTCGGCGCTGGGCGAGCTTGGTGTGGACGTGGCTGACGAAGCGCTGGTCGAGACGCTGGCCGCCGCCGTGCTGGCCCGCGTGGACGCTTGGGCGGTTGTTGCCAACACGCCGCAGGGCGCTGCCGGTCCGCTGGCCCCCGTGTTGGGCGAGTACTTCGACATGGTGCCGCTGCTGGGCCGCCAAGTTGCGGCGGTGTCGCCCAACGGCTTGCCGCTTGCGGTCGGTGTGTTTGCG
This sequence comes from Collinsella sp., assembly GCA_048342875.1. Taxonomy (GTDB): domain Bacteria; phylum Actinomycetota; class Coriobacteriia; order Coriobacteriales; family Coriobacteriaceae; genus Collinsella. The sequence continues at coordinate 2,853 of DBGDEA010000001.1, read as the reverse complement.
GGCCTGGACATCTGGGGTCGCGCGACCATTAAGACCGATGCCGGCGAGCAGGAGTTTCCGCCCGAGGCCGTGCGCATTCGCGGGCTGTAGCGCGGGGCGTTCGCGCCCAAAGATAGACATGACAACAAGACCCTCCTCGGCCTGTGCCGGGGAGGGTTTCGCCTATCTGGGGAATGGGTTGCCAGCGCCCTATTCCTCAAAACTGAAAAATTTTCGTTTTTGAGGAATAGGATTAAGGCAGCTCGGTCTTTCGCGAGGTATATTCGCTATAGAGCCTATTCCTCAAAACTGAAAATTTTTCAATTTTGAGGAATAGCGATAAAAGACCGCGAGGAGGCCCCAATGAAACTCATCAATAGAACGTCATATATGGACACGTTGACGAGCCTTATTGGCGTGCCGGACATCAAGGTCATCACGGGCATCCGTCGTAGCGGTAAATCAAAATTGCTCGAGGCCCTCCGCGATTACGTGGAGGCAAATCTGTCCAATTCGAATGTCATCCATATCAACTACAACCTCGATGAGTTCGAGAATCTGCTCGAGTATCACGCGCTGCTCGCCTATGTAAAAGAGCATCGAGTGTCCGGCAAACAAAACTTTCTGCTTATCGATGAAGTTCAGATGTGCGACGGCTTTGAACGTGCGATCAACAGCCTTCACGCATCCGAGCAGTACGACATCTTCATCACCGGATCGAATGGCTTTTTGCTGTCGAGCGATCTGTCGACGCTCTTTACGGGGCGTACGTTCGAGATCGAGGTTTTCCCATTCTCGTTTGAGGAGTATCGTCTCTATGGCGACGAGGGCGAGGTCGACCGCGACTTCGATGAGTACGCGAGAACCGGCGGTATGTCCGGCTCTTACCCTTATCCACTGCAGGAGCAGCGCTATCAATATCTCTCCAACGTCTTCAAGACGCTCATTGTGAGAGATATCGTGCAGCGGCATAACGTGAGAAACGAATCGGCGCTGCTGCGCATTGCCGATTACATGATGGACAACGTTTCCAACATTACGTCGGCACGCAACATTACTGATGCATTAAATGCGGATGGGCTAAAGATTACGAACAAGACGGTCGGCACGTACATGGGGTACCTGTGCGATGCGTTTGCCTTCTATAAAGTTCGTCGGTACGACATTCGCGGCAAAAAATACCTTAAGAGCGGCGAGAAGTACTATCTGGCGGACCATGCGTTTAAATATGCGCTTCTTAGTACACGTGATATGGATTGGGGACGCGTATACGAGAACATGGTGGCAATCGAGCTGCTGCGTCGCGGATACGAGGTATACGTCGGCGTGCTCTATAAAAAGGAAATAGACTTTGTAGCAATCAAGCGGAGCGAGAAACTCTACATTCAGGTGAGCGACGACATCAGCTCGGATAAGACATTTGAACGCGAGATTTCGCCACTGCTGAGCATTGGCGATGCGTATCCCAAGATGATTCTCGCCCGCACGCATCACGAGGCCACGGATTGCGACGGAGTGCAGATCGTGGACCTGGCGAGGTGGTTGTGCGGCTAGGCGTAGCGGAAAGCCTATTCCTCAAAACTGAAAAATTTTCGATTTTGAGGAATAGGACCAATGCATTGCTTAGTTCGCCGCTCGCGCCCGTGCTCGACTTAAGCCCCTGCTCTATCCCAGCTCCTGCATGCGGCGGTAGATTTCGCAGATACCCTTGATGGTGAGCTGTCCGTCGACCACGTCGAAGGCATCGGTCGAATCGGCGACGATGCTGGCGAGACCGCCTGTGGCGATAACCGTGGCGTCCTCACGACCCAGCTCGCGCTTCATGCGCGCGACCAGGCCCTCGGCCATGGCGGCGGCGCCCACCACGGCGCCGACCTTGATGCATTCCTCGGTGTCGCGGCCGATGGCGTGCTCGGGTGCCTCGAGCGGCACGCTGGCGAGCTTGGCGGCACGGGCGGCAAGCGCGTCCATGGAGATGCGAATGCCCGGCGCGATCGCTCCGCCAATGTAATAACCGTCCTCATCGATGACGTCGATATTGGTCGCGGTGCCAAAGTCCACCACGATTGCCGGCGCGCCGTAGAAGGTCTCGGCAGCGACGGCGTTGGCGACGCGATCGGCACCTACGGCCTGGGGGCGCGCCGCGCGCAGCTTGGTCACCGCGGCCGTCTGCGGCCCGATGACGATGGCGTCCGCGGCAATGCGGTCGGCCACGGCGTGCCACTCGCGCGAGAGCTGCGGCACCACGCCCGCAAAGGCGATTGCGTCGACCGCATCGAGCGAAAGGCCGTACATCTTAAAGAAACCCATCAGGCGCACGTGGATCTCGTCGGCGGTATAGGAGCGGTCGGTGGGCATACGCCACGACTGCACCAGCTCGTCTCCGTCAAACAGGCCCATGGCCGTCTGCGTGTTTCCCATATCGATAGCGAGCAGCATGTCTACTCCCAGTGTTGGCATAAAAGGACGCGCACCATTGTATACGCGCCGCCGACGGCGCTCGGCTGCGATTCGTTTACGGTGATAGGGGCTGAGGGGTTTTAAATATGAAGGAATTATGCTCTACGAGATTTTCCTTGCCGCTTACCGAACTCCCGCGTAATATTCTTTCTTGCGCACATGAAGCGCCCAGACATTGCGGGGTGGAGCAGTCTGGTAGCTCGCCGGGCTCATAACCCGGAGGTCGTAGGTTCAAATCCTGCCCCCGCGACCAAGAACTTGCAGCTCGGAAGCAAAATTGCTTCCGAGCTTTTTCTTACGGGCTTTAGCCTGTGCGGGGCGCGCAGCGCGCCGCATCAGAAACCACCCGCTATGCGGGTGGGGCCAAACGGCTTTACAAAGCCGCCCCCTCGCCGGACACTTGCGATTGTTCAG